>WQZS01000015.1 GCA_009780585.1 Defluviitaleaceae bacterium | reverse complement strand
CCCTTACAGCTAGACCCCCTAAAAGTACCCACCGCCATAACAGGTCGTTGCGGTTGGTTGGTTCGGGTGGGGGGGGGGGGGTTGGGGGGGGGGTGGTTGTTGGCGCAGGTGCGGGTGTTGGGTCGGGAGATGGTTCGGGCGTGGGGGACGGCTCGGGGGTTGGCGTTGGGTCGGGGTCGGGTGACGGTTCGGGGGTTGGCGTGGGATCGGGGTCGGGTGACGGTTCGGAGGTCGGCTCGGGTTCGGGTGCCGCTACGGTAAAGGCTACGGTATTTTCGTCGGTATTCGATGAAACGGTAACGCTTTGCTCCAGCACGGGGTTGTTGCCGTCGTAGTCGGCTTGCGTTAGATAAACCCGCAGGGTGTGCGCTCCTATGGGTGCGTTGGCAAAGGTGAAATACCCGTCATCATCGGTTGCGGTAACGAGCGGGTCGGAGAACAACGCCACGATGACGTTCGCCATGGGTGTACCGTCGTCGTACGTCAACCGCCCGCCGAAGGACGCGGTTACGATGGGGGCGGGGGTGGGTGCGGGGGTTGGCGATGTTTCGGGGGTGGGGGACGGTGAGGGGGTGGGGGAGGGCGATGGGGACGGAGAAACAGCGGGCGAGGGAGACGGTGAAGGACTTGGCGTTGGCGACGGACTGGGTGACGGTGAAGGGCTTGGGGTTGTTGAACCGCTTGAAAGCAATGTAACGCTGTGTATATGAGTGTCACCTAATGCGTATGTGTGTGCAGCGGAATTGGGGTAACAAATAATATTGATTTTTGGTCTTATTTCGGCATTTACAGCAAATACATTACGACCGAAATTAACCACATTATTCGGAATGGATATGCTTGTCAGTAAATGACACCAACCAAACGCAAAATCCCCAATCGTGGTTACACCGCTACCGATGGTCACGCTTGAAAGCGAATGGCAATTAGCAAACGCATATTCACCAATCGTGGTTATATTGTCAGGTATAATCACGCTCGTTAGCGCAATACAAGAGTTAAACGCTCTACTACTTATCGTTCTTAATCCGCTGCCGATGGTCACACTCGCCAACGAACGGCAACTATCAAACACCCTTTCGCCAATCGAAGTCACGTTGTTTGGTATGACTATGCTTGTTAATGATTGGCAATTCATGAACGCATCATCACCAATCGTTCTCACACCGCTGCCGATGGTTACACTCGTTAGCGAACGGCAAGTCGAGAACGCTTGTTGACCAATTGATGTCACGCTGTTGGGGATGGTCACGCTGGTCAGCCCGGATTGATCAAACGCAAGCCTGCCAATCGAAGTAACGCTGTTCGGGATGGTTATACTTGTTAATGATTCGCAAGCGCTGAACATAATGTTGCTTATCATAGTTAAATTGTTGGATAAAGTTACATTTGATAAAGAAGTGCATAAAAGAAATACACCGTCGCCAACCGTTACCACGCTGTCGGGCATAATTACGGTTGTTAATGAAGTACAACTTTGGAACGCCCGTAAACCGATATATGTTACGCCGTTGGGTATGGTTACGCTCGTCAGCAAAGTATTCCAAGATAATGACCTTTCGCCAATCGCGGTTACGGGATAACCGCCGAGCGTGGACGGAATTGTGATATTTCCGCCCGCGCCCGTGTATCCCGTAACGGTCGCGTTACCACCCGACACGGTGTACTGCCAGTCCCCCTCCGTAAGCGTAGACGCGTTTACGGTTATAAACATCCCCGCCGTTAACGCGAAAATCCCCGCAATTATTAAGATCGTTGTAATAAACTTTTTCATTACCTAACGCCTCCTTGTAATAAAAAAATGAACTTCGTCTCAAATTGAGACAAAGTTCACTTCTATGATTTTAAATCAAATAGGGTCGTAAAAAGAAAGGGACTACCCGCTATCCGCTTGCTTGCTTGCTTGCTTGCTTGCTTGCTTGCTTGCTTGCTTGCTTGCTTGCTTGCTTGCTTGCTTGCTTGCTTGCTTGCTTAAAAATTATGCGGCGGCTTTTCAATTTGTCAACCCCTCTTGGTGATAACGGGGTCAGCATAGCACAGATATTTCCAAATAGCTATTGGAAAAAATATGCTGTTTTTTCCGTACACTCCCGTCCGGGGGGAGGGGAAACCCCCCGCCCCCTCGGTCCGGAAACTACCGTTTACAATCGAGTCGTATCTTTATTCCCTCGTCCCAACCGAACCCTTCAACCGATTATATTCCTCCGCCACGCGGGTGTCATAAAGGTTCGGAGGGCTTGAAGCAAGAGTAAAAGCGGCTTTCACAATCGCAAGTGCAAGCCCCCAACCCGCGATGCTCCATATCGGCCAAAACTCACCCCGCCCCGCAACGGTCAGCCAAATAAACACCAAAAACGTATTAACCAACAAATAAACCGTTACCATCATGCGGAAAACGTTTTTAAGAACAACACGGCGGCGGGCCAGCTTCATAAGCTGCGCGTCATACGCAGCGTTAACGTCCTCCGGCCGCGGGGTGTCTTCTTCCGTATCCTTCAAATGCTCCATACCGGCAAGAAAACGCACGGCGGTTTGTTCCGCGTTCGTCCATACGGCGCGCTGCTGCTTTACGAGCTGCCTCGCGCGGCGGGCGAAGGTTTCGCCTATCTTTACGTTGTTGGAATCGTATAACATTACTTTCGGTTCCATAGGTTTCTGCTCCTTTATATAAGTTAATGATCGGATACGCCATACTGTTTTCAGGCACGGGAAGCAACCGGCAACCCGACGGCCTTGGAGTGACCCCTCCCGCGTATCTTCCTAATATATACGTGACGGTTCGTTTTTCTGTCCGCTTCTTTTGCAATGGAATTGTAATAATCAATAAACTGTGTGATAATGGGCGTTAGCAAAGTAATTAAATGGTAATACTCTCTATACAACACGAAGGAAAGTAGGCAGGGGATGTTTTCTTACAGTTTAGGGATTGACTTAGGCACGGCGAACACGCTGGTATTTTCCAAAGGCAGGGGGATCATTTTAAACGAACCCTCCGTCGTGGCGATCAACACGGTTTCCAAAAAGGTCATGGCCGTAGGCGACGAAGCGAAGCAAATGATCGGCCGTACACCCGGCAGCATCGTGGCGATACGCCCCATGAAGGACGGCGTTATCGCGGACTTTGAAACGACACGCGCGATGCTGCGCTATTTTATCCAAAAGGCGCGCGCCCAGCGGTTGTTTTCCCGCAGGCCGCGTGTGGTGGTGTGCGTACCGTCCGGCGTTACCGAAGTGGAAAAACGCGCGGTGTGGGAAGCCACGACCGCCGCGGGTGCCAGCGACAGGGCGGTTTTTTTGATTGAGGAACCCATGGCGGCGGCCATCGGCGCGGGCCTTCCGGTGGACGAGCCTACGGGCAGTATGATCGTGGACATCGGCGGCGGCACGTCGGAGGTCGCGGTGATTTCCCTGGGCGGTATCGTCGAAGCGAAGTCCCTGCGCACGGCGGGCGACGAATTCGATAACTACATTATTAATTACGTGCGGCGCGAGTTTGGCTTGGCCATCGGCGACCGCACGGCGGAGAATATTAAGATTAACATCGGCTGCGCGTTCGGCCCCAACCCGGATACCGTCATGCAGGTACGCGGGCGGGATTTGGTTTCCGGCCTTCCGCGCACGATCACGCTGTCCGAAGTGGAAGCGAAAGCGGCGTTGTCCGAACCCGTGGCCGCCGTCATCGACGCGATCCGCTATACCTTGGAACGCACGCCGCCGGAATTGGCCGCCGACGTGATGGAGTCGGGCATCGTTCTAACGGGCGGCGGCGCGCTGCTTAACGGATTGGACGAGCTTATCATGCAGGAAACGGGCATACCCGTGCGCGTGGCCGAGGAACCGCTCAATTCCGTGGCGATCGGCACGGGCTTGGTGCTTGAGCATATCAAGGACTTGAAGAATATATTGATATCCCCAAGGAAGTTGAGGATGTAATGGTCGATTTCCTGCACAAGCGCAAGCGTACGTTCCTGCTGGGCGGGATGTGCCTGTGCGTTTTGGCGATGGTGCTGTCGGTCTTCCCCGGTATACGCCTTTCGGTGGCGGAGCAGGGGCTGGCGTGGGTCATCGTTCCCCTCCAACGGGGTACGAACACGACCATTATATGGGTGCAGGGGCGTTTCGCGGCGATGGCGGACAACGCAAGCCTGATCGCGGAAAATGCCGCCCTGCGGGAAGAGAATATTCGCCTGACGCTTGAAGTGGAGCAACTGCATTTGGCGGGGGAAGAAAATTATTACCTGACCGGTATATTGGAAATGAGCCGTCGTTTTTCCGAATTGCCGACCGTCGGCGCGCGGGTGATCGCGCAGAACCAAAGCAATTGGCGTTCGCGTTTTTCCATCGGGTCGGGCACGCGTGAGGGTATCGAGGCGAATATGCCCGTACTCGCGGGCGACGCGGTGAAGGGCATCGTACGCTACGCTTGGAGCAACCACGCGGAAGTGATCACGATATTCGACGGCGAATTCTCCGTGTCGGTGCACAGCGTCCGTACCGAAACGGAAGGCATCGTACGCGGGGATATACAATTATCGCGGGAAGGGCTATTGCGTATGGATTTGATCGCCGCCACTTCGAACATCATGCCGGGCGATACGCTGGTCACTTCGGCGTACAGCCCGTTGTTCCCGCCCGGCCTGCCTGTCGGAACCGTACGGAGCGTACACCCCAACCCCGACGGGTTAACCCAATACGCGTTGGTGGAACCCGCCGCGGGTACGGACAGGCCGCATATGGTTTTGGTGGTAGTGGGATAATGCTCCGCGTACCCGTGACGGGCGTTTTGATATTGGTTAATTATGTATTGCAAACCACTTTGTGGCCGGAGCTTGCCATATTGGGTGTGACGCCCGATACCGCGTTGATTTTCATCGTCAGCTACGGGATGCTGCGCGGGGAGGTTGAGGGCGCGCTGTTCGGTTTGGCCGCCGGGTTTTTGATGGATATATTCGGCGGGGAGTACATGGGGGTTTACGCGTTGATGGGCTTCCTCGTGGGGTATGTCAGCGGCAAGCCCTTCAAGGATTTTTTCAAGGATAATTATTTCCTGCCGTTCTTCATCGTGTTGGGAATGGCGCTTGTGTACCAGTTCGCGTTGTATGTGGCGTTGTTTATGTTCCGCGGGCATTTGGATTTTTGGTTTTACTTATATTCCATTATCGTGCCGAAAACCATTTATACCTCGGCGTTGGCGATCCCCCTGTATTTGCTTATGCACTTCGTCAACCGCCGAATAGAAGCGTTTGAGGATAACCGCCGTTCCTTGTTTGAGGATAGGGAAAAGGATTGATTCGGAATTCGTAATCGGGAATTCGGAGTATGGAAAATGGCAGATTTATTGAAAACAATAGTTAAGCGGATTTACCGATTTTTGACACATAGGATATTATGGCTTTTTGTGCTTACCGCTGTGCTGTTTACGACGTTGTTCATCCGATTGTTTGCCTTGCAAATCGTGGATGTTGACCGCTGGGTTATAACCCCGCCGGAAAACGTGTTCATCGAAATACCCTTACAGCCCCAACGCGGCACGATATACGACAGGCACGGCAGGCCGCTGGCGATCAACCACTTGGCCTTTGTGGTGAAGATGGACCCCAGCGTACCCATCACCAATGAAGCGTTGCTGGAATTGGCGTTATTGTTCGAGCGCAACGGGGAACGCTTCGTGGATGATTTCCCGATCCTGACACCCGACACGCCGGACGGGGATTTCGCGTTCAACTTCACGGGCGCGAATGTTGAACGGCGCGCGTACCGCTGGAAGCATGACATGGCCATCCCCAACCACGCCGAAGCAACCGCTTACGAGAGTTTTACGCACCTGCGCAGGTATTTCCGTATCGACCCCGAGTTGTGCGACGAGGACGCCAGGCGGATATTGAACTTCCGTTGCCAGATATTTATGCTGCGGCTCATCGATTTCCAACATTATCGCCCGGTACCGATCACCTTCGCCATCGATGTATCCCACGCGACAATGGCGGTCATATCCGAGCAGGGGAATTTTTATACGGGTTTGTTCATTGACATCCAAACGAGGCGGGATTATCCCGGCGGACGGTATGTATCGCACATCATCGGCTACGTGGGTTTGATCACCGCCGAGCAATACGCCGCCAACCGCCACTTAGGCTATACCCAGCAGGATTTGTTCGGCCGCTCGGGTATGGAAAACGCGCTGGAGCTTGTACACCTGCGCGGCGTGCCGGGCTTGCAGCGGATAGAGGTTAACCGTGCCGGACGCAGGGTAGGTTCGCCGGAGGTGCTTGTGGAGCCTATTCCAGGCGACGCGGTTTTCCTGTCGGTGGATTTGGAATTGCAAAAGGCCGCCTATTATATCCTTAAGGATTATTTGACGCGGGCACTCATCGAAAGGCTTTTATTGCAGCCGCTGAGTACGGAGCGGGTCGCCCAAGACCTGTCCGTACAGGACGCGCTCATCGCCTTCGTAAGGAACGGCAGCCTAAACGTGCGGGAAGTGCTTAACGCGGAACCGGGCAACCCCGCCTACGCCATGCGGCTCTACATCATCGAACGCGCCCACAACCGCAGCCCGAGCGCGCGCGGTGAAGGCTTGACCGAAATACACGGCATTATCATAGAAGGGTTGGAATCCGGGCGGGTCACCCCCGCGAAGGTGTTGCTGACGTTGATCGGCACGGGGCAAATCAACGATCCCGAAGGATTGACGGCAACGCGCTTGACCGCCCGCCCGCAGGACGCGCTGCAAGTTTTGATCGAAAAACTCCGCGCGTGGGAATTGACGCCGCAGCAATTCAACCTTGACCCTTCCACGGGTTCGATCGTGGTGCTGGACGTACACACGGGCGGGGTATTGGCGGCGGTATCGTACCCCACGTTTGACAATAACAATATGGTCAACGTAATCGACCAGGAATATTTGGCCCGCTTAAACACCGACCCTTCGCGCCCGATGGTGTACCGCGCTTTTATGGAAGCCCGCGCGCCCGGCTCGACCTTTAAGATGATACCCGCCATCGCCGCGCTCGAATACGGCACGGTCGGCGCGAACACGATTATCACAAGCACGGGCAATTTTTCTCTTAACGACGTCCATGTGCTCAATTGCTGGGCGACGTGGGGGCACGGGCGGCTGAATATCACGCAAGCCATTGCCGTAAGTTGCAACGTGTTCTTCGCGGAATCCGTGTTCCGTCTGGGGAATAACTTCGGCCACGCAACGCGCAACGCGCACGACACCATCGGGATATTGAACGGCTACATGCAATACTTCGGCCTGCACGAACACACCGGCGCGGAGTTGTGGGAGCACTACCACGCGGTCAGGGCGCGCGGCTATACGGGCTTGATGATGCCCTCGCCGGAATTGAACCGCCACGTATTGTCGGACAGTACAGCGCAATGGCTGGACGCCAACAACGCGCAGGTAGCCATCGGCCAGGATATTTCAAACTACACCCCCGCCCAAATGGCGCGGGTTATGTTGGGGCTGGCAAACCGAAGCGAGCCGTATCCCCTGCACTTCGTACGCATGGTAACGGGACGTCAGGGGCAAGTCCTCGTGGACAGGCGCGACACCCCCGAAATGCCCGAGCCTTTGATGGAAATCTCCGACGCCGCTTGGAACACCGTCATCGAGGGGATGCGCTTGGTAACCGAAGGCAACGCGAGCGGTACGGCGTTAGGCGTATTCCGCGAATTACCCATACAGGTAGCCGGAAAGACGGGTACCGCGCAGGAAGGGCGCAACCGCTTCGACCATTCGGCGTTCGGCGCCTTCGCCCCGCTCGATGACCCGCAAATCGCCGTTTATGTTAATGTACCCTTTTCCAGCGCCGGCGCGAATCGGATGATCCCGCAATTATCCGCCCGCATCGCGCGGGACACGATCGGCGCGGCGTTGGGGACGAAGCATGAACCCGAAACACCGCTTCAATTAAACACGATACAACCATAGGCTGTACGAGAGGGAGTTGTATGATGCCAAAAGGGAGAAACAAAAATCCGGCCCCGTCCAATACCCAGCACGTCGTCCTTAAAGGGCAGCGGGGCGGCATCGCCGTCATGTTGGACGCGAAGGTTAGCTTTGAGGAAATAAGAAAAGCCCTGCGCGACAAGGTTTCCGGCGCGAAGCGGTTCTTCGAGGGGGCGAACGCGACCGTTTCGTTCAAGGGGCGCAAGCTCACCGAAGGCCAGGAACAGGAGCTGCTGGACATCATCATGTCGGAAACCACGCTGGACGTCGCCTTCGTGGAAAGTGAGGGTTTTACCTTACAACCGCAAAAGCCCCCGCCCGCCGCCGTCACACATTCCTCCACTTTTGCACCGGCGATGGAGAGCGATACGGCTTTTTACAACGTCAACCTGCGTTCGGGACAGCAGGTGCGCTACAAGGGTTCGGTCGTGATCGTGGGTGACGTAAACCCGGGCAGCCAAATCGTGGCCGACGGGAATATCGTCGTACTCGGCGCGCTAAAGGGCATGGTACACGCGGGTGCGATCGGTGATGATACGTGTTACATCGCCGCGCTGTCGTTGACGCCTACGCAAATGCGTATCGCCAACACGATCACGTACATCCCCCCCGAGGAGGTTGCCGGAAACAAGGACAGCGGCCCCGCCCGCGCCTATATCAGAAACGGACAGGTATTCGTCGAACAGCTTTAACCGTTCGACATGAATAGAATCGTAACGTGATTGTGCGAATGGATGATAACAATATAAAGGAGCGATATGTATGAGTGAAGTCTATGTAATTACTTCGGGTAAGGGGGGCGTCGGCAAGACCACGACCACGGCGAACATTGGCGCGGGCCTGGCTTTGCAGGACAAAAAGGTCGCGCTGGTGGACGCGGACATCGGCTTGCGCAACCTGGACGTGGTCATGGGGCTTGAAAACCGCATCGTCTTCGACCTGGTGGACGTAATCGAGGGTAATTGCCGCTTGAAGCAAGCCTTGATCAAGGACAAGCGTTACCCCAATCTGTTCCTCTTGCCCGCGGCGCAAACCAAGGATAAGAACGCCGTAACCACAGGCCAAATGAAGAAGCTGTGCGACCAACTGCGCGAGGAGTTCGACTACATAATCCTCGACTGCCCCGCGGGTATCGAACAAGGCTTTAAGAACGCCATCGCGGGCGCGGATAAAGCCATCGTCGTGACGACCCCCGAGGTGAGCGCCGTACGCGACGCGGACAGGATTATCGGCTTGCTCGAAGCCAACGAATTAAAGTCGCCCCTTCTCATACTCAACCGCGTGAAGGTTAACATGGTAAGGAAAGGGGACATGATGTCCCTGGAGGACGTGACCGATATTTTGGCCATCGACGTGCTGGGCGTAGTGCCCGACGATGAGGACATCGTAATCGCCACCAACAAGGGCGAACCCTGCGTTTCCAACGACAAATCCCTGGCGGGGCAAGCCTACCGCGACATCGTCCGCCGCGTGCTGGGCGAAACCGTGCCCCTCATGGATTTGGACCCGAGCGGGTTCGGCGCGTGGCTGAAGAGAATATTCGGAACTAAAAATAAATAAGGGAGGGTCTTTTATGAAATGGTTGAATGAATTGTTCGGACGCAAGCCCGCGCCCGCGCAGATCGCGCGTGACAGATTGAAATTGGTGCTGACGTATGACCGCGTCAATTGCCAGCCCGACCTTTTGGAAATGCTCAAGAACGACATCATGAAGGTTTTGTTAAATTATATGGATATCGACGAGGAGGAATTGGATATACAAATTAGCCAAACGACCTCCGAGCTGAACGAAATCGTGCCGGTGCTGTTCGCCAATATCCCCATCAAGAATATGCGCAAGCAATCCTAACGGGGTTTACCGTTGGGGATAAAGGACTTTTTCAAATCATTTGATTATTTGCTGGCCGCCGCCGTAATCGCGGTAAGCGTTTTCGGCATCGTGATGATCTACGCCGCCGCCAACGGGCCCGCGACGCCTTTATCCGTGGTGTTTTCCGACGGGGGTTTGTGGCGTAACCAAATGATGTTCGTGATAAGCGGTACAGTCATGATGCTCGTTTTCGCGTGCGTCGATTACCGTTTTATCGCGCGGTTTTATG
Source organism: Defluviitaleaceae bacterium (assembly GCA_009780585.1). Taxonomy (GTDB): domain Bacteria; phylum Bacillota; class Clostridia; order Lachnospirales; family WQUN01; genus WQRX01. The sequence goes on along the minus strand of WQZS01000015.1, from coordinate 65,892 downwards.
TTTATATCTACGTTGCGATGGTTGCCGCGCTTATATTAGTGCTCATCATCGGCGGCGACGACGGCACGGGCACGGCGCGGTGGTTCCGCTTCACCGTACCGTTTTTTGGGGTGGTGGGCATCCAGCCTTCCGAATTTTCGAAGGTTTTCATCATTATTTATTTGGCGAAATTGCTGGATGTGACCAAAGAGCGTTTTAACCATATTATATGGCTGGGCTTGATATTGCTTACGGTTTCCGCGCCTTTGGCCCTGGTCATGCGGCAGAACGCGCTTTCCGCCACATTGGTCATTTTGTTCATTTCGCTGGTGGTGCTTTTTACGGCGGGGCTGTATTATCGTACAATAATTATCGGATTGGCGTTGCTTGTCCCCGCGGGGTTGGCGGTTTGGTATGATTTGCAACGCGCCGCGCCGCTGTTTATCCATCGAATATTGCAACCCTACCAACTGCTGCGCATCCGTACGACCCTCAATTTAGACGCCGCGCATCCCGATCACGTGCAGCAATTGCAGGAATCGCTGTACGCCATCGGCACGGGTGGCTTGACCGGCAGGGGATTTTTGCAAAACCCGCACGTCATCTTCGGGCATAACGACTTCATCTTTTCGGTGGCGGCGTCGCAGTTCGGCTTTGTGGGCGCGGCGGGATTGCTGGGCGTAATCGCGTTAATCATTATCAAGTGCATCTACGTGGCCCTGCGTGCCGAGGACATGACGGGCCGCTTGATCGCCGCGGGTGTGGCGGGCATGATTATCTTCGAAACCTTCGTACATGTGGGTGTGGCCGTCGGCATACTTCCCGTGACGGGGATGCCCCTGCCCTTCATGTCCTCGGGCGGCTCGATGATATGGGGCCATATGATGGCGATGGGCATCGTATTAAATGTAAGCCTGCCGCGTAAAAAATCGATGTTTTACGAGCATATACACGAAGCGGATATATAAGACGCGACCGGAGGAACAGACCATGAATATTGCATTGATCGCGCATGACAATAAGAAAAAGCTGATGGAGAACCTCTGCGTAGCCTATCGGCACATCCTCAGCAAGCACCGCCTCTACGCCACGGGCACCACGGGCAAGATGGTGGAGGACGCCGTATCCCTGCCCGTCAGCAAGTACCTCGCGGGGCACCTCGGCGGCGAACACCAAATGAGCGCGCAAGCGGCCCTAAACGACCTCGACCTCGTCATCTTCCTGCGCGACCCCCTGCACCCAAAACAATACGAGCCGGATATCGGCTCGCTGTTAAGGATTTGCGACGTGCATAATATACCCCTCGCCTCAAACCTCGCCACCGCGGAGGCGCTGCTGCTCGCGCTGGACAGAGGGGACTTGGATTGGCGGAATAATTTACGGTAGCTAACGCGTAAAATAAAGGGATGAAAGGTAAAAAAGCGATAATAATTGACATTAAGATATAAGCCGATATAATTAGCGAACCTGGATGCACGGTTCACCCAATTTACGCATTAATATATAATATAGGTGATCGTTTCCGGGGGTTGTATTTACTTCGGAGGGAGAGGAGTAGTAAAATGAATGGTCTGTATTACACTACGGATAAACTATCGACTTGCCAAACGCCCGAAGAAGTAAACGTGGTACTGGACGAATTGGGTGTGGAAAAGGATTTAGGGCAACGTGCCCTTATCCTAGGTGTCCACATGGGCGTCAAGCAAACATTCGGGTGCGCGGGAGATCCCGAAGGACTTACTCCAGAAGAAGAATACGCGCTGGCTGTACAGCAGTTATTTATTTTAAATGAGAGACGTAAGGCTAAGGTATAAAATAAAATTATAGACACCCAATTGAAAAATGGTGTCTTTTTTTTTGCGAAAGTGGTGTTCAATATGAATGTACAGCTCACCCAATGTGATATTCGGCGAATGTTTCACGCTACCAGACCTATACCAACTATGGAAGCATTGAAGTATTTACAGTTCGGTTACATAGGGGATGCTTGTGACGCGGTAAGGCAATATGCAGCCGATCACTTTGACATATCGGATTTAAAAATGGAATGGAGTCCCGTTGAATACACAAGGATTAATAACGATTTTAAAATTATTAGTTTAGATAGAGATAGGAAAAACCTTAAAATATTATTTGCCGCTAAAGAAAGCCGTTTCGATGAACGCCTCGCTTTGGCACGTGCTTTAGGTGTAATCGTTTTATATCTTTTACCTCATAAAAACGCGCAAAGCTTGATTCCCGCGGACTCTACGTTTGCACAACAAGCGATTACTTATTTTGCGGAGAAATTACTCCTTTCATGCGCGGATAGGGAATACGGTTCTGTTTTACGTAAAAAATATACGGGAACCGGTCTCGGGATATCGGGTATGATAAAAAAGTTCTGTTCCGGTTATGGGATCAAATATGATGAAGCGATTTTAAGCAAAAGCAATGACAAAACAAAGATCGATAAGGTTTTCCAAGACGTTTTCGGCAACATGTTGATACGCATCGAAACAGAGAGTATGTTATCCAGCGACATAAAATTAATCGAACAATCCCTACATAGGAAAGCGTCCATGACTTCGCATAATAAATGCGACATACGCTTCCATCCGGTTGGTGGGATGGGGCGTATCTTAGGAAAAACGAATTGCTTTGATGACGGGTTTGATATCCTTTTTACGGAATTAAGCACAACGAAGGAATTATTAACCCTAACAGGTAATGAAGGCATGGCGTTGTCCCTGTTAAGATTGGTTTGGTCGCACGAACTCGGCCATATCGTTTGCCATTGGTTGCCCGGATATACGGGTCCGTTATGGCATGGGCATGATAAGGTTCCTTTACATATTGAGTTTGAAGCCACTTATTTTGCAAGGATTTTATTGGAATATCGCGAATTATTATATAACGACATGAAAGAAGACTACAGTTTTTATTTTGCTTGCGGCGAAGTCAACAAGTGGATAAATAATAGGTATGGAAAGTACGGTGAACCATGGTTAAAATCCGTTTTGGAAGATGAACCGTTACTTGAAAATCGGGAAATAAAGTGCGATTTTTGTGATTGCAATTCCGCCAAATACCCTTGGTGTCGCAAAAGTCGAGGAGAAAACATAAACATCTAATTATTTTGTATTTTGATATAACTACCTTCGTTAAGTGAAACATTTTTCTCGTACACCAAATACTCCATCCCCTCACCCTGTTTCAACGTAAACAGGGTCTTATTTTTTTGCATTTCTATTTCGAGGATGCGGCCTTGCCAAGTGAGGGAAAAGCGCAGGCTTTTCCAGCGGTCGGGCAGGCGCGGGGCGAAACGCAGGATATCCCCGTCCGAACGTAAACCCGCAAAGCCGTAAACGATGTTGACCCACGCCATCGCGATGGACGTGGTGTGCAAGCCCTCGCAGGTATTGCGGTTGTAATTGTCCAAATCCAACCGCGTGGCGTAGCCGAAGAACCGCGTCGCTTCGTCCATGCGGTCCAGTTCCGCCGCCAAAATGGAATGGACCGCGGGGGAAAGGGATGATTCGTGGATGGTACGCGGCTCGTAGTATTCGTAGTTAGTGCGCTTCTGCTCGAGCGTGAAGGAGGAATTGTAAAGGTACAGGAACATCAGTACATCGGGCTGTTTAATCATGTTGGAGCGGTAGATGCGGTCGTACGACCAATGGTTGTACAGGGGGAACTCTTCTACGGGGATGGCGTTTATGTCGATGTGGGGCAAGCCGAAATAGCCGTCGTGCTGTTCGATCAAGCCCTCGGGGGTGGCGGGGATGGCCATGTTATCGGCGATGGTTTGCCAGCGGTTGATTTCCGCTGGAGTGAGGCTTGCGGCTTGCGACAAGCGTGCGAAAGCGCCGGGCGTTTCATTTTCCATACGCGTCAATGTTTCGGCGGCGTATTCCAACGCGCGTTTACCCATGTAGTTTGTGTAGGCGTTGTTGTTCACCATCATTTTAAATTCGTCCGGCCCCATCACGCCGTAGTAGCCGTATTGCCCGGTGTGCGGGTTCTGCCCGACACGGCTCGCCATAAAACGGGCGATTTGCAAGAGCATTTCCGCCCCGTATTCCCACAGGAAAGCCGTGTCCCCCGTGACCTTTACATAGTGCCAAATGCCGTACGCCACCGCCGTTGAAGGCTGGAATTGCAAGCTGGCGTGTTGCCACAGGTTGCACGCTTCGTCGCCGTTGAGGGTGGCGATGGGGTAGCACGCGCCTTCGCAGTCGAGCATTTTGGCGCGTTCGATGGCTTGGGGGAGCGTGTTGTAACGGAATAGGAGCAGGCTTTTTGCCGCTTCGGGGTTAGTAAAGAGGTAGAACGGGAAACAGCAAGCCTCGGTATCCCAAAAAGCGTGGCCGTTGTAGGCTTCCCCGGTCAAACCCTTCGCGCCGATGTTGTGGGAAACGCTGCCGCCTTTATAGGTCTGCGCCATTTGGAAGGAGCAGAAGCGGATGCCCTGCTGTTCTTGGGCGACGGTTTCGATTGATTCGCCGTCGGCGGGCTCGATTATTACGTCGGAAAGCTGCCAATGTTTTTCCCAGTAGGCTTCCTGTGCTTTTAAAGCGTCCTCGAAGGGGACGTTCATCGATTCTTTTAATTTCTTTTGCCCGTCTTGCCAAAGGCTTTCGCTGTCGTGATGGTCCATGGGCGCGAATACGATGACCACGCGCTTGTCAACGGAAATCGGTTCACCCTTTTTCAAATTAACATAGCCTTTTATGGCGGCGGATTTTTCGCCGCAGGTATCCATCGCTAACGTATCGTTCCCCATTTCTACGTGCATCCCCGCGAACACCTCCTGCCCGGAGGACAAAGTGCGTGCCGTAAGCGCGCAGGTTTCGCGGTTCGTTTCCGTTTTAAGGCTGTTCCAAAAGCACTTATCGCGGCCTTGGTGCTTTACGTTGAAGTTAATGCCCGATATGACCCCCACATTGCCGGAGAAGTTGAGCGGCAGAAAGGTGATCCGTTGGTACGCGCGTTCGCCGTGCGTCATGTCCACGAAACGCAAAAAAGTAAGCTGTAAATCCTTGCCCGACTTCGTATGCCATATAAACCTGCGCGTAAGCGTCCCCTTGCGTAAATCCAGCTCCCGCGTGAAACCGCTGAATTTTACACGCCCCAAGTCCAGCTTTTCGCCGTCCATGTCGATTGCCGTGTGCAGCCAATCCGCCGCGGGTATCATAAAATGGGTTTTGTCCACGATACCTTTGTAGGAACGGGGTAATTGGTCGATATCGTATACACCGTTGATATAAGCCCCGCGCAGGCTGTCCGCCGTGCCGCCCTCGTCAAAGTACCCGCGCACGCCCAGCGTTTCGTTGGACAGCGCGAAGACCGATTCCGACACCCGCGCGTATTTCGGGTCGAAGCCGTTTTCGATTACCTTCCACGTATCGGTCGCGAAGTATTTGTCCGCCTGTTTTGCCATGTGCCGCGCCTCCTAGCCTTTAATGCCGACTGTAACGATATTCTCCGTCAATTTCTTTTGGAAGATAAAGAACAAAATAATCGGCGGTATCATGGAGAAGACCACCGCCCGCATCAAGTCGTCGTGGTTGATCGTCTGCTGTGTGCTGAACACGAAAAGCCGTACCATAACCGTCTGCCAACGCCCCACGCCCAGCACCAAATACGGCAGGAGGAAGTCGCTCCAAACGCCGTTGACCGTAAAAATCGTAACCACCACGCAAATCGGCTTTGATAACGGCATGACGATCTTTGAGAAAATAGCCAACTGCGAGCAGCCGTCGATACGCCCCGCGTCGATCAGCGAAGGCGGCAGGGACAGGAAGAATTGCCGGAAGACGATGACGTAAAAGGCGTTCGCTCCGGCGGCCAGCCACAAGGGCGTAAAGAAACCGCCCATATTCATGTTCATGATATTGATAAACAGCGGCACCAGCGCGATCGTCGCGGGTATTAACAGCGACAACACAACCATTTTGTTAACAATCCCATGCCCCTTGGGTTTAAGGATCGCCAAACCGTACGCCAGCAGCCCGTTGACCACCAGCGCAAAAAACACGCTCCCCGCAATCACGTAAAATGAATTCAAATAATTGCGCATGATGCCCAACTGCGTCCACGTACGCGTGTAGCGGGCAAATTCAAAAACGGAAGGATGAATGGAGGTACTGTTCATAAATTCCCGCAGATCCTTAAATCCCGCCATCAGCACCCAATAAATGGGGAACAGCGAAACCAACACGATACAAACGCAAAACACATAAACGACGACGAGCGCGATTTTGACGCTCAGCTTCCTGCTGTCGTAGTCGCGTATGATGCCCGTACGGGGGGGTGCCGATTTTTTTATCTTCATATAATTACCCCCTTTAATCCCATTCGGTCCTTCGCCGGTTGACGAAGGAATACAACGCGGTAAAGCACAGTAATATACACGCCGTGATCACCGCAACGGCACTCGCCCGCCCGAAGTCCATGTTCCCGCCGAAGGCATACTGCCACATAAGGAGCATCAGCGACATGGAGGCGTTGTCCGGCCCGCCCCTCGTTAAGACGAGCGGTTCGTACATGATTTGGAACACGGCGATGATTTGCAAGATAAGAAGCGTCGAGCCTAAATTAAAGATAGCGGGCAACGTAATGTGGCGCACGCGCTTCATCACGCCCGCGCCGTCGATGGTGGCGGCTTCGTACAATTCGGGGTTGACCCCCGCAAGCCCCGCCATGTAGATAAGCGCCGTCGCCCCCGCGCCCCGCCAAGTGGAAACGACCACGATAATCGGGATGACCCAATTCGCTTCGGTAAGGAACGTCATGGGCTCAAAACCCAAATGCCCCAGCATGATATTGATTACGCCCGTGGTTTCCGCCGACCAAAACGCCCGCCACAAAATCATCGCGGCCAGACCCGGCAGAATATTCGGCAAATACGCCGCCGTACGGAAGAACCCACGGCTGCGTACCGTTTCACCGATCACCAGCGCCAAAAAGATCGGCACGACGAAGCCGATGAGCAGCGACCAAAACGTATACATAAACGTATTGAGCAACGCCTGCTGAAATTCCTGCCGCCCGAAGATGCTGACGTAATTATCGAACCCCACGAACTCGATCAGTTCGACGTTGCGCGTACGGTAAAAGCTCATGCGCACGCTCTGCACCAGCGGTATCCACAGGAAAAACGCGAAGAGCGCGATGCCGGGAAGCATGATCATCCAACTGGTTAATTGCTGGCGGGCTTTGGTCATTTATCGGCCTCCGATTTTGTTATTATAGAAATACATCACGGCTCCATTTGCTTCCGCTAAGAAACGCTCCGGCTCCAATCATTCCCGCCGGGAGGGAGGGGGTTGCGCTCCCTTGAAGGCGAAGTCGGTCGCTGCAACCCCCTCCCTTACGGCTGGTTAACGGATGGGGCGGAGGGTACAAGGTTTTAATTGCAAGGTGCAAATGCGGTATCGGAAATGACAGCAATTATTCGTCCGTCCATCTTGCATGATTTATATTTGGCGCTTCGTTGAACGGTTATACAAATGATCCATAGGATGTAATCTGTGAAGAGTGAAAATAACGTTATTAATGTCTGTTAAGCGAAATATTCTTGTTTCAAAATTGCATATTCAACCCTGCTTACCCATTCACCGTTGAATTGCGTATGTTGCTTAAATTCAGCTTCTTGTATCATTCTACATTTTTTCATAACAGTTTCCGAGTTAATGTTGCACTTCATCGTGCCAGCCGTAATTTTGTTTACTTCGAGCGTTTCAAACGCGAATTTTATCAAGGCTGTACTTGCCTCAGTTGCATACCCCTGTCCCCAATATTCAGGCAGAAAGTAATAATCCAAGCACGCTCGCGCATCTTTGAGATACGGATGTTCGATGTCAAGATTAACTACTCCGATGAACGTATTCGTTTCGGTTAAAATAACTGCTAATTCGTAACACCTACGTGGGGTTTCCAAGTATCTTGCCAACAATTCTGTAATATACTTTTTTGTGTGTTCAATATCCGAATGTGGCAAATCCAAATACAACATTGTGTCCTTGTTGGAAAACAATTTATACACTTCATTTACATCTTCTTCACATAAATCACGCAACAATAACCGATTAGTTTTAATTGTCATGCGCTACCTCCGATGATGTAAATTTACGCACTTACCATATATTACGATGATACATTGCCTTGTGCCGGCTAACAGTCGCGGTAAGCAGGGGGGTTGCAGCGAGCGACTTCGCCTTCAAGTGAGCGCAACCCCCCTGCTCCCCGCGACGGAATAACGTGGGGACTTGGGATTTTATTTTTGTATTTATCTGTTAATCATATCATCAAGGAACTCTTGAAATCTTCCCTCCGCTTGCTCAAGCGCCGTCAGCACATCCGCAATCTCGCGGGTAATCAAACGCTGTATAACCGCGGTCAATTCGCGGTACATCTGCTGGGTAAACACAGGTTCCTCGCCGCGCAGGGATATACGCCCGTCCACCAAGGAATCAAAGAAATCATCATACAAGCGCATATCCACGTTGGAAAATTCCGCCGCGATGGCGCGTTGTTGGGCGATAAATTCCTCGTCGTTCCACGCGGGGATGGGCGGAAGCACGGGTACGCCGCGGTCACGGGCGGAAATCGCCCCCGCGCGCATGGCGGCAACCGTATCGTCGGTGATGACGGGAAGTACGCCGATAATTTGCAAAAAGCCGAGAATGGCAAGCGCCTGGTCATGGGAAGTATCGGGCGAGAACATAAACGCCGTACCGCCGGTTAACGCGAACGACCCGCCCGGCCCCGCGGGGAAGGGTGCCAGCGCGAAGCTGTCCACGGGGAGGCCGCGCCCCGCCGTGGGTTCGGCGACCGAGTCGTTGGCGGCGAAGTTCATCGCCGCGCGGCCCGTACCCAGGATGTTATGCGAGCCCGCCCAATCGGTCGTAGTGGCGTCGGCGTTAAGGATGTCATAATCCCAGCGCAGGGAGCGCATGAAGTACATCGCTTCGACCATGGGCGGCGAAGTGAAATTGGCGCGCCAGTTGCCGTCCGCGTCCTGGTATTGCATGGCGTGTTCGCCGAACGCGCCGAAATTCCACGCCATATTCGAGAACAGCCAGCCGCCGAAGGTTTCGCTCGCGGGGAACACAAGCCCCGCCGCGCCCGTGCGTTCGCGGATGATGCGTCCGGTTTCGGCCATTTCGTGCAGGGTCGTGGGGATGAGGGGCAAGTCGTTTTCGTCCATCAATCCGGCTTCGCGGAAAAGGTCAATATTAATGTGCATCCCCAGTACATAACCGTCGCGGGGCAGGCCGAATAAACGGCCGTTCTCATCACCCAACAGCTCGATATAGGAAGGGGAGAATTTTTCCAACAAGCCGAATTCGGCCAACGCGTCGGTTACGTCGGCGACGAGCCCTTGGTTAATCAACAATTGCGGATCGGTAAAGGGCGGTTGGAACAGATTGGGCGCCGTGCCGCCGCGCGCCATGGGCAGGTAATTGGCCAGCGTGTAGGAGAAGAACGCGGGTATGACCGTCACGTTGGGGTATTGGGCGCGCATAACCTCCCGAAAACCGTCGAACAACGCAAGCTCCTGCGCGGGCGCGGTATCGGGCGGCCAGTTGCCCAAGGTAATCGTTACGTTAAGGTCGGCGTTGACCACATCGGTGGCGATGTCGCGGATTTCCTCCCGTACTTCTTCGGAAGGCTCCACGCCGCCGGGCGCGGTGGGGGTATGCCCGTCGGCACCGGATGTACCGCCGCCGCCGCAAGCCGCAAGAACGCCGAACAAAGTGAAAAAGGCAAGGATCGTCAACAATCGGAAAACTCGTTTCTTCATTAAATATACCTCCCGAATATTATTTCAACTTCGTGTCGAATTGACACGAAGTTAACTTGTACCGGAATCCGGTACAAGTCGCGTTAGGAACCGAACACCATAATTTCCGCCGCTTGCGCCCCCATGGTGCGTACGGCGGAATTGACCGTAAACACCAACCGGACGTACCGCGCTTGCACGGGGGCGAAGTCCACCCGTACCGTGTTGCCGGTCGTCGGGTCGAAGGCGTGCATTTCATTCGCAACAATGGAAGTGAAGCTGTTCCCGTCGCTGCTCACCAAAATTTCAAACGCTTGCGAACGCGCTTCCCATAACAACGAAGGGTTGAGCGCGACGGCGACGGTCGAAACGTTGTGCGTGCCGTCCAATTCGATCGTAAACTCGGCGGGGAAGCCGTGGCTCTCCCAATAGGAGGTTGCCGAACCGTCCACCGCGTTTGCCGGTACATAAATGTCCGTAAAGGACGACGCGGTAACGGGCCGTTCCAGCGCGAGGTTGGGCGTATCGGGCAGCGCGATGATCAGCGATAAGGGGTTGAAAATGGTGGGCGGCCATTCCGCCTCGGTTTGCGCGGGTGCTTGTACGACCGTAAGGTTAACGGTCGGCTCCTCACCCCGCCGCGTTAGGAGGGCGACGGCGGAAATGGCGAGCGACAACACGGTTATGACGGAAAATATAATAATGTAGTTTTTATTATTCATCCCGTTTCCTCCTATTCAATCGTGATGTTGAAGGCGTAGTCGTTTACATGGGCGCGGAGCTCGCGCAGGGTGGTGACGCGGTTGCCGTTGATATAAATGTTGCGCAGGGTGACGTTTTCCAGCGTGTGGTTTTCGTTGGCGCCCCAAAAATTGGACATGGGTACGCTGCCGTCGAGGGTACGGTGTACGGTTAAGCCGTCGATGGTGATATCGCGGATGCTGCCCCATTCGTCGCGGACGGTGGACCAATGCGTTTTTATCATATTAAACTCGATGAGTTCATTGTTAACCCCATGGTCGCCCCGCATGAACGCGTTGTCCACGGTGATATTCTCCCACAGGATGTTGAAAATCTCGGCGTCGTCGGAGTTGTGGATGCTGATGATCGGCTTGTGGTTGGCGTAGAGGACGTGGATATCGCGGAAGGTGATGTTCGAAATCGTCGGGTTAATCGTCAAACCGCGGTTCGTTTCGTAGCCGATTTCCATGGACTGGGCCAAGTCGGTCCAAATCTGTACGCGTTCGAACGTGATATCGCGCGACGATCCGGCGTAGTTCTTGATAACCAGGCTGTCGTCCCACGTCCGTACGAAGGAATCCGCCACATGGTGGTTTCGGCAGGATTGGAAGGTGAAGCCGTCGCCGTTTTGCCTGCCGGAAATGATCTTTATATTGGAAGCGAATAATCCGTCGGAATTAAAGGAATTGAACTTCCACGCGTTGCCGTTGATTAAGATGATGCCTTCGGCGGTGATGTTCCGGCTCGAGCGGATGTCGATGGGTACGCGGGCGTAGGAGCCGGGTTGGTTCCACGCGGGGCGGTCGGCACCGCAAATGATTCCTCTGCCGCGTATGGTTACGTCCTGCGCTCCGTCCACCACCACGATCGAATTAACCACCGCGCCGCCCGAAATATACAGCGTTTGCCCGCTGTTAAGCACGATCGCGTCCAGCGTCCAATGCCCCGGGTCAATGAAGATGACATCGGGGTCGTCGCGGTCGGGTACGTCGGTTTCCAAAGGATTGGCGAAGATGTGCGTGGCAAGGTGGACGTGGTCGTTATACACCACGGTATAGAAGCCCGGCTCGCTGACGGTAAATGACACACGGTTATTTTCGACACGCGGAACAATGCCGTGCGCGGAGGGCAGGATTTTCGCTTCATTGATACCCTGCGCCAGCCCCGGCACCTCGATTTCGATTAAAAGCTCCCCTTCAAAGTCGAAATACGCCATGGGCGTACGGGAAGGGATGGTGTTCGAGTTCCAAATATGCTCGTGGTTTACCATTACGTCGTAGACGAACAGCTCATGCCCTTCAACCCATATCCGCGCCGATTGGGACGTGTCCATGGTTTGCGGCCCTTCGTACAAAATAAGCGTAGGCAAATCGGGATCATGCGCCGCCGCGGGTACGGGCCTAATCAACATAAAAATCGCGAACGCGGTGCATAATACGGCAACGACGCCCAAGCAAATGACGGGAATGACGGTTTTTTTTTGCATACAAGCCCTCCTGCGGGGGTAGGTTAAGCGATAAATTATGGATATCATACAAAATAAATAATTCCAATGCAAGATAAATATAATAATAACTAAAATTATTTACAAATATGTTGACAAATATGTATAACATTGCTATCTTAACCCCGCAGTCAAACGCTTAACGAAAAAGCAAGTTGTACAAACCCATTAATAAAAGAGGAGCCGAGAACATGAAAAAGAAGGTAATTATCTTACTTGCGGCGTTGGTATTGGCATTGACGATCGCCGCCTGCGGGCGCAACAACGAGCCTGAAGCCACGCCCGCGCCCGCGCCTACGGCCACCCCGGCACCGACACCCACGCCGGCAGCACCTACACCGGAGCCCGTCCCCGTCACGCCCTCCACGTTTATGTGGAACGACTACGCCGGGCGCGACCCCAACGCCCGCCCCGAGTTTTCCACCGGCGGCGTGAATATCTGGTGGGACAACTGGTACGGGATGCGCGCGGCCGCGGCTGACGACCACGTACAAATCCAGTTCCGTCCCGGACGGTTCGACCCCGAGGATTACGACGATTTGGCCGACTTCTACGCGCGCCCCACTTCCTGGATGAGCAACTGGGGCGAAGCGGTTAACATGTGGGCCTTGGATGATGTCCATTTCTGCCGCTATTTGGTGATCCGCGTACGCGGTGGGCAAGGCGGTGAGGAAAACGCGCTGCTCCTCCACTTCCAGCCCAACGACGGCCCGTTGTTCGCGGCACGCTTCTCCGATCTGGTGACGCGCGAAGGCGGACCCCCGCAAATCACCACATCGGCGCAGGACATCTACATCGACCTGGAGGCCTCCGGCTTCCCCGGCATGACCAACCGTATGCACATCCGCGCTTTTGACGAAGCCACGATCCACCTGTACCAAATCCACTTCTCCGATCCCGTAGCCCCCGTTGACGCCACCAGCAACGAAACGATCCACGCCGGCTTTACCGTGGCGGAATCCGCCGGGTTGGAAACCCTGGTGCCCGGCGTGTTCCCGTGGAACAACTTCATCGGCCGTGACCCCAACGCCAAGCCTGACTTCTCCACCGGCGGCGTAAATATTTGGTGGGACAACTGGGCCAACCTCCGCGCCGAAGCCGTGGACGAAGGCACGCGCATCGAGTTCCGCCCCGCGGCGTTCAACGCGGACGACTACGACGATTTGGAAGACTACTACGCCCACGCCATGAACTGGATGGGCAACTGGGGCGAAGCGGTCAACATGTGGGCGTTGGATAACATCCACTATTGCCGCTACCTCGTACTGCGTATGCGCGGCGCGCTGGGCGGCGAAGAAAATAACCTGCTCCTGCACTTCCAACCCGAGGACGGCCCCATATTCGTCGCCCGCTTCGCCGATTTGGTGGCACGCGGCGGCGGCAACGTCGTGATCACGGACGAAATGGAGGAAATCCATATCGACCTGGCGGCGTCCGGCTTCCCCGGCATGACCAACCGTATGCATATCCGCGCCTTCGCGCCCGCGACGGTTTATTTACAGGAAATCCGCTTCGAAGGTTTCGCCTCCGCGCTTAACCCCGACGCGCCGCTTGCGGGTATCACCCAGCCCAACAAGCCCATGGACGCGCTTGACATGGCGGGATTCGTTGCGGCGGCTAACTAAAAGTTTTATAATGCTGTAATACGAAAGGGCTGGCTGAAATAAGTCAGCCCTTTTTATAGGAGCGACCAATGGCCACGTTAAAGGACATCGCCCGCGAGGCGGGGGTCAGCGTCACAACGGTTTCCAATGTGATTAACAAGAAATTCGACCGCGCCTCCCCCGATTTGGTTAAAAAGATCCAAGCCATCGCCCATTCAAACAACTACGTCCCCAGCATGACGGCGCGTACCTTGGCGGGCAAGGCGTCCCCCATCATCGGCGTAATCAACCACACCGTACCCCGCAAGGGCAGCGGTTTAATGGCCGACCCCTTCCATAACATCTTCATCGACAGCATCGAACGCTATTCCCGCGCGCGGGATTATTTCATCATGGTGCGCACGGTGGAGGACGCGAAGGGACTGGAAACGGTCTGCCGTAATTGGAACCTCGCGGGGATCATCCTCGTGGGGATGTTCCGCGACATCTTCTTCGAAACGGTGCGTAAGATCGGCATCCCCTACGTGCTGATCGACAGCTACGTGGACTTGCCCGAGGTATGCAACGTGGGCTTGGAGGACCAACGGGGGGGCTACCTCGCCACCCGCCATTTACTGGAAAACGGCCACCGCACCATCGCGTTCACCTCACCCCCCATCCGCGAAAACGGCGTAGTGGAACAACGTCTTGCAGGGTACAAACAAGCCCTTGCGGAGTTCGGCGTATCCTTCGACCCCGCGCTCGTGTACGAGCAGGAGATCGGCGTGGAGGAAGGCATCAAGCTGGGGCGCGCGCTCAGCGAAAGGAAGCAAATCACGGGTATCTTCGCCACAGCGGATATCTTAGCGGCGGGCATCGTTTCGGGTCTTGGCGACAAGGGCATACGCGTACCCGAGCATAAATCCATCGTCGGCTTCGACGATAACTACCTCTGCCAAATCACCTCCCCTCGCTTGACCACCATCCACCAAAGCATCGAGGAAAAAGGCATCGTAGCCACCGAAATGATGGCGAATCTGCTGGCGGGCAAACGGATCAAGGAAAAGAAGCGCGTCCTGCCCGTACGGCTGGTGGAGCGGGAGAGCGTGGCAAACATCGGCAAAGCCGGAGGTGCGCAAGCACCGGGCCGCCCGTCCTGTTTTGCGGAGCAAAACGAGAGGGAGCGGGTATGAAGCATATCAAGGGCATTATCTTTGATCTTGACGGGGTATTGGTGCATACCGACGAGCTGCATTACCAAGCGTGGAAGCAAATCGCCGACAAAGCGGGCATCCCCTTCGATCGGGAAGTGAATCACCGCTTGCGGGGCGTATCCCGCATGGAAAGTTTGGCAATCATTTTGGAAAACGACGATAAAAACCGGACGGACGAAGAAAAACAAGCGATGGCAGATGAAAAAAACAAACTTTACCGCAATTTGTTGAAAAGTCTCACCCCGTTATCCGTCGAACCGGACATACGCAAATCCTTGCACGCGCTAAGGGAAAAAGGAATAAAATTGGCGATCGGATCATCCAGCAAAAACGCGCGGACGATCTTACAAAATATCGGTTTATCAACGATGTTTGACGCGGTATCGGACGGGAACAACATAACCCATTCGAAGCCGCACCCCGAGGTATTTTTACTGGCAGCGCAATACATGGGTTTAACCCCCGAGGAATGTACCGTCGTGGAGGATGCCCGCGCCGGGGTGGACGCGGCGGTTGACGGCGGCTTCACTTGCTTCGCCATGGGCGACGCGGCGGATTACGGACGGGCAACGCATCGGATTGAAAATGTGAAGGATATATTGGATTATTTCGATTAGCCGAAAAGGAGCGTCCCCATGATGGTTAAACATGCACGTTTGTTAATAGCGACCCTTATGCTAATGGCAACCCTTCCTATAAAAAACAAGCGTTTATTTTTATTCATAACGGTCCTCGCGATGCCGTTATTTTTTTGCACGGCGTGCGCCCGCACGGGGGAATCCGCCCAATACCCCTTCTTCGCGGACGTAACCCCCATCCCCCTGCACGAAAGCATCCCCCGTTTCGAAGGATTAACCGTAACGGCGAACGATCACGAAATCGAACTCGCAAACGTTCCCGTCAACATCCGCCGCGGGTGGATCATCCCCATCCCCGCGCGGTATTTCCGCGATTCCGCCGTTGCCATGTTCGATATGTCGGACGGCTACGCGGAAGTACGCGTCACCCGCCCGGCGGGGGTAAACGAAGTAACGGTACGCCCCTTCCGCGCGGGCATCGCGCCCGTCATCGAAGGTGATACGGTTATATTCACCCTGCGCGAATGGGGGCAATATACCGTGGAATTCGACGGCGACCCCCTAACCGACACATTGCACCTCTTCGCCAACCCGCCCTTCATCCCCACCGAAGGGGCAAGGCAAATCGACGGACGCATCGACGGCAGGCTGACCGTTTACACAGGCGAAACCGTCTCGCTTATGCCCGGTTCCGTGGTACACGGTGGCGTGGTGATGGGCAGCGATACCCGCCTGGAAGGGCGCGGCATCATATGGGGGCATGGCCCGCACACGCCCATCAGCGACGGCGAAATCCTCTCCCGCAACGCCAACGCCGTGCGCGTGTGGGACCAAGTAAACGTGGAAATCGACGGCATCGCGTGCTTTAACCAAAGCCGCTGGGTGTTCGAGCTGCGCAACTCCGAATATGTAAACGTACACAACATCAAGATCATTTCCGCGGGCAACAACGGCGACGGCATCACCGTGCAAAGCTGCCGCAACGTCCATGTGGACCGCAGCTTCGTACGTTCGTGGGACGATGCCATCGTCATCAAGAACTACAGCCCCATCGATTCCGCGCACCAGCGTTATACCAACATGGTTTTATGGGTTGACCTCGCCCAAGCCATGGAAATCGGCTACGAAACCAACGCGGGCAACGAACGGTGGTTCGGCGGGCGCTTTAACCGCGACGCGCAGATTTATGACATCCTGTTTGAAAATATCGACGTACTCCACGCCAACCACCAGTCCGTTATTTCCATACACAATGACAACCGCGCCCTCGTGCGAGACGTAACTTACCGGAACATTATCGTCGAAAACGCGAACATGAACGCTTCGGGCTTCAGATACCTCATCGACTTCCGCAACGCGGGTATGCCCCATACCTTCCAAGGGTACCGCAACTGCGACGGCGAACATTGGGTCATCGATAACATCACCGTGGACGGCGTGTGGGTGCTGGGCGGCAACCGCGCCCTGGCGGGTTGGGTATTTAACGACCACAACGGCGTGCGCCCGATTACCAACGTGAATATATCCAACGTCTTTTGGGTACCGGGGCAGGAACCCTTGTGGCCCGATATGGACGGCGCACCCGCGGGCGTGACATATACCGCTTCCCCATTTATCCCTCTGCCGTAAAAAATGCACAATAACAATAAACGTTCTATCAATATACGTGTTGACAAAACGTTCGATTTATATATAATGAATCCAACGACTCCCTTGTACCGGCCGGCCGCGTCATTGGGGTCACGGGTAATGCATGTAACGGGCCCTCCCGAGTGATTTACCGTTCCACGAAACAGCATAAGCAAGCAAATGAACAACCAAGAAAACCAAAACAACCTTAAACCGCTTCCACCCGGATTTGGAAGCGAGTGACAACCCTGTGCGGGTGCATCTTATGATGCTTGAGCTTCCCGCACGGGGTTTTTGTTTTTATTAACACTTAAAATTTGGATTGTTCGTGGTTAAATTTATCGCCACAGAATGATTATAATGAATTTGTGCCCCGAATGAACCTTGAAAATCGATGGTAAATGCGAGAGAGGAGTAAAACATGAACAAAAAAATGTTAGAACAAACAATGGCTTTAATCGAACAAACCGCGCAATTGTTGCGGGGATTGATTCAACAAACTGAAGAGGAACCTTGTTTTCCCGATTGTTTCCCCGATGATGTGGATACGAAGCTCATCATCACCGACTTCCCCGGAAAAGGCAGAACGGCTCACCTCATGGAAAGCATAAGTGGTATGGAAATTACCGACATCGCCGAATTCGCGTTCCGTGACAGCAAGTTGGAACACATAGACATTCCCTGTACGGTTGAGCGGATCGGGAAAGGCGCGTTCAGCAATGAACACTTAACACGCATTACGGTAGATGAAGGCAATCAATATTTCGTAGCCATCGACGGGGTGTTGTTTAAGAAGCATGAGACAACCTATTTCGGTGACAAGTTGATTCTCTTCGCATATCCCCCCGGGAAAAAAGATGATGTTTATTTTATCCCTGATTTCGTGGATGAAATCGCACCGATGGCGTTTATGTGGTGCCGGCATTTAAAGCGGGTAGTGATCCCCAAAGGTGTACGGCACATCCGCGAATCCGCTTTTTACGGTGGTTATGCGTTGCAAGTTATAGATGTATCCGAAGATAATCCCAACTATGTTTCCCCGGGTGGGGTGTTGTATGACAAGGCCATGACCACGCTGCTGGCATATCCTTCGTGCCGGGTACAATCTGCCCGCACATATAAAATCCCATACGGTGTGCGCCGTATAGGTGATGCCGCGGTTGCTTGCACCGCAAACCTGACAAACCTAGTCGTCCCCGAAACAATAGTGAGTATCGGCGAATTGGTCGGCGAAGCCGTGATGATGCGAATCCATTGCGCTGACGACAGTTATGCCCGGGAATTTTTCGGTAAAAACATGCCGGACGAAATTTTTAATAAAATACTCCGGTACAACAAATCAATAACGGTTAAAGAGGAGGAGGACGGGGCTATGGTTAGCCCCGTTTGAGGTAAAGGCTGTTATAATGGAAGCGGTTAATCAATTCCGAATAAAAGGAGACTGTTATGGATAATTTTATCGATTTCCCCAAGAAAACAAAATTCCTCATGATTTTCGATCTATTAAAAGAACACTCGAGCAAAAATAATCCTTTAAAGAATAAAAAACTCAGGGAAATGCTAAAAACAAAATACGGCTTATCCCTTGGCCGTCATACGTTGACGGAGGATTTAAGGTATTTGCAAGATTTTTTGGAGCATTCCAACATAGGGTTCGAGTTGCACAATGATACACAAGACCGTGTTAAAAATGGCGAGATATCCGAAATGTCAATCGGTTGGTATTTGGACCGCGACCTGAGCGACGGCGAAGTTCAACTGCTCATTGATGCCTTGCTGTTTTCAAAATTTAAAATGTCCAACAGGAATTACACCGCGTTGGTAACCAATTTAAAAAATTTATTGGGGCATAATGCTTTGCGTGTAAAGGCATTAAACTCTGATGAACATCGTGATATCGAAAAACGCATGAGGCCCCAGCCGCTAACCGTCGAAAAAATAAATGAAGCCATCGCCAAAGGGTTGAGGCTTTCCTTTCAATTTATGTACTACGGAGCGGACAAGAAGCCAAAAATTATTATGAACGCGGATAGCACCCCGCGGCTTTATAAAGTCACCCCCTATGAAATCGTTGTTACCAACGGCCGTTATTATCTTATCTGCGCCCATGAAAACAGCGA
Source organism: Defluviitaleaceae bacterium (assembly GCA_009780585.1). GTDB lineage: Bacteria > Bacillota > Clostridia > Lachnospirales > WQUN01 > WQRX01. Next base: position 46,775 of record WQZS01000015.1, on the reverse strand, counting down.
ACAGTTCCACCATTACCGCATCGATTATATCCATAATGCGGAAATAGAAACGGCGGCTGCCCGCCCCATTACCGATATTATCGGGGACGGCAAACGCTTTGATTTGACGCGGTATATGGACGAGCATATCTACATGTATGGCGGCGAGAGTGTTACGGCCGCTTTCCGTTGCGACAAGCGAGAAAACAAGCATATAATAGGACACATTATCGATTGGTTCGGGTACGGGGACGGCGTGCGTTTTTCGGATGAAACGGAGGATTTTGTGACCGCTGCCGTAACCGCCAATGAAAAGGCCTTGTCATATTGGGCATTGCAATATGGTGCTTGCGTGGAAGTGCTCAAGCCAACCTCCCTGCGTTTGAAGGTGCGGGAAAACGTAGAAAAGATGTGGGCAAAATACCAATGATGGTTAGGGTATGTATGTGATGAATATTCCCGGAGGTAGATGTATGAGAAGGACAAAACACGAAAAAAGTGAATTGCAACTCAAACTTGAACAGGAATTCCCTTTTATGCGGCAAAAAGAAATCACGGGCGAGCAATGGGAAAAAGGCGGATATTCAGACTACGATGCTTACGGGTGTTGTGTCGGCAAAGGTTGGTATAGCGTGTTGCGCGGGTTGTGCCTCGATATTACCCGCGCATACGAAAAAGCCGGCCAATCGGTAGATATCGTAGTCAGGCAAGTCAAGGAAAAATACGGCGCGCTGCGTTTTTATTGCCACCCGGAAGGTCACGACCCGGGTTTGTTTGCGTTTGATCTTATTGGCGGCGGCGGCTTACGGATGAACCCGGGAGATTCCGATTTGCATAAGAAAATAAACGAAATCGTACGCAAGTGGGAAACCGAATCCGCTAAGGTTTGCGAAACATGCGGTGCCGAAGCAGAAAGAAGGACGGATATAAGATGGGTAACAACCCTTTGCGAACCTTGTTATGCAGGGGTCAAGGCAAAACGCGAAAAACATGAACGGAAAAAGAAAGAACGGGAAGAAAATCCGGAACTGTTGGAAGCCGAGCGCGAAGCCGAACGAAAGGAATTGGAAAGCCAAACCCTAACCGCGCAAAAAATAACGGAAGCCGAATATTCGGAAGGAAAACCCTTGTTTATTCCGCAATGGGTGCGGTATATCGAAGACGATGTTTTCGATGCCATGCCTTGGTTGGACAAAATAATTGTACATGAAGAAAATAAAAACTATACCACTATTGAAGGTGTGTTGTTTGAGAATCGGCAATACCAAAACGAAACACATCGCCATTTGGTTAAATACCCGTCAAAAATGGCAAAAAACCCCATCCGTTATGAAATCCCCGACGGCACGCAGCACATTTTGAAAAATGCGTTTAAAGGCTGCGAAAATATAACCGCCGTGTCCATTCCCAAAACGATGGACAGCAATACCATATGGGGTGTATTTAACGACGGCTGTATAAAAGAAATCATCATCCACCCCGACAACCCGGCGTTTACATGTGTGGATGGTGTACTGTTCAGTAAATATATGACGAAACTGTATGCTTACCCACCCTTGAAAAAAAATGAATTTTATGAAGTGCCGGATGGGATAAAAAGCATTTGGCACGATGCATTCAAAAATGCGCGCAATCTAACCAACATAAAAATCTCCGACAGCGTGGGTTGGATAGGCCATGATGTATTTGAGGGTTGCGTAAACCTTACGAAAATAACCCTGCCGAATGTCGATTTTAATAAAGACCAACGTATATTTTACAATTGCCCAAAACTGGAACGTATCAACATAAGCCTTGATTCGGAAAACCGCAAACCGATCCGATTGCATAGCTGCGACGAAGTTTTGTACAGAGGCCCCATTACCTACCAACGCGGAATAAAACCCGAGGACATAGTTGAATGGACGGAATACACCTTGATGCGCTATCCTCAAGCCAAACCGCAGGATACGTATCCCATCACGGACGGAACGAGCCATATTTGGGTTTATGCTTTCGCCGGAGCTTGTAACCTTAAAACCGTTACCATCCCCGCAAGCGTAACGGAAATCGGTGAAGGGGCGTTCGAAGGTTGTTATAAAGAATTAACTTTCCGTTGTTATGAAGGTTCATTCGCATTGGAATACGCGAAACAACAAGGCTTCCGTGTTGAAACTCTTGCACAGCAGCCGGTTTCCATTATAGACGGCGAAAAGATGACCATTTTCCTGCCCGATATTTGCAAAACTTATTCCCAAAACACCCCCTCCGAACTGCTTAAAAACGCGGTGAAGCGGGAAATCGCCGCGGCAAAGAAAAATGGGATAAAATTGGAAAATATCATCTTATACATGCTGCCCACTAAGGACGTAGAAATGCCCCGGATGGCGTTTCATTTGCATTGGAATGGCGTGGGGATTGCGACTTTGAAAGATGCGGTTAATACGGGAAAAAATTAAAACGAGGAGGACAATTATGAGCAAAAAAAGCGATAAGGCAGTTGGAAGAAGGATAACGGCCATATCGGCTAAAACTTTAACAAATGAACAATGCGAAGAAATAGCGCATAAAATTGTTGATATTTTACGGAAAAAAGGCGCGTGGATGGAAAATGTTTCTGTTTGCTTTAATGATAAGGTTCTTTCTACGCACCGGCCCGGTATCTCACCGGAAAATATTGAACTTTGGCAAGATGCGGAACCGGAACCTTTAATAAATCCGGAACCTGTGCTTTTAGACTGGCTCCTTGAATCAAGGGCAAAATACGATTCTTCGACACCCATTGTCATTGGGTACAGCTATTTAGCCCACGAATACCTCGGCAAGGACGGAGCAGAAAGCGCAATCCGTGATGAAATATTTAAAGCATTTGATGAACTTTTAACACATTACAAAGCCGAAGGATACACCAACTACGATTTTGATTATGCCGACGATTGCGAAATAGTGCTTAAGCGCACATATAACATGGTATTACGTACAGATGGAGGGTAGAATTCTGTCATTAAGGCAACAAGAAAAGAATGAAGAAAGTCGGCACTTTCGTTAATGGAAGCCATCGATATGGGTGAAAACTTCATTAACGCGTTGCGTGATGAAGGAAAAATGGGGATGTCTGAACAATGGTTTGTAATGCCGGAACATTTGGGGGGAGCATCCCCGGGCAATTCCGGTGCCGAAAAGGTTGCCTTCCGGCATACTGCATGAATTTGGATGATGACAGCATGAGCGGATATGGGGATATTTTATTTTGTACTACGGATAATGGGTGCTTGATGCGGTTGGGGTGACAATCATATTGTAAGATATGATATAAATACAAAAAATTAAGGAGCATAAACACATGAAAATAATGACTTGGAATATCAAAGGGCTCTATCCAAAAACAAATCCTGAAAATATAGCAAAACAAGTGCTTGAATGTGAAGCAGACATTATCGTGTTAACTGAAGCGGGCAGGAGTCGGATGAGGGGACCAATCCTTGATACTCTTGAAAAAAACAATTACGAATGCCATTTACCTATGGGGCGTGTAAAAAATGGGCATAAAAAAGGGGAAGTATGTAAACTTGGCGATATACCCTGCACAATTATTATTGCCATTAAAAAATCATGTGGATGGAAGGGGACACCGATAGAACTTAGCGATAAACAAAAGAACGATAAAAGTTTTTTTGTGAATAGGTGGCTTTATATCAACTTGAAAAAAAGTGATGAAAAAAAGATAATTAATTTACTCGGTGTTTATATCCCGGGCGTGAGTAAAAATGGAGCAGCAAATACAGTATTTTGGAATAATATTTTTGAAGAATTTGTTGATAAGATAAAAAATGATGACGCAGCAATAATAATAGGGGATTTTAACGGATATTTATCAGTTGACGATATTGAGAAAAAAGACATGCGTAGTAAAAAATTAGTTGATACAGATATGCTAAAACTGTACAACAAAATGAATTGGGTAGATGCATGGGGTGAACGAGGTAATAATTATAATAGGTTCACATGGCGAAGTCGTGCAAAGAACGGCTTTAGGCTCGATTACGCTTTTTTATCTCCTTGTTTGGCAAAGGATAGTAAATATACAGTCCAGCATTTGGATATTGATTCTACACTTTCAGATCATATACCGCTTGTCATTGATGAAATTTTCAACATGTAAATGCATTTATAATTTAATTCAATCTAACGAACACGCCACCCATACGGTGGCATTTTTTATGACCACCACGTCTGTATAATGAAAGCATCACAAACCGAAAGGAGCAATAACCATGAAATTGAGCGATTTCATAAATTTAACCAACCCCGCCGATTACGATTTCAAAAATGAGATGAACGACGCGGACAGCAACCCAAACCTAACAAGCTATCCCGAGTTGAAAGTAACCACACAAAAAATATTCGACACGCCGGATTTTACACTTGATAAAATCCTTCTTCATAAAAATGCCTACAGCAAAAAATACGTTGAGTTAAGCAACGGCGCGTGGAACGCGTTCGATTGCGACTGTTGTCCGCTGATGAATGAAATATATGAAAGTTTATGGGGGTGCGCATTCATTATGAGTGGTTCACCAAAATATGACATGGGAAACTTCTTGGATGCGATAATAAAAGCAAGGATTCCATTTGTCGGAAACATGCTTGAACGTGACACTATGAACTCCTTTAAGACAACGTATAACCAAGCGGTTTTGATAGAAGCGAATGAAATCAACGTAGACTTGTTAAGTTACCGGAACGTATACGGCTGTACATCCATTGAAATGATATTGGAAGATTTTCCCGAAATTGCGGGAAAATTGCAACGCAACGCCGACCTTAATGAATTTGCAACATTGACACATACCATCGGGAATTTCACGATGATTCCTAATCCGGATTTTGAATATTACAGGAAAGGCTTCAACGTCGGCAGATACTATCCTACAAAGGATTATTGGGATTTGACGCTGATGCTTCTAAAGAAACGGTTGCAAAGCGACGAATTGTTCAACGCTTACATCCAAGTTTTCGACCTCAACGACTATATCGAAAACGGTGAAATAGTCCGAATGTTTGAACGCAAAACAACCCCGTGGCATCACGAGCCGCAAACAAGGAACGAACTGACCGAGTTTTTACAAACGGTAAACAAAAAGATAAGATCACGGGGGAAGCGTATGGTTGAAAAATTACGGTAAGCGTAACACTTTACCAAACCGTCGGCACATCGTACCTGTGGATATTTTCATCCGATGTTAAAATCGTCATGCCTTCTTTGACCGCCGTAGTTATCAACATACGGTCAAATGGGTCGCGGTGTATAAAAGGTAACTTTTCAACCTCGGATGTATACTGCGGCAGGAGCGAAACAAGTTGAACAGGTAGTTCCTCTACCTTGGCGATAAAAACCTCCACCCCACCGGGCATTTCCGATAGCTTGTTTAGGCTTACCTTGATGGCAATTTCCCACAGAGTGACAACGCTTAGATACAGTTCATTTGATTCATCAAGAAGCATAGCCTTTGCCGTCGGGGAAAGACGTTCATGTTCGTTTATCCACCACAAAGCAGTATGTGTGTCCAATAAAAGCCGCATCACATATACTCCTTGAAATCATCCAACGGCGCGTCGAAGTCATCCGACATGATAAATTGCCCGCGCATACAACCGAAAGATTCGGCACGGGACATTTTGGGCTTGGGAGAGGGAGCGTTCTTTGCCATTCCGGCCAATACAATGTCAGTCCAATCTTTTGGCAAAGCGGTAATACCGGGAAGATACTTGCCCAGCAAACCTTGCATCACTTTTTCGTAAACGGCATATTCCTCAATGCCGATGAGTGCCGCCGTACCGCGGCCATTGTTGGTAATAATCACATGGTCACGATTATTTACGATATTATCCAGTTCGGCAAAATTGTTGCGCAAATCACGTACCGGGCGTACATGGGTTTTTATCATACATGAACCTCCTGCGGATTATTGACAGCACCATTGTATCACGGTTGAGATACGGGCGCAAGTTGAAATAAAAAGCAAAAATTACACGAGCGAGGTGAAACCATGCGAGAAGCCAAAATGGAAAACTGGAGCATTGTTTACACTCCTGAAATCATTTTAAACATCGACACGCCGCGTAATGTGTACGCCCCTGTCCATCGCGCTATATCTGCGAGACTTGTGGTAAAGACGAAATCTTAATAACCGAAGAAGCCTTTAACCAAGGATGGGATTACCCACCCCGCATGGGTGTTTATGGCATCATCAGCCCGCGCACCTGCGGGAGTTGCGGTATTAACACCACTCTATGGTGGGAATTGCAAAGCGGTACCATCGTTGAAAATTTGTCCCCGCACCATCGTATCACACTTATGCGTATCTTGGGCGAGCCGGAGAGTATACAGCCCCAAAAAATAACCCCATTTCGAGGAGGATTAGAATGAAACTGGCAGAAGCATTAATCGCACGCAAGGATTATCAAAACAAAGCGGCGCAAATTAAGAGACGGATGGAACAAAACATCAAGGTAGAGGAAGATACTGAACCCGCCGAGGATATTGCGAAGCTCTTTCGGCAATACGACGCGACAATGAGCGACTTGGAAACACTCGTTAAGCGGATCAACAAAACAAATGCGGTAACCGTTATTGATGCAGGTGAAACACTGGTAGACGCGATTGCCGCACGCGATTGCCTAAAAGCAAAAATCGGCGTATACAACGAACTTATTAAAGAAGCCGCCGACCTTCGCGGTGATAGTTGGCGTTCCGAAAAACGAATAAAATATATTCGCCTTGTGGACATATCCGAAATGCGGAAATCGACGGACGGCATGGCAAAACAATTTCGTGAACTGGACACGAAAATTCAAGGGTTAAACTGGACGACAGAGCTTATATAAATTCAAGCACAGCGGTAAAAGGTCAAAATGCGCGGCGGAAACCTTTGTAGACTGGGTCAAAAATCTACGGTGATAAAGCCCTCTTTGCGAGGGGGCTATATAAGGCTTATCGTAGATACGGCTCAAGCTTTAATGTTTATCTGTTTAAAATTCAATGTTAAAACCATCGCCGGGTTTTGTTCTTTGAGGGTGGGAATGGGGTTTTGCTTGAAGATTTAAAAATGAAAGGACAGTGAAAATATGACCGTATATATGCTGGAACTCGCGATTTATCCGCAAGATACACGTTATGTAAGTAGCGGTAAATTAATAGCCTTTTGGAAAGACAGCGATGTATTTCATACAATTGACCATGCCGTAGCCTCTGGAAAGGAACGACTCGAAAAAAAACTCAAATCATTATGCAGGGAAATGTGCGGTGAAGAATGGACGGTTGAAACGCTTGTAAAAGAGGCAGTATATTATGATTTCATAGTATATGAAACCGACCCGTCGATTGGCAATAAAAAAGAAGACCGTAAACAATGGAAGTATGATTATAACGGTGTATTTTTGTATGGCGAAAACGAAAATGGAGCATTCTTCTTCATAGGAGATGAAGATGAGGATGCGGGGACAAAGTATGAACGCGGAATGTTTGTAACAGCCGAAAAAAATTTGTTGGGCGGCCGTTATTTCGATGGGGAAGACGTTTGGGTAATTATGCGAACCCCGGGTAAAAAAAGCGAATGGCCGCATCTTTGCGCATGGGAAAATGTATATTTGGTTGAAGGTGTTGACGGAAAAGGTTTTTTTACCCACAACCATATACCTGAAAGAGATATTCGTATATTCGATGGCGAAATCCCGATGGGGCATCCACTAAATTATTTACGCAAATGCGCACGTAACGAAAATAAAATCAGCGATGAATTGAAGCACGCCATTGCACATCAGAAAATCATCTTTGATTATCCGGAAAAAATCCGTAGCTGGCGTGAGTTCCCGGAGTTGTATGATGAGTTGCAAAATTGAAAGGGGATGTGCATGAACAAAAATAAAGTCGTTGTGTTGATTGAATGCAGACAAATTGCAAAAGATGGCATTTATGAGCGTCCTTTTAAACTCGGAGACACCGCTGAGTGGATATGCGAACCCTCGTCTGCCAAAATTCTTCCTGACTTGCAACTGGATTTTCGTTATGACAAGCTCTACGACATGAACGAGCTTGATGCCATCATGTATGAAGTATCAGGGACAGTAGAAGAAATCAAGGCACTCTACCACAAGAGGAAGTCATGTCCACACCCGTTTAAATCAAATCGTATAGTATGGCACAAAGTTTATATGGATGCTGTTGTAAAAACCAAGGCCGACGGTAATGGGAACGATGACGGCGAATTACTCTTTTGGGATTACGCAGTTACCCTTAATGTTAAAAAAATCCAGCGATATATTTGGAAAAAGGAATGTTCTGTATGAATATATTAATCGTCAGCGATAAAGAAAACAGAACCCTTTGGAAGCATTTTGACCGGACACAATTCGAAGGCGTCAAAATGGTCATCAGCGCGGGGGATATAAAACAATACTATTTGGAGCATCTCGCAGCGATGCTTCCGGTGCCCTTGCTGTACGTCCCGGGCAACCATGACACGTACATGGCGGAGAATAAACCCAAAGGGTGTTATCCCGTAGACGGCAAAATCGCATCCGTCAATGGTATTAAAATTGCCGGGCTGGGCGGTTGCCAAAGCCGTAACCCCGACGGCGTTTTCCAGTTGTCGGAGCAGCAAATGGCAGCCCGCGTCAAAAAGCTGATGCACGAGGCGGGGAACCATATTGATATCTTCGTTTCCCACGCTCCTGCATTGGGGTTGGGCGACGGTGGGGATTTTTTCCACAAGGGGTTTGCGTGCTTCCATGAAATATTGGATGACGCAAAACCGAAGCTGCATATCTTCGGGCATCAGCATTTGTCTTACGCAGGGAAGCAAGAATACCCGATCCAATACAAGGATACGTTGCTTTACAACGCGTTTGGGCATCGTGTCATCGAAATCGACATGGAAGGAGGGCAAAAATGATTTATATCACAGGCGATACGCACCGCGATTTTCGGCGGGTTGAATTTTTATGCCGGGAATTTACTATTACGGCGGATGATGTTTTGGTGATTTTGGGGGATGCGGGTATTAATTTCTTTGGCGACCCGCAAGATGCAAGTTTGAAAAGCGAATTGGCTCAACTGCCCTTAACATTGCTGTGCATCCACGGCAACCATGAAATGCGCCCGGAAAAAATCAAAGGCTACGAAGAAGCAAGGCATTTCGGCGGCGTTGTGTATCGGCAAGCACTTTACCCCAATCTTCTCTTTGCCAAATGCGGTGAAACGTATGAACTGGCAGGCAAGAAATGCCTTGTACTCGGCGGCGCGTACAGCGTGGACAAATTCGACCGATTAAAAATGAACCCGCCCTGTTGGTGGGAGGATGAACAACCTTCGGATGAAATTAAAAAACACGCGGAGGCACAATTGACGGAAGAAAATTGGACGGTGGATTACGTTTTTTCCCACACCTGCCCATTAAGCGACACCCCGTATGAGGATTTGATCTTTTCGCCCAAATCGCAAATGTTCATTGATAAAAGCACGGAAGAATGGCTGGAATCCATCAAAAATAAGCTCACTTACACAAAGTGGTACTGCGGTCACTTCCACATAAATAAACCCCGCGATAAGATGCAATTTTTATATAAAGATATAATTCTAATGGAAAGGTAGTGGAAAGAATGAGCGAAATAAAAAAATACAAAAAAGTGTGTCATAACGATTTAATTGATATATATGATGACATCAAAACCATTATGATACCGGCGCAGGCAACGGAAATAAAGCCGTCAAACTGGTCATTCGGTACACTTTCATCTTCAATGGATAACTTGGAACGTATCGTGGTTGAGGAAGGTAATACACAATTTACCGCCGTGGACGGGGTATTGTATAACAGGGACATGACCGAATTGTTATTTTATCCCAAAAAAAGAGCCGGCGAAGTGTTCATCATACCCGAAAGCGTAACCGTCATCGGCAAACATTCTTTTGATTTGAATTGGCTGTATGATGACAGGCCGGAATTGGGTGAAGTTATTTTTTCCGCCGGATTGAAACGGATTGAAGCCTATGCGTTTTTTAAATGTAATTGCCTAACGCGTTTTCACATTCCCGCCGGTGTTGGATACATCGGGCACTTGGCATTTTTCGGTTGCGGTACCCACCTAAAAGAAATTATTGTGGACGAAAACAATACCCATTACTGTTCCGAAAACGGTACGCTGTACAACAAAGCAAAAACGGCAATCCTTAAAGTGCCGCCCGGCGCGGGGCATAAAAATTTTACAATCCCGCCGACGGTACGCGCTATTGCCGCTTGTGCGTTCCGCAGTTGTGTGGAATTGGAGGAGCTGACAATTCCGAAAGGGGTAACGGTAATCGGGCGCGGTGCCTTTGAAGAATGTGGCATGAAGCGGTTGGTATTGCCCGAAGGATTAAAAATAATTGACGCGTTGGCGTTTTCCCGTTGCGGCTACTTGGAAGAAATAAATATTCCCGAAGGAGTAACCACACTTGGCGGGGAAGCGTTTTGCTATTGCGAAAGCCTGCGTGAGGTTCACTTGCCGGACAGCATTACGCGCATGGGTGTTAATTTCGGTGAATGGCCGTCGGCAGTTTTTTCCTATTGTCACGAAATGCACAGCTTTACCTTTCCTGCATATATAACGGAAATCTCACCGATGGAACTGTCATCTTCAAAAATAAGCGGGCACATCAAGTTGCCTGACGGGGTGACGAAAATAGGTTGCATGGCGTTTAAACGTTGTAAGGAGTTGGAAGGCGTTACGATTCCCGCCGGGGTTGCGGAAATTGGCGAAGAAGCGTTTTATGATTGCCCCAAGCTGACCATTCATTGTGTTGAAGACTCCGTTGCACATAAATACGCCATGGAAAATAATATTCCGTTTCAATTGGTTTAAAGCACAATAAAGCGGATAATGAAATTATTGGGAGGCGAATATGACGTTAACCGTTCCTAACCATGTTAATCACGTTGACCGAAATTTTTTTATGGCACTTGATGCAAAAAGTGACGCCGCGCAATTGCATCTCCATGCGGAAGTGAACGAAGTGGATGTAAATGTTATTGGTTCCACTTTATTCCGCTTACAATGTATTACCGTAGACAAAGACAACCAACATTTCACAGCGAAAGATGGCATCCTATACAATAAGGACGAAACCATTTTACTGTGTTTCCCGCGTGAAAAAGGATCCGATATTTTCTCCATACCCGATTGCATAACACAAATCGGAGAAAATGCTTTGCGGGATTGCGAAAGATTGACCGGAATAAACCTTCCGAGCGGATTGCAACGCATCGGTTCAAATGCCTTTTGGTGTTGCAAGGGGTTAAAGCGCATACACATCCCGGCGGGTGTGAAGGAAATCGGCGAAATGGCGTTATTGGGCTGCACGGCGTTGGAGGAAATAACTGTAAATGAAGCAAACCCCAATTATTGTGCCGTAGGGGATGTGTTATACAACAAGGCGCAAACCCAACTGATCGTAGCGGCAGCAGCGGCGAAGCGTGAATTTTTTTGTGTACCAAATACTGTGCGTTCCTTCGGGGTAGCGGCTTTTCGTGAATGTGTACATTTAAAACATATCACCATCCCGGAAGGGGTTAAGGAACTGAGCCGGGGGTTATTCGACGATTGCTGGCATTTGGAAGAAATAGAATTGCCGTTCAGCTTGGAACGCATCGCCCCGATTGCTTTTAGCTATTGTCATGGGCTGAAAAAAATTATTATTCCGTTTTTTGTACACAGCATCGGTTGGAACGCTTTCCATTGGTGTGAAGGTTTGGAAGAAATTTATCTGCCCCAACATTTAAAGGAATTGGGTGCGGATGATTTGACGCAAAACCCGAAACTACAATCAGCCATTGGAATGTGCGATAGCTTGAAGCGGATAAACATTCCCCCGGAGCTAACGGAATTAGGCGCGTCGGAATTATCCATGTGCCATACGCTTGAAGATGTAATCATCCCGCCCACCATCACAAAAATCGGTGAACGGGCTTTTTCCGCGTGCCCCGCGCTGACATTAACCGTTTATGAAGGTACTGCCGGACATATATATACTGTAGAAAACAAAATCCCGTTCCGCTTGGCATCAAAAATCATCGCCGCCCATGCCGGAACCGGCAAAACAACCCTCGCCGCGAATCACCCGGAAAACTTCATAGACCTTGTGGTAATGCCATATAAATATCTATTGCCCGACACGCCGCAGGAAGAACACGAAGCAAACAAGGCCAACCCGGAATTGGAAATTCATCCGGAATGGCCGTCCAATTATATAAAAGCAATCAAGGAAGCCATGAAAAGCGGCAGGACCCTACTCATCCCCCCGTCATATCCGGTGCTTTGCGAATTGTATCGTGGCGGTATTCCCTATACGCTGGCGTACCCGAACCGCACCCTAAAAGAGGAATACCGCGCCCGCTACGCAGCCCGCGGTAACAACGAGACCTTCATGCGTTATTTCGTGGACGGTTGGGATGAATTTCAAGACGACTTTAAAGAAGATAATTACGGAACGCATCTCGTTTTGGAAGCAGGGGAATATCTGTCCGACCGGGTGCTGCCATGACCTACGCAATGTCCGACATCCACGGTTGTTACGAGCAGTACATGAAAATGTTGGAAAAAATTCGATTCTGCGGCGATGACGTTTTGTATATATTGGGCGATGTGGTGGATTGGGGGCCGCAACCCGTTGAAGTGCTGCGGGATATGGCCAAACGTGCTAATGTCATTCCCATCATGGGGAATCACGAATATTATGCCCTTGAGATGCTTTCGAAGCTGTTTGTTGAGTTGCGTAACGGTGATTTTTCGCATCTTCCGAAAAATGAAGCGGAAACATTGGCATGGGAGCTGGAAGAGTGGTTCAAAATCGGCGGACTAACCACCCTCGAAGGCTTTCAAGGGTTGACACAGGATGAACGCGTATTTTTGTTGGAATACATGAAAGGGTTCGCTTTTTATGTTAAACTCGCTGTCGGCGGGCAAAAATACATCCTCACCCACAGCGGCGTACCCGATGGCGCGGCACCCGGTACATTGTGCTTCTTTGATCCATATGATTTTTCCATAGCGTCCGCAGATTATAAAAAAGCCTTTGCCGATGACGTGATTCTTGTAACAGGCCACCGTTCCACATGCAGCATAGACGAAAATAGCAGAGGGCGCATTTTCCACACCCCCGGTCATATTGCCATAGATATCGGCATCGCATACGAAAACGCACCGGATATACTGGGTTGTATTTGCTTGGAAACGGGAGAGGAGTTTTATATATGATATACATCACGGGTGACACCCACGGTAAGTTCGAACGCATAGAAGAGTTTTGTTACGGCGAAGCCTTTACCGAAGATGACGACGTGCTGGTGATTTTGGGTGATGTGGGTTTCAATTATTTCGGCGACCCAAAGGACCGCGAATTAAAAGAACAGGTGTCGGAGTTGCCCGTTACGCTACTGTGCATTCACGGCAACCATGAAATTCGCCCGCATAACATTAAAACATATGAAAAGAAGCGATGGCGCAGCGGTGAGGTGTATTGGGAATCGGAATTTCCCAACATCCTATTTGCCGTAGACGGCGAAATTTATGAATTGGAGGGGAAGCGGTGCATTGCCTTGGGGGGCGCACACAGTATGGATAAGAAAGATCGTACCATTGGCATAAGTTGGTGGCCGGATGAACAACCCAGCGAAACCATAATAGAACACGCGCAACGCAAACTGGATGATGCGGATTGGCAAGTGGATTATGTTTTTTCGCACACCTGCCCGCGAAGCTGTTTGCCATATACCGAGTTGCCTAAACTATTGGATAAATCCGACCTTTCCGGTAAAGCAGAGGATTATACCGAACCATGGCTTAATGATATCCATTCGCGCCTTAATTTTACGAAGTGGTATTGCGGGCATTTCCATATGGATGGGTTTTACAACGGCATCCATTTTATGGAGTTCGGTTATGATGAGTTGGATGTAGATTTGGACTACGAGGAGGTCGATTATGGCGAGTGGGAGGAAATATGTAATACTTAACCGCGAAAACGCACGGTTGGCAACCCTACAGCCGGACGTGCTTCCGGGAAGTGTTGCAAGCCCTACGGAAAAAGGGTCGTAATCCAATAAATTTTATTCGCAGATTATTGCAAAAAACGTGGCGTAAAAAATGACCACGTTTTTTATTATGATAAGGATATAACAATCTGAAAGGGACATAATGCCATGGGAATAAAGCAATACATCATTTATGATTTGGAAGCTACCTGCGATGACAAATCCATCAACCCGCGCTACCCTCATGAAATTATCGAAATCGGAGCGGTGCGGTTGAATGAAACGGCACAATTGTTGGATAGCTTTCAAACCTTCATAAAACCTACAACGGCACCGATTCTTACTGATTTCTGCAAAAACCTAACCGGTATCCGGCAAGGGGATGTGGACAACGCACCCTTCTTTGCCCATGCCATATGCGACTTCGAACAATGGATAACAATACGCGATGCGGATACCATGCTGATTTCGTGGGGTTATTACGATAAAACGCAACTTTTGGAAGAATGTGAAAACAATCATTACAACGGAATAATCGTTGATTTATTGGCTAACCATCGCAGCATTAAACACGATTTCGCTAAGTTGCCCGGTAAGAAGCGTTGCGGTATGAAAAAAGCCTTGGAAATATTGGGGATCCCCCTTACCGGAACCCATCACCGCGGATTGGACGATGCAAAGAATATCGCTAAAATTTTCACTGCGGTATTTGCGGAATGGCGGCATTTTATCAAAACGGAAAACAAGTAGAACGTTATCTTTCCCTCACCCAAACCGTATCGCCGCTGCTGACAAAGCCCGATATATCCCGTGCCAAAATAGCGCCGTGCAGCTCCGATTCGCCCATTGCGCCGATAACATCGATGGCGGCAAGGCTTTCATTCTCCCGTAATATAGTTACCCTTATCTCCGTAACATAATCCTCGGGGCCGAAATAACCCCGGCGGCTCCCCACCGCATATACGGCATATTGTCCGCTGCTTATAGCAAAAATACTGTCAAGCGGCACGACATAAGGGTAACGTTCCCCTTGGTCTGTAATTTCCATCCGTTCGGTTTCAATGGGTCTGCCGCATTCACCGCATTCGGTTACGGGCATTTCCTCTACGAAAGTAAGCGGTACGAAACCTTGCGTAACCGTCACGGTGGAAACCCTCGGCAGGTTACGGTTATATACCGTCCGCGATACGAAGGTAAGCACCGCAAGCGCCGCCAGTACCGAAACAATGATAATCTTCATGATTCTTTTCATAGGGTTCACCTCACCACCGAATATTCGATTCCGAACGCGATTTCGTCCTTAAACCACAAAAACAGCATCATAACGGGCAACACGGATAACAACCCCCCGGTAAACACAACCTCCGGGGGGACCGACCCGAAGTTGATCAAATATACCGACAACGGATAACGCAGCGCGTCGTGCAAAAAGGTAAGCGGCTGCTCCACCATGTTCCAACTTTCGGCAAAGTTTAATACCGCAAGGGCGGCGAGCCCGTGCTTGCAATTGGGAAGGCACACGTACCATAAAGCGGCGAAGGATTTGGCGCCGTCCAGCTTTGCCGATTCGAACAGGCTTAGGGGGACCGCCTACATCACCTGCCGCATCAAAAATACCCCAAACGCCGAAAACATGCCGGGCAGTATCAACGCGGCGAAGGTGCCGTTTATGTTCAACGCTTCCACGATGATAAAGTTGGGTACGAGGGTGACTTGCAAGGGCATCATCATGATCAAGACAATTACGAAGAACAGGATGCTTCTCCCGGGGAAGCGGAAGCGCGCAAACGCGTACCCGCCTAATACGGCGACCACCAACTGCCCGATAAGGATTGACCCGCTTATGAACATAGATGACCAAAAACGCATCAAATAATGCGGGCGCGAAATAAAAACTTCCCGGTAACCCTCTAAGGTAATCCAATCGGGGATAATCCGAAGCGGGTTATGCCGCGTTACGCCGACGGAAAGCGCGCTGTAATAACGGTTGAACTCCCCCGCGCCCATGAAGGAATTGACGAAGGTATAAAACAACGGGAACAACGCGGCAAAAACCAGCGCAAATAAGAACAGATATTTCGCGTATTGTCTCACTCCCCCTCACGCTCCTCCGGCCAAGCGAACATCACCAGCACGCAGGCGAAGATAACAATAAACGTCAGCACCGCCGCCACCGACAAACGCGGGAAATTAAGCCGCTCGAAATTGTTCTGCATAAAGTGTTGGATCATGTAGATGCTGTCGTGGGGATGGGACCCGCCAAGGGCAAAAGCCTCGCGGAAGGATTTGAACGCCCCCACAATGGAAAGGATGGCGACGAAGATAAACGTGGGCGCCATCAGCGGCAGCGTGATTTTACGCAAGCGCAAAAACGCGCTCGCCCCGTCCACCCGCGCCGCTTCGTAATATTCCGCGGGGATTTGTAACAACCCGCCCAGCATTAAAATAACGGCAAGCCCGGTATTCTTCCATAAATAAAGGAAAAGGATGATCCAAAACATACGGCCCGAGTTGAAGAAATTAACCGTGTCCAACGCCAAACCGTCCAATATATAATTGATAAAGCCGCCATGGTCGACCAACACCCGGAACACCATAATCACCGACGCGGCGGGCAGTACCAGCGGCAACACGAACGCCGCGCGGAAGCCGTCCTTATATTTTAAGCGCGTGTTAAGCAACAACGCCGTACATAAGGCAAGCAGCATCAGCATCGGCAAGCCCAGCCCGATAAAACGGAAGGTATTCCACGCCGCAAGGCGGAAGGCATCGCTTTGCAGCACGGCGGTATATAACGTAAAGCCGACGAACGTACCGCCCCGCGAAACCGTGCGCCACAGCATGATGCCGAAGGGGATGATATAGAACAGGGAAAATCCCGCAAGGGGCAATGCGGCGTAGGCGAGCCCGGTTAGGGTTTCCTTATTCTTAAGGGACAGGGTACGCATGGGTTACTCCGAAAGGTAAATCCGCAACCGCCGACCCAACTCTTCCATGGCGGCATCGAGGCTTTGTTCACCCCGGATATACGGCTCCATGGCTTCTATATAAAAGTTGATTTCCGTTTGGTTGGGAAGGGAAGCGGAGGATACGCCGATGAGCAAGTCCCTGATCGGTTCTTTTTGTTCCTGCGTCAGCGCGGGTTGTTCGAAATAGAAACCCACCCCTAAAGCGGTGCGCAATACTTCATTCACTTGCCTGTTTACCGTTGCCATGTTTACGGGTATTCCGCCCCCAAGCCCCCAGGAATCAATATCGCCAATCCTTCCGTATTGGGTGTCTTCCTCCAATAATATTTTTATAAACTCCCACGCGTTGGCGTAATTTGGGCTGCCGGCGCGTATGGCAACGCTTTGCCTTACGGTGGCGTGGGTTTCCCCGTTCGGGTTGCGAAGCGCGTTGACTACCGGGTCGCCGTTATAATGGATGAATCGGCTGTAGTACAGGAATATTTGGACCGGCGTTGCTTCGTAATGGAAAAGGGTGGTCTCTTGCTGAAACCAATATTCAGGACTTTCCTTCCGCCAAAGTTCATAAGGCAGCGAATAATCCACCCAATCCACCCTTTCCCCCCAAAAGGGTTTGTACGCTTCGGTGAAAGCCCGTAAAGCGGCCTCTTCGGGTAAAACGATACCCTGTTCAAAGTCCACGATGGGAATACCCGTCGGGTTTCCGTTGCGGAAAAACGTGTCATGTAAACTCATCGCTATCCGGAACATCGGGTTCGCCCGCGCGGCGGGTAAGGAAGCCGATAACGCGTTAAAGAACGGGGTGATCCCCCAATCGCCGTCCGTATCGAAGCCCACGCTTTCCAGCAGCCCCCGTTCGCCCATCACCAGGTTAATGTTGTAACTTAGCGGTATCAGATAACGCTGCCCTTTGTATATCCCCGCGTCCATAACCGCTGGATTTAATTGCTCCCTGTGCCCAAAACCCGCGTCCCTGTGCCATAATGGGGAAAGGTTAAGGAAAACACCGCTGTCCATGGTCTTGTGGATGTCTTCAAAGAAATGGGTCAGTATCACGTCCGGCCCCATCCCCGCCATGAGTTCCGTACCGACACGTTGGATATACGCCTTATTATCCCAATCGTCACGGTCGCCGACCGATTCGACGATTAGGTTTACATCGGGGAAGCGGTTCCCGAATATTTGGATTGCCGCAACAAATCGACGGTGGCCGCTGTCATGCCCCGGTACGTAGATAATCAATTCGTTGCTCGCCTCCAGCGTAATGGGGTCGGCCGTATCCGCCGGGCCGGGGGCGTAACGGTCGGGATCGGCATCCAGGGTAACCCCGTCGCCCAACCAGCCGATATCCTCAACGAACCCCCCTTCGGGTACGGGAACCTCCCCTTCATAGGAAAGCATCCCCGCAAGCAAAACCCCGCCGATCATCAAAGCCGCGAAAGCGATGGCAAGCCCCCGCCGTGTGTGCTTGCGTTCGATGATATCGGCAAGCCTGCGTTTCAAATTCTTCCCTTCACCCGACAAAGCGGTGGCCAAAACGGAAAACATCCTTTGCGTACGGCGCGCCGTATTAAAAACCGTTTGCCCGTATGCCGCGCGGGCACCGTCCCCCGCGATACGTAAGACCTGCCTGTCGCAGCACAGCTCCGCCTCGGTTTGGATTGCGCGGTTCATCAAATACACAAGCGGGTTAAACCAATGTACAGCCATCGCCGCCAACGTCAGCAGCCGTACCCAAAGGTCGCCGCGTTTGATATGCAGCACCTCGTGCAGGAGCATAAGCCGTAAACGTTCGGGGTTTTCCGTACCGTCGGGTAAGATGAGCAATGAACGGAACAATCCCGTGATAATCGGCGTAGCCGTAAGCGGGCAAGCAAACATACGCGGTACGCGCTTAAGGTTTACTTCGCGGCATACCCCGTTTAACAACGCGATTGCCTCGGCATCCGTACACGGCACCGCCCAACGGCGGATTTTCTTTATAAAACGCATGTGCCGTAGGGTGCAAGTTAACAGGAACAACAACGCCCCCGCACCCCATACAACGGGGAGCAAAGCCCGCCAATTTACGGTGCGCATGTAACCTTCCGTCGGAGCCGCGGTTAATCCCGTTGCGGGAACCGTTTTATTTGTCGCATCCGCACCAATGTAAGCGTATGCCGTATTTATATTTAACGCTGTATAATTGTCTGTATTTGTTTCCGGGCATAACGGCGTATGTCCTTCCGTATGTATTCCCGGGTATACCGTTGTATATTTTTCTGTATATATTTCCGGGTATACTGCCGTATGTCCTTCCGCATATATATCCCCGTGTTCACCCGCCGGAACCATCCACGCAACCGACTCCGGCACGTTAACCGTAAACAACACCGGACGCACGGGCAAAAGTAACCCCACCGCAACCACAATCCAGCATATATAACGCACCCGCGGAGATGTTTTGTTCCGCGTCAGCCGTGACAACCCATACATCACCAATACCGCTACCGACATTACCGCCGAGTTTTCAATCAATCGTACCCATATATCAAACACTTCGTTCACTTCCTTTCATCCGGTTGGAGCTCCGTGACCCAACCACGCTTCGCCGCGGAATCTATACCGTAATCATTCGCTTGGTTTTTGGGCTTCCAACCATTTTTCGATTTCCGATAAGTCCTTTTCCTTCGGCTTGGCCCCCGCAAACAATGCGCTCATCAATCCCGTCAACGAATTCTTATGGAAGCGCTTGACAAACAAACCCGTTTCCATATTCAAATATTCGTCCCGCGTGACCAGCGGCGTATAATAACGTTCCTTCCCCTTCTTTTCGCTGGAGAGGAACCCCCGTTTTTCCAACCGCGTTAACAGCGTTAACACCGTTTGCGGTTTCCACATCTTTTCCGGCGCGGCCAGCGTAAATATCCGCACCGAGGATATGGGCACCGGCTGCCCCCATATAATCTGCATAACGTCAAATTCCGCGTCCGGTAAGCAATTGTAATCGCTCATCGTTATCATCCTTCCGGTGTTTAGGGTTATAAATAAAAAAGACGGCTGTAGTTTTTATAAATTCTACAACAGTCTTTTTTGTTTGTCAAATGATAGGGAAATTGTCAAAATGCTTGCAATTGCAACGAATTTGTATATACTTTATTAATCATGTTGCAAAAAGGATGGTTTATATGACAAAGACAGCAAACATTAACATCCGCTTATATCCCGATCTAAAAAAGGAAGCGGAGGATGTTTTTTCCTACCACGGTTTATCGTTACCCGATGCGATCACGGTTTTCCTCAAACACGCTTGCCATGTAGGAGGGTTCCCTTTTGAATTAAAACGAGCAGAACGATGGAACGACCCGGAAAGCCTGGCTGCGTTGGCGGAGGCTAAGCATATGGAAGCAAACCCGCATTTATACAAAAGTTTTAAAAATGCGGCTGAACTTATTGCTGAATGTCTTGAAGGCGATGACGATGAATAAACAAAAAAATTAAATTTGACTTTGACCTTAGGTAATAGTTTATCTTTTGACCGGCGGCGGCGATATTGCCGGTGCCCATTTCCGAAAACCGGGGGTCAATATGAACGAATTAACTAAAATTAAAGAAGTCAGTAACCTTTTCAATGTAACTACACGAACCCTCCGCTTTTATGAAAAAATGGGACTCATTAAAAGTACCCGCGATGAAAGTTCCGGTTATCGTTTATACGATGAAACCGCGCTTGCCCGTTTACGGCAGATACTCATTTTACGCAAAATGAACATTTCTATCGGCGACATAGGAAAAATATTTGCCTCCCACAATTCCTATACCGTGCTTTCCGTGTTGGATAAAAAAGTAGACGACATTGATAACGACATCGCGTTGTTGTATGAATTGAAGGAGTTGATATTGGAATTTATCCAACAAATGCGTAAAATCGACTTTCATAACGAAGCGGATGTAAAAACCCTGTTTGATAAAGCAGTAGAAATTGAATCATCCTTGACCACAGAAAAACCCGACCTCACGCGCCTACTGGACACTTCTGCTCATATCGACGAAATGATAACAACTATTGCAATTGAAGAAAAGCCCGACCCATACCCACCCAAGTTAATTAGTCTTAAAACCGAACAATGTGGGCCGTTCCGCTTCATCGGTAAATCTGTTCTCGCGCGGGGACATAACCAGCGCGGAACCGCCGCGCTGTTCCGCAGTAATTGGCACAACAGCGCGTGGGTTTTTGAAGAATTGGATAAATTAAAAAAGCATGCTTCTGATGAACCCCATAATTCCGCGTTGATGACATGGGAATGGTATAACGAAGAAAAAGGGCAATTAAAAACCTATACTGTAGGTAGATTTATGAAACCCGAAACCCCCGTACCGGATGAAATGGATTTTTTCGATATACCTAAAATGGTGGTGGCTAAAGGTTGGGCAAGAAACCATGCCGCTTCCCCCAAAGGTGATAAAAGAGGCGACAATGCACTTGGTGAATACTTTGGTGATACATTGGGAGAAGGTTTATTTTGGGATGAAATTGAACGGCAAGGCCGACATAGAGCGGCTATATGGAAATTCACCGCCGAAGTTTATCCCGAAGTACCGAGCGACGATTACACCTTTGGTTACTACGTTGGATGTGAAACAACGCCTATAAGTTATGATTTGAAACCCTACATCGGAAAGCAAATAACAATCAAATTTTCAGCGGAGGTAAAGCGAACTAACGCAGTCGGCGATTTAACGTGGCAAATCAATGATAATGACAAATATCCCGTGGTTGGTGAAGTCATCCCCAACGCCGCATCTGATGTTTGGCATAAGATGAACGGCGAATGGACAGGCCAGTTTACAAATAATGACCCGTTTTTGTATGTCCAAACGTGGGGAACCGATGTTGATGTTGCGGAATATGAAATCCGAAATTTTTCTATGGATGTTACCGGACAAAATTAAGTATAAAATAACTAGTCACATTATACTTGGAAAGGAAATCAAGCATGTCAGTCATTTTAATGAGGGTTTTACAAACCCGGATGAAACGACTTTCAACGTTATAAAGAGATTGCTGGAATTGGAAAAACATGCGAGGGATGAATAAAATTTTTGGAGGTTAACAATGTCTGAGCAAAATACCACCAACGCCCCATCCGTTATCGAAGGAGATGCGAAAATGAAAAGGATTAAAAACAACCGCCCGTTAATTGACGGAGGAAAAGGCCATAATTACGGGCTGCCGGATTGTGTGAAGTTTATTTTGGAATGTATGGGAGAGGGCGAAAAACCTGATTTTTGGGACATTGCCGCGATTACAGGAGATACCGTCGCGCAAGTATATAACCGGAATCCTTCAACCGGTTGTGAGTATTGCCCGTCGGGTTATTTGGCGGGGGCAGAAAATATCAAATATATTTTCGACACGCTTGGGTATAACCATGAATACGTAACGGCAAAGGAACTTAACGCTGATAATGGTCGATATATCAAAAAAATCGTTGAAATGATTGACCGTGACATCCCCGTTCTTGTAAAAACGAATTTGCATGATATGCCTGATTGGAACTCGGACGTTGGAACCCATTGTTTAATAGTTGGGTACAATCATGGAGGACATATTATAAGGTTGCTTTTTCATGATACCGATGTAAATCAAAACGCTGATACAAATCAAACATCATATATCGATTGCATCTTAACGGGTGAAAATAAGATGGATTTGATATTTATAGGTGAAAAGCAGCACGAAGTTACGCTTGAAGAACTCTATGTTAAAGCGATAAAAAAAATGACGCATTGGTTGACTTTGCCCGAACGTGACGGAAAGTGTTTTGGTGCAATGGCTTTCCGCGCATGGGCTGATGATATTGACGCGGGGCGGTTTGAAGATGCAAACATTCCCCTTTGGGAGAACTACGGCGTATATGTCGCGCATCTTGCTACAAACGCTGGGGGAGTTTCAACAAGCATTTTTAACAAACTCGCCGATATGAATCAATCTTATTTGTATTTAATTCCCTTGAGCGAAAAAATTAATAAAGCATTGGAAGATGGAAATGGTTCAAGAGACGGTCGATGTGGGTTGTGGGTAAAGTTGGATGAATTAGGCGCGGGTATGGATATGGACGAAGTAAGAATTACCATGCGAGACAAGGAAAAACGCTCGAAAGTATCCGCCCTTTTCCGTGATTACGCCGGACGACTTGATCGAGTGGTTGAAATAATAAATGATAACGGGAGGATGTAATAATGTCGGATGAAATAGAATTAACCGCTTTACAACAACTCATTTGACAATCAATAATATTAGGATATAATAAAGTATATTTTATTATATCCTATTTTATTGGGAGCATATCATGCAATATATCCGCAGGAAGTTAGAACGCAAGTTCCTTCATATGAATACGTTCTTCAAGGTTATCTTGGTCACCGGAGCGCGGCAGGTAGGCAAAACCACCATGCTCCGCCGTTTGGCGGAAGGACAGAACCGAACCTACGTCACGCTTGATAATATTATGGCCCGCGATTTGGCAAAAACAGATCCGGTGCTGTTCTTCCAAACATATAAGCCGCCGGTTATCATTGATGAAGTGCAATATGCACCCGAATTGTTCGGGCAAATAAAGGTGCTTTGCGAGGAAAGCGAAGAACCCGGCCAATTTTGGCTGACCGGGTCACAACAATTCTCCATGATGAAAAACGTACGGGAAACGCTGGCGGGGCGGATTGGGATATTGGAACTGCACAGCCTATCAATGACGGAAAAGGATGGCGTTAACTTTGATAACCCATTGGATTTTTCGTTGGCTTGCTTGCAAGCACGGCAAAAGCAAGTTAATAAAAACGACGTCATTCATGTTTTCGACCATATTTGGCGCGGCGGTATGCCGCAAGTCTTGCGAGCCGACGCGGAACAACGGGAAGAATATTTTTCCGCTTACGTCAACACATATTTGATGCGTGACGTGACCGACTTGGGCGGCGTGACCGATACATTGCGCTTCGGTAAATTCCTAACGGCTTGCGCCGCTTTGGTTGCCGAACAGGTTAATTGCAAAACGCTGGCCGACACAGCCGAAATTTCACAACCCACGGCAAAGGAGTGGCTGCGGTTGTTGGAAGGGTTGGGTATCATTTTCCTGTTGCGCCCTTATGCCAACAACGCGTTAAAACGCTTGACGAAAACGCCGAAGCTGTATTTTTACGATACAGGATTGGCCGCTCACCTTTCCATGTGGCCAACGCGGGAAACCATGATGAACGGAGCCGCAAGCGGGCGATTCTTCGAAAACCACGTTATATCGGAGTTGATGAAGCACTACACTTACGCGCCCCAAAAGGCAAACATGACCTACTACCGGGATTCCAACGCGAAGGAGGTTGATATCTTCGTTGAGCAGGGAAATACAATTCATCCCTTGGAAATTAAAAAATCGGCCAATCCCGACCGACGTGAGGTAAAGAAATTTTCGCTGCTGGATAAGGTTACGGCGGAACGCGGTTGCGGCGGTATCATTTGTATGTGCGAGGAAGTAACGCCGATTGACGAGAGGGATTGTTTTATACCGTGTAATTTAATATAGCGGGGAATATCCGGCAGTAAGTCAACTTGTGTCCTTATATATTCCCGCGTACTCATCGCGCACCTCACTTTTTTAAATTAAATACAGGCCCTTGATTATATCACAAAAAAAGCAGCCTCGTTTGAGGCCGCTTTTCGTTTATACCTTGATTCGCTGACTTACTTCAAAATCTTAACAACCGAACCCGCGCCTACGGTTCTGCCGCCTTCGCGGATGGCGAAGCGGGAGCCTTCTTCCATGGCGATGGGGGAGATGAGCTCGACGGTCATTTCGATATGGTCGCCGGGCATACACATTTCAACGCCGTCGGGCAGTTGGATTACGCCGGTAACGTCGGTGGTGCGGAAGTAGAATTGGGGACGGTAGTTGGAGAAGAACGCCTTGTGGCGGCCGCCTTCGTCCTTGGAAAGGACGTAAACCTGGGCGGTAAACTTGGTGTGCGCGGCTACCGAGCCGGGCTTGCACAGCACTTGGCCGCGCTCGATGTCGGTGCGTTGTACGCCGCGGAGCAGGAGGCCTGCGTTGTCGCCCGCCATGGCGGTGCCGAGGTCCTTCTTAAACATTTCGATGCCGGTTACGACGACTTCGCGTTTTTCATCGGTAAAGCCGACGATTTCCACTTTGTCGTTGAGGTTGAGCGTACCGCGCTCCACACGGCCGGTTACTACGGTGCCGCGGCCGGTGATGGTGAATACGTCTTCAACGGGCATGAGGAAGGGCCTGTCTTGGTCGCGTTCGGGGGTGGTGATGAAGGTGTCCACCGCTTCGAAGAGCTCGAGGATTTTGTCGCCCCAAGGGCCCGCGGGGTCGTTAAGCGCTTGCAACGCCGAACCGCGGATGATGGGTGTGTCGTCGCCGGGGAATTCGTACTTGTCGAGGAGTTCGCGGATTTCCATGTCAACCAGGTCGAGGAGTTCTTCGTCCTCTACCATGTCGCACTTGTTCATGAACACGACGATTTTGGGTACGTTTACCTGACGGGCCAGCAGGATATGCTCGCGCGTTTGGCTCATTACGCCGTCGGTGGCCGCTACCACCAGGATCGCGCCGTCCATTTGGGCCGCGCCCGTGATCATGTTCTTAACGTAGTCGGCATGGCCGGGGCAGTCAACGTGGGCGTAGTGGCGGTTGGGGGTTTCGTACTCGACGTGGGTGGTGGAGATGGTGATTCCGCGTGCCTTTTCTTCGGGTGCTTTGTCGATCTTATCGAAAGCAACGGCAGCCCCCAGCTTATAACGCTCGTAAAGCGTTTTGGTGATTGCTGCGGTTAACGTGGTCTTACCATGGTCGATATGGCCGATGGTACCGATGTTAACGTGGGGCTTGTTCCTTTCAAACTTTGCTTTTCCCATGGGGGATTCCTCCAATCAATTTTACATGTCCAACGTATTATACAAGTATTACCAAGCATTGCAAGCCTTATTACTCATCTATTCCTTACGTCCGGTCGCCTGCTCCTGCACGCTCTTGGGTACGGGCTCGTAATGGTGTACTTCCATTGAATAAATACCGCGTCCCTGGGTTTTGGAGCGCAGGTCGGTCGCGTAGCCGAACATTTCGGCCAGCGGTACATAGGAATGGATGACTTTGGCGTTGTTTTGGTCTTCGAAGCTGTCGATCTTTCCGCGCCGTTTGTTAATGTCGCCGATCACGTCGCCCATATATTCGTCGGGCACGGTCACGTCAACCTTCATGATCGGTTCAAGCAACGCGGGGTCGGCCTTGCGCATCGCTTCCTTAAAGGCCATGGAACCCGCGATCTTAAACGCGAGCTCCGAAGAATCCAC
Organism: Defluviitaleaceae bacterium; assembly: GCA_009780585.1. Taxonomy (GTDB): domain Bacteria; phylum Bacillota; class Clostridia; order Lachnospirales; family WQUN01; genus WQRX01. The sequence continues at coordinate 20,433 of WQZS01000015.1, read as the reverse complement.
GTCGTGGTAGCTGCCTTCGTAGAGCGTGGCGCGTACGCCAAGCACCGGATAGCCCGCGATAATGCCGGAAGCCATCGCTTCCTTGATACCCTGTTCGACGGCGGGGATATACTCGCGCGGGACTACGCCGCCCACGACCTTATCCACGAATTCGAAGGGCTTGTCGGAATCGTTGGCGTCCATCGGTTCGAACAATACCTTGACATGGCCGTACTGGCCGCGCCCGCCGGACTGGCGGATATAACGGCCTTCCACGTCAGCGGGCTTGCGGAACGCCTCGCGGTACGCGACCTGCGGTTTACCCACGTTCGCTTCCACGCGGAATTCGCGCAGCAGCCTGTCCACGATGATCTCCAGGTGAAGCTCACCCATGCCCGAGATAATCGTTTGGCCGCTTTCCGGGTCGGTGTGTGTCTTAAAGGTCGGGTCTTCCTCCGAGAGCTTATTAAGGGCGATGCCCATACGGTCGCGCCCCGCCTTGGTCTTCGGCTCAATCGCCACGGAAATGACGGGCTCGGGGAAGTTCATGGACTCCAGTATAACTTCATGCTTTTCGTCGCAAAGGGTGTCGCCCGTGGTCGTGAATTTTAAGCCCACGACGGCAGCGATATCGCCCGCGTATACCTTCTGCACGTCCTCCCGGTGGTTGGCGTGCATTTGCAGGATGCGGCCCATGCGTTCCTTTTTGTCCTTCGTGGAGTTGTGGATATACGAACCCGCGGAAAGTGAGCCCGAATATACGCGGAAGAACGCCAGCTTACCTACGTGCTCGTCGTTCATGATCTTAAACGCGAGCGCGGAAAACGGTTCGTCGTCGGAGGACTTGCGCTCCACTTCCTTATCCGTATTGGGGTCGATGCCTTTGATGTCGGCGACGTCCGTCGGGGCGGGGAGGTAATCCACCACGCCGTCCAGCAGACGCTGTACGCCCTTGTTCTTGTACGCCGAGCCGCAGAATACGGGCGTGATCGTCGTGGCGATGCAGGCTTTGCGCAAGGCCGCTTTGAGCGCCGCCGTCTCCGGCTCGTCGCCGTTGAGGTAGGCTTCCATTAAATCGTCGTCGGTTTCGGTGATGGATTCCACCATTTTCGCGCGGAAGTCTTCGCATAACGCCAGCATTTCGGACGGGATTTCCCCGATGTTCACGTCTTCGTCCAATTTGTCGGGGTAGAAATACGCCTTCATGTCGAACAAATCCACGATGCCGGTGAACTGGCTTTCCGCGCCGATGGGCAATTGCACGGGTACGGCGTTCGCGCCCAGGCGGTCCTTGATCATGTCCACGACGTTAAGGAAATCCGCGCCCATGATGTCCATTTTGTTAACATAGGCCACGCGGGGTACGCCGTATTTGTCGGCTTGCCGCCAAACGGTTTCCGATTGCGGCTCCACGCCGCCTTTGGCGCAAAAAACGCCCACCGCGCCGTCCAGTACGCGCAGGCTGCGTTCAACTTCTACGGTAAAGTCCACATGGCCGGGAGTATCGATGATGTTGATGCGATGGTTTTCCCATTTCGTGGTCGTCGCCGCGGAAGTGATCGTAATGCCCCGCTCCTGCTCCTGCTCCATCCAGTCCATCGTAGCCGTGCCTTCGTGGGTTTCGCCCAGTTTGTAATTGCGGCCGGTATAATAGAGGATGCGTTCGGTGAGGGTGGTCTTACCCGCGTCGATATGCGCCATGATGCCGATGTTGCGTGTCCTTTCCAATGGGAAAGCTCTCACTTCGTTACGCCTTCTTTCCTACCACTTATAATGCGCGAACGCTTTGTTGGCGTCCGCCATCCTGTGCATTTCTTCCTTACGCTTGACGGCCGCGCCGGTGTTGTTGGACGCGTCCAGCAGCTCATTGGCCAAACGGTCGGTCATGTTCTTTTCGCTGCGTTTGCGCGAGAAGAACACGAGCCAACGCAAGCCCAAGGCTTGGCGGCGGTCGGGCCGTACTTCTATGGGTACCTGGTAAGTGGCGCCGCCCACACGGCGGGCCTTAACCTCCAGCACCGGCATTACGTTGTTCAACGCCTCTTCGAAGATTTCGATAGCGGGGGACCCTTTTTTGGCCGCCGCCTTTTCGAACGCGTCGTATACGATCTTTTGGGCAACGCCCTTCTTACCGTCCAGCATAATGCCGTTGATCAGCTTGGTGACTACCTTTGAGCCGAACAACGGATCGGGCAGGACGGAACGTTTTGCTACGTGTCCTTTCCTTGGCACGAGGCTTCCCTCCTTAACATAGATGATTAATTCATCGGTACTCGTGCGGGGTACCGCGGTTTTCGCAAAACCGTTGTACCCGACGTTCGCGCCTGCATCTCTTCCGTCATCTTTTCCGCAATTTGCGATAAAGCCGCTATATTTTAACTTCGTGTCAATTCGACACGAAGTTATATCTTATTAGAAGTTAAACCGCAGGCAATTTGATTGCGATTCCCGGGTTACGCCTTTTTCGGGCGTTTCGCGCCGTACTTTGAGCGGGCTTGGCCGCGCTTGGCCACGCCGGCGGTGTCGAGCGTACCCCTGATGATGTGGTAGCGCACACCGGGAAGGTCGCGCACGCGACCGCCGCGGATCAGCACCACGCTATGCTCCTGCAGGTTGTGTCCCTCGCCGGGGATGTAGCAAGTGGCTTCCATTTTGTTGGAAAGGCGCACGCGGGCGATCTTGCGCAGGGCGGAGTTGGGCTTCTTCGGGGTCTTGGTACGCACGTAGGTGCATACGCCGCGCTTTTGGGGGGCGGATTGATCGAGTTCCCTGTCTTTAAGGGAGTTGAGGCCCTTTTGCAATACGGGGGATTTCGACTTGCGCTTGTTGGACTTGCGTCCTTGCTTGACCAGTTGGTTGAATGTCAGCATCGTTTCTTTTCACCTCCTTTCAAGCGGAGTAAAACCGCAGGCTTCCCTCGCGATTTTTACAGAATAGGAAAACGAACGGGATTGTATCAGCGAACAAGCGAGAAGTCAAGGATTTCGGAGTTTACGCGCGGAATTTACGCGCCGCCGTACGGATAGACATGTAAACGACACACGGTATATAATCCCACGGATTCGACGGAGTATGACGGGATTCGGGGGGATACTATGTTTGTCAAGGTTTCAAGCGGCGCGGTGATGGGGGTGGACGGCTACATCGTGGACGTTGAAGTGGACGTGGCAAGCGGCTTGCCGGGTTTCGACGTGGTGGGCCTGCCCGATTCCGCCGTGAAGGAATCGCGCGAACGGGTACGCGCCGCCATCCGCAACGCGGGCTTCGCCTTCCCCATCAAACGCATCACCGTCAACCTCGCGCCCGCCGATACGCGTAAGTCCGGCCCCGCCTTCGACCTGCCAATCGCGGTGGGTCTTTTGATTTGCTCGGGGGTATTGAAAGAAGATATTGCGGAAAACGCCTTCTTCGCGGGGGAATTATCGCTGGACGGTGCTGTCCGCCCCGTATCGGGCATTTTGCCGATGCTGTTGGCCGCGCGGGGCGCGGGAGCCATGAAATGCTTCGTCCCTTCGGAAAACGCGCGGGAGGCTTCTTTGGTGACGGGCATGGCGGTGTACCCGATTACCCATTTGAAGGAACTTGTACCGGATTCCGGTACAAGTTCAATCACGCCGTTTATTAATGAAGCGCAAACGCCCGCCCCAAGCGCAAGGGACGGCAACCCCTACGACGTGGATTTCGCCGATGTCGCGGGCCAAAACCACGTAAAGCGCGCGCTGGAGATCGCCGCCGCGGGCGGCCACAACCTGGTTATGATCGGCCCGCCCGGCGCGGGCAAGACGATGCTCGCCCGAAGGATGCCCACGATCCTGCCCGATCTTTCCTTCGACGAAAGCATCGAAATCACCAAAATATATTCCATCGCGGGTTTATTGGGCGAGCGGCACTTAATCACCGAACGGCCCTTCCGTACGCCGCACCATACGGCTTCGTACATATCGCTGACGGGAGGCGGGCGCGTGCCCGCGCCGGGGGAGATCAGCCTCGCGCACAACGGCGTCCTCTTCCTCGACGAATTGCCCGAATTCCAAAAAAAGGCCCTTGAAACCCTGCGCCAGCCGATGGAGGACGGGCAGATCACAATCGCGCGCGCGGGCGGCGTATGCACGTACCCCAGCGTGTTCCTTTTGCTTGCGGCGATGAACCCATGCCCCTGCGGCTACCAAGGCACCGAGCGGTGCAAATGCACCGACGCGGAGATCGCGCGGTACTTGGACAAGATTTCCGGCCCGCTGCTGGATCGGATCGATATTATGGTGGAAGCCGTGCCGGTCAGTTACGGGGAATTGGCGGGGAACGAAAACGCGGGCGGAAAATATCCCCCCTCCGCGCCTCCGCCGTCCGCGGAAACCTCCGCCGAAATAAAGGCCCGCGTGGAGCAGGCCCGCGAGCGGCAGTCCCACCGCTTCGCCTCCGCGCCCGTGCGTTTTAACGCCAAGATGTCCGCCGCCATGGTAAAGAAGCATTGCAAACTCAACCGCGAAAGCGGCGATTTGCTCAAGCAAGTATTTGAATCCATGAACATGAGCGCGCGGGCGTACCACAAGATATTAAAGATCGCGCGGACGATCGCCGACTTGGCCGGCGCGCCGGACATCGACGCCGCGCACATCGCGGAGGCGGTTTCGTACCGCGGATTGGATAGGAAATATTGGTAATGAAAAATTTTTTATTTTGACGTTTGCAAACCCTTGTGATACGTTGCCGTCGTTTTTATTAAGGAGGCATTTATGTTTACACAATTAAAGAAAATGTTGCAAAAGCCCGCTCTTTACGAAAAAGGCACAATCGCCTTGTGGACCGACGAACACATTTCGAAGGGTATGCTCGAAGCCCATCTTAACCCCGCATGGGACGCGGCAACGCGCAACCACGCCACCGTACGGGAAAATGTCAAATTCATCGCCTCAGCCGCGCCTCCGGAAACATACCGCGATTTACTTGACTTGGGCTGCGGCCCCGGCATTTACGCGGAGGAATTCCATAAAGCGGGGTATCGGGTGTCGGGGATGGACATCTCCCAACGCTCCATTGATTACGCCCGCAGCGCAGCCAAGGAAAGGGATTTGCCCATCACATACTGGTGCAAAGACTTCACAGCGATGGACTTTTCGGAATGTTTTGACTTGATTACGTTGATTTATTACGACTTCTGCACGCTTCCCACAGAAAGCAGGGCCAAGGCGTTGGAAAATATCAACGCGGCGTTAAAAAAGGGTGGGCTGTTAATCGTCGAAGTTCATACGCCGCGACATATCGAGGGGAAGGAAGAATATACGCGGTGGGAATACGCGGAGTCCGGCTTCCTTTGCGGCGAACCGCACGTATGCCTCGAGGCGTTCCATCGGTACGATGAACACAACACGGTGCTTGACCGAACGGTCATCATAATGGAAGGCGATGTACGGAGCGTGAATATCTGGCACCATACCTTCACGCGGGAGGAATTTACGCGGGACTTGAACGCGGCGGGGTTGCGCGTCAAATCCGTTTGCGGGGACATGCTGGGCGCGGAGTATTGTGACGACGGGAAGGAAATGTGCTTTGTCGCGCAGCGGGTGTAGGGTTCTAATCGATACGGGGGGCAGCGCGGCGGGCGGATGTTCCAACGCCGCGCTCAGCGAAAACGGGCGCCGGTCGGCTCCGTGCGCGAAGTGGTTGCATCGGTCATAAATGCCCGATGCCAACCACGTAACGCGCCCGTTCGCCGCCCGACACCCGTTTTCGTAGGCGCGGCTTATGGAACATCCGCCCGCCGCGCCGCCCGCGCATGTACGGCGTTACGCCCCCCGCAATAGGCGGTTGGGGCGTAGGGAAGAAGATACTTTGGGGGCGGTAACTTCGGACCTAATAGGTCCGGAAGTTGACATAAGAAACACATAAAAACCGCCTGCCCGATAAATGGACAAGCGGTCTTGTGTTTTGAATGAACATTATTTCGGAATGATCAACCATTGTCCTTCGAATATCATGTTGTTTGTGCCGACGCGGGGGCGTTAGCCTCGCGGATTCTGCCCCATTCGTGTGCGTCTCCGTAGAAGTGGCGAGCGATGCTGCTTAATGTATCACCGCTGCGCAAAAGCAACGCACTTTGGTTAAAACTTTTGCTCGCCGCGAGCAAAGGTTAACTTGTCCCCCGGTGGGGGACAAGTCAGGCAAAATACTGTGGGTTAACTTCTGCCCAACTTGAGCAAAAGTTGAAGATAGGGGTTAAATCCTTCGTAGTTTATACGGACACATCCGTCCGAAGGGGCGGGGGTACTCCATAAGCAGCGCCTACGAAATTGGGCGGAAATCGGCGAACGGACGCGTTATGTGGTTGGCATCGGGTGCTTGCAACCGATGCAACCACTTCGCGTACGGAGCCGATTTCCGCCCAATTTCGTCCAGCGCAGCGTTGGAGTACCCCCACCCCCTCGGTGTGGAAGCCACATAAACCACTCTTTGTATAAACCGCGTCAGCACCAACCCCGTACAAAAAAAGCAATCCCCGCTTCCCCGGTGAATGAAAAAGATAATTTGCGCTTGAATTAACAAATATGTTAAAATATGTTTGTAACATAAATCGTAGTGACCGTGAGGTGTTGACGCACCACACGGCGAGTGTAGGGATTCGTAGCATCACCTAACACACACAGGCTCGCGCCTGCCACTACGCGACCTTAGTTTAGCACTAGAATACCGCCGTTTCAATAATATTGGGGGTTTTGGCGTGTCATAATGGGGTCGTTGCCGGTCGGCGATAACGGCTTATTCGTTTGTATGGATTACGAAGTGTGTAGGTGATGGCAGATTTCTGCTGTCCTTACACGCTTTTTTATCTTTAACGGCTCCGCGGGGGATGCATGGGACGGATGCCTCCCCCATGGCGTAGCCGTATACGAAAGGATTGGCGTTAATGAAGGTACCGGCTACGGAACAAGATATAAAAATATTTATACATAACGTGGAATGGAGCGTCGGAAGGGTATCCAACGCCGTTATCTTCGACGAGGCTTATATCAGGAAAAACATTCGGGAAATGGACGACGCCGAATACATGGAATTCTACTATTCATTTATCAATAACTTTCGGCCCTATATGAAGGATTTTTTAAAATTTGAGGCCGTCCTATACGAATTAATGAAAACGCAAGCCGACTATCCCGGCCTTTCCGCGCTGCAGGACAACGTCGTGCGCGCCCTGCTCAATGTGAATCGGATTATCGATATTTTGGAGGATGAGAGGATGAAGCGGGGGTGATCAACTTTTGGATAATTTGGGTTTGTATCGACATCTTATGATATAATATCTCCCGCAATCGTGGGTCGGCTTGCTTCACGCCTTTTTATCCGCACGTAGGGATGGAAAGGAGGTGAACGTATATGGATACTTTTAATTTCGTGGATTTGTACGCTTTTCTACAAACCGCTTTAGGCATGGTTTTAGCCTTTATGGGCGGCAGGCGGTCAATGAAGCGCAACGAAAAGAGCCGCCCTTCGGACGAGGTTAGCGGCTCCAATGCTAATAAAGATTAAGTCGTGAAGTCAAGCCGAAAACGGTTGTTCTTCACAGCAGGTCGCGGTTCACGCCGTGACCTGTTTTTATTATATCCAAAAAGTTAGAAAATGCAATTGCGATTTTATTATAATATATATTTTCATCCCGCCGCGCTTTCATCATGCAAGCGATTAACGGCGGTAATGGTATAAAAATAATCCCCCGTACCGCCGGGGATGTCGAACCGATAATTATCCTCTCCCGGCGTAGCGGGTACGATGGCGAGGATGTTCGCGGGATTGTCCAAGTTAATCCGTTCGTGCGGTGAGCGGTAAATCACGAAATACCGGGGCGCAACCGTTGGACACGGGTTGTCTTCGGTATTTTTCCATGCGATGAAATCCCCGCCGATAAGCACGTTCGCGGGGCGCGACGGCGCGGTGCCGCCGAGGTGGGGCATAGGCGGGACGAGCGCGGGGTAGCGCCACAGGGTTTGCCGCAGGTTTTCCATCGTGTCCCTCATGCCTTGCCCGCGGCCGGGGCGCATTTGGTTTTGGGAAAAGAACATGGAGCCGCGGATATTGGGATTGCCCAGGTTGTACGCCTCCTGCCGCAAAAGCGTCCGCATCCCCTCGTTTTCAAAACCGGGTGAATTGCGCCATTTCATGGGGATGGTGGTGGGGTTTGACCTATATTGGTTGTACATGCGGTACAAACCCACGCCGATGTAAAGCTGCGCGTTGGTATGCGCCCCATGTGAATTGCGCAAATGCCCGTGCGGCCCGTAATCCTCGAACAGCCGCGCCCACCAATCGGCGATAACACCGTAGGGGGCGAGGGTATGCGTCCATTCCCAATAGATTTGCGGGGTCAGGTAATCGATGTAGTTTTCGATCACCCAGCGGCGCGTATCGGCGAAGGATGAATGGTAATTCGACCATGTCGTGGCGGAAGGCGAACCCGTACCCGCGTCGAAACCGCCGCCGTTCAATCCCGTATTGCCTTCCGCCGCCGATTTCCACACGCCGCCGGGGCTGATGCCGAACTTCACCCACGGGGCCGCCGCGCGGATGGCCGTGCCTACGTCTATGATCATTTTTTCCGTTTGCTCGCGGCGGAAGTTTGCGCGGCCCGCGGCGGTATCGGGGAAAGCGGAAGCGTTGTACCGCGCGAAGGTATCCGCAATGGGGAAGTCGGAGGGGTAAAAGTAATCGTCGAAATGCACCGCGTCGATGTCATAATTCTCCACCACTTCCAACACACGGCGTACGATCCATTCGCGCACGCCGGGCGCGGCGGGGTCCACGACGTAGCGGTTTTCGCCCAATTTAACGTAATCGCCGAAGAGGTAAAACGCCGTGCCGGGGATTTGCGCCCATTCATGGCGGATTTGCGACAACGCCGTCACGGGCTCACCCGTGGAGGAGAGGGTGATGCCGCGGTAGCTTTCGATGATGTGCGTAACGCGGTAGGGGTTAAACCACGCGTGGAACTCGATGTTGTGTTCCCGCGCCAAGCGGATGGCGTACGCCAAGGGGTCGAACTCCGTACCGTTGGAATCAAGCAATTCGCCGGTAAAGTTCGTTTCCCCGGTCAGCCACGCCGACCACGGGGAAATCTCCGATCGGTACAGCGCGTCCCCCGTCGGGCTGATTTGGAAGACCACGGCGTTAAAGCCCAAGTCCGCGATTTCTTCGAAGCGTTGGCGCAGCTCGTCCTTTTGCCTGTCCACATGGGCGGGGGAAGTCCCGCGCGCTTCGGCGGAAGGCCAGTCGATGTTCACGACCGTCGCGATCCACACCGCGCGCAGGTGGTGCTTTTGCGGTTCGTCCTCGCCGCGCGCGATGACGGGCAGAAAAGGACGGTAACGGTCAGCCGGATCGATGACGGCGTGATGGAAACGATCGATGGCGGATTGCAAAACGGATATTTCCGTTAGGATGTCCGCGGGGTTCGCGTCGTTTAGTATGTTTTGGCTCCGTTGTACGGTTTCGCGGAATATACGCAAATCCGCTTCCGCGTACCTGCCGGTTTGGACGTTCGCGCCTTCCGCTTGCGCCCAACGCAATCGGTTAAGAGCGTAGTTGATAAGCGCAGAGAGATGATCGGTATTGGTCGGCTGCGCAGGTATGTATGGGGGGATTTCGCGCCAAATAAAAACGGGAGCGGGTTCCGCTTCGTTGTTAAACCCGTTTTCCGTTTCATTATTACCTTGTGCCTGTCCGTTTGTAATTGCGGTTTTAATTTCATTATTACCAATCGAATCCGCTCCATCTTCCGCTGTAATCGGCGGAACGTCCCGCAGGACGGCAACCGCAACCGCAAGGGCCGCGATGATCAATAAAAATAAGGCGGTATAATACCCTCTCATTCCCCGCCGCTTCACGCAAACAACCCCGCGTTGTTATCCATGTACGCCTTTAAGAAATCCAATGCCTCCATCGTGCAATCCACCACGCGGTTATGCTTGTAATCCCTGTTCGCGGAGAAGTAGCCGAAATAACCCCACGGGTCCTTCGTTTGCGTGCCCCAATCCCACAAGCCGTCGGCATTACGGTTCGCCATCAGCCATTCGGCCGCGTCGGCGAGGTATAGCGCCGACCCCCGGAATTGGTTGATATAGTTGAAGGTATGGAACCATCGGCGGGTTTGCTTATACACGAAATGATCCGGCAGCCGCTGGGGCGTCTTGTTCCAAAAATAGCCGTTTTGGTACGCGTGTTCACCGTGGTGGCGAAGCATGGCGTCCTCCATGCCCGGCGGCAGCTCGGCGCGCCGTTTGAGCAACAAGCCGAATTGCATCGGCACGAGCCGCGCCTCCTTCGTCCAAAACACTTCGTGCTGCGCGTCCCGATCCCGCTCGTAAGAATATTCGCCGTTTTCGTAGGCGCGGGTGGCGATGTGCATCCATTCGTTGTACGTACGGTCGCACAGCTTGTTATATGGTTTTATCGATTCGATGGCTTCGCTCACCATCGCGGCGTTCCACGGCGCGGCGCGTTCGTTCTTTTCGAACAGCGGCTCGCGGGCCGTCCCCTTTAGGAATTCTTCCAAATAATCGTGCGCGAGCAATAAAATATCCCCGTCGTTGAGGGTCAGGCCGATGTATTGGCACCGCCGTATCGCCACCAGCGAACTGGGGAATTTATCCTTAGCCGAATAATCCTTGTCGCGCAGCCTGCCCCATCCGCCGCGGTAATCCTGCGCGTCGCGCAGCTCCTTAACGATGTCGCTCCCCAGGAAGGCCGGACGCAGGGCGGTCAACGCTTCGCCGTCGTACGGCGCATCAAGCAAATGGAAAAAAACTTTATACCGCACGGCGGGGTACGCGCAAAAGTCGTACAAGCGTTGGGCGGTACGGGTAAAGGTTTCGCGCGTCAGCACTTTTCGATTACTACAATCGTATGCCGCAACTTGTCCTCTAATAGGGGACAAGTTACTTCCCGTACCACGCCGCCGTACTTTTTAAGCGCGTCCGCGGCTTCCTCCAATTCATCGGCAACGTCGGGCCCCTTCATCGCCAAAAATATCCCGTCGGTATCCAGGAGCGGCAGCGCGTATTTGCACAGCTTGTCCAACCGCGCGACGGCGCGGGCGGTGATCACGTCAAATAAAACACCGGGCAACAAACGCGGTATGTCCTCCGCGCGCGTGTGAAGGTATTCGGCTTTAACACCCAACGTTTCCAACGCGTCCTGCAGGAAATCGATCCGCTTGCCCACCGAATCTAATAAGACGAGATGAAGATCCGGGCGAGCGATCTTTAACGGTACGCCGGGGAAGCCCGCGCCCGTGCCGATGTCCAGCAATGAAAACTTCCCTTGCGGCAAAAACGATAGCAACGTAAAGCTGTCGATGAAATGCTTGACCGCGAAGTCTTCATCGGAAGTGATGGCGGTAAGGTTCATTTTTTTATTCTTCTCCAAAACGAGCTCCTGAAAGCGCGACAATAAGTGAAGCTGGTCCTTTGTCAGCGTTATGCCTCGTTCGCCTGTCCGTTGGCCTTCAAGCCAATCTATTATCAATTTTTCCCGCATATTAAACCCCCCGTGGGCAATCTTCTTGTTCTACTGCGCATATCTTCCACAAACCGTATTTATCCGGTTCCTTTACCATACGCAAATGCACCAAGCGGCGCAGGTTGCGTTCCGGGTCGGCCACGTAGAGCGAACGCGTCATGAAACGCTTGGGGTCGCCGCCGTAAGTCGCCTTGCTCACCCATTTGCAAAAATTGGCGCACGCGCCGCTTTCGGCGTCCCCGGGTAACAATTCGCGCAGAGCGTTAAGGTCCAGCCCGCCGACGTACATCTTGCTAACGAAGGCCCAAGCGGAATCGGGGTTGGCTTGCACCGCCTCGATAAAACGCGCCGCCACGCCGTGGTCGCCGGAAACGTTCATGTGAACGGCCCGCCCGTCGCTCGCGCAGGGCAAGACGATGACGGGGGTTTCCCGCGGTCCGTAATTGCTTATGTGAATGAAAGGAAATGCCATACAATCCCTCCTATGTATTCTCATGGTTGGAGGAATCGCTTCCCTCCACTATATGCCGCTTCCTATATAAAAGCCACAATAATACCAAGCCCGTACCCGCCGCCGCGCCCGCCGCGTTAATCAGCATGTCGCTTACCGTACACGCCCGTCCCGGCACGAAGTATTGGTGGATTTCGTCCGTTACGCCGTAGAAAGCGGCGATACCCCACGACAAGAAGGCCAAACGGCGTCCCTTGCTATAATACTTCAACGAGTGCGTAACGCAAAACGCCAATATAAGGTATACCGTAAAATGCGCGCCCTTGCGCAGGATAAAATTGAGCGTGTCTTCGCCAAAGGGAATGGAAGGGAACCATTCCAACATCTTAGCAATAATGGACATGCTGGCCTCGCCGGAATCTTCGCCGGGCATGGACGAGGAGAAAAAAATCCCCGCGGCTACGGCAACCGCCAAAATAGGCCACACGTAACGCGCCGCGCGTGACGCCGCCGAAGCGCGGCTACCCACGCCTTGCCTTTAAGTAAATCATCAATATGCTCAAATCCGCGGGCGAAACCCCCGTAATCCGCGAGGCCTGGCCGAAATTGGCGGGGCGGTGCTTCGTCAGTTTTTGCCGCGCTTCGATGCGCAAGCCGGTAATGCCTTCGTAATCCAAGTCCGGCGGCAACGGGCGCGATTCGAGCTTGGCGATTTGCTCGGCTTGGGTTTGCTGCATGGCGATGTAGCCTTCGTATTTGATTTGGATGTTGACTTGCTCGCGGACGGCGTCGAGTACATACGAAGGCAAATCAGGCAGGGGGGATCCGTCGTTCGGAGTTAGGGGGGCGATATCCAAATAGTCCAGTTCCGGGCGTTTGATCAAGTCCGCCAATTTCGCGCCGGAAGTAAGCGGTGTGCTGTTTTTTTCCGCTAATACGGGGTTGGCTATTTCCGGGGAAATAGTCGTGGATTTCAAGCGTTTGATTTCCGATTCGATCAATTCTTTTTTTTGCTGGAAGCGGGCGTAACGTTCCTCGGGGATCAAACCGGCTTGGTAACCTAGCGGCGTCAAGCGCAGGTCGGCGTTGTCCTGCCGTAATAACAGGCGGTATTCCGCGCGGGAAGTCATCATGCGGTAGGGTTCGGCGGTACCCTTCGTCACAAGGTCGTCGATCAGCACGCCGATGTAACCTTGCGCGCGGGTGATGTGGAAGGGCGCGTTTTTCCCGCTGGCGGCGATTGCCGCGTTTATTCCTGCCACCAAGCCTTGCGCGGCGGCTTCCTCGTAGCCGCTGGAGCCGCATATCTGCCCCGCGAAGAAAAGGCCGCCGATGTGCTTGGCTTCCAAGCCGAGCGTCAATTGCGTCGCGTCGATGCAATCGTATTCGATGGCGTAGGCGGGGCGCATGATTTCCGCGTTTTCCAAGCCCGGCACGCTGCGGTAGACGCGTTCCTGTACGTCCTCCGGTAAAGCCGAGCTCATGCCTTGTACGTACATTTCCTCCGTATCCTCGCCTTCCGGTTCGATGAATACGGGATGCCGTTCCTTATCGGCGAAGCGCACGATTTTATCTTCAATGGACGGGCAATACCGCGTACCCGTAGCGGAGATCAAACCGCTGTACATGGCAGAGCGGTGAAGGTTTTCGCGGATGATGTCATGCGTTTGGGGGGTGGTATACGTCAAATAACAAGGGATTTGCTCGCGTGTGACGCTCGCGGGGTCGGTCCCGAAGGAGAACGGCACGATTTTATCGTCGCCGTGTTGTACGGCCATCTTCGTAAAGTCGATGCTCCTGCGGTGTACCCGCGCGGGTGTCCCCGTTTTAAACCGTTGCAACGTAAAGCCCAAATGGCGTAACGACTCACTCAATATACCCGAAGAACGCTGCCCGCCGGGGCCGACGTCGTTCACCGTTTCACCATACAGGCAGCGCGCGTTCAAATACGTGCCCGAACAAACGATAACCGCGTCACATGCCACTACCGCGCCCGATTCGGTGCGGACGGCGCGGATAGTATCGGAAGATTCCCCTAAAATGAGTTCGCGTACCTCCCCTTCACGCAGGGAGATATTCGGCTCGCGCTCCAACGCTTGTTTCATGTAAGCCATGTACCGCTTCTTGTCCGCTTGCGCGCGAAGGCTGTACACGGCGGGCCCTTTTCCGGTGTTTAACATCCGGCTTTGCAAAAACGCCGCGTCGATGGCTTTACCCATTTCACCGCCCAGCGCGTCGATTTCCCGCACCAAATGCCCCTTCGCGCTGCCGCCGATGCAAGGGTTGCAAGGCATCATGGCGATGCCGTCCAAGCTCATGGCGAAAAGTGTAACGCGGATCTTGCCCGCGCCGCGTAACGCCCCTATCCGCGCCGCCGCCAAAGCCGCCTCACATCCGGCATGGCCGCCGCCGATGACCACGATATGCCTATCCCGAACGCCGAACGCCGTATGTTGCATTTCCTTACTTCCCCACGCAGAATTCCGCGAAAATACGGTCGATGATATCGTCCGCGTACTCAAGCCCCAATATATGCCCCAAGGAAAGGTAAGCCGCCCGTAAGGGAATGGCGGCGATGTCCTCCGTTTCGCCCCGCCCAAAATCATCCAGCGCGGTTTCCAAGTATTCGATCGCTTCGCAAAGCAAAGCCCTGTGCCGTTCACGCGTGATGATATCGCTTTCGGCAAAATATTTTATACCCGCGTCCCCCATGCCCGATAAAAAAAGCCTTTTTATCGCGTCATACAATTGGTCCAACCCTTGCCCCGTTTTAGCGGAGATGGGTATTTCCTCGTCCATGGTTTTCCATTCATCCGCCGGCAATAAATCACACTTATTAATAAGTACAATAAAATTTTGATCAAACTTTTTTAAAAGTTTGCGGGGGATTGGGGGCAGCGCCCCCAAGGTCTTATCTTTTGAACTCCCCCCCCCATCCACCACATACAAAACCAATTCCGCGTTTTTGATGGCATCGTATGTCTTGTCCAGCCCCATTTGCTCCACGGGGTCTTCCGTCTCGCGCAAGCCCGCCGTATCTATCAGTACCAGCGGCACGTCGCCCACCATCACCCGCTCGGTTAATATATCCCGCGTGGTGCCCGGCGATTCATGCACGATCGCCCTGTCCTCGCCCAGGATGGCGTTAAGCAGCGTCGATTTGCCCGCGTTGGGCGGTCCGATAATCGCGGTCTTGATACCTTCGCGTATAACCCGCCCGACCTCCGCCGTCTTTAATAACGCCCGCATATCGGCAAGCAAGGCTTGTCCTTCGGAAATAATCGTTTGGCGGTTAAGGGCTTCTTCTTCATGTTCGGGATAATCGATGCTGAGGGCGATATGCGCCAGCCAGCGCAGGATCGTATCGCGGCAAGCCGCCACGCGGCCGGAAAGCCCGCCGCCCAATTGGCGCAAACCCGCCGCCCGCGCCGCCTCGCTGCCCGCGTTAACCAAATCCATCACGGCTTCGGCCTGCGCCAAATTAATCCGCCCATTTAAAAAAGCCCGCTTGGTGAACTCACCCGGCAAGGCTAACCGCGCCCCGTTTTTTAACGCGGCGTTGAGTACGCCATGCATCGTCACGAGACCCCCGTGGGCGTAGATTTCCACGACGTCCTCCCGCGTAAAGGAACGTGGCACGCGCATACAGCAAAGCATTACTTCGTCGATCACAGTCCCGTTATCCGAAATGGTACCGTAATACATCCGATGCGATTTTAAATAAGAAGGGAAAGAATTACCGCAACCGCGGCTATCCTTCCCCGTTTTTTTAAATATTCGGTTTACGACCCCAACGGAACCCGAACCCGACAACCGTACGATGCCCACGGCCCCCCGGCCGGGCGGGGTAGCGATCGCGGCGATGACGTCGTTTTCATACGGGACGGTCATTTCGTATGAAAAATCACGCTTCGCGCGGTTTGCTCATAATGGTGATCACCACATGCCTGTAGGGTTCGTTTCCTTCGCTGTATGTCCGTATCATGCGGTCGTTTTGCAATACGGTATGGATGATGTGCCGTTCGTAACGGCTCATGGGCTCCAGGCTTACGGGTTTGCGGATGGCCTTTACCTTACGGGCGATGTTCTGCGCCAAGCCCTCAAGGGTTTCGCGCCTGCGCCTGCGGTAATTCTCGGTATCGAGGATAACGCTGAATTCCGGTACGCCGCCTTGATTGACCACAAGGTTCGTTAAATATTGCAAAGCGTCCAGCGTTGCACCGCGTTTGCCGATCAATATCCCCATGTTTTCGCCGACCACGTTAATGTTTAGGTATTTATCCTTGCGCGTTGTTTCGATGGTTACGCTTAAACCCATCGCCAGCGTCACTTCCCGTAAAAATTCCTTCGCCGCCTGTACGGGGTCGTACTTGCGCGTTACCGCTACCATCGCGGGGCGTCCGCCGATGCCGAACAACCCGCCCTTCGCGCCCGGGTCAAGTACCTCGATCGTAACATCCTCTTCCGACGCGTCCAATACGCGAAGCGCCGCGGCAATGGCTTCCTCCGGTGTTTTACCGGACTTTTCGATCCTATCACGGTTCATATATTACGCCTCTTTTCTCCGCCGTTAGACGGCGTTCTTGCTGAAGGGCAGCCTAAACGGCACGCCCGCTTGCTTGTTCATCACGATTTGCTGTACCAGGCGGTACAGGTTGGAGGTAATCCAATACAGCCCCACACCCGCGGGGAAGCTGATGGTGATAAAGCCCATGAACAACGGCATGACGGTCATCATCACGGTTTGCATGGTCTTGGCTTGCTGGTCCTTCGGTTTATTTACCTGCTGGCTGAACCACGACGACGCCATTGTAGTAATAACCGCGAATATCGGGATCAAAATCCCCGGGAAGCGCAGCCCGCTGTTTTCCTTAAGGGAAAGGCCGAAGAAGAATTCGATCGATTGTAAGCGGTCGAAGTAACCCTGCACCCGCGGCAGGTGCGCGGCTTGCGTTTCACCGATCTGCGCCAGCAGGATGTTCCAATCCTCCTGCACGAAGCGGTCGAGTACACGCGACATATGTTCCGGCAGCCCCAGTACGATAACGTCCGTCGTACCCAGCGTGGAGAGCGCCGTCTGCATGGCGGCGTCGGGGTGCATACCGCCGGCGATCAAGCCGTTGAAAATACCCATCAGCGTGTTCCCGTTAACCTGCCACGCGTCGGGGATGTACGGCAGCGCCAGCGGCGTAACCATATCGATATACCCCGGTACGGCCTGTATCGCCACGGAAATATCGTGGTACAGCCCGCTTAACGCGCCGATGTACATAACGCTGTTTTGCATAATATAAAGAAGGCCGAAGAACAAAGGCATCATCACCAGCATGGGCAAACAACTGCCCAGCGGATTTACCTTGTGCTTCGCCCATAGGGCTTGCGTTTCTTGGTTGATTTTTTGCTTGGTTTCGGCGTCGTTTTTGCTGCCGTACTTCGCCTTGATCTTTTCGATTTCGGGGTTGAGCTTCTGCATCTTTAACATGGACTTCTGCGATTTTACGTTAAGGGGGAGCATGATGGTCATGGCAACGATCGTCAGCATGATAATAGCCAAGCCCAGGGAATTATTGGCCGAAATCCAATAAGCGACGTCGAACATGAAGCTGAAGATCGTGCCGAACAGCCAAGCGATCGGCCCCACAATACGCCCCGGTTCGGACTGTACCGGCCTGGCCAATACGACCGCTTCCTGTATAAATCCCGATAGACCGTACATAACAATTACCTCCGAATGGGTGAATTCCCGAGTTAAGGCACAGGGTCGTATCCGCCCCGGCTAAACGGGTTACACCTCAATATACGTTTAATCCCCAGCCAAATACCCTTCGCCGCGCCGTACCGCTCGATCGCTTCATACGTATAACCGGAGCAGGACGGGTAATACCGGCAACGCGGCTTAAAATGCGGCGAAACCGCAAGCCGGTAAAACCGTATCAAAGCCAGCGAAACCCTCATGCCCCGCCCGAGGCCCGCTTGCCCGGCATACACATCAATTCCCTCAAAGCCTTGTCCACCATCACAAACGCGCCATCGCGCGGCAAATCACCCGCCGCCGGGCGTGCCGCCACTACATAATCATAACCCGAGGGCGGGGGGTTCAAGCGGAAACTTTCCTTAACGAGCCGCTTCACGCGGTTGCGTACGACGGCGTTCCCTACCTTTTTGCTGACGGATATACCCAACCGCGCGCAACCAAGCGGCTCCCCGCTGTCATGCGCGCGTTTGTGAAGCACAAAAAGGGGGCCGGCTACATGCCTGCCCCTTTGATACACTTGTCGGAAGGCGTTGCCGGTACGCAAAGAGAGGATGGGCCTATGCGGACAATACATGCCTGCCCTTCAACCGTCTCCTTTGCAATACCTTGCGCCCGTTGGTCGTACTCATGCGCTTACGGAAACCATGTACCTTACTGCGCTGGCGTTTCTTGGGTTGGAACGTCCTCTTACTCATGCTTCTCACGCTTTCTGTATGGATTCGTACTGTCATCGCTTAACCTAACACATACGCACCGCGCATTATATGCCTTGGTTTACGGCTCGTCAAGTAAAAACCCCTTGGCAATGGCTTGTAAATCTGTATAATTTACAAATAGTAAAGCGTACTGAGTAAATTGTAAAGAAGGACGCATATTATGTACAAGCGGAAATTGGTTGCGCAACTTAAAGAAAGGTTAATCGAACCGCGCCGTTTTATACAAATCGTGGTCGGGCCAAGGCAAACGGGGAAAACCACCGCCGTAATACAAGCCTTAAAGGATTTGGATGTACCGGCGCATTTTGTAAGCGCGGACGATCCGAACGCAGTCGGCACGGAGTGGCTCATTAACGAATGGGAGCAAGCCCGCGCGCTTGCTAAAAATAATGAAGCCCTGTTGGTGATTGATGAAATCCAAAAAGTCAGTAAATGGTCGTCCATCGTCAAGCTCCTTTGGGACGAGGACAATCGGTTGTTATCATCGTTAAAAGTGGTGTTAACCGGTTCGTCTTCGCTGTTGTTGCAAAAAGGGCTTGCGGAATCGCTGATGGGAAGATTTGAAATCCTTTATTCACCGCATTGGCATTATGCGGAATGTAAAGAAGCCTTTGACTACACCCTTGATGATTTTTTATTCTTCGGCGGTTATCCCGGTGCTTCTTCATTAATCAAGGATGAAAGCCGCTGGGCGCGTTATATGGGTATGTCCATCGTGGAGCCGACTATATCACACGACATTTTAATGATGGAGGAAGTACGCAAGCCCGCTTTGCTGCGTTCCCTTTTTATGCTCGGTTCGGGGTACAGCGCGCAGGAATTATCCTTTACAAAAATGCTCGGTCAACTGCAAGACGCGGGGAACACCGTTACCTTGGCGCATTATCTTGACTTGCTCGGTAAGGCGAATATATTGACGGGTTTGCAAAATTATTCGGGCAATCAAATTCGTACCCGCAAAAGCGCTCCAAGGTTTATGGTGTACGACACTTCCCTAATGGTTTACGCTGAAGGCGCTAACAGACGACGTTTGCTTGATAATCCGACAAACAAGGGCAGGCTTGTCGAAAGCGCGGTAGGGGCATACCTGCTTGCCCGGGGAAAAGAGGAAGGATTTGAAGTCTTTTGGTGGCGCGATCGGGGTAACGAGGTTGATTTCATTATAAAAAAAGGCAACCAATTAACCGCAATCGAAGTCAAGAGCGGCAGGGTAAAAAATGTCGGAGGGAGCCTTATCTTCAAACAACAATATCCCGAAGCCCTCTCGCTCGTTGTCGGCAGCGCGAATTGCGGCTTGGAGGATCTCCTGCTGGGTAAAAAGCCGCTTTTTATATAAAAATTTTTAAACACCCGTTGCATTTCCTAACTTTTTGGATATAATAAAAACAGGCCACGGAATGACCCGCGACCTGCTGTGAAGAACAACCGTTTCCGGCTTGGCTTCACACTTTAATCTAAAGAAGCATTAGAGCCGTTAACCTTGCTCGGGGGACGGCTCTTTTCGTTGCGCTTCATTGACCGCCTACCACCCAAAAAGGCTAAAACCATGCCCAAAGCGGTTTGTAAAAATGCGTACAAATCCACGAAGTTAAAAGTATCCATATACGTTCACCTCCTTTCCATCCCTGCGTGCGGATGAAAAGGCGTGAAGCAAGCCGACCCACGGTTGCGTGATGATTATACCATAATGAACGTAAATGAACTACAGGTATTTTAATGGCAGTTGGCGAAAGATGTAAAAATCTTATACGATTATTATAACGCTTCCGATAGACCTGTTATAAAATTACAACCCCGCGCGCGGAATATATGCCCTATCAAAAATTGCTAGTGTAGGATGCATACCCTGTTGCCGTCCAAATTCGGCAAGTTGAAAAAGAGAGTGTATTATCAACCGTGTAAATGGGAATAATCTCCAATAAAAAAAACTCAAAGGAGATGAAGTGCATGACACGATTGAATGAAAACGGACAAGCGTTAGTAAAGGTACTATGCCAAGAATGCGAAACGCCGGCAGACGTAACAAAGCT
>WQZS01000014.1 GCA_009780585.1 Defluviitaleaceae bacterium | reverse complement strand
TGCTTCCTGTACTGTGTGACCTTTGTCGATGTATTTCAACACACGACCCCGAAATTTCGCGTCATATGCCATGCTTTTATTTTATCACTTTTGTCGACCGTTGTCGATTTATGTTATTATAATAATCCCCCCGTAAAGCCATCAGTTCGTCGTGGCTGCCGGATTCGGCGATGCTGCCTTTGTCCACGACCAGGATTTTATCCGCGTGTTTGATGGTGGAAAGGCGATGGGCGATGATGAAGGACGTGCGGTTTTCCAACAATCG
Organism: Defluviitaleaceae bacterium; assembly: GCA_009780585.1. Classification (GTDB taxonomy): domain Bacteria; phylum Bacillota; class Clostridia; order Lachnospirales; family WQUN01; genus WQRX01. Next base: position 77,684 of record WQZS01000014.1, on the reverse strand, counting down.
GTTTAGGCCCTCTTGGAGGGCTTTTTCCGTTTTCGTGTCGATGTTGCTGGTGGCTTCGTCCAGGATAAGGATGCGCGGGTCGGCGAGCAAGGCGCGGGCGAAAGAGATGAGCTGCCGCTGCCCGAGGGATAGACGGCTGCCCCGTTCGTTTACTTCGGTTTGGTAGCCTTTTTCCGTTTCCATGATAAAGTCATGGGCGCATACGGATTTGGCGGCTTCTATTACTTCATCGTCGGTGGCGCCGAGGCGGCTGTAGCGGATATTATCCATGATGGTACCCGAAAAAAGGAAGCTGTCCTGTAGCATAATCCCCATTTGACTGCGCAGGGAGGCAAGGGTTACGCCGCTGATGTCCACATCGTCAATCAATACCTGTCCTTCATTTAATTCATAGAAGCGGCTGATGAGGTTTACTACGGTGGTTTTGCCCGCACCCGTCGGCCCCACCAGGGCAATCGTGTCCCCCACATTACATATAAAGCTGACGTTCTTAAGCACCGACTGGCCTTCTTCGTAGCCGAAGCCTATGTTTTTACATTCCACTTTGCCTTTGATTACGGGCATCGGGGTTGCGCCGGGGCGGTCCTTTACCATTACGGGTTCGTCCAGGGTTTCGAAGATCAATTCCAAATAGCTCATGTTGGTGACAAGGGTGTTGTAAAAAGCCGCGATGTTGTTTATAGGCATCCAAAACCGCCAGATATAAGCCACAAAGGCAATCAGGACCCCCACGGTCAGCGTTTCCTGCGTGATTAAAGAAACGCCGACGATATACAAAAACGCCACACCCAAGATACTGATATTCTCGATACTGGGCCACATCAGAAACTGCACCTTCACCCCATGGTTCCAGGCTTTTTTTACTTCGCCGGATACATGGGCAAAGGTTTCGGCGTTCTTCGCTTCCCGCGCGAAGGATTGGGTAATCTTTACCCCCGCAATGCTTTCGTGGATGTAAGCGTTCATATTCGATTGCTTCGCGCTGAATATTTGCCAAGCCTTGCGGTTAACGATACGGATAAAGAACACAGCGATGATTAACAGCGGCATACCCGCCAAGGCTACCAGGGTTAAATACGTGTCAATGGAAAGCATGATCGCGACAATAATCACCAGGGACAGCAAGTCGGTAATCAAGTTCATCAGCCCGTTGGAAAGCATATCGCTTAGCGAATTAATATAATTGACCACCCGTACCAAAATTTTACCGTGGGGGCGGCTGTCGAAGTAGGCAAAGGGCAAGCGTTGCAAATGGGCGAACACATCCAGCCGCAAGTCGCGGATAATACCTTGCCCTACCTTTGCCATCGCGTCCATACGATATCGCATGAAATATATATTAACCAAAACCGCCAAAAGCATCAGCCCCGACAGGCGCACCACTTGCCACACGTCTCGGTTGGGAATGGAGTCGTCCATCACAATCATGGTGAGGTACGGTGCCAACAGCCCCAACGCGCTTGAAACCACCGTAAAGCCCAGGGTCGTGGCAAACTTCTTCGAATAGGGCTTGATATATTTGTCCAGCCGTTTTAAATGCCCGAGTTTGAAAACGTTTTGCTCGTTAAGCACCTCGTCGGTGCGGAAGGTATTACGCGCCATGGGGGTTACCTCCCCGCTGTTCTTTATATAGTTTGGCGTAATAGCCGTCTTTCGCTATTAATTCGTCGTGGTTGCCGCGCTCGGTGATTTCACCGTTTTCCAATACCAAAATAAAGTCCGCGTCTTTAACGGAGGAAAAGCGGTGCGCCACGATAAAGGTCGTGCGGGGTGTTCCGCTTTTGAGTATCTTTTCGTTTAAGGCGGTTTGGATGCGCTGTTCCGTTTCCATATCCACCGCCGAGGTTACGTCGTCCAGGATTAATACCGGCGGTTCGCTCGCGATGGCGCGGGCAAGGGAAATCCGTTGTTTTTGCCCGCCGGACAACCCGACCCCCCGTTCCCCTACGATGGTGTCGTAGCTTTCGGGCATATTCGAAATAAATTCATGGGCATCGGCAATCCCCGCCGCGTCGTAAATCACGTCCATGGGCGCATCCGGCACGGCGAAAGCGATGTTCCCCTCAACCGTGTCGGAAAATAAAAACACGTCCTGCATGGCGTAGGAAATGTTTTTCCGCAATCCCGGCAGGTTGTAATCCTTCACGTTTTTGCCGTCAACCAGCACTTCGCCTTTGTTCGCGTCATAAAAACGCCCCAATAAGGCCGTCAGCGTCGTCTTGCCCGAACCGGTACCCCCGACGATACCCACCGTTTGCCCCTGTTTTACCGTAAAGTTTATATTTTTAAGCACATACGCCCCCGGTTCGAAGCTGTAGCCGAAACTTACGTCCCTAAATTCTATGTCACCCTTGATTTTTTCCGGCGGGGGTACCCCTTCCGGGCTTTCGATTAAAATGGGCTGCCGCATCATTTCGTGGATTTTATCCAGGGAAGTGGCGGCGTTTTGCACGTCATTGACGCTCCATATCAACATGCGGGTGGGGTTGTTGAGCATCCAAAGGTAACCGCTGACGGTGACCAACTGCCATAACTGCAAGCGCCCGTAAATCACCATCACCCCGCCCACCAGCAATAAAATAAGCGGCAACACGGCCGCGCAGGTCTCCATAACGGGGAAATATTTAATCCGCACCTTGGCGGTGTCCATGTTACTGTCGTAGAATTTTTGGTTGGCATCGGTGAATTTTTCCGTTTCGTGGGCTTCCTTGGTGAAGGCTTTAACCACACGGTTACCGCCGATATTCTCGCTGCACACAGAGTTAAGGTTGGAAAACTGTTCCCGCACATTGCGGAAAGCGGGGCGGATTTCCTTTGCCTGCTTGGTGGCGGCATACACCACAATCGGTGTCGTCACCAATAACGCAAGCGTTAGCGGAATGTTAATGAAGCTCATGACGATTACCGCGGCGATGTATATCAACACGTTTTCTGGGATGGCGTAAATCGTATAAGCCGTAAAATGGCGCAGAGCCTCCACGTCGCCGGTCATGCGGGACATGATATCCCCCACACGGTTTTTATCGAACCACGGGAAGTTTTGGATATGCAGCTTGTGATAGATATCGCGCCGAAGTTCGAATATCATTTTTTGTGAAGTGGTTTCGTACAGAACCAGGAAAAGGTAACGCGCGACGCTGCGGTACAGCGTAATACCGACCATAACCAACAAATAACGGATCAACAAATGCCGTTGCCCGCCCTCGATGACGTTTGCCACAATCATACCCGCCATCATGGGATTGACCAAGCTGAGCACAATATTAATAAAATTAATGATTTGCCCGAATATCAGCCGACCCTTGTATTTCATTACATAGGGCAATCCCCAGCGCAAGGCTTGCATGGCTGTCATCATCCTTTACGTGCCTATATTTCAAACTCCTCAAATTCTTCGTTTACGTCTTCGTCCGTCAGGCCGCCTTTTGCCAATTCGAAGCTGTTTGAGCCGAGCACCTGCGCTACCGAAAGGTGGGGGTTTTGGTGCAGAATGTTGGCGAGTTCGATGAAGTCGCGGATGATTTCGCGCGGGGTGATGTGGGTTTGTGCGCCCACGCGGTTGTATTCCACGGTAAGGAAATAGAGCAGGTCCTCGTGTGTGAGTACGGGCGTGTAGTTGTACAGCCCCGCGTGGATGTCACGCAGTTTTTCCACCAGTACATACATTTCTTCCTGCGTGAGCATGGCCAAGCGGATGATGGGCGCGGTCATGTCTTTTACGTCCGCCCCCGCGAAATGCCCTTCCGCCAAGCGCGAACGCAGGGCTTCGTAGCTGAAAATGCCGCGGTACCGGTCCTCCATGCATTGCGGCGTGCCGCCCATCAAAAAGCCGATGTGCTTCGCCTTGCCCTGGAGCGTATCGTTAAAAAGAGTGAGAATTTTTTCGTAATTAGCCGCGCGGGTGATGGCGTTGGGCAGTTTAAAAAGGTTGACCAGTTCGTCGATGAGGACGAGCAAGCCCTTGTATCCCGCCTTTACCAAAAAGATCGCAAATATCTTTAGGAAGTCGTACCAATTTTCGTCGTTGACGAATAAATTGATGCCCAAATCGGCGCGTGCTTCACGCAAGCCGTTATATTCCCCGCGGAACCATTTGAGGACATGGCCTTTTTTCGTTTCGTCGCCGTCGCGGTATGCCCGGTAATAAGTGCTTACCGCTTGCGCGAAGGCGAAGCCGTTCACCATGCCTTCCAATTCGCCGATGACGGTGTAAATCCGCCGCTCGACCGCGGCATCGAAAAAGGCGTCGAATTCGGAATCAACCGTTTCATCTATAACAGGCGGGTTATCGTACCAATCCTTGGAGGTTTTTACTTCCGTCATGATCCCGTTGATCCACTTTTCCAAAATCAAAGGCAGCGCACCGCCGTCGGGTTTTGCTTTGGTGGAAAGGTGTTGCATGAGCTCGCGGTAGGTGGCGAGCCCTTGGTTTTGCGTGCTTCCCTTGGTGCCTACCAAACGGCGTTCGGGAGATAAGTCGGCGTCACACACCACAAAGCCCCGCGCCGCGGCATAATTGCGGATGGTTTGCATCATAAAACTCTTGCCGCTGCCGTATTTGCCCACGATAAATCGGAAGGTCGCGCCGCCCGCTTCAATCATATCAATATCGTGCAGGATCGCGCCGATTTCCTTGGCGCGGCCCACGGTTATATGCTCCAAGCCCACACGCGGCACAACCCCCGAGCGCAGGGCGTTGATCAGTAAATTGGCGATACGCGGGGGGACGCTCATCGCCAAACCCTCATGACCGATTCCATTTCATCCACGCACGGGCATTGGTTTGTACCCAACCATCCCGTTAAGCATCCTTCGCGCAGGCACCGCCATTCGTTTTCGTAGACGATGAAGGGAAACATTTCCTTCATCGTTCCGGCGGAAATACGTCCGTCCGTATAAAGGCGCAATTCGTAGTACCCGTCGGACGGCCAAACGATATCGTCGTGCAAGCCGGCATACAGGTAAAGCTCCATCAATTCAAATTCCATGACAACAGCCGCTTCGTTATGTGCCGCACCCGCTTGCACGACCGCGATACGAATCCCCGTGCCGTACACGGTTTGGTTCCCTTCGCGGCGGGCGATTTCGCTTGCGATGAACGGGCTGTCCAGGTTTTCAAGGACGAAGGGCTCCACGGTTACCGTATCCGCGGTTACGTCTATGACCGCGATTTCCCCGGCTTCGAGTATAATGCCGCCGATTTCGCCGCTGCCCTCCAGCATGACGATAACGGGAGCGGTCCCGCGGTATTCCATGATAAAGGACGTCCCGCGCACACCCATCATAATATTGCCTACATGGATTTCATAGATATCGTCAGAAGATTCGCGCTTGATATCCGCCGCGACCGCACCCTCCACCAGCGTAAGGGAAAGGAGGTTGTCGGAAACGCGGTTGATTTCGACCGTGCTTCGTTCGTCCATCTTCATGATGGATTCCGCGTTGAGCAAAAGGTAGATATTAGAGGCCTGCCCCGTTTCGGCCACGTCGCGGTCAGCCAAACGGAAGCCCGCGCGGGGAGCGGTACGGGTCGCGCCGCGTGTGATCGACGTATTTTCGCCATGGGTTTCGAAAACGTTTATCGTCCGCGCAGACCCTACGACGTCGGCGTCGTTTGAACACGCCGCCAGGAATAACGGCAGGATGATAGCGGCAATCCATAAAACGAAGCGTGGTTTTTTCATTGATTATTCCTCCCCGTGCTGCAAGATATCAGCCAAGTAAGCGAATACGTTCGTCGGGAACAACGGCGAATAACGGATGGTATTGACCGTGTCCAAGGTATCGCCGCGTTCGGCTTCGTCCATTTGGTCGAAGCGTTTGCCGCCGATAAAATCGGAAATGCTGTATAGCGCGGCTAAAGCCTCCGCGAAAGCGGCTTCCGAATCGCGGGTCACGATACCGATGGGATAGATGAACGTCGGGTCGCCCGACATATCGCGTATCGTTTGCGTCAGCAAGATACGTACCAACTCCGGCGAAAACGTGAAATTGAACAGGTAATGAGACAGTTCATCGATATTTTCGGCTATTTTGGTGTTATCGATTTCAAACGGGTCGCCGAAGCGGTTCGCGATGATCCGCCGCTTGTCGGCGAACCGCGCGAGCTCCTTTAGGTTATCGGCGTCCTGCATAAGACGGCTCCGTGATGAACGGATGATGAGCATGGTGTTAATATTATCCATCGATTCGACGAACACGCCGTTGATCGCGTCGGTCAACAGCTCCGCCCTAGCGAATTCACTTGCGTCGATCAGCTCCGTGTCGAAATAAATATCAAGCAATTCCGGCAAGCGGTCAGTTACATGGATCAGATCGAATTGATCGAAATTGATGGGTCGGATGATTTCGGCGGCGCGGCCGGCGCGGCCCGCTTCGGTCACGACGTTAACCCCTCCGGCGAACAAACCGAAAACCCCCGCGATTACCCCAATAAAAATACCGCATACCATTCCCACGGGTTTTAGGGAGGGTTGCGGCTTCGGCGACAGGATCGCCCATATTACGCATATGATTATGTAAATCAAGATAAGCAGTACAGGGAGCAAAACGAGCATTAACAATCGGTTAAGGGTCGCGTCGTACACGCCCTGCCACGCGAGGTCGGCAAGCCCCGCGTCGCGCAGCATAAGCGTGATGTCCCATCTGATATCTTCAACGAATGACAAACCCGCCAATACGCGTGATAAAAACCACGCGGCGCCGTACGCCATACCTGCGGCTGCGACCATCGCCGTTAAGCCGATCACCCCGAACTTCCAACCCTTGCGATACCCCATAATACCCATCACGACCGCGATGATCAGCGGAAACAACAAAAACGGAGCGATGAAAAGGATTTGCACGAGCATGTTATGCCTCCACGGTTGCCAATTTTACCCACATAGCCGGTCTTACGCCTCCGCGGCCTATACATACGCGGTCGCCGTTAAGCGGGATGTTGCCGGTGGTGCTTACGTAAGCGATTGTGTATTCGCTGTAGCCGGGCGACCGAAGCCACCAAAACGACGCCAACCCGTTGTGTTCGGCGGCGCGGTCGTTATCGAATCCGTTGGACAGGATCCAACCCTTTTCGTCGCTTACCCACTTGCCGCCGTCGTATTTCTTGCGCCTTTTGTTCGCGTAATCGCCGCTATCGCCGAAATATTTATCAACCTCTTCGAGGCTTAGGATAAATATACGGTCGCGCGTATCGTTTCCGCCGTTGATATCATACCATAAATTCGGCGGATTGTTTAACAAAGTTTCGACTATATGACCTTTTTCCGCTTCGTCGAAACGTTCGATAAAATCGCTGTTGAGGTATGCCCGCAGCTTACTGGTTTCCCAGGTTACGCCTTCGTAGCAGGGATGGTAGGCGCGTTGCTCTATTATATATGCGCTTAGGAGTAATGCCATATCATTTTGTACATCCAGCACGCGCCAGTTGTAATCCCCGAAGGCAACGGTGTCATTAATTTTAACGGAATCCACCAAAATTAACGGGGCGCAGGTTTCGCAGTCGGCGGGGGGTACGTAACCCAGCAATTCCGCGATGGATTCGATGACCATGCGCGCCGCGTTTTCTTCGATGAAATACTTTTTACACAATTCCCGCGCCAGGTTATTAACGTCCGTTTGCATATTACGTGAGGACGAATCCCGCAGGCGGGTTAACGCATCCATTTCGTCCAACGCGATATTGATGAGGTTTTTTATCGGCGCGGACGCGGCGGTGCGGTCCTGCAACGCGTGCCGTATGGTATCCCTCATGGATAATCACGCATCCGCTTCCAAACATCCAAGGCCATTTGATAACGGTGCGGCGGCATACCGCGGTAGGGGAGGTTGGATGTGCTGAAAATATAGCCGCCGTTCGGCTTGCCGTGGGTCAGGCAGTATTCCGCGCTTGCGGTAACTTCTTCGTCCGTGCCGGATTGCAAGGCCGTGCAATTTACGTTGCCGACGAGCGCGGTTTTATGGCCGATCATCACCTTCACCTCCCTGATATCCACGCCCGCCGCGGGGTCGAGCGAATGTAACGCGTGGGGTTGGCACGCAACGAGCTGATCCAAGATCGGCATGATGTTACCGTCGGTGTGCTTGACCGTATACATCCCCGCTTTTTTACATTCCGCGATGATTTTCGCCAAATAAGGCGCTACGAACTCCCCGAATTGCGCGGGTGATAGGAACGGCCCCGTCTTGTCGCAATAATCGGCGCAAAGCAAAGCCACCTCGACGCCCGCTTCTGCCAGGCGTTTATTACGCTCGATGGCGGTTTTCATGCGGGCCTTGGCTTCCTCATGCAAGCCTTTCGGGTCGTTACTGACCCGATAAGCGAGGGAATGAACGCCGCCGCGCGGCGATGTCGAAAAGGTCCCATCCGCTGTGTAACCCACCATCTTGCGCCCGCCGGCTAATTCCCGTACTTTTTTAAGCAGGAATACCCGTTCCGGCGAAATGAACGTCCCCTCCACGTAACCCGCGCCGAAATGCCCGGGAATGATACACCAATCCAACGCTTCGAACACATAAGCGATATCCTCGGCGACCTCATTTAAGCGGCGTTCCTTGTCCAACACCGATAACTTGCCGATTACTTCCCGATTTAAGTCCGATGGGTACAGGTTGATCCCGAACATTTCCGGCGCAAGCGTAAAGCCCAACTCAAAGGTCGGCACTTGGTCGGGGATGCGCAATTCAAACGCGGCGACCGCGCGTTCCTTCGGGGTCATGGGTTGCATGGGAACAGATTCCTCCGCCGCGCTGTTGATTAAATCAAGCATTTCCCTTTCGCTGCGCAAAGCCGTAGCTCCCTTCGGATTTAAAAATCACGCTTGGCGTACACCCTCAGCGACAACGCGTACGAAACCGCGAGGAATAATGCCGTCACGCACAGTATAATAAACGAAAAAAGCATCGGATTACCATATGCCCACAAAAAAGCGGAACGCGTAACCGCGCCGACCGCTTCGATACGGGTCATTATCATGACAAATATTACCACCAACAACGACGAACCCACAATCGGCAAGACATAGCCGATAATCTTGGCTTTCGTGTAACCGAACTTGTGCAGTATCGGGTGCATAATCAGGCTTAAATACGCGCAAATCAACAGGCTTACGCATGTCATGACAGCCAATGTTCCTAAGTTCGGTATAAAGGTGTGTTCATTGATTATCGTCCTTCCGTACAGTATACGGGAAAAGATAAACGTTAAAACGACCCCCGCAACGATTCCGATGCCCTGTAAAATCAATGAAAGCATGTACCTTGCGGTGATGAGCGTCCCCCGCGAAATAGGAAGCGTTAGGTAGAGCCGGTTCAACTCCCCCTTTTCTTCCGCGTCGAAGCAATAAAGGGAAGCGTCAAACATACCGAACACCAAATACGGCAGTATCATCCAAGCGCCGAACAGCCCGCCGAACACACAAGCGGTAATTACGGCGATTATTAAACGGCTGCGGTACTTCCTCATACCCAGCCAGTCGAGCTTCATCATGTTAAGCATATCGTGACCGCCTTTCCATATAGACCACCACATCGCCGATGGTCGCGCGTTCGGTTACCGCGTCGGGGGGCAAGCCGCCGATATTATCGGTTTCCATCAGACATTCATAGCCGTCCTTGTATTCGCGTATCCCGATGGCATATCTTCGTTTTTCCTCCGGTAACCTGCCGCCGCGCACGACGCAATGGCGGGAAACAAGCTCGTCCTTGTCCCCGCTGAACGAAATGGAACCGCCGGAAATATAAACGATCATATCGGCGATCCTTTCCAAATCACTCGTGATGTGCGTGGAGAAAAGGATCGTGCGATCCTCCTCAACGAGGTGTTCCCGCATGATATCCAGCATTTCGTCGCGGGCCACGGGGTCAAGGCCGCTCGTGGGTTCGTCCAGGATGAGCAGCTTCGCCCCGTGGGAAAGGTGGACCGCGAAGGACAGCTTCATTTTCATACCGCGCGAAAAATCTTTGAACTTCTTTTTGGGGTCAAGCCCGAACTGCGCCAAATACTTGCGGTATTGCCCGCCGTCCCATCCGCGGTAAAAAGGTTTTATGCCCTTTTCGATATCAAGCGGTGTCCAGTCCTCTTGGAAGTACGGCTGGTCAAACATAACCCCGATGTCCTCTTTGGCCGTAACGTCGCCGTCCGCCTTGCCCAGCAGCCGGATTTCGCCGCCGCTCTTGTGAACCATGCCCAGCATCGCCTTTAATGTCGTGGTCTTACCCGCGCCGTTGGGCCCGACAAACCCGCAGCACAAGCCGCTCGGTACGCTAAAACTCACGTCCTTAAGCGCGAAGCCGGGATATTCCTTGCATAAATTTTTTATTTCAATCGCGTTGCCCATAAAATGCTTCCTCCAATTTACTTGTCAATTCGAGCAGGGACAAACCCGCCGCTTTTCCTTTCTCCGCTGCCGCTTTTAACGAATCGTCAACGGAACGCAGATACTGCCCGCGAACCAACTCCGCGTTGCCCTTAACAAAACACCCGCGCCCTTGGACGGTGTAAATCAACCCTTCCGCCTCAAGGTCGCCGTATGCGCGGGTCGTTGTAATGACGCTCACACGCAAATCCCGCGCAAGTTGGCGCATGGAGGTCAGCGGCTCGTCAGCCGTCAGCACCCCCGACAATATTTGCGCCTTGATTTGCGCCTTGATTTGCTCATAGGCGGGTACTTCGCTTTGCAATGAAACGATAATCATCGGTTCAATCACCTCGCTTACAGCATATATATAGCATATACAGTATTAGCAGAATTGTCAACGGGGTTGTATCGGTTTAATAAACCTTTAATTATGAACGTAAATACTTTTTCGTTACGATGCCCAACATAATTGTAAATATTGCTACTGACATATAAATCAAGTATTGGAAATTTACCAAACTTTCCAAAAGCCAACCTATAACGATCAAACCGATTGGGGCGGAAACATTGACAATTGTTAAGAAACTTGCTGATGTTTTGCCTATCATATCCTGCGGTACATGGGTCTGCATGTAAGCCATCACCAATATATTAGAAATTGTAAAAACAAACATGATTAACATAAAACCGGAAACCATTAATAACGGCGGCAGCATATTAATGGTTGATGGAAGCATCACCGACACCATTATAGGAACAGTTACAATACCGATTAACATAAAATAATACGGTAAATGTTTAATCTCCATATACTTTTTTAGTTTTCCCGATAAAAGGCTTCCCACAATTACAACAAGCCCAATGGAGGCGTTGATAAAGCCGAAAACTTCTTCATTCATTCCAAAGGTTATCCTAACCATGTAAGGAAGTACAACGGACAGCATCGCTTGGTAGAAAAAAATGAACAGGGTAAAAGCAACAGCGATCTTAAAAAGCAAAGGATTACCCTTAATTATATAGGTAAATCCGTTTTTAATATCGGTAATGATTGTACTCAACATTCCGCCAACCGTCTCTTTTGCTTGGTGCGGTATCTTGATAAATACATTAATTACGGCGGAAAACACAAAGAAAACGGCACATAGCCCCACCAAATAAAGGACACCGATTATACCGAACAGCAAGCCTGCCAAAATGGGCCCGAGTAGCCTTGACGAAGCCTTTATCCCTTGCACAATGCCGTTTGCTTTAATTATTTCATCTTTCTTAAGTAAGACAGGTAAAGAAGCCGTTACCGTGGGGTGATAACCGGTGGCAACAAGTGTCATCAGCGTAACGGTAGCCGCGAGCAGAATGATCGATTCATTGCCGCTAATGAGCAATAAAGTTAATAAAGTTACAAATGCCGCGTTTATGCTGTCACTTATAACTAAAATCATTTTCTTTGAAAATCTGTCGGCCAAAGCCCCGCCCAACGGCGCAAACAAAATCCGGGGCAAAAACGAAACAGCCACCATAGTAGCAAAGATTTCGGCAGAACCGGTTAAATCAAGGATATACAGCGAAATCGCAAAATAAAGGACTTCATTGCCGATCAAGCTGATGCCTTGACTTATTACTATCAAATAAAAGCTGCGTTTGTTTGCTGTCATTAGATCACTTCTTCATACATTATTTATGACAAATGCCGTTGTACATGTTTAAATTACAGCATCCCCAATCATTTCCTTATATTCATTATATAAAACAAAGCCGCCGTCCGTATCCAGCACATTGTCCCCGATGAAATCCGCGGCTTTTTCGTTGATCCCTTCCGCCAGTACCTCAAGCATTATCCCTTGCGTGTCGGCTAATGATTTAAGGTCGTCCTCACCGCGGAGCAATATCGTCAACGCTTCGCGTTCCATGTCGGTTAGCGCGTCGGCAAACGCGCCCCAACCGGAGGAAAGCAGGGGTAGTGGCCTAACCTGTAAAACAGCCGATGGAGGGAGTTCCGGGGAACGATCCATGAACGGTGCAGATGAAGGCGCGGGGGGAGCATCCTTTGATTCGATAACGGCGGTTGGAATTATTTCCTCCACCGTCAGCTTTTCTTGTGTATCCTGCGCTTCCTCCCTGATTTTTACAAGGCTCCCCGTGTCCACCGTGACCTCCACGCGGTTTTGCTCCCGTTGGAACGCGGCGACGGCGTTTTCGATTTCCGCGTCCATGGCCGCAAGCGTTAAGCCCGCGGCTTTTAGCTTACGTTCGCTGTACACAAGCGTCCGTGGATCGGCGGTGAGTTTGTGCTTATGTTTTAAATGCTTGCGCAGGCACGATTCCGTTTTGCGTAAGATATGCCCCACCAGCTCCCGCGTGCCGGTGAAGGGCTGCGCTTTTTCAAGCGTCCAGCGGTTAGCGTGCCGTATATAAACTTCGTGCCCGGGCATTTCCACGCGGCGGTCGGGTTCGTTGGGTGCGGGGTGATATAGGGCTTGTGCGAACGGCTTCCAAAATTCCCCGCGGCGAACATCGTAGAATAGTAAATCATCCAAAACGACGTTCCGCGACACGCACCATAAACGAAGCGCGTCAAAGACAAACGTTATGCATTTGTTCGCCAAGGCTTCGTTGCCGATATAGAACTTCGATTTTTTAATGTCATAGCCCGACCGGCGCACCCAATCCTGCGCCGTATCCTTCCGTACGGCGGCGGTCCCTTCGGTATAGAAACGCTGCAAGCCCCGTTCCGCCACAAACGCCGCGAAGGTATGCGGCAATTCGTAACAGATATGGAAATCTTTTATCCAAACCGGCAGGTGTTGGTCAAGCGACGGCACGGCTTCGCGGTAATGCGGCCATAACGCGGTTAATTTTTCAAGCCCGTCCTCGGGGCCGTTTACGCCCACGCACGACAGCAATTCATATATGTACAAAAATAAATAAGACGCACCCGCGAAGGGATAGTTGCCGCTTCGCAAAAGCGTGCGCCATGTGAAGTACGTGCGCAATTGCTCGTAGCCCATGCGTTGGTAATAGGGGTAAAAAGCGGAGAAGGCCGTACGGTGCGGGTAATCGTCCGTAACGTCGGCCATAAATTTGGCCTGCTCGTAGAAAAGCCAGCCGTCGTTTTGATAGGCGTATGGCGCGTAGTCGGCGATCATACGCATGTCGCGGAACCGCGCGCGTAAAGGGTCGTACGCGCGGGTAGGGATGGTTTGCGCTTGCGGGAGCGGAGCGGCAACCGATTGTGCGCCGGAGGTATCGTTTAACTCAATTTCCGCGAAGGGGGGATCGCTACCCCCTAAGCTGCTGGCGGTTGGTGTACAGCACATCGATGGTTTGGGCGAAGTATTCCATAACGGTTTTATGTTGTTTGTCCAGATTGTTCATGATTTCGCGGATTTTTGATTCGGCTTTCTCCAGCATTTCGTCGGCGTATTCCATCGAACCCATGCGCATGTCGCGTACTTCTTTTTTAGCCGCGTCGATAATATCGACCGCTTCGGCTTGGGCGCGGCGGGTGATTTCGTCGTCCCGCACCATTTTTTTGGCTTCGATTTCCGCGTCTTCCAGGATGACCTTCGCTTTGTTTTGCGCGTCGTCCAGCACCTTGTCGTGGTCGCCCAAGAGCCGCTGCGCCATGCGGATATCGTCGGGCATGTTCAAGCGCAGCTCGGTGATGATCTCCATCAGCTTATTTTTGTCAACGGAAACCTTGTCGGAGAAGATCATCGATTTCTTGCTCGTTTCCAATACTTCTTCCATTTCGGCCAAGTAGAACAGCAATGCATCCATGTGGAATTACCCCTTTGTGATAAATTTTTGCCGTAGAGCCGTACGGACATTGTCCGTTACCAGTTGCCGCAGGACGGAATCGTCAAACCCCGTCTGAATATTCGGACAAATATGTGCCGCCGCCTCGCGTACGATGCGGCCGGAAATATGTGAAAGTGCCGGGTCGGAGGGAATGAACAGGGTCTCCGTCCCGCCGAATAAGCGGTTGTGCCACGCGTATTGCGCTTCGCTTGTTAAATCCTCCGTGCCGCGTACGCCGCGTATGATCGCCGTCACGCCGCGTTTTTGGGCGTATTCCGCCAGCAAGCCGGAAAAAGCCGCGACCTCAATCCCCGTTTCGCCGCGCAAGGCTTCCCGAAGGAACGCCATCCGTTCTTCCGCCGTAAACAGGGGTACCTTGTGCGGATTGTCCAGTACGGCGACGATCAACCGCCCCGACAAACCCGCCGCGCGGCGGATGATGTCGATATGCCCCAGCGTAACCGGGTCGAAGCTGCCGGGGTATAAAAGGATCATTCCGCGTCTCCTTTGCGGTAAAATAAGAACCGTGTGCGTCCGTAATCCCGCTGCCGTTCAAGCGTAAAACCATCCGCTTGGGGGAGGGGGAGGCCCGTTTCCGTTTCGGCGATAACGAGGCCGTCTTTTGTCAGGACGGATGAATTAAGCAAGCCCGATATCGTCCCTTCAATTAAACCTTTATCGTATGGCGGGTCCATAAAAACGATATCGAATTCCCGTCCCTCGCGTTCCAATTGCCCGATCGCGTTAAGCGCGGACGCCGGTATTATTATGCCGGCGGCTTCCATTTTTACGGACGCCAGGTTTTTTCTTAACGCTTCCAGCGCGGGTTTGGCTTGCTCAGCGAATACGGCTTCACTTGCGCCGCGGCTCAACGCTTCGATACCGATAGCACCGCTCCCGCTGAATAAATCCAAAAACCGCGCGCCGACGATCAGGGGGCCGATGATGTTAAACAGCCCTTCCTTCGCGCGGTCGCTTGTGGGGCGCGTATCCGTGCCCGAAGGCGCGGTCAGTACCGTCCGCCTTGCCGTACCCGCGATTACGCGCATGGCACATGCACCACTCTTCGAAAATAGCCGAACCACCCGCTACCGAGTTTAACCTCGTAATGAATGGTACGGCTATGTTTTTAAAGTGGAGAATACGGGATTCGAACCCGTGACCTCTTGAATGCCATTCAAGCGCGCTCCCAACTGCGCCAATTCCCCGTGTTGTGTTCTTGGCTATCTTCTCCGTATATAATTTTTAATTTTTAAATCTTCCATTTTTACGTGCTTGATCAGCCATGCCCCGATTGTTGCGTTTAATAGTTTCGCGTATTCCTTGGAGGGGCCTTCCGCTTTCACCTTTTCGACGAGGTTTAACGCCGACTTTTTAAAATTTTCATGCAAGAGTTTGTGCCGGTCGTAATCGGGAAAGCCGATGTTCAATTGTACCGATTCTTCATAATTGAAGTGTTTTTCCGTATAATCGTACAGGTGGGTGAGTGCCGTGAGCAGTTCGCTGATGCCGTGTTCTTCATTGTAGTTGCGCATAAGGGCGTTGTACGTATCGACAAGCCATTTATGCTGGGCGTCGATAGTCGCTTCACCGATTTCAAGCTCCGCGCTCCATGTATAATGTGCCATATTTCGCCCCCAAGCGCACCGATACCCTTGCCTTCGCAATGCGCGCAAGTAATATAGCATATCCCGCAAGACAAGCGCAAGGGGTCGATGAAGGGTGTGCGAATGTTACAATTATATTACAAACAAACGTTCATTACATAAACATATTGACATGGTACACCTATTGGGTATAATCGCTTTAAGCCGAGGCCATCTTATTGACGGACGGCATCCATACGACCCTGACTGCACACGGTCATCCCGATTTCTGCGTACAATCGTCCCTGATGCTTATGCTCCCGATTTTCAACTTCGCCGAGGCTTACAACCGACTCATAAAAGGCTGCGCAGCCGAGTCACAGGTATGCATGTAATGGATATCCGCCTGACCTTTTCTACGACATAGCAAAAAACGGAAAAAGAGCAAAAATAAATAAGAACGCCTCCCAAGTGACGTCGGGAGGCGGGTGAAAACCCTGTGCGGGAGCATCTTGTGATGCTTGAGTTTCCCGCATGGGGTTTTTGTTTGTTTCATTGAATTTAACCCCCATATGTGATACAACCATTGACATATCATTGTGCGGGAAGGAGGCGGCAACTGTTGAAATACACGCTGATGCACAAGAATATCCCGGTCGTGGATATGCAAATAGACGAGGCGACAGGCACGATTAGTAAAATAGAAGCTGTACACGACATCCGGCATCTTCCCTTGGGAATAAAAATCCAAAACACAAGCATTGACCGTAAAGCACTTAACGATTGGTGGACGGGCCGTTGTATCCCCGCAAGCCGGGACGGTATACGGGAAGCACTTGAAAGGTTGGAAATTCACAATACCGCGCGGTTGCTTACCAAATGCTGCGGGTTAAGTTTGTCCGATCATTATTGGGTATGCCCCAAGGACAGCGGCTTGCGTTGGGAGGCCGTCAATTTTTTTACCAATGACTTTTCAAAGGATATCGGGGAAATCCTGTTCGGGTTTGAACCCAATGACCCCAAGCAAATCAACTTCATGTCGCCTGACAACACATCGGACGGTTGGCTTCGCAAAAAATGGATAATCGCAGACGGTAAACGTTATTTAATGAAGGGCGGCAGCGGTGTTTTCCAACAGGAACCTTTCAATGAAGTCATCGCAAGTGCGGTTATGCGTCGGTTGAATATCCCCCATGTACCTTATACCCTTACCTTTGACAGCGATAAACCGTATAGCTTATGCGAAAATTTCGTAACACCCGATACCGAACTTGTACCCGCTTGGCGCGTCCACGGTCATTATAAAAAAGATAACCGAGATTCCAATATTAAACACCTGCTGCGCGGTTGTGAAACCCTTGGTATACCCGGCATCCGTGAGGCGTTGGATAAAATGCTTGTGTTGGATTACATCATTGCCAACGAGGATAGGCATTACAACAATTTCGGTTTTATACGCAACGCGGAAACGTTGGAATGGTTGGGCGCGGCACCGATTTTCGACAGCGGTACGTCCCTTTGGTACAACACGCGGCGCGTCGGTTCCCCCGTCGAATGTAAGCCCTTCCGTTCAAGCCACATCGAACAGATTAAACTCGCGGAGGATTTATCGTGGTTCGATTCCGGCACGCTTGTCGGCTTGCTTGACGAAATCATGGAAATCTTGTCCAAGTCCGAAGAAGCGGATGATAAACGCCGAACCGCCATCGCATCGGCGGTTATGGAACGCTGCGGACATATCAAGGATAAAATCCTATCTTAACCCTTGCGCATCAAAAACCCCTGCGCTATAATGCGCAAGCTGTAGAAAACTACGCACACGGTCCGCGCTAGGGTGCGAATACAACGGATCGTGGAGGACAAACCTTAGGAGGTAAGTATGGCAGTCGTATCCATGAAGCAACTGCTGGAAGCGGGCGTGCATTTCGGCCACCAAACCCGGCGGTGGAACCCCAAGATGGCGGAATACATCTACGCCGAGCGCAACGGGATTTACATCATCGACTTGCAAAAGACCGTGCGCAAGATGGACGAGGCATACAGGGCCGTGGCGTCGATCATCGCCGACGGCGGGGAGATGCTCTTCGTAGGCACCAAGAAGCAAGCGCAGGAATCCATTAAAGAGGAAGCGATCCGTTGCGGCATGTTCTACGTCAACGAACGCTGGCTGGGCGGTATGCTCACCAACTTTAAGACGATGCAGGGCCGCGTGGCACGCCTGCGTGACCTGGAACGGATGCAGTCCGACGGCACCATGGCGATGCTCCCCAAGAAGGAAGTCGCCAAGCTCGAACACGAAATGGAAAAGCTCCAAAAGAACCTCGGCGGCGTAAAGGGCATGAAGCGCTTGCCCAACGTTATCTTCATCGTTGACGCGCGCAAGGAGCACATCGCCATACAGGAAGCCCGCAATTTGGGCATCCCCATCGTGGGCATCGTGGATACCAACTGCGACCCCGACGAAGTGGATTTCGTGATCCCCGGCAACGACGACGCCATCCGCGCCGTCAAGCTCATCGCGGGCAAATTGGCCGACGCGGTGCTGGAAGCCCGCCAAGGCGAACAGGACGAAGACCCCGGCGAAGCCGAAGCCCCCGCGGAATACGATGACGAAGCGGATGAATACGAAGCACCCGACGCAAGCGAAGAAATCATCGAAGAATAAAGAAACCGAGAGGAAGAAACCCATATGCAAATCACAGCAGCAATGGTAAAGGAACTGCGCGACATCAGCGGTGCGGGTATGTCCGCTTGTAAGAACGCGCTCGTGGAGGCCGAAGGCGATTTGAAGCGCGCTGGTGAAATCCTGCGGGAGAAGGGCCTCGCCGCCGCCGCCAAGAAAGCCGGACGCGTAGCCGCTGAAGGGCTCGTACTCGCCGCCGTAACGAAAAACGGCAAAAGGGGCGCGATCGTGGAGGTCAACTCCGAAACCGACTTCGTGGCCAAGAACGAAGGTTTTATCAACTTCGTAAAGCAAGTGAACCAACAGGTTCTTCACTCCGAAGCGGAATCGGTCGATGCCTTACTTGAAGAAAAATGGATAGGCGATCCTTCGCAAACCGTCAAGGACGTACTGACCCACCAAATCGCCGTCATCGGCGAAAACATCGGCATCCGCCGTTTTGAACGGTACGTACCCCCGACCGGCGCGGTAATCGAATACGTGCACGGCGGCGGGCGCGTGGCCGTCATGTTGGTAATGGACTTCAACGGGTGCGACGACGAAGCGTGCAGCGGTCCCTGCATCGAGGCAGGGCGCAACATCTGTATGCAAATCGCCGCCATGTCCCCCCAATACGTGTGCCAAAATTGCGTGGACCCGGAATATATCGCCAAGGAAATCGACTTCCACACCAAGCAAGCCCTCGCCGAAGGCAAACCCGCCAACATTGCCGAAAAGATGGCGACCGGACGCATGGCTAAGACCTTCAAAGAAATCTGCCTGATGGAGCAGGAATATGTCCGCGAAGACGGCATAACCGTGGCGGAATACCTCAAATCCATCAGCAAGGATAAGAATTGCAAGCACAGCATCGTACGCTTCGTGCGCTACGAAAAAGGCGAAGGCATCGAAAAGAAGGAAGAAAACTTCGCCGAGGAAGTTTCGAAGGCGATGCAGGGGTAACAACCAATCAACATTTAATTAAAATTATAAAAGGGTTGACTGCTTTTACAGCAGGACAACCCTTTTAAACTCATTCTCAATTAATCAGGAACCCGTTACGAACTCCCACGCCGCTTGCCCGAGGATCAACGCGTCTTCACCTGTATAACGGTTACCCTCTATAAACGTATCCACGCGGATGCCGAACAGCGTTGAAGCAAACACGCAAGCCGTAAGGAACGCACCCGCGTCGTTCGCGTGATAATCGTTTTCGATGTAAAGGCTGATATGCGGATGCATGTCATAAGCGTAAATCCACGCATCGGCGGCGTTTACCATGATCGCGCCGTTAAATATCGCGGCAATGCGGTATACAGGTGTCAATATAACTTCCTGCATGATCCTGTCCGGTACGCCGCCAATTTCGGCCCACGGCGTGTTGTAAATCACGGGGATTGCACCGGTTGCCGCGGCTGCGTTGCTTAGCAACTCCACATCGGAGATAAATTCCGTTCTATGGTACACCAAGCGTTTGCTGTGGTCTTGCATAACCACGTAATCGTATCGGTTATTTTTGATCGCTTCCAACGCGCGCGGCGTAAGCTCGGCAATCGTCGCACCGGGGGCCGTGATTTCATCATAGGTGACCGTTATCCCGTATGCCAATGCGATAGCAGCCAATTGACCGGGCACATCGCCGAAGAACGTAAAACTGTTGCCGATAAACAGGATGTTAAACGCGTTCTGCCCCGTTATCGGTTCGGGTATCGTCGGGAATGTAAACTCGGACGGCGGGTAATTGATTAAATCGGCTTCATCAAACCAACCACCCCACCGGACGATAAATTCAAGCGGCGTTTTAAACGAAGAAAGCATGTCAAAGTCCTCTTGATTTATCATACCTTCGATTAGGAACCCATGGAAGTGCGCGATGATATCGTCCAAGTAAAAGGCATATTCACGTTCGCAACCGACCCTAAAACCGAATATATCCATCGGATATATGTTATAAATGAAATAACCGTCGGGGTCCGCCTGCTGCCCGGGGTACGAGTTCCACATGTTAATCGATTTGCTTGCGCTGAAAAAGGAAAAACGCAATTCCCCCACAGGCCTACCGTTTATCGTTTTCGGCGCATATGTCTCACCTGCCCGCATCCTTTCCATGAGGGGACCGTACATTTTTTGAATTTCACTTTCGCTGAGCCTTTCCCGCAGCGATTCCACCACTTCCTCGATGTATTCCTCAAAGGTATACCATTCAACGTCGAGTAACAGGATACCCTCCGTTTCGCCGAAACGGATTTTGGAGAAGTTATCCCGTAAAGGTTCCGTTTTGGGCGGATGGATGGGGTCGGTTCCTGCTGTTTCTTGCGGCATTGATACCGGATCGGCATCGGTAACGTGATTGATTCTAGCTTCCGGTTCGTGGGAATCCGGTTCGCGGGGATCGTTTGCATTGCAGGAAGCGAAAGCGTTTACAATTAAAATAAACAATACTGTTAGTACAGCAACCATTCTTATTTTCATATTTTTCTCCTTTTTAAAACGGGGGGTTATCCGCCCCCCGTTCATGGTGTGCGATTAATTTATCGTTATTTTTATGATGTTTTCCCCGTTGTAAGAAAATACTTTTACGCCTTCCGGCAAATCCGGAATATCAAGCGGTTGGAGTTCGCCGTTTTCAATAGCCGCTCTGATACGCTCATAATCCGGATGTATGGTTAAGCAATTATTTTGCAAACACGGCAGCTCGGGAAGCGGAAGAACATTTGACTCGGTAACGGGCGGCATGGAAGGCTCCGGTATATGGTCGGCGGCCGATACCGCAAAGGCACCGACAACTAAAGCAAACACCGTTAAACATGCCGCCAATAAGCCCGTAAGTGAGGTTTTTTTAGTCTTCATGATTGATATGATTCTTTCTTGGGTCGCGTTTTTGCTGAACCCGCTGAACAGCGGCGTAAATTGATTCCGCTTTTCTGCCAAGCCGATTAACGTATAGGCGTAGGCGGTTTTTGTTTCCGCGCCGAAGCGGTTAATCACCCCTTCGTCGCATGACAGTTCCAAATCGCGGTTTGCCAATAGGAACATACCCCATACCAACGGGTTAAACCAATGGACGCATAACGCAACTGCCAAAAGTATCTTCCAAAGCGCGTCATAACGTTTGATGTGAAAATATTCATGGGCAAGCACGTAATCCAAAAGCCGCGTATCGTCCAAGGCTAAGGACAGGGGCAAAATGATGCGGGGTTTGATGATCCCGACCGCGATCGGCGTCGTGATCCTGTCCGATTGCCATATGGAAAGGGAGCGTTTCGTTTTATGCTTTATAAGCCATTCACCCAAATAACCATTGCCGCGGATACGCGTCGCGAAGCGTAGTTCCCTGTGGTTCTTGTAATAAATAACCGCAAAGAGGATGAACACCGCAAGCATACCGCTTATCCAAACGACCCGCATGAAGGTTGACGGTACTATGCCATAAGGTTGTGCTGCTTCGATTGTTTGCCCGATTGCTTCCGGCATTGCCGTGATTACCGTAAATGTAACACTTGTGCCGGCCGGGATTTCCAGTGCAAGCTGTTCGACCGTCGCGAGAGCGAATACATCGAAAACATTCGGGACATGGAACGGCAACGAGATTGAAACGGGCACCAACAAGCGAAGAACCGCAACGCCCCATAATACAAGGAACATTTTTTTCGGCAGCTTGTTTAAGGCAACCGCTCGAATGATGAAAACGGCTATGATTAACAATCCGGCGGTTACGCTCATTTGCAAAAGGTTCATGTGGCACACCTATTTTAATCTTTCAACAAGTTGCTTTAAGCGTGTTATTTCATCTTCGGGCAGTTCCTTGCCGTTTATGAACGCCGAAAGGAACAATTCCGCGGAACCGTTGAATAGTTTGCCGACCAGTTCCGTAGCTTCATACGCTTGTACCTGTTCCTTCGTGATTATCGCCCTGCAGGAAAAGTTTTCCCCATAACGTTCCACCGCGCCCTTGTCAACCAGCTTCCCGATAACGGTGTAGGTGGTGTTACGGTTCCAACCGACTTGCTCCTTTAGGATTTTGGCAAGCTGTCCCGCCGTTAAATCACCTTCTTTCCACAAAGTTTCCATGACCTTTAATTCCGAATCAAACACCTTAATACCCATAGGTGCACCTCCGACTATTGCAATAGTTGATATAATACTAATGCAGTAGTCATGTATTGTCAATAGGTTTAATAAATTATTTTTACGGGCGCAAAAAAACCCCTGCGGAATCGTTCGCAAGGGCCTTCTTATGGGTGCTCGTTAAATTTTATTGTTCTTCTTCTTTGCTTACCTGCCCGTAATACGCGTCGGGCCCGTGCTTCCTTTTATAGTGTTTATCCAACAGCGCTTGCGGGATCGCGGGCATTTTCGCGTTCAGCTTTTTCGAAAATAAAGCCAATTGGGCGACGGTGTCCAACACGGCGGAATTATGCACGGCTTCGTCGGGGGTTGCGCCCCAGGTGAAGGGGCCGTGGTTCTTAACCAGTACCGCGGGGGTGGCTGTATAGTCGAGTGCGGTGAAGGCTTCGGCGATGACGTTGCCCGTTTCCCATTCGTATTGGTTGTTGATTTCCGCTTCGGTGAGCGCGCGGGTACAGGGGACGGGGCCGTAAAAATGATCCGCGTGGGTGGTGCCGTAGGGTTCGATGGGTTTACCCGCTTGGGCGAAAATTGTTGCCCACGTGGAATGGGTATGCACAACGCCGCCGATTTCCGGGAAGGCTTCGTACAGGCGCAGGTGCGTGGGCGTGTCGCTGGAGGGGTTCTTCCCTTCGACGACCTTGCCCGTCAAATCCACGACGACCATGTTTTCGGGGGTCAAATCCTTATACGGAACGCCGCTGGGCTTGATCACGACCAGCCCGCGTTTGCGGTCGATGCCGCTCACGTTCCCCCAGGTAAAGGAAACCAACCCCAAGCGGGGAAGCTCCTTGTTGGCGGCGCAAACCAGTTTTCTCAAATTCTTTAACATATTCCCACCCTATCTTTTATTCCGAACGTTAGATTCCGCATCCCGGATTATTTAAAAGGATTCTCCCCGCAATAAGGCAGGCTGGCGGGTTGGTTGTACGCCACATCGCAAACGCCCAGCATCTTCATGGCGGAGAACAACGTCTTGCCTACATGGCCGAAGCCCATGCCCGCGTGGTGGGGATACCGTTTGCCGACGAGGACGTGGCGGTAGAAGCGTGCCATTTCATCCACGGCGATAATCCCGATGCCGCCGAAGGATTTGTGGTCGATATCAAGGGTTTCCCCTTGCGCGATGTAGGAACGCAGGACGCAATCGGCGGTGGATTGCAAGCGGAACAGGGTGATTTGCCCGGCTTTGATCGTTCCTTCGAGTGTGCCGCGGGTGATGTCGGGTTCGCCGTCGGGTTCGAGGGCGCGCTTCATGATAAGCTGGTACTTCATTTCGGCGTCGTCCTTCAAATGGCAGATGGGCGTGTTTCCGCAATGGAAGCCCATGAACAGGTCGTTGGGTTTGTATCCGCCCACTTTATTTTTATTCGCTTCGTACATGTCGGCGGGGACGGTATTATTAATGTCGAGGAGGGTGGGGGCGTTTTCGGTCACGAGGTACAGGATGTATTCGGAAAGGGCGCCGTAGATATCCGTTTCGCAACTTACGGGGATGCCGCGCGCGGTTAAGCGGCTGTTTACATAGCAAGGTACCATGCCGAACTGCGTTTGGAACGCGGGCCAGCACTTGTTGGCGAATACGAAATATTCGCTCGCGCCCTTATTTTCCTCCGCCCAATCGAGCAGGGTGATTTCGAATTGCGCCAGGCGGGTGAGGATGCCTTCGTGCTTGTTGCCCCTACCGAGTTCGGCGGCCATTTCGGCGGCGACTTTTTCGATACGGGGGTCGCCCTTGCGCGCGTTGTACGCGGCGAAGAGGTCGAGTTCGGAGTTTTCCTGGATTTCCACACCCAGTTTAAAGAGCGGTGCGATCGGCGCGTTGCAAGCCAGGAAATCGAAGGGGCGCGGCCCGAAGGCGAATATCTTCAACTTGGATAACGCAACCTTCACCTTAGCCACGGGCAGGAAGTCGGCGATCATGCACGCCACTTCGGCGGCGGTGCCTACCGGGTATTCCGGTATGTAGGCGTTGACCCCGCGCAGGCCCAAGTTATAGGAAGCGTTGAGCATACCGCAGTACGCGTCGCCGCGGCTGTTGATCAAATCCTCGCCCGTTTCCTCGGCGGCGGCGGCGAACATGACCGGCCCGCAGAACTTCTGCGCCAGCAGCGTTTCGGGCCCTTCGGGGCCGAAGTTGCCGAGGTAGACGCACAGCGCGTTGCAACCGGCTTTTTTCAATCCGTCCAGCGCCAGCATCGTGTCCTTTTCATTTTCAACGATTGTAGTGATTTCCACGCTTTCGATGCCTTTTTTTACAAGCTCGGCGACGACGGCTTTGCGGCGCCTTTCCGACAGGCTCATGGGGAAGCAGTCACGGCTCACGGCCACGATGCCGAGCTTAACGATGGGTGCGTTTTTCATAAATCGCCCTCCTGGGATTGTTTGGCGGCGCGAAATCGCCCCGCATTAACATAGATTTGACATTTTGTAAAGCACATTCTATTGTAACGTTGTTAAGCGTACCCGTCAAACAAACGAATGGAGGCATTAAATGTTTATATTTAAAAATATAGCCGCAGTAATCGCGGCAGGTTTTGTTATGCAAATGGTGCATGTGGGCGGAGATTTATAATGCCCTTTCCCGTCGTACACCTGCGTGTAGCGGAAAAGATCGCACGGGCGTTATGCCTTTCCGACGGTGAAACCGCTTCTTTTTTATTGGGCAGTCTTGCGCCCGACGGCGTGCATTACCGTGCGGGATTGGAAGGTGCGCCGCAGCATGTGATCGGCGCGGAAAAAAAGCATACGCATCTTTGTCACGAAAGCAGCGAACCTTGGGGGAAAATAACCGATAACGACGGATGGCTTGTTGAAATCAACCGGGTTTGGTCGTCCATCCCGAAAGGGGCCAATCACTTGACCGATCCCTTCGTTGCCGGATACGTAGTCCATGTGCTGACGGATGTCTATAATAATCTGACTTTATGGAAAAATTTTTGCGCCGGATACCCCGAGGAAGCCGAGAATGTCTACACAAGCGATTATTACCGCGAAATGGGTGCGCTGGACTTGCAACTCTATCAGGAACCGGAAACCGAACGCGTCATACGGTTATTGCCTCAAGCCGAAACCCGCGGATTTGACGGACGGATAGCGGCGGAAGAAGCCGAAGCCATCCGCGCAAGCATCCTGTATGAAAGCGGCGGCATTTATACCCGGTATAAAAACCAACCCCCCGCGGATACATCGCGGAACCGCTTCATCACCTTTGCGCAAATCAAGGGATTCATCGAAAACGCGGCAGCATTTGCATTGCAACACCTTCCTGTGCTATAGTACGCCTCGCGCTTCCGAAAGGACGACTTTTTCAAAGAAAGGATGGTGAAAAGAATGAAAGCGGCTATCCATCCCAACTATTTTCAGGCAAAAGTGCGATGCAACTGCGGCAATGAGTTCGTTACGGGCTCTACCAAGGAAAACATCCACGTGGAAGTCTGTTCCAAGTGCCATCCCTTCTACACGGGCAGTCAAAAATTGCTGATCGAGGCAGGCGGGCGCGTGGAACGTTTCAAGAAAAAGTACAAAATGGATTAACGACGTTAAAACATGACGAATCAAGGGCAATTCCCGAATTTTGGGGCTTGTCCTTTTTTGTCGTACGGAGTATACTTTTCGGTAAGAAAGGCAAATTAAACGGGAATCATTTTATTTGCGCTACATAGAATTTAATAAAGGGGGGCGTGCGATGAAACAATTTTTAATGTGTATCGTTTCTGCCCTTCTTTTAATGGTATTGTTGACTACGTGTGCCATCGCGGACACGCAAGCCGAAGGCATGGCGGCGGGGACGCTTTTTGTCGATATCCGTATCCCCGAAACGAATGATACCGTAAGCGCCATGCTGCGCGATTGGGTGAACAACGTGTATATGCCGATGCTGGCGTATAACGGGACGCTTAACGAAACGGCAAGCGGTGAAATGCGGCTTACGTTTTCAAAGGAATTTGAAGGCGAAAGGTTTATCGGGGTTGTCATGCGGGGTACGTTCGGCGGTTTGGTTCTGACAGAAAGCCTAAACATTGACATGGAGACGGGTTCGTTCGCCGCGCCGTGGGAAATCATCGATTTCGACCGGGTTGAACCGGTACTCGCGATGCTGAGGGACCGCATCACGGAGGAAGCGCCGCAAGCGGAAATGTTCCTGTTTGACATGAACCCTTCGTGGCTTACCGGCATTTACCTTACAGACGAAGGCTTGGCGGTACCCATCAATACGAAGCGATATCTGCCCGTCATCGGCGGAGATATGGAATTTATTCTGCCTTTCGAAACGCTGGGCGAAGCCTTCCTGCTTGCGGGAACCGCGGACTTCCCCCCATATCAAAAGGCGGTCGCACCCGATCTTCCCCCTGTGCCGAATACCCCGGTTCCGCCCATGCCCGAATATTTCATCCGCAATCATATCCCCGAAAACAGACCCGTTCCCGAACCCACCCCGCGCCGCCCTATGATCGCGCTGACCTTCGACGACGGCCCCAGCGTCTTTACCGGGATGATTTTGGATATATTGGAACAGCACAACGCGCGCGCGACGTTTTGCGTATTGGGTAACAAAGTAAAGAATTGGGAAAATACGATACTCCGCGCGGTTGCGGGGGGGAACGAAATTATCGGCCATTCTTGGAACCATACCAATATGACCACCCAAAACCGCGCAAGCGTAGTCGATGCGATACGCAATACCGATGATGCGATTTACGCCGTCACGGGTACGCGTACGCCTCTATTCAGGCCCCCCTTCGGCGATATAAACAGCCAATTGGAATCCGTAGCGGCGGAACTCGGCCACGGTATCCTTATGTGGTCCATCGACCCGCAGGATTGGCGCGAAAACCATCAATGCCCCGATTTTATTTACAGATGGATCATGAACCAAGCCCGTGACGGTTCCGTTGTTGTGCTGCATGACATATACCTCAGCACGGTGCAGGCCATGGAAAAGGTGATCCCGCGTTTGATTGCCGACGGGTTTGAGTTGGTGACGGCGTCGGAATTGGTGGCTGATCATTACGACGATTTGGTGCCGGGCAGGATATACCGGGGGGTGCGCATACGCTGACCCATCATATTTACACAATTTGCAAAAGGCGTTGACGGCTTGTACATACTGCTGTACCCTTACCCCGCCTGTGAAGGGTCGCCCCCTCAGTACCCTTCATGTTTGGCATTGGCAAGCCAACACCCCCGGCCTTTTGGTCTGGCTTGCCTACATAGGAAAACCGCTTTCGGTTGAAGGCGGTTTTTTCATGCTCCCGCCCCCCGCCCCGTGAACGGGGGAAGGAACCCCCGCCGCGCTCATCGAAATCGGGCGCCGGTCGGCTCCGCTCGGGAAGTTACGCCGTCGGTCATAAATGCCCGACGGCGTAACATAACCCTCGCGTTCGCCGCCCGACACCCGATTTCGTAGGCGCGGCATGGGTTCCTTCCCCCGTTCACGTTACCGTACGACGTAATGGATGTAAAAAAAAGTTACATAAAAGAATAAGGTCTTTTTTATTTTTTATCGTTTAATATATTTTATGATGGGTTTGCCGTTCCGTAGTTAGGGCAAAAATGTTGTCCGTCTTGTATTGTATGTCCACAAGAATAAGATGGCGGTTTAAAATTCCCATATAAATCGCTTAAAAGAATTACAAAAAAACAATAATTTTATGTAATTGGAGTGGTTGGAGGGTTGTCAAGTATCTTGAGAAAGATATTATTTTGAGAATGATTACGCACGTGCTATAATCACAATAGCAAAAATAACTGAACAATGCGCAGAAAGGGAAGATTTATATGAGCGAAATTAGAAGATATAGTATTGATAACGACACTGCTGAAAGAAATGCTTATTCGGAGATTGTCGAGGCAGGTGACTTTTTATTCTTGTCTTTTTGCGTCGGGAATGTGGGGCAATCTGTTGAAGCACAGGTCAATGGTGCGCTTGATGATATGGAGCAAAGATTGTCCAAAGTCGGCTTAACCCTTGAATCAGTTGTTAAGGTTGACGTGTTGATGAAAGACCCTTGGAACATTCCAACAATGGAAAAGGTGTTTAAGGAGCGATTCAAGGGCGTTTACCCTGCACGTAAAACCTTATCTACCGATTTTGCTCACAATGGTGGCGAAGGTGGTTTGCAAGTTCAGATTGATGCGGTTGCATACAAAAAATAAGCGTTTTCTTTAGCTAACGCTTGTAGCTTGTATAACTTCGCCTTCATTCCCCTGCCGATAGGCAGGGAAGCCCCCGCAAGCCGCACTGCACCGGCTCTGCGAGTGTATAAGTGCGCCCCTTGAATACTATGAGGAAGTGATTTTTATGGAAACCTCCGAACGTGATGTTGCATACGAACTTGACGGTCAGCTTTTTGTTTGGGATAAAATTAAAGCCGAGAGCAATAAAACGAAGCATGGCATATCATTTGAAGAGGCTGCCTCTGTTTTTATCATTGGCGGTGCTGAAGAGTTTGAAGATGACAGCCACTCCGATGATGAAGAAAGGCTTATTGTAATAGGGTTAAGCAAAGAATCGCGTATTCTTACGGTTGTTCATTGCTGGCGCGAAGATGATATGGTTATACGCATAATTTCTGCCAGAAAAGCTACGCAGATTGAGCATAAACTTTGGAAGAGGTGATTTTGTGAAAGCTGAATATGACCTAAGCACTATGAAACGCAAAGGACACCCGCTTCGTGAAAAGGTATCACGGGGCGAAGTTGTATTGATGAGTCCTTTGGATATTCCAAATAAGGAAGCCAAGTTGGCGGCTCTCCCTCCCGATGAACGCGCTTTCGTTACCGAGTTCCTTAGAACGCTCCAAAAGGAGAGGGAATCCATACCGACATAATTTTAAGGACTTGTTTTCACAAACCCTTTATTAACGGTACAATTGCATATATTAACCCGAATTTAACACAAGGCGTTAGTATTCTACCGCAAAAATCAATAGCTCGCATTGCCGGAATGGGGTTTATTGGCAAAAATAATTTATTCATAACAAAAGAATATGGTTGTGCTTTTTGTATGTGTTCTGTATTAACAAACATGCCTGTTACAATTGAAAATCATCCTGTCATTATCCCTCAATGCGGCACTTGTGACGAATGTGTTAAAAATTGTCCGGCTAAAGCCATACATGGAAACACATGGGATATTGGCGGTGAACGAGAATCATTAATTGATGTATCAAAATGTTGTTGTGCGTTAAAATGTATGATAGCTTGCCCATGGACTTTGAAATATGTAAATCAATAGCATATCACCCGATTCCAATAAGCGCACGTCACATCCCTCCGCACCGTCGTCCCCCGGGATTACATTCGTATCAACTGCCCGCTAAGTGCCTCCGCTTCCGCATGGTCATGCGTTATACAAAGTATGATCTTGGGGTTTTCAAGGGAAATATGGGATTTTACCATTTCAATGATGGCGGGCTTGGTTTCATCGTCCAGTCCCTTAAAAGGCTCGTCGAGGATGAGGAAATCGCGGTCTGTGATCAATGTACGGCAAAGAGCGACGCGGCGTTTCATACCGCCGGAAAGTTCGGCGGTTTTTTGATTTACGGCATCGGCCAATCCGGCTCGTGTAAGAAGCGTCCGGGCTTGGGCGGTAAATTCCTTCGCGTTTGGCGTGACGAAAAGGACGTTGGACAACGCGGTTTCCCATTCGAGCAAGCGGTCTTCCTGAAACAAGAAAGCGATTTTTTTACCTTCGCGGCCCGTAACCGTGCCGCCGTCGGGGGATAGAAGCCCTGCCGCGATGTTAGCAAGGGTCGTTTTGCCGATGCCCGACGGGCCCATCAGGCAGGTGATACCGGGGTGGAGGGTAAGGGATATGTTTTCCAATACGGGCTTGGGCGGGGTGCCGTAGGATTTATGGATATTATTTAACACGATGGGGGTCATGACGGCGTATGCCCCTTCCATTTTTCATAAATAAAACGGAAAACACGATCAATGGTATAGCTTAGTAAAACGATGGCGATCGTCCACGCGTACAGGTCAACCATGAGGAAAAAGTTACGCGCGCTGTGCAGCTCCCGCCCGATGGTACCCGACACGTTGCCGATAAGTTCCGCCGAAATGCCCGACTTCCACGCGAAGCCGATACCAATGCTGGCGGCGGAAAGCAGATAGGGCATAAGGGACTTGGCATAAATATAAAAAACGCGCTTCCAAAGGGGAACTTCGAATACGCGCGCCATTTCCAACAGTTTGGGGTCGGTATTGGTTATACCCTTGTATACGTTATGGAATACGATCGGCATAACCATAATAAAAGGCACCACAACGGAAAGGTTGCGGCTCCCAAAGAGGAACAGGACAAGCAAAGCGAACGACGCCAGCGGCATCGCGTTAAGTACGTTAATGAAGGGAAGCATGAGGTGCTTGAATATCCTGCTGACCGACGCGCCTACGGCGATCAATACACCCGCGCCAAGCGCGAGCAGGAACCCGAGCATGATCCGCCGCATACTCGTGCCGATGCTCAGCCAAAATCCCCCCGTTTGCGCCAGCGCGAATAACCGGGCGAACGCCAAGCGCGGCGGTACGAGGATGACCGTGCTGCCGACCCAAGCGGCGGCGGCTTCCCATACCAGCAGCCAAAACAGGACGGCAAGAAGCGTATATACCAAGGGTCTACGGTATGAAGAAGAAATCTTCATCGGGTAACCTGCCTCCTATGGATGCGGGGTTTTCGTCGTACAGCACGCGGTAAAAACCTAAAAGGTTACGCTTCATGGTTTCGCCGTTTAGGAAGACCATATGCGTGCGGGGCAGGGCTTGCCGCGCGACGTTGATGTTGGGGATCAAGCCGTAATCTACGGCCAGTTGCGCGGCTTCCGCCGTACCGCCCGTCATGTACGCGATGCTGCGGGCGTATTCCTCCATGAAAGCGGCAACCGCGGCGGGATGTTCCTCCAGGAATTCGCGCTGCGCGACCACCACGCTCATGATCAAGCCGTAATCGGGTTGTACGCGGTTCCATTCCTCGGTCAAATCCAGCGCGGGGCGTAAGCCTTCGATGCGGGCCAGCACCGTACTGACGAAGGGCTCGGGCAGGAGCGCGATTTCCGCCTGACCCGTTTCGAGTGCGGCGGCTACCATCGTCGGCTCGGAGTAGAACTCGACGAAAACATCCTCCCCGGGGATTAGACCGTTACGCCTAAGCACATAGTTGAGCGCGAATTCCGGTGTCGCGCCTTCGATGGAATGGATTGTGCGTCCGGTTAAATCGGCGATGGCGTATATTTCACCCGTGGTATCCACGATGTGCAATACCCCCAACGTGACGACGGCCAACGCTTGTACCGCGCCTTCCATTTGGCTGTAGAACACCGACGCGAGGTGCGACGGCACGGCGGCGATATCCACTTCGCCCCGCGCCAAAAGGGGCGCAACCTCAATCGGTGCGCCCAGCAATTTGAATTCGTGTCCGGTCGTTTCCATCATGTGAAGGAGGCCCAAAGCTGTAGGCCCGCGCAACGCGGCGACGCGGACGGTGATATCGTCCGACGGGTCTTGCGTACGTCCGCAAGCGGAAAAAAGAAAAATCGCCGATAAAGATAACAGGAACAAGGATAAAAGTTTCATGCTTCCCCCTTGGAAATGTATAATACGTGCAATCATAATAACATAAAGGAGCGTCCCATGCGTATCATGCCCGCAATGCCCGTATACATGCCGGAATATTCCGCGGCGGTCCAGCCCGACAAAGCGGAAATCCCGGCGGAATTTGAGGAAATCCAAACGCACCAAGCCGAA
This sequence comes from Defluviitaleaceae bacterium, assembly GCA_009780585.1. Lineage (GTDB taxonomy): Bacteria > Bacillota > Clostridia > Lachnospirales > WQUN01 > WQRX01. Next base: position 45,402 of record WQZS01000014.1, on the reverse strand, counting down.
GCCGTCGAATGTGTGACATGCAGTTCCCGCAGGTACCAAGACCAATCCTCCGACGGCGGGGTCAGTATGCAGTCGCCCACGCACATCCACCCCGATAACGCCGCCGCCGAAGTGCGTAACCACGAAATGGAGCACCAATTCCGCGACCGCGTGGATGCCGAATCAAGGGGACGGGAAGTTATCCAAAACCATATCCAACTCCACACCAGCCAATGCGCGGAATGTGGCCGCGTATACGTGTCGGGCGGTACGTCCACTACCGTAAGCCGTGAACGCTCCGAAGAGAATTCACAGAATGATGAACCGGTTCTATCCTTCGGTGAGGCGTTTACGGCGTTTGCGAATTAAACTCGCATAAAAGTTGAATCTGATAAAAACTCAAAAAATACGTTATTGATTAAATACACCCCCGAATGTGATAATCGCGTTATCACATTCGGGGGTTTTTATATGAAGAATTTAATCGCGGGCAATATCGCGCGCTACCGCAAGGAGCTTAAGCTCACCCAGGAGGAACTGGGTAAGATGCTTGACGTCACCTTCCAAGCCGTCAGCAAATGGGAAACAGGGCAAGCCATGCCCGACATCACCCTGCTGCCCCGCTTGGCGGAAATTCTGCGCATAAGCGTGGATAAGCTGCTGGGGTACCGGGCGTTTGACCCGCCCGTAAGTTTTATCGATGAAATGTACGGCAAGGAGGAATATTTCGGCGGGGTGGACCCTTCGCCGGAATGTCTGCGGGTCATTGCCCTTATGCCGCCGAGCAAGCGACTAAAGCTGTTGGAAATCGCTTGCGGCGAAGGGCGGGACGCCGTTTTCTTCGCGCGGTGCGGGTATGAGGTGAGCGCGACCGACCTTTCCGTTAACGGCATCGAAAAGACAAAGAGGCTGGCGGAAAAGGCACGCGTCCCCGTCAACGCCTTTCGGTCGGATATATTTGATTACAGGCTGGACTGTAAGTACGACATCATTTATTCCCGCGGCGTGTTCCATTTCATCAAGCCCGAGCTGCGCGACGAAATCATCGAAGACTACCGCAAGCACACGAACGCGGGCGGGCTCAACGCCTTTACGGTGGGTGTGGCCAAGCCCTTCACCGCACCCGTACCCGATATCGGGATACCGTCATATCCCTGGCGATCGGGTGAGCTCCTGATGTACTACCACGATTGGCGGGTGGAGGATTTTACGGAATTTATTGACGAAAAGCGCCCGGAGAACGGGCACGCGTTTAACCGGCTGTTTGCGAGGAAGCCGCTGTGAAGCCGCTGGAAACCGAACGGCTTATCCTGCGCGGTTATCGGGAGGCTGACTTGCCGGAGTACCACCGCATGATGTCCGACGCGGAAAATATGTATTATTTATGGGATATCGTCACCCGCTCCCTTGAGGAATCGCATGAAAGCCTGCGCAACGCCATCGCCGTAAACGCGGCGGGGACGGCACGCCGCTTCGCCATGACGTTGAAAGGGTGCGATAAAATTATTGGAGCATGTGGTTATGAAATAATCATACCGGGTTATAAAATAAATGAAACAGATTGCAAATTAAATAAAACGGATTGCGGAATAATAAAAACAGGTTACGAAGTAACAGCAATGGGAGGCAAAACCGCCGACCCCATGGGGTGGTTCATCATGCCTGAATACCAAAATAAGGGCTACATGACCGAAGCGGTGAAGCGGGTCTTGGCGTTCGCTTTTTTAGAGGATAATTGCGAACGCGTAATCACGGGTTGCTTCAAGGAAAACATCCCCACGCAAAGGGTCATGGCGAAAGCGGGTTTTATCGAAGAAGAAGCGAACCCGAAGGCGTTATTCCTGGACGGCAAGCTGCGGGAACGGATGAAATTTGCCCTTACCCGCGAGCAATACCTGCGGATGATATGATATAATCGCCGTATCTTTTTATTAAAGGAGCGGCAGCCATGAATCAAAAAATCAACGTAACCGTTTGGGACGAAGCCGAGGGTGCCATCGGTCCGTATCCGCAAGGGATATACACCGCCATCGCAGACTTTATAAAGGCAAGCGGAATGTTCGGCGAGGTGCGCGTCGCGCTGCAGCCCCAGCCTGAGCATGGGTTAACGGAAGAGTTGCTTAACGATACCGACGTATTGGTGTATTGGGCGCACAGCTACCACCATAAGGTAGAGGACGGCATCGTGGAGCGTATACGCCAGCGGGTTATCAAGGGGATGGGCTTGATACTGCTCCATTCGGCACATGCCAGCAAAATCTTCCAACGCCTGGTGGGCGCGGAGCCTTGGAAACTGCGCTGGCGCGACGTAGGCGAGCGCGAGCGCGTATGGAAAATCGAACATAACCATCCCATTACGGCAGGCGTACCCGAATATTTCGACGTCCCCAACTCCGAAATGTACGGCGAGCATTTTTGTATTCCCGCGCCCGACGAGCTGCTGTTCATCAGTTGGTACGAGGGGGGCGAGGTATTCCGCAGCGGCTGTACCTTCAAGCGCGGCGCGGGAAGGATCTTCTTCTTCTCCCCCGGCCACGAAACCTTCCCGATTTATTACATGCCCGAGGTGCAGCGCATCATCACCAACGCAATAAAATGGGCCGCACCCGTCGAATATCCCGTGATAACCGACTGGCAGCAGCCCTTTGAACCGCCGAAGCGGAGCGTTACAGCGTAGGCTTGTACCTTATGCGGAACGTTGGAAGCGTTTCGATTTGCGTATAATGATTTACGTCCCAATCGTCTCCTTGGGCGGGGTCATTCACACCCTCGGGGGGCGTGGCGAATAACAGGACATCTATAACCGTTCCCGTCGGGGATTCACCCCCGCACGGGGGCGGTTTTTTATAAAACGCGGACATCAAATCAACGGTAGTTACCCCGGGCTTTTTGTAGAACCATTGACCGTTGATTTTCACCATAAAGGATAAATCCTTTAAGTTATTTTCAAAAAGGATTTCACAAAAAACCGGGTTGGCTTCGAATGTTATGGGGATGGCTAAGCCCTCGGCGTCCTCGCTGCCGCCCCAGCGTAAGCGGAGAGGGAGGGGTAATTGCGCTTCGCCGCACTTCGTGAGCTCGGGGGAGAAGTAGGGCTGCGCAATGATTTCTTTATATGTTTCCAACAGCGGTTGCGGGATACCCGCGTGATGGTTGTTGGGGTCCTCGATTTCCAGCCCCAACCGCCCGCGGTCGCGGAACTGGTACATCGTGATTCCGGTAAGGTTAGGCAGCTCGGCGGGGATGCGGTCATAGAAGTCCTTTACCTGCTCGGCTTGCTCGTATGGGCCGTTGACGTCGCCATCGGCATTGGTTTCGGATAACAAGAAAGGACGCTTCTTATGTTCCCCGCGTTCCATAAAGCGCGCGAATTCCGCGTTCAATTCGCGGATGGTTTTTTCGTTAAGCTCGCGCTTGTGGCTGTTTCCGCCGGGTTCGGCTACATCGTAGGGCCAACCCCAATGCAGGGACAGGTACGCGTCCGCCGACCATATGTCCGCGACGCGTATCGCCTCGGCGAATTCGTCCTCGTATTTCATTTTACCGTCGGGTAAGGTGTGCGCGCCGCCGATGCAAAGGATCGTTTGTATGTTGGGCGCGATTTGTTTGATTATCTTATGGAAGCGCACGTAAAAGTCCGCCACCTCTTGGTAGGAATACCGCTTGCTGAACGCGAACCAACTGCCCGTGGCTTCGTGGTTGATGCGTAATTGCAATCTTCCGAACAGGCGCAAATCTTCCGCGATGCGTTTTAGCTGTTCGTCCGAAACGCCGCAGTCCACCGTCAGCGTAAGGATAACGTCCTGCCCGTGTTGGCGGATGTCGCGCATACAAGTAAAGGGCTCGCCCAGCGTATTGCCTTCCAACCCGCCGCCATAGGGGAAGTAGTCGTCGTACGCGTAATCCCATTGATAGGACACCTCGCCCTTGGTGGGGAGGGTGCTTGCGCGCGCGGGCCAGCCTTCGTCGAGGGGGTAATAGCAATACATCAGATTAATGGCGCGGTGCGGCCGCCCTAAGGTGTGTAAGATATAGTCCTGGTTCACGTATTCGCCGCGTTCGCTGCCGTCACCCAAATCGACCGCGCACTTTGCGGGTCCCATGTGGATTTTGTATACCATGGTTTCATCCCCTTCGCTTAAATATAAAGTATTAATACGCGATATCAATGAGCTCCTGTATCTTATACATCCGTTCGTCCAGGTCGGAAATTTGCGCGGCACATTCACGCAAGCCTTCGGCCAGGTGCGGGGGCATTCCCGTTTTATACTTGTAACGGATTTTATGCTCCAGCGACGCCCAAAAGTCCATGGCTTGCGTGCGGATTTGGATCTCCACGGGCAAACGGTGTACGGTGTCGGTGAGGTAGATCGGCACTTCCAATATAATGTGGTGGCTGCGGTAGCCCGAGGGCTTGGGCTTGGTGACGTAGTTCTTTTCGCTGATGACCTTCATGTCGGGTTGGTTCTTGAATACGTCCGCGATGTACGTGATGTCCTTCGCGTAGGAGCAGATACACCGCAAACCCGCGATGTCGGTCAGGTTTTTGCGGGCTGAATCGCTTGTGATGGGATGCCCCAAGCGGTGCAGCTTCTGCGCGATGCTCTCGTAGGATTTTAAGCGGCGTTTGATATGTTCGATGGGGTTGTGGTTTTGCAAATTGTCAAAGTCCTCCAGCAGGATGTCCATGCGCGTCTCCATATTCCTAAGGGCGCAGCGGTACAAAACGAGTAATTCCTTGACTTTGATGAATTCATTGGGGGGGAAGAGGATGGGCATGATCGGTTGCCTCGCTTTCTAGCGGTTGCGCGGTATCGTAATGGTCAATACCGCGCCGTCGTTTTTATTGTTTTCGGCCGATGCCGTGCCGTTGTGCTGCTCGACGATGGATTTTACGATGGACAAACCGATACCCGTCAAACCGCTCTTGCCGCGGTAAAACCGTTCGAATACATGGGGCAGCGCGCCCGGCTCAAAGCCGGGGCCGTCGTCCATCACGCGGATAACGGCCTTGGGGCCGATGCCGTAACATTCGATGTGGATTTCCGTCCGCGCGTAACGCAAGGCGTTTGAAATCAAGTTGTCGATCGCGCGTTCGATATAGGCTTTGATGCAGGGGATAGTCACGGGTTCGGTATCGTGGTTTAGGTTGATTTTTATCTTTTGCGTCGGGTTTTCGTGGATGCGGATGCGTTCGGCGATCAGCTCACGCAAATCGACGTCCTCTTCGTTGGGCGTCGTTATGTTATCGATACGCGAAACGTACAGAATTTCGCCCACCATACCCGTAAGGCGGTTGGTGGCTTCAAGTATCGTATCGCTGGCCTTTTGCGCGTCCATGATGCCGTACTTTATGCCCTCGGCATAACTCTTAATGGACATGAGCGGCGTGCGTAATTCGTGGGAAACGTTTTGGAAGAAGGTCTTTTGGTCGTTGTCGTATTTGGCCAATTGCTTGGCGGTGTTGTTTAGGCTTTGGTTAAGCGTTTCGAATTCCTCGTTATTAAAGGACTCCGCGTTCTGCGTGAAGTCACCCCGCCCGATTTGCCGCGCGAAATTGTTAAGCACAAAGAGCGGATGCGCGAGCGAACTCGAAAGGAAGGTTGCGATGATCATCGCCATCGACCATATCACCATCACCACCAGCAACAATAGCATATTGACCTGGTTGGAAAAGCGCGAAATATCGGTTATGTCAACATAAAAAACAGCGTGCCAGCCTTCGCCGAAAACGTTGACGGGCTGCGTGGTTATGTAAAAGGTGCCGCCGTCCGTGGGCAAGCGTAAATTATTGATTTGCGAAGGGGGCAGGTCCCGTTCGCGCAACGCCCCCGCGATCGTGTCGGTAGTGGGGGCGGCGTAGCCGTAAACCAATTCGAACCTATCGCTAAAGTAAAAATGATTGATACGCTGTCCGAACAACCCCGAACGCACGATCATGGTAAACCCGCCGAAATAATCGTACAGCTCCTGCGTTTCGGACAATTCCGTAACGGCGTGGTGGCGGATGTATTGTCTGACCGCTACGTTAAAGATGACGAACACCAAGGCGAACGATAAAAACAGCAACAAAGAAAAGGCAGTAAGGATACTGCCCCGCAAATTACGCCTTAAACGGTTAAACAACGTCGCCCCGCTCGTAAGCGATCCGCCGGAACAAAGCCTTAACCCGCATGACAAACGTCATCGGGCTCACGGGCTTGGTAAAGAAATCGTCCGCGCCCAAATCAAGCCCCGTTTGGTAATCCAAATCGCTGTCGCGTGCCGTCAGCATAAAGATCGGCACATGGCTTACGCGCCGAAGCTCCTTACACACGGCGAAGCCGTTCGACCCTGGCATCATCACGTCCAACACGACCAAATCCGCAGCCTTGTCCCCAAAGGCAGCCAGCAATAAATCCCCGCTTTCAAACGCTTCAACGGTGTATCCGGCGTTTTCCAAAAAAGCCTTCAACGCCTCCCGTATGTGCAAATCATCGTCCGCGATATAAATTAACTTCATTTTACGTAATATTCCCCTTTCGTTTATAAAAGCGGTGAAAATAACCGTGATATCGATTCCTTTACCTTTATCATACGCCGGCGTTTGTTATACGCCTCCAACGTCAGTTCACGGCAGTCCTTCATGTCGGTGAGGAACGATTTCTCCAATTCGATCGTTGCCCAAACATCGGCGATAAATGCATGGGTCTCGAAATTTATCTTAAAACTGCGCACGTCCATGTTCGCCGTGCCGATGGCGCAGATTTCCGAATCGACCATTACGGTCTTGCAATGGATGAAGCCCTCGGTGTATTCGTAGCCCCGTACGCCCGCGCACATCAATTCGCCCATGTAGCTGGAGCTGGCCCAATACACGAAGGGGTGGTCGGGCTTGCCGGGGTACATGATGCGTACGTCCACCCCGCGGAGCGCGGCGATGCGAAGGCACGTAAACAACGCGTCGTCGGGTACGAAGTAAGGCGTTTGGATGTAAATGGATTTTTTCGCGTTCATAATCATGGTGCAAAAGCCGTGGAGTACATGCGGGTCGGTCGTGTCCGGCCCCGAAGACAGGATTTGGATGCTCGATCCCCCGACCGTATCCGAAACGGCGGGTGCTTTAAACAAACGGGGATGCACATCCAGCTTGTCCGATTTATTTTTTACGCTGAAGTTCCAGTCCATGATAAAACGCAGGATAAGCGGATTGACCGCGCCGCCCGTCAGCCGCATGTGCGAATCGCGCCAAAAGCCGAAGCGTTCCGACATGCCGAGGTATTCCTTACCGATGTTCGAACCGCCGAGATAGGCGATTTCCCCGTCGATGACCGCCAATTTCCTGTGGTTGCGGTAGTTGAGTCGCATTAAAAAAGGGGGCAAGAACAGCCCCAGCTTGCCCCGCGCGTTGGTTAGGGGCTTAAACGTATCCTTCGCCGTAAAATAACAGCCCGTACCGTCCACCAGCAGGCGTACGTCCAGCCCGTCCATGGCGCGTTCGGCCAGCTTGCGCACCAACCGACGGCCGATTTCGTCCCCGCGGAAGATATAATATTGTATGTAGATATATTCGCGCGCCTTGGCAATGTCCTCCAGCAGCGCGTCAAACTTCGTTTTACCGTCATAAAACAGGGTAATTCGGTTGTCGTGGGTGGTATCGCCTTCGTCCGCGCCCAACCCCATTTCACGGTATACGCGGTGCATCAGGGAGTCGTCGTTATATTTTTGTAAAAAGACGCGTTGCTTGCGGATATCCTGCCCGCCCATGAGGTACAAAATAAATCCGAATATGGGAAGGAACGCCATAGCCACGATCCAAGCCCATGTGGCGGCGGTATTGCGGCGTTGCACAAAGATTACGTACGCGATGAGTAAATAATTGACGATTGTTACAAAGAGCATGGGGGAGGGCATCCGGAATTCTCCTTTCGCCCGTCATTATATACTAAAAAAAGCGTTCGTGCCACAAAATAAACATATATATCGTCCAAATCATGCGGGAATGGTCCGCCTTGCCTAATTTGTGCCTGTCTAGTAATTGCAAGAGCTTGTCCCTTCGGAAGATACGCCCGACGAATTCCTTTTCAAACGCCTCGCGTACGACCGCGTAATATTTTTCCTCGCGCAGCCACAACCGCGTGGGTACGGGGAAGCCGCGGCGCATTTTGCCTTTACCGTCGGGGAAGTTGCGCAACGCCGCTTGGCGCAGGGCGTATTTCGCGCCCTTACGGTTGACGCGGTAGCGCGTGGGGATGGACGCGGCAACGGAAAACACCTCGCGGTCCAAAAACGGTACGCGGATTTCAAAAGAATTGGCCATGGACATCTTATCCGCTTTCAACAAGATATCGCCCACCATCCACAGGTGCAGGTCAAGGTATTGCATCTTGGTGATATCGTCGTAGCCCATTTCGCGGGCTTGGTCGTAGTAGGGACGCGTAATATCAATGGTACGCAGATTGTGCAGCATTTCGGGTTGCAAGATTTCCGCGCGGTCCTCGTCGGTGAACGTATGGAAATTACCGATATAACGTTCCTCCGGCGGTTTGCCCGCCGATTGCAAAAACCGCTTACCCTTAAATTCGAAGGGGATTTTACCCGCCCACTTGCCGATCAAGCGGCGCAGCGCAAGGGGTATTACCTTCGTGAAGCTGAGGTTGTACATACGGTGGTAATGCTCGTACCCGCCGAACAACTCGTCCGCGCCTTCGCCCGTCAGCGCGCCCTTTACATAGCCGCCGGCCATGCGGCACACGAAGTACAGCCCGATAGCCGCGGGGTCCGCCAGGGGTTCGTCCATATGGTATTGGATGGCCGGGAGCGCATCCCAAAATTCGGTTGTCGTGATGTTTTTCGAAATATTTTCGATACCTTTAGCCTTCGCCAACGATTTCGCGCTTTCGATTTCCGAAAAGCCTTCGTATTCGAAGCCTACGGAAAAAGACTTTTCAACCTTGGACACCGCCGTGATATAACTCGAATCCCATCCGCCGGAAAGGAACGTCCCCAGCTCCACGTCCGCGCGTTGGTGGTAGCCGACGGAATCCTTCACCGCCGCGTCGATTTGCTCGACGATGTCGTTAAGTCCGCGTTTGCCCTTGTAGCTTTCCACGGGGTTAAACCGCGCCTGCCAATAACGCGTGAGCGTGAGTTCGCCGCCCTTGTACCGCATAAAATGCGCGGGAGGGAGCTTGTAAACGCCTTTGAAGAACGTTTCGTCCAACGCGGAATACTGGAAGGACAGATACGCCTCCAGCGCAAGGGGGTTGAGCTCGCGCACGAAGGCGGGGTATTCCAAAAACGATTTTATCTCCGAAGCGAACAATAACTGCCCGCCGAACACGCCGTAATAAAAGGGCTTGATCCCGAAGAAGTCCCGCGCCGCGAAGAGCTCCCCCGACGCGTGATGATAAATGACAAAAGCGAACATTCCGCGCAAGCGGTCGAGCATCCCTCCGCCGTATTCTTCGTACATGTGCAAGAGAACCTCGGTATCGGCTGTGGTTTCGAAGACATGGCCCTTGACCGCAAGCTCCGCCCGCAGCTCGATGAAGTTATAGATTTCACCGTTAAACACCAGCGAATATACGCCGTCCGAAGAACGCATGGGCTGTGCGCCGCGCTTTAAATCAAAAAAGGAGAGGCGGCGGAAGCCCAGGGATATATCCCCGTCCACGTAATACCCTTCGCCGTCGGGCCCGCGATGGGATACGCGCTCCGCCATTTTTCGGATGACTGTGTTATCGTCGTCGTTGTATTCGTTTCCTGTGAAGCCGCAAAAACCGCACATAAGATGCTCCTGTTAAACATGATTTAAACCCCGTATGATCGTTTCAAATGTCCGTGTTCACGCTCCGTACGGGGAAGAGCCCCGTACGGGGAAGATTCCAACGCCGCGTTGAACGAAATCGGGTGATGATCGGCTCCGTCGGGCAAGTGCTTGCGTCGGTTGCAAGCACCCGACGCCAAGCACATAAGCCCGCCGTTCGCCGCTAATCACCCGATTTCGTAGACGCGGCTTATGGAACCTTCCCCGTACTGCTGCCCGCAAGACAGGGGATAGCGTGATATTGTGTAACGAAAATAGTGCCTACTCTGTGTTGCTGATTCCAAATTCAACCAGCAGTTCAACAACCCTTGTTTCTCCATACTTTATTGGTAAAAGCGGGTTGTGATAGGCGTGTTGGAGTAAATTTGCATCAAGTAAAATTTGACCTAATTCCGAATACTCGCCTGTGCCTCTATAGCATACAGCATTGCAAATAATAACGGTTTCATCGGTTGTTGTAATATTGAGCCTGTCTAAAATTTCGCGGGCTACATCTGCATCTTTATTTGACTTCGCAATCTTATCTTCAAGGGGTTGAACGCCTTCAGTAATAAAGCTGTATAAATCATGCAGTAATCCTGTCATTACCGCCAGTTCTATGTTTGCTCCTCTTTTTTTAGCTATCAACCCACACAGCAAGGCAACGCCGGTTAAATGAGTATGCGTGATTAACCTGTTCCTTATGTTTATTCTTTCAAACAACAAATCGGTAATAGCTTCCCTCACTATATCAATTCTGTTCATTCTTTTCCTCCTGCGATTAATGTTTATTATCGGCAGCTTTTCGCATTATTCCACTCGTTTATATAGTTGCGGATTGATTGTTGTCTTTGACTTCGCTGTTCGCTAACGGATTTTTTTGCGACTTCATATGAATAGGTACTTAAAGACCACTTTGTACGTGAATTTTTATCGTCTTCTGCGAAAAATACGAACGCTGTAGCTCCCATTGCATAAACATTACTTATTTCATCAATTACGCCGCCGATTCTGTTTTCTTCGGGCGATTTAAGCGAAGGATCGCCCCACACCGCACCCATGTGGCACATATAACATTGTTTTGCATAAAAATCGATATCACAAATGGCGAAATTTCCGTTGGTAAAATTATATAATGTAGCCTGGTCGTTAAAATCTATCGCCACATAACCGCGTTCGGCTACGTGAGCATGGAATTCAAGTATACCGTCATATACGCGCAGTTTTTCTTTGTCCGGAAGCGCCATAAACCTTTTACACGCTTCTTTTTGAGGATAACCGCAGCTTTCCCCATCAAACCAATCAAAAACGGTTATGAACCCACCGCCGATTTCGTCTGCGTCTATTTGATTAATCAACAACGGGTGATATAAATCCTTATATTTTGGTACCGTAAATTTAAGTCTTGTTATTGCATCTTCGATAACGAGTGTGTCGGAATAGTCCAATGTGTCCGCGCCCGCGAATTTAAGAAAATATCGCTTTCCTGCTTTTTCCACACCGAAACATAAATTTCCCGAAGATTGTGTGTCAAACACTTTAAAAACATGACCATAATTATTAATAAAATCTAAATTAAACGGACTTTTTAAATTTATTTTTATTCCATCAAGATATTGCGTAACCATAAACCACCTCTTTATTTTGGGCGCTTCGGCATTTCACCGTACCATTTACCCAATTCTTCACTATCGCAATACCCAAGCAGAACCGATACATTTTGAAATAAATCGGATGCAAGCCCGTATGCGGTCATCCTGCCATGCCCTTCGAGGATTAAATAACGTTTTTCGCTTTCATCCATTAAAAATATCATTGGAGGGAATTTATGCCCTTCCCTTAGTTTTTTCGCGCCCTCAATCGCGCTGTCGTTCGGTACATCATAAATGGTTTTCCCGGATAAAATCGTCTTAGCCGCTTCGAGGGGCGAACCCGTATAATTGGAAAGTTCATTCCAATAGCTGTATTCTATATATATGATTTTCGGAAGGTCTTCCCTTTCAAATTCAGTCCATATCCATTCAACATTTGTCGGGAAGTTTTCAAACAGTTCTTCGTCTTTGTACCCTCTGAAGCGTTTTAATATTTTTATTCTTAAGGTATTTTCTTTTTCACACATGATATTGCCATTCGTAATAATATCCTTAGTGATACACATTTTTTCCAATACGGTTTCTATTTGTTTTTTGAATCGGTCGGAATCGAATTCCATTTTAAGAAACTCATAAACCATCTCATTTTCATTCGAGGGTTTGATTTTTTTCATGATTTTTCCTCTAATAAATAATACTTGCATTCATGAATGCTTAAATATTTACAATTCCGGATTGGTTGAATTTTTATGTTGCGCGTCCGCAGAGTGCGGGGGAAGTTCCATAAACCGCGCCTACGAAATCGGATGATTAGCGGCGAACGCGAGCGTTACGTGCTTGGCGTAGGGTGCTTGCAACCTACGCAAGCACTACGCGAACGGAGCCGATCATCACCCGATTTCGTTAAGCGCGGCGTTGGAACCTTCCCCCGCACCCTGCGGCGACACCCGTATAATCCCGCACGGCGTTTGTTCCGACGACTGTCCCAAAGGGTTGTCGCGCAATACCGCCGCAAGAAATGATTCGCGCAGTTTAGGGTCGGACGCGCCCAACAGGTTTACGCCCAAATCGTTGGCATCCACGATAGCGACGTGTACGCAAATACTTTCGGCGATGGTTTGCGTAACCCGCACGGGTTTGTCGGGTGCAAGAACGACGTATTCGTTATATGGGGGGAGGGTATTATCGCAAGGGCCGTCAATACCCCGCGCTTTGGGCCCCGCAACACGGTAGAACCAGCCCTTGCTGCCGAACAGCTTGCCGACAGCGGATACAAACGCCGCAAAAAGGATGCAAATAACCCCACATTCACGCAGGGCCATCTCCATGGTTTCGGGGATGCCGAGGCCGATTCCGTGGGGTGTTTTTTGTACATAACGGGAGAGGAAAACCGCCAAGCGGCGGGGTTTGATGTCACGCATGGGGATAGCGCGGGATTGTGTGCAGGCTACCGCGCGTTCGGAAATAAAGACGATGTCGCCTTCGCGTACGTGGGGTGCGAGGTAAGGGATAAAAACATCCGCCGCGTCGTCGTCTTGGGTAATGACGTGGGTGCGGATGGGGATGCGGGCGTAGATTTGCCCGTTAGCTTCGATTTCCAATGATTTACCGGAGTTTGGGGTTGGGAGTTCGTCATCGAGGGTTAAGGGTGGCGGAAAAACGGTTTTGGAAGCGGGCATACGCTTACCGCCGGAAAAGGAAAACTTACTCTCCGTGCCTTTAATCAATCGGGAAATATTACCCCGGTGCATAAACCACGCCAACGCGCCCAGGAAGGAAGTGACGGTTATAACTTCCCAACCGTGCCCGAAAACGGCGAGTAACGCGGGGATCAGCAGCGACATAAGGAGTGAAGCTACGGAAATGTACTTGATAATCAACGCAATGGCGAGGATGACGGCGTAAACAATCAGCGCAATCCGCCAATCCAACATAAGAATAAGGCCCAGCGTGGAGGCTACGCCCTTCCCGCCGCGGAAGCGCATATAAAAAGGGAAGTCATGCCCCAGCACGACCCCCAAGCCCGCGTACAAGCCGGGATGCAAATCCCCCTGCCAACCAAATAAAGCCCCATTGAATATCCATGAGGCCAGCAGAAAAGCCGCCGCCGCTTTCGCCATGTCGGCGGCCAGCACAATCGCGCCGAGTTTTGTGCCCAGTATGCGCGTAACGTTGGTCATACCCGCGCCACCCGAGCCGTAGTCGCGTATGTCGATGCCCGCGGTTTTTTTGGACAAATAGTAACCGTTCTGCAAACACCCGAAGGCGTAGCCGATAAGTAGGGCAATGATCCTATACATGCGTTTTTATGCCCCTTGCGCCTCCAAATGGGCGTTGATTTCGTTTATCAGCGCGTCCACGTCCACGCCGTGGCCCACGCCCGCGTCTTCCAGCGTTTCGCGCTGGGCCGAAGGGCATCCCGCGCAGCGCAAGCCCGCGCGCATGAAGATCGGTGCGAGGTCTTCCCCTAATTTTAAGATATCCGCGATAATCATGTCTTTCGTCGCTTTTGCCATTGCGTACCTCTCCTTATGGGACTCCGTCCCTTAATTATTAACTGTTGGTTAGGTTCCTAAACCCCGGGAAGTAACGGAATATCACCTTGCCCAATATACGGTTTTGCTCCACGAAAGGGTTCGCCCAATCGCGTGAATCGCGCGAATTACCGCGGCTGTCACCCATAACGAAGAAATGCCCGTCCGGTACGACATGCTCCGCGAAATTGGGGCCGAGGTAACCGAAGGGCCCGGGCGTAATAAAATCGTCGCGTTCGAGCGCGACGCCGTTGATGTACACGATGCCGTCCGCCAAGCTCACCCGTTCGCCGGGCAGGGCGATGATGCGCTTCACGTTCTTGACGCCGTCGTCGGGCGCACGGAAGACGATGATGTCATAACGCTCCGGGTCATTAAACATATACGACAGACGAAACGCGATGATGCGGTCGTTGACGCGGATCGTGCTTTCCATACTGCCGGTGGGGACAGACGCGTTTACGATCACGAAGAAGTTGATCGCCAGCGCGAAGGCCACCGCGAATACGATCACCTTTGCCCAGCTCAACGCCTCCGCGATAAGCTCCCTTTTTATGTCGGGGGGCGGGTCGGGCGCGCCTTCCGTGGCAAGAGCGATAACGTCACGCGGTGTCTTGGGTTCGAAATCGTGCATGTGATAACCAGCTTTCGGTTAATGGTGTGGCGGGAAGTATAACATATTCTTCCAATGGTACGCAAACGGGGGATTTTACTTCGCGTCCTTTTCCTTGCGTTCCTTATCTTCCTTCCTTAACCGCAGCGCCTCGAATATCCCGCTGATATCGCGCTTGGGGTAGGGCATGGTGACGTTGATCGCGATTTCCTCCAGCAAAAAGGTATAAACGTACGCGCCCAGGAAGATAAAGACCGTATTTTCGTTTACGCCCGCCGCCGCGAAATGGTCGATCAGCACATAGACGATCGGGAACAAAAACGCCGCGAACGCGCCGAACTTCGACAAGCGGGTATGCATCATCATCAATTGGCCGTAGTGCAGGTACCCCACGATCATGCCGAAGACCTTAAGCGCGACGAAGCCGATGATGATCCCGTACGAAAGGAGGTTGAAATCGAGCGCGGGGACGATCGTGACCAAGGCCACCGCGATAAAGAAATAATCCGCGCTGCCGTCGAGGTTGGCGCCGATCTTGGAGGTCCAGCCGAATTTGCGGGCGATCCTTCCGTCAACCATATCGGTAAGGCCCGCCGATATGTAGACGATCATAAAAGCCAAGCCCAAGGCTCCGCTTTCGGTGAAGTAGGTAATGGGCAAAAGCGCCAATGCCAACAGGATACGCGCGATGGACAACGCGTTGGGGATGTGCTTCATCATTTTAATCAGTCCCTTTTTTTTATTTTCGCCGCATTATAACGGATTATCCGCCGAAATGCGCTATATAATTTCGCGCGGGTTATGATCATAAAATCGCATGGTAAAAAAACCGCGTACGATGTTATCGAAAAATAAATTCATGATCCCCGTAAGATGCATATAGACACATCCCACTTATTCCCTTTATAATGCCCTTTAGGCAAAATACACAAACGATTCAACAAAAACTAAACGAAATCCTACGCTTTCGCTAAGGGGTTTCATACCGGAGGTTGTATATGAAAGTTTATTCGGCGAACGAAATCCGCAACGTGGCGGTGCTGGGTCACAGCGGATGCGGTAAGACAAGCCTGATGGAAGCCGCGCTCCACCTCACCAAGGTGACCAGCCGTATGGGCCGCGTGGAGGACGGCAACACCGTATCCGACTACGATGAAGAAGAAAAGAGGCGCAGAGGCTCCGTCAGCGCGTCCATGATCCCCATAGAATGGTTGGATAATAAGATCAACTTCATCGATACGCCCGGTTATTTCGACTTCGCCGGGGCGGTATCCGAAGCCCTTGCCGCCTCCGACGCCGCGCTCATCTTCGCGAACGCAAAGGCCGGTATCGAGGTCGGGACCGAAATCGCCTGCGAAAAGACCCAGGGTATGCCCCGCATCATGTTCGTAAACGGCATGGATGACGAACACGCGGACTTCTACCGCGTTATCGGTGAAATGCGCGCGCAATTGGGTAATTCCATCGTGCCGCTTATGCTCCCCTTCAAGGAAGGCGGCAAGCTCGCGGGTTATGTGGACAACCTTACGGGCAAGGCGTACAAGTTAAGCGGCAACACAACCGCGCCCTGCGATGTGCCAGCCGATATGGCTGATGTATATGAAGAATACCACGCAATGCTCGTCGAAATTATCGCCGAATCCGACGAAGAGCTGATGGAAAAATTCTTCGGCGACGAAGCCCTCACCCCCGAGGAAATGCTGAACGGCTTAAAAGCGGGTATCGCCGCCGACAGCCTTACCCCCGTGTTGTGCGGTGTGGCTACAACGGGCGTAGGCGCCGCACCCCTGCTGGACTTCCTCGTTAATATCCTCCCTTCCGCCGCCGAATTAAAGAAGACAATTAAAACCGTTAATGACAAGGGCGAAGCGGTAGATATTTCCTGTACGGCAAGCGGGCCGTTGTGCGCATTCGTGTTCAAAACGATCGCGGACCCGTTTGTGGGCCGTTTGAGTTTATTCCGCGTATTTTCCGGTACGATCAAGCGCGACACGCCGTTGTATAACGCCGCCAGCGAAAAGCCCGAAAAAGTGGGCTTCCTGTATGTAATGCGGGGCAAGGACCAAATCGAGGTCTCCGAGCTCCGCGCGGGTGACATCGGCGCGATCGCAAAGCTGGCCGACACCGCCACCCAGGATACCCTTTGCGTAAAGACGAATATCGTAAAGGCACCGCCCATCAAATACCCCGAATCCATGCTGTCCATGGCCGTCATCACCACGAAGAAGGGCGACGAGGATAAAATCTCCGGCGCGTTCTCGAAGCTCCTGGAAGAAGACAAGACCCTCATCTTCGAGGTCAACCGCGAAACCAAACAGGTCGTCATTTCAGGCATCGGCGACAGCCAACTGGACGTTATGGTCAACCGCCTAAAATCGCGTTATAAATTGGAAGTCGAGCTTATCACCCCCCTCGTGCCTTACCGTGAGACCATCAAGGGCAAATCGGATGTTAAGGGTAAATACGTCAAGCAAACCGGCGGCGGCGGCCAATACGGCATCGTGGACATGCGCTTCGAACCCTCGGGCGATTTGGAAAAGGCTTATATATTCGAAGAAGTCGTCGTCGGCGGCAACGTACCTAAGCAATACTTCCCCGCCGTGGATAAGGGCCTCGCCGAAAGCGTGAAAGCCGGCCCCGTGGCCGCTTACCCCGTAGTCGGCGTCAAAGCTATCCTCTACGACGGTAAGTACCATGCCGTGGATTCTTCGGAGCTTGCTTTCAAGATGGCGGCGCAAATCGCGTTTAAGGACGGCTTCATGCAGGCCAAACCCACGATCCTGGAGCCCGTTATGAAAATCGCCGTCATCATCCCCGATAACTACACCGGTGACATCATGGGTGACATGAACAAACGCCGCGGGCGTATCCTCGGCATGGAAAAGGAAGGCAAGTATCAAATCATTTCCGCCGAAGCCCCCCACAACGAAATGCTTAAGTACCCCATCGACCTGCGCTCCATGACCCAAGGCAGGGGCTCCTTCTCCATGACGTTCGAACGTTATGACGAAGCCCCCGGTGAAGTGCAGACGAAGATCATCACCGCGCGCAAAGCGGAATTGGAAGCGTTGAGGAACGAATAAACGGATGCTTGCATTACCATAATAAATGTGGTAGGATTTCCTCCGTTTCGGGAGGATACCCAAGTGGCCAAAGGGGTCGGACTGTAAATCCGCTGTCTCAGACTTCGAAGGTTCAAATCCTTCTCCTCCCAAAAATAAACCCCCGATCGGAAAGCCTGTTCGGGGGATTTTTTTATTTTCGGGCGGTTATGTTTCGCTTTCCTTCAGGGTTTTATCGCTGTCGCAATCCACCAGGATGATATCCTCGCCGATCTTCGTGATATCCTTCCAGGGGATGCGGTATTCCTGGTCGCGGCCGAAGACGCCCAGCACGCGCCCCGGGCCGGGGACGATGAGCGCATTGATTTTTCCTTCCTCCACGTCGATGACCAAATCGCTGACGAAGCCGAAGCGTACGCCGTCCTTTGTATTGATGATTTCCTTCTGGCGTAAATCGTACATCCGCGCCATATGGACTCGCCCTTCTTAAAAGAATCGGTTAAGGAATAGCATGTCGAGCAAAATAAACGCCGCCAACGCCCATACATAGAACGAAAAGTACCGCAATTTCGCGGCCTTCAATAATTTGAGCAGAAGGCTGATGGCCAGATAACCCACCGCGGCGGACGCCAAGAATCCGATCACCAGCGGCAAAACCCCGATGGAATCGACCGTAACGTTGCCGCGCATCCATTCGCTCGCTTCCAACGCGCCGGCCCCCGCGATCGCGATGATGGCCATGAAGAAGATAAAGCGTGTAGCCGTTTCGCGGTTGAGCCCGCGGCCCAGCGCGCCCGCGAGCGTCGCGCCCGAACGGGAAATACCCGGCGGCAGGGCCAAGGCCTGCATACAACCGATGATCGCCGCGTCGGTAAAAGTGATGTCACGGTCTACACGCTTGCGTACGGTGCTCCCGCCTTTCCTGCTTCCGCTTGAAAAATAATCCGCGGCGATCAGGAGGATGCCCGTAACGGTGAACGCGACCGCCAATATCCATGGACTGCGCAGATGGTTTTCGACTATGTCGCGCGCGAAGAAGCCGACGAGCACCACGGGGATAGTCGCGACGATCAATAAACCCGTCATCTTGGTAAAGGGCTTTTTGATTAACGCCCATATATCCTTCCAAAAGAAGGCGAAGATCGAAACGAGCGACCCCAAATGCACGACGATATCGAAGGTGAGCGCGGGTTCCTCCATGCCGAAAACCCGCTGCAACACTACCAAATGCCCCGAAGAGCTTACGGGCAGGAATTCCGTTATCCCCTGCACAATACCCAATATAATCGCTTGCCACACGCTCATGAACAAGGCTCCTTCGTGGTCATTTGCTTACATTTATCCCCAGTATACCACCAAGTCCGCCGCCTACGATAGCCAATACCGTAACCAAAACGGTGCGCCCGTCCACGCCGAAGTCGGGAAGCATCACCATCATGATGATCGCCAACACCGCTATGTACAGGAATCCGGCTCCCATACCCCACAGCCAACCCTTAACATGCGCACCCCGCGCCGCGTCAAATCCCGCAACCAGCACGGACAAAAGCGTCGTGATCGCCACCACCATGGGCAGGCTGCGTTCGCTCATTTGCGTGTACGTAATCAGCATCGCGTACCCCAGGAATACGATGGCCGTGATGGCGAAGCCGATCAGCACACCAATGATTAAATGTTTGATTGAATGGTTTATACCGCTCATAAAAATCCCCTTTACCTGTTTATATCAAATATATGGTAAAGGGGAAGGGGAATATGCCAAATATACAAGCCTACGGGCGCACCCAACCGACGGGCAGGTGGTTTTTTAACCGTCCCTGTACGAAGCGGGCCCAGCCGAGGGGGTGCGTGTCATGGCAAACGAATACCCACGGTTTTTTATCGGGGAGGTCGTTTTTGTTATAATCAAGGGATTCCCCTCTTACATACCGCCATGCGTTCGCTTCGGTCAAATCGACGGCGTAGCGGGCGTCCGTTATGTGTAATCCCATCGCCAACGCCTGTGAAGGAATGAAACGTTCCTTCGAAATTTCGCCGACATGCCAACCGCTGCGGGCAACGCGCAAACCGTTTAACGTAAGCGGTTCGGGTTGGAGGTAGAGGTTATGGTTGTGCATAACGGGGTGACCGGATAAGGCTTCCTTGGTTAAGTAAGCGCGGCAAAAATCGGAAAAAATTTCAAGGTTTGCCACGGGTAGGGGGTAATGTTTTCCAGCGTCCCCATTTGCTTCACACAGGTTGCGTCTTCGGATATACCCTCCATCCGCCGTATCCCGTGTTTTTTGCAAAACCGCCATGAAGTGCCCTTCGCCGATGTCTTTATGCGGCCAAAGGCGTTTTGTTTTGATTAACGAAAAATTATTATGCGAGGATAAAAATTTATCAATGACTTCCTCGTTTTCAATTGTGTTGAAGGTACACGTCGAATAGACCAGCCGTCCTCCGGGTTTTACCATTGCGGCGGCATAGCGCAGGATGTCGGATTGGATGGCGGCGCAGGCTTCCGGTTTGTTTGCGGTGTAAGCCTTCAACACGTCCGGGTCACGGCGGAACATCCCTTCGCCGGAGCAGGGCGCGTCTACGAGAACGCGGTCGAAGAACGCGGGAAAACGTTCAGCCAGTTTACGGGGCTGCTCCATCAAAACGATTGCGTTGCGTACACCCGCGCGTTCTATGTTGCGCACTAGGGCTTGCGCGCGGGTGGGGGATGCGTCGTTGGCGACGAACAAGCCTTCCCCTTGCATCGTTCCCGCGATTTGCGTGGTTTTACCCCCGGGTGCGGCGCACAGGTCGAGTATACGCTCGCCGGGCTTGGCGTCCAGTAGTGACGCGGGGGACATCGCCGACGGCTCCTGTATGTAAAAAAGCCCTTGGAGATACGCAAGGGATTGGCCGAGGGGGAGGGGTTCGCGGTAGGCGAAGCCTTCCTTGCACCATGGGATGGGGGTGTATGGATGATCATCCCCGATTACGAAAAGATACGCGTTTTCGTCGGTTATCTTTAACTGATTTACTCGCACCCCCCGCCAAGGTTCCTCATCATACGCGGTAAGAAACGCCGAAAAATCCTCCCCCGCTATGTGCGCGGCACGCATTTGCTCGCGCGTACGGGAAAGGAATGTTTCGGGGAGTTGCATAGGCTTCATCATTAAACTAATGGCTTTCTATTAAAGAGCTTAAGAAAATATTTATCCAGCGTACTCAACCCCGAAATTTTATTTTACTTCAATTCTATATATGTCATGGTTAGGAATCAAATCGTATATTTACATTTGGCAATGCCGCTTTAAGCTCGTTGATTTGATAATAAGAAAGCGGATTTCCGTTTAACCATAAATCTTGCAAATTGATTAAACCCATTATACTGCTGACGTCTGTTATATTATTGTTTATTAAAACCAAAACCTCTAAATCCTTTAATCTCTTTAGTGGACTTATGTCAGTTATTTGGTTGCCCCCAAGATACAGTATTTTTAATTTAGGTAAATTTACTAACACATCAATTTCCGCAATGTCGTTTCCGGTAAGCCATAATTCTTCCAATTCTGTCAAATGAGCTAAAACATCAATATTATTGATAGTATGCCCCATTAGATACAACGTCCGGAGCCCCGGTATATATTTCAAAGGTTCAATATCTGCGTTTGTTAAGGGTTCCCATATCACTACGCTTGAATGGATATTCATATCGTAACTTAGAATGAGTTCGGTTATTGATGTGCTGACATTCATGCCGTTGATTCTTATGTAATTGTCATTATTTTCCTTAGAAATATCTACAACGATAAAATACGTTATTACAATGCATATGAATATTGTTGAAACGGCACTGCCTATAAATAAACGGTTGTTTTGTACGGTATCATTCTTCTTATATGGCAATCCGGTTCGAATCCATTTCTTTATATTTGCAAAATTTGGTATTCTTTGCTGCGTACATTTTTCGATTCCATGGCTTGATTGTTTATTTATCTTTTCTTTCTCATAGGTTTCGGTAATCATAAAAATTATGCGAATGACGAACATTATTGCGAATATGGCTAAATATATATCAGCAAAATCAAAAATATATGCTGTTGTCCGGTAAGATTGTCTAAATTGAAGGGATATAAAATCAAGAACCCCTCCACGGGCAATCGTGTCAATTATCCTGCATATCAACGCAGAAAATATGAATACAATATAACCGTCCCAAACTTCGTGTTTATTATAAAAATACCGCGTAAACCGGTAAAGAATTATGAAGGGAATAGCGATTATTGTCATATGAACAATATATATTACTCTGTTAAGGTTTGTATAATTATCAATAGGAATGTATTGCGTATGGGCATTTAAATATATTTCGATAAATAATTTGTCAGGAATTATGGCGATAATATTATCCCCGACGGTAAGCGCTATAAGGATTTTTATACCTTGATCAATAAAGACCAAGAAAGCAATCGTTTTAAGCGTACCTTTCATTGCATCACCTCAACGTGGTCGCGGCTGTTGAGTCGTACCCGCGCGTTGCGCCTCAACGGCGATGTTTCCGATGGCAAGCCTATCCTTTTAAAAATCCGCTTCGTTCTTCCACTTTTCAATTAATTCTTTCAACACCAGCGCACCTTCATCCCCGTTTTCGCGGCTCCTAAGTGAAACCGTACCTTCCTCCGCTTCCTTGTCGCCGATTATCAACATGCGGGGGATTTTTTGCAATTGAGCCTCGCGTATTTTAAAGCCCATCTTTTCGTTTCGGTCGTCTAATTCGGCGCGGATTCCGGCACTTTCAAGACGGGCCAGTACGTCCTTACCCGCACAATGGTGGCGTTCGGCGATGGGGATGACGATGGCCTGCACAGGGGTCAGCCAGAAGGGGAACCACCCCGCGCAATGCTCGGTGAGTACGCCCAGGAAGCGGTCCAGCGAACCGAAGCAAGTGCGGTGGATCATTACGGGGCGATGCTTCGCGCCGTCGGCACCGATGTAGGTGAGGTCGAAGCGTTCGGGCAACTGCATGTCGCATTGAATGGTGCCGCATTGCCAACTGCGCCCTAAACTGTCGTGGATTTGGAAGTCGATTTTGGGGCCGTAGAAGGCACCGTCGCCTTCGTTGATTTCGTAGGGGCGCCCCATTTCTTCAAGAGCTTCCCTAAGTGCCGTCGTCGCTTTTTCCCAGCCTTCGTCGGAGCCGATGGAATTTTCCGGGCGGGTGGAAAGCTCGAAGTAAAATTCATTTAAGCCAAAAGCGGCGTAAATATCTTCGTACAGTCGGATGACAGATTTTATTTCATCCTTTAGTTGCGATTCCATCATATAAATATGCGCGTCGTCCTGGGTGAATTGGCGCAGGCGCATTAAACCGTGGAGCGCCCCCGAAAGCTCATTGCGGTGGACAAGCCCCAATTCCGCCACGCGCAAGGGGAATTCTTTATAGCTGTGCAGGTCGATGCCGTAAGCCAACATTCCGCCGGGGCAGTTCATGGGTTTGATAAAATAGGTCGTTTCGTCGATTAGCGACGAATACATGCCGTCCATGTAATAGCCCGTGTGGCCGCTGCGGTCCCACAGTTTGGACATCATGATTTGCGGGGTTTGGATTTCCAAATAGTTATATTTTTTGTGAATCTTGCGCCAATATTCGATTAGACGGTTCTTAAGAATTAAACCCTTGGGCAGATAAAACGGCATCCCCGGCGCGTCCTCCATGAAAGCGAACAACTTCATTTCGCGCCCCAGTTTGCGGTGGTCGCGCTTTTTCGCTTCTTCGATGCGTTCGAGGTGCGCGTCCAGTTCCTCGCGGGTGGGGAACGCCGTGCCGTAAATACGTGAAAGCATTTGGCGTTTTTCGTCCCCGCGCCAATACGCGCCCGCTACGCTTGTGAGCTTAAACGCTTTGATGCGCCCCGTTTTATCCAAATGGGGCCCCGCGCACAGGTCCACGAATTCGCCTTGCTTGTAAAAGGAAAATTCCGTCGCGGGGGTTTTTGCGGGGTCCTTCGGGTTTAACAAATCCTCGATAAGCTCCCGCTTGTACGGTTCTTTTTGCCCGTCCACATACGCAAGCGCTTCGTCGCCGCTTAACGTAAAGGCTTCCAGCGGCAGGCTTTCCTTGATGATTTTTTTCATTTCCTTTTCGATTTTTTCAATGTCGGCGGGGGTGAAGGGCGTTTCCGTATCGAAGTCATAATAAAACCCGTCCGCGATCGCCGGGCCGATGGCCAGCGTAACGGTCGGGTATAAACGCTTTACCGCTTGGGCGAGTACGTGCGCCGTGGTGTGGCGCAGGGGTAATAAATCTTGGTTTTTTTCGTTTTGCATGGAGACGCTCCTTATTAAACGGTTATTTTATAAATTGAATTTGCTGGGCTTCCAGCACCCAAGCGGCGTTCCTGCCCGCTACGGATAAAAAGTGGTCGTTCTTGAAGAAATCACGCAGCTTCGCTTCCAGCTCCGGCGGCATGGGGTCTTCGTACGCGAGGAACGCCCGTGTTTCCGCTTCGTCGAGGGGGAGGGTTTGCCATTCGTCCTCCTTGGGTCGGGGGTTGGCGGGGCATTTATCCTGGCACAAACAGCAGCCGATCAGCGCGTTGAAAGCGGTTTTGGGGATGTGCGCGGGCAGGGGGTCCAAGCGATAGGTGTATTGGTTAATGCATAGTTCCGCGTCGATAACGGGCGCGTCGGTGATGGCGCGGGTGGGGCAGCGTTTGCGGCATACGGTGCAGGTAGAGCAGGAAGCCATGAAGGTCAGCGGTTCGTGAACAACACCGTCGAAGGGAACATCGGTATAGAAGGTCGCAAGGCGGCAATGGCTGCCGATACCTTTTATATAGCACAAATTGTTGCGCCCGTATGTACCCAGTCCGCTCATCACCGTCAGCAACTTCTGCGAAATGCCCTTTGTGTGCGCCGTTTGGTACCCCTGCGTTGCCGAAACAACCGATTCCTCCATGTGACTGTCAATATACGGCTTGTCAATGTAAATGGCGGGTATGGGGATGCTTATATCCTTGCCTTCGACGCGCACCGTTAAACGGGCGGGCGGGCTGGGGCAAGCGACGACCAAAAAGGACAGCGGTGTGAAAGAGATGTCGGGCGGTTGGAATTTTTGGAAATGCTTGGCGGCGTTTTGCGCGTAGGAAGGCGCGGTTTCCGCCATGCCTTCGTATACCGTTGTAATCCGCTCGATTGCGCCGTAGGGTAAAAACGCGGCGCGAAAGCCCGCGGCTTCGAGGGTTTTGATGATTTGCACGGGATCGTTCATTTTATCCGCGCCCTTCCCATTGTTTGATGGTTTTGAATTTTCGCTGATATTAGCATAAGCCCTGCATGTTCGCCAACATTCCTTCGTGGGTGTCACGGCGGCGGATTAATTTAACCGTGCCGTCCTCGCAAATCAAAACCTCCGCAGGGCGCGGCCGCATGTTGTATTGCGACGCCATGGAATAACCGTACGCCCCCGCGTCCTGCACGGCGATGATATCACCTTCGGTAAGCGGCGGAAGCGGGCGGTTTTTGGCGACGTAATCGCCTGTTTCGCATTGGTTGCCGACGAGGTGGGTAACTTGTGCCCTACTAGGGTACAAGTTGGATGTACCGCTATGACGCGGCGGGGAAGGAAGCGGTTGCACTCCCTTGAGGGCGATGTCGGTCGTTGTAACCGTTTCCTTACCCGCCGCTGCAGGGTACACCATGATATCGTGGTGCGCGTCGTACAGCGTAGGCCGCGCGAACGCAGAAAACCCGATATCGCAACCTACATAGCGTGCCGCGCCGATTCGTTTAACGGACGTGACCGTACCCAGCAGTACCCCACATTCGGCGGCGATGTACCGTCCCGGTTCGACCATGCAGGTGAGGGGCTTGCCGTATTCAATGGAAAATTCACGCATCATACGCGCCAGTTCTTCGCCTACGGGTTTTAGGTCGAAGGGCTTTTCTCCGTCCATTTTGTGGTAGGGGATATAAAAGCCGCCGCCGAAGTCGAGGAAGTCCAAGCCGTCGAAATTGCGGGCGATGTCGATCAATGCCTTTGCGCCGACGAGGTATAGTTCCTGCGCGTATTGGGAGCCGATATGGTGGTTAATGCCCGAAAGGCGCAGGTTGTATTTCATTAATAATTTTTTAACCTTTGGGATATCCGCGGGTAATACGCCGAATTTTGTGTCGTCGCCGCCGGTTACTACTTTACGGTGGTGGCCCGCGCCTATGCCTGTGTTGAAGCGGACGCAGATGTTGCTAATATCACCGATGCCTCCAATACCCCCAATGCCCCTGATGCCCCGGGAGGAAGAAGGGTTGCACTCCCTTGAAGGCGAAGTCGGTCGTTGCAACCCTTCTTCCTCCCTGGTTTCCAAGTATAGCCGTCCGTATGTTTCCAGTTGTGAAAGGGAGTCTACGCTTACGGGTAGGCCTTTTTCGATGGCGAAGCGTAGTTCTTCCGGGGCGGCGTTGTTTACGATGAAAAAGATGTCCTTGGGGTCGAAGCCCGCGGCGAGCGCGGCTATCGCCTCGCCTACGCTGCTTACGTCGGTGCGCAGGCCCTCTTCGCGGGCGATTTTAAGCAGGGTGAGGTTGGAATTGGCTTTGATAGCGTAATTGACCGTGTAATGTGGGTAGGGGCAGAAAGCCTTCATCGCGCGGCATTTTTCACGGAAGGTGCGTTCGTCGTAGACGTATAGGGGTGAACCGTAGGCTTCGATGAGGGATTGGGGGGAGATATGGGAAGGGGAGATATGAGAAGAAAACATGAACTTGTATACTCCTTTTTTTGGGTTATTTAATATTTTAATATTAAATATTACGACCCTTGTGGATTTGTTTTGCACAAAACAGCAAGCAATAAACCGTTTTTAACGGATATTTCAGCAGTTTCGTTGGTAAATTGATTACTGACCCCGCGGGTTTCCCCCGCTCGGAGGGTTCCGTTTTGCAAGGGATAATACAAACCCTTTGTAGTGATGCCCGTGACATCGGAAGTGAGGGGGATGAGGGATAAAGTATTATAATTATTTTTAAATAATTTAATATGATTTTTTATTAGCCGAATACTTGTCGATTCATCCCATATTTCGGCGGGGATGTTTCCGCATTGCGCCAACACATGCAAATTAGCCAGCGCATGGTCAATGCGGCCGCCCAGCGCACCTACGATAACGATCGAGCAGGGGGCGAGGGGTTCGGCGGTTGCGACGACCGACTTCGCCTTCAAGGGAGTGCAACCGCCGAACCCCTCGCCCCCGGGGCTAAGCGCAATCGCGTGCGCTACGGCGAGTTCCAAATCCGTTTCATCTTTTTCCGAAGGGAAGGAAACAACAGGAACACCCCGTGTGCGGTAATCGGCAAGCAACTCCGGCGGGGCGGAATCAAAATCACCGATAATGCAATCGGGCGTAAAACCCAACAACGGGAAATGCCGCAGCCCGCCGTCGCAAGCGATGAAATAATCGGAGCCGATTATTCTTTTGCGCGTAGCCGCGTAATTTTCAATTGTCCCGTTTGCGATAATAGTGATATGCATAAAAATAATTATAAATTATTTTTCGCGGTAAATAAATATGTATTTTTGCCGTTTATTTTTGTTGGGATATACGAATGGGTAAACCCGTTCGCGTCAAGCGCCTGTTGTGCTTCATCCAACGCGGAGGTTAGGAATACGAGTTTTCCGTCCGGTTTTAAAATACGCGCGGTTTCATTGATAAATTCATTATAAAATATATTTATATTAATATTTTCAAACTCCCCCCAAGGGGGATCGGTGATGATTGCGTCGGCGGACTTGTCCCCCAATGGGGTCTTGCGCCCGTCCCAATGATTAATAAAACAATTTTTATTCTTTTTTAATTTATTTTTTTGGTGCGCTATGCACGCGTCGTTATTGTCGCCGGAATATATTTTCTTGTAATTACCGCTTTCGGCCACCGCCGCGGCGATCGCTCCCCAACCGCCGAATAAATCGACCACGACGGAGTCCTTATTAAGCGTCGCTTCATGTAACATTACGTTTACGATATCGGGACGCAGTTCGCCTTTTTTTAGTGTTTTATCAAACGAGGCGTGTTTTTTCATCCGAAGCATGAAAAAAACCGCGGAATCATTCCTGCGGTTAAGCCACAATTCAATGTCGGGGTTGGCGCGATTGGGGGAAAGGTTAACTTTGTAAGAAATAATTTTTTCCAGTTCGTCCATAATCTTGGCAGGGATGGCGCATAATTTGCCGCAGTCCATCACCACGACGCGGAAGCTGCGCCCGTTTAACTTGGGGAAGTTGAAGCGTTTCCTGAATAATTGCTTCGCGGCGGCGGTAATGTCCTCGCAAAAATAATTTGTCATGATTAAAAATAAATTATTAACGCATTTATTATTTATTTCATTTTCGCATGAAAATACCAACGCGCTGTCGAGGGTTTTGATATCCTTCGCGCCGTGGTGCCCGATGATTTTTGCGCAAGCATCCTCCAGTCCATAATTGACGCTTGCGTACCATTGCTTCACATATGCTCATCCTCGGATAAACTTATTGATTCTTTTTTTTGCGGCGGAAAGGTTAAGCGCCAATATCCGGTCCCGGATTTTTTCAACGGCTTGTTCGGGAGGGATCGACGCGGCTTTTTCGAATACATCTATACCAAAAAAACGCTCCGTTGTACATAGCACGTTCGAAGGCCAGTTTACTTCCTCGTGTTCCCCACAGATGGTCAGGTACATTTTCATTTGTAATTCTGTAAGAGCGGAATCGAAAGCGGATTTGTCCGACGGGGCGAAGCCGCCGATTTTTTTAATGGCGGGCAAGGGAAGGGTGCCGTGCGCCGAAACCGCGTCGTATATCCGCTTCGCCGCGTATGAAATCGTTCCCCTTTCGTACGCCTCGGCGAATTCCATACCCCCGCGCCGCGCCGCAAGGAAATAGGGATACCATTCCCGCGTGATGTACCCGCTCTTTTTAAAGAACAGCTTGCCGTAGGCGATATCGTCGCGTTCCGTCAGTACGCGGATGCGCCACGCCCAGGGGTCGGTGTCGGGGTCGCCCGTATGGTAGCGCACGGGCGTATCATAGGGCGGCGTATCGTTCCAATTCCACGGCATGAGGCAGAAAACCCCCTCCGCGTTGCCGTAGCTCATGGAAAACCCCGCACGCAGCAGGGCCTCCACGAAATCGTTGTAATTACGGATTATATCCATTGTTATCATTCCTATCTTTTACTTTCGAATTATTCATTCTTAATTCTTAACCCATAAATTCCTAACGCATAATGCTTAACCCTCAATTATTTCATACCCGTCCCAGCGTACCTCCACGGCTTGGTTATCGGTCAGCGGGATGTGGGGCAACGGCAGGTCGGTTTTTGCCTCCGTACCTTCTTCGCAATGGACGGTAATGTACGCGTTGATTAAACACAAACCCGATATTTCCTTATCGTACGGGTCACCGATGTTGGGGGTGGCGATCAGGCTGCCCGCACTCGCGCCGACGTATACCTTGTTCGCGTATACCATTTGTTTGATGATTTCGTCGAATTTGAATTCTTTAATACGGTTAAGCAAGTGCCTTGTATTGCCACCCGTCACGTAGATAACGTCAAAGGCCATCGCTTCCTCCAAGGTCAGCGTGCCGTCGATGTCGTGGATTTTAATATTGTTGGGCATAATCCCCGCGCTTAATAATTCGGCGAAGCACGCACCGGCGGCGGGGTAGTATTCGAAGCGGTGCGCCGCCGTGGGGATAAAAAGGACACGCGTTTGCGCGGCGGGCTTTTCCAACATGGATAAGAAGCGGTCGAGGATACCTTGTTTTACGGTCCGTTTGCTGAATTCGGTGTAGTCGCTGTACCAGCCGCTGTCGGTAAGCAGAACCTTACGCCATTTATGTTTTCCGCTTTCCGCTGCCCAGCGGCGGGTATTTTCCACACGCTTACCTTGCGGCTTGTCGCCGTGTTCCGGGTCGAGGTAGGAATATTCGTACAGCTCTTCACAAGGCATGACGTTACATTCACCGCAATGCGTCAGCCCTTTGCCTTGGCAACATTGGGCAATCGGACATTCGCCGTAGAAAGGGTTGCCGTTGGTTTCGATACATCCGCCGCAGCCGTGGGATTCCTTCCACGGGCAGCCGGTGCAGGGTAATCCGCATCGTGAGTCGATCATAATACGTCGCTCCCCACCGTCACGAATTCATGATCGATCCAAAGGGTCGCCTCCTCGGTAGTGAAGACCAATATGGTATAAGTAGGGTCATCGATGCCGCCGGGAAAATGCTCGAAAAAATCGTCCTTCCATAAGTCCTTTCGCAGGGCGGGGTCGCGCGTAACCTCCATGGTGCCGATCAATGTCATGCAGTCGCCGCCATGCCGCGCGCATACGCTTGCCTTGGGGTTGGCTTTGAAGTGCGCGGTTTTTTTGCTTTCGGTTCCGGTGGACATATAGATTTTCTTGACGCCTTCGGCTTTGCATTTGGACATAACGCAGATACGCGGATAACCGTTTTCATTAACCGACGCGAGCGTGACATCGGGGCAACGCCCCATCAGATCGATTGCTTTTTTTACGATTTCCATTTTTATTCCTCCCGTTTTTTATCAATCATATAATAATAAACACGACATCTGTGTGCCGTGTTTATTCGTAGTTCGACAAAATATTTTTAGCGATGGATTTCATTTCATTAACGATTTCCGGCGGCCCCAACACCTTAACGTTCGCGCCGAAACCGAGCAGCCACGAAAGCATAAAGGCGCGGTTGGTGAAGCCGACCTCCAACAGCAAGCCGTCCGGTGTTTCGGTAAAGGCATCAAAACCGTATGACTCGATGAGGCGGTAACGTTCGCTTTTTTCAAACAAAGCGGTGAGCAGTATATTATCCGCGTAGTGCGCGTTAAAGTCGCGCTTCTCCGGCGGGATGGCGCGGGGGGTGAAATATGTATCGCACAGCGTCAAATTATTTAAGCGTGTCAATTTGAACAAACGCCAATCCTCGCGATCCAAGCAATAACCGAATACATACCACGAGCTCCATTGAAAGATTACGAAGCACGGCTCGATCCGCCGATGCGATTCGCCTTTTTCGTAATAATAATCGAATTCGATATACCGCGCTTCGCGCACGGCGGTTTTTATTTGCTCGATGCGTTGGGTCAGGCTTCCCTTGTAATGCGAAGCGAGGTCGATAACCACGGGCTCCGAAAGGGATACGACGGCTTCGGCGTTCGCGCCCAGCTTGTCCAGCGTGCGTTCGATCCTTGATTGCTCGGATACGCTGCCGAGCCCGCGCAAAGCGGCGATGATTTCGGACAGTTCGTTTTTCGTAAGGATATTTTTATCGAGCTTAAAGCCTTCGGCGATCGAAATCCCGCCGCCGTTGCCTTGGTGCGTAACGACGGGGATGCCCGCGCGGCAAAGCGCGTCGATGTCGCGTCCGATGGTGCGGCGGTTTACTTCGAACTTCTCCGCGAGGGATGGCGCGGTCACGCGGCCGTTTTGCAAAAGCGTCGTGAGGATGCCCAGCAGGCGGTCGAGCTTCATAATACGTATTCCAAAATAACCAAGCTGGCGGCCATGACCGCCATCCCCGCGAACAGCCACTTCATCACCGAGTGGTGCTTGCCGAATTTATGCGCGGCGGGCAGTAATTGGTGCACGGCTACGAATACCATGATCCCCGCCACCGCGGCGAACGCGACGCCGAACACGATCCCCATATCGGTAAAGATATTTTGCATAAAAAACCACGCGACCAGCGCCCCCAGCGGTTGCACAAGCCCCGCCCCGAGGGAAATCAGGAACGCTTTTTTCTTGCTGCGCGTGGAATAATAGATGGGCGACGCCATGGCGAGGGCTTCGGGTATGTTGTGGATGATGATGGCGATGGCGATGGCGATGCCCATCACCGGGTCGTAAACCGCCGCCATAAACGTGATAATGCCCTCGGGGAAATTATGGATCGCGATCGCTACCGCCGACATGATGCCCGTACGCTTGAGTTCGTCCTCGCTGTGGGGCATAAACCGGTCGATAACGGCCATGATGCCGATGCCCGCGAAAAAGGCCAGCGTGGCGATGAAGTAGCCCCTTTCGCTGTGAAGGTCTTCCAATACACCGATGGATTCGGTCAGGATTTCCGCAAAGGCGACGTACAGCATAACCCCTGCGGAAAAACTTAAACAAATAGAAAGGAATTTTTTATTATTTATATTTGAAAATAAAACAATTAAACCGCCCGCGCCCGTCGCCAAACCCGCGATCAGCGTAAGGGATAACGCAAAGAAGACATTGTACATACAAACACCCCGTTATTTTAATCGTTCCAATAAAGCCTGTATCGTTTTTATCCGTTTGTGGCCCCCGTCCTCCGGGGGTTTTTCGTCTTTGTGCGCCCGAATGGTGAGGTACGGGTTTTGCGCCATGGTAAAGAGCAAGCGCGAAGGGTTCTTGGTGACGATGGCGGTCAGTTTATCCACATCGACCGACGCGTCCGCTTTAAAGGCGATGACGATATTCTGCCCTTTTTGCGTAATGGAAATCACGCCGATGTTGCGGGCGTGTGCCTTCATGAGCGCGACTTCCAACAGGTTAACCACGGGGCGGGGCGGCTCGCCGAAGCGGTCCTCGATTTCCTCCTGCACGTCGAAATAATCCTGCCGGTTTGCCACTAGGGCGATCTTTTTATAGATTTCCAGCTTCTGCTGTTCGTCGGGGATGAAGCGGTCGGGGATGTACGCGTCCACGCTGATGTCGATCGTGGTTTCGAAGGCTTCCGCCGGGGCTTCGCCTTTCAAACCCGCCACCGCGTCGCCAAGGAGCTTGCAATACATGTCATACCCGATGGCGTCCATGTGGCCGTGTTGCTGCGCGCCGAGCAGGTTGCCCGCGCCGCGTATTTCCAAATCGCGCATGGCAATCTTAAAACCCGCGCCGAACTCGGTAAACTCGCGGATGGTTTGCAAGCGTTTTTCCGCGTCCTCGCGCAGGATTTTATCGCGGCGGTACATGAGGTAGGCGTAGGCCAAACGGCTCGAACGCCCCACCCGCCCGCGCAGTTGGTAAAGTTGCGCGAGTCCCATGAAATCGGCGTTCTGTATAATAATCGTATTCACGTTGGGGATGTCCAGCCCCGTTTCCACGATGGTCGTACATACCAGCACGTCCACGTCCCCCGCAACGAAGTCGTGCATGATGTTTTCCAGTTCGTGCTCGCTCATTTGGCCGTGGGCGAAGGCTACCTTGGCTTGGGGTACGAGGTTGGCCACGCGGATGGCTTCGTCGGCGATCGAGCGTACGCGGTTGTGCAAATAATATACCTGCCCGCCCCGCGCCAGCTCGCGGTTGATCGCGTCGCGCACGAATTCGTTGTTGGATTCCATCACGTAGGTTTGGATG
The DNA here is from genome assembly GCA_009780585.1 of Defluviitaleaceae bacterium. GTDB lineage: Bacteria > Bacillota > Clostridia > Lachnospirales > WQUN01 > WQRX01. Next base: position 12,481 of record WQZS01000014.1, on the reverse strand, counting down.
GGCTGGCGTTCTTCGGGGGGTTCGTCCAACAGGGACATGTCGCGGATACCCGTTAAGGAAAAATGCAGCGTACGCGGGATGGGCGTCGCCGTCAGCGTCAACACGTCCACATCAGCGCGCATTTCCTTTAATTTTTCTTTATGGCCCACGCCGAAGCGTTGCTCCTCGTCCACGATGATTAGGCCGAGGTTTTTGAATTGTACATCCTTTGAAAGCAAACGGTGTGTGCCGATAACGATGTCGGACGCGCCCTTCGCCAAATTCTTAAGGGTGGCTTGCTGCTCGCCGCGGGTTTGGAAGCGGGAGAGCCGCTCGACCGCAACGGGGTAGTCCTTCATGCGGCTCGCGAAAGTTTGGTAATGCTGCTGCGCAAGGATCGTTGTGGGTACGAGGTACGCCACTTGCTTGCCGTCCTGTACGGCTTTAAACGCGGCGCGGATGGCGACTTCGGTTTTGCCGTAGCCCACGTCGCCGCACAGGAGCCTGTCCATCACTTTCGGCGATTGCATATCCGCTTTTACGTCCTCGATGGCGGCGGCTTGGTCGTCGGTTTCGGTATAGGGGAACTGGCTTTCGAATTCCGTTTGCCACACGGTGTCGGGGCCGAAGGTATGCCCTTGGCTCGATCGCCGCTTGGCGTACAGCGCGATCAAATCCGCCGCCATAATCTCCACGGCTTGCCGCGCGCGAGCCTTCGCCTTCGTCCAATCCGCGCCGCCCAGCTTGTTGAGCCGCGCCTCCTGCGTGCCGCCGATGTATTTATGCACCAAATCCATTTGCGAGGTTTGTACGTACAAATGCCCGCCGTCGGCGTATTCCAGCTTTAAATAATCCCGTGCCAAGCCTTCGTTTACCACCTGCTCGATACCGCGGAAAACACCGATGCCGTGGTTGTCGTGCACGATATGGTCGCCGATGCGCAAATCGGTGAAGTGGTTGATCTTTTCCGCGTTTTTGAGCTTGCGGCGCGTACGGCGGCGGGTTTTTTCCTGTGAAAATAAATCCTTGTCGGTAATTACGGCGAGGGAAAGCGACGGGTATTCGAAACCTTCCGATAACGCGCCGCGGGCGACCGTGACGATGCCCGCGGGGATGCCCGAAGGGATGGAACGTTCCGAGTCGCTTGAAAGCGAAGCCGCCCCTTCGGAACGTTCTATCCCTTTCGACCCCTCCAGCGCACCCGCGAAGTATGCGGGGACGTCCAATTCCCGTATCGCGTCCGTCAATTGCTGCCCGTGCCGTCGCGTACCCGCGAGGATGACCACGCGCTTATATTTTTTAAGTAAATCCCGCAGATCATCGGCTAATTCACTTGGTTTTTTCCGTAAGGGAGAGGAGCTTCGCACATGGAAGGGGATTTCCGGCGGAGCGGGGTTAAATTCACTTAGCGTCCCCGTCATGGAGGAGAACAACACGCGCGCAAACCCCGCCGTCTTATGTAAAACCTGCGCCCACGGGAGCGTGACATGCACCTGCTCGGGCAGCAGCCGACCCGCCATCAAACGGTGGGAAATACTGTCGGTATATTCCGCCAGCACGGTTTCCATATGGATGGCAACCGCGTTCGGTTCGTCGAAGAACAGCACCGTGTCGGAGGGCAAATAATCCAATAAATTACATTCCTCCTCGTAGAAAAACGGGAAGAAGGCGTCCGCGCCCGTAGCGTGGCTGTCCGACCAGCGGATCAATTGTTCTTCGATGGTATCGGCGAGGGTTTGCGCTTCCTTGTGGTTACCTTTGGATTTAAGCGCGGCGGTTTGGATATCCCGCGCGGCGTTGATCCGTTCCCGTGCGCGGCGCAGACGCTTCGGCCCGAAAACCAATTCCCGCACGGGGTATACCAAAAACGACGCGGCCTTTTCGACCGAACGCTGGGAGAGCGCGTCCACGATGCGGATGGAGTCGATTTCATCGTCAAAAAATTCAATGCGCAGGGACTGCGCCGGGTTTAAGTAAAGCGTTTGTTTTTCGCCGTCCCGGGGCACATAACTCGCCACCGCGGGGAAAATATCCAATATACCCCCGCGCAGCGCGAACTGCCCCGCTCCCTCCGCCAAGCCGCTGCGCTCATACCCCATCGACGCCAGCTTGCGGATCAAATCCTCGGGCTTGACGCGGTCGCCGACCTTCAACCCTTGGCTGTACGTGGCGAATATTTCCGGCGGCACGAGCCTGTCGAGCAGCGCTTCGGCGGAAAGGATGACAATCGGTGAGGCTTCCCCCGTCCGCGTTAACTTATCAATCACTTGCAACCGCTGACGCGTAATATCCACGCTCTTCACGTCGGCGGCGTAAAAAATCATGTCGCGCCCGGGGTAAAAATGACAGGAATCGGGGAAAAAATACGACAAGTCCTGATGGATTTCCTTGGCTTTTAATTCCGACGGCGCAATCACCAACGCCGGACGGTTCGGTTCATGCAACAACCCCGCCGCCAAATGCCACTTCTGCGCGCCTACCACGCCCGAACACCACGCCGTTTGCCTTCCGCGCACCGCCGCGCGTACCCGGGTAAATTCCTTCGACTCCGCGAGGGGGGCGAGTAAGGCGTGGTTCATCGTTGTTCCCAAATCGGCACGGGATGGAAGCCCGCAAGGGTCAATTGCTCGATGATGTCCGTGAACAATTCGTGCGCGCCCGAACGGATGACGTGGGACAATCCCACCGCCGCGAAGAACGTCGTCGGCTCCTCCGTCTCGCGCAGCAAGCGAATAATTTCGTTCGCGTAGAAAGTGGAACGCCAATCCATGACCACTTCCCGCATATACACCAAATAAGGGCAGTCAAAATCAACGATAATAGCGAAACTTTCGTTAATGGGTGCGAAATCGTTGGCTGCATAGTAATACGCCATTTCGTCAAGGGTCAGCTCGCCGCTTTCCAGGAAATCCTCCACCATAACGTCCGGCGGATGCAGGTGCATAATCATCGCCAGCACAACCTCAAGGGGTGGGTTGTACAGGATGTCCAGTTGCTGTTCGATGGGTTCCAGCCCGATGACGGGTAAGCCCCGCTGCGCCGCCACGGACGCGATATAACTGTCAACGCTTGCCTCAATGCCTACATCGAGGCTCGACAGACTTATCGCGATGCTCATGGTCAATTGCCATACGAGGTATGACGGGTTCATGGTATTCACGTCGCTATAGAAAACGCCCCAGGCGTCCATCATTTCCACCATGTGGTTATAATGTTCCTCCGGCAGAAAATCAACCCAAGTCAAGCCGTCAGGTAAAAATATCGCGCCCATTACCGCATCCATCATGGCTTCGGGAGAAAGCCCGATTTCATCGACCTCCACAAGCACGATGTCCGCGCGGCGCAAGGCATCCTCCACGGCGTCCGCCAGCGGGAACCAATCGGGCATACCCCCGTGGATGGTGCCGAAGATGTACGCCGTATTTTCGCCGTACGTGACGCGGTGGATGGCGCCGTGGATACCGCTGCCCGTATTTGCGGGTATGGCGGGGGGTTCGGAGGGGTCTCCGCCGGAATCCGACGGCGTAACAGCGACCACCGCAGGCGTTGCGGTCGGGTTTACAGATGCGGGGGTATGATCCTCCCGTGTGCGTGAACACGCGCCGAAACCCGCCAAAAATAGCAAGATGCATACGGTTAACAAAATCCTTGTTTTCATTCCGTTTCTTCTCCCCGTTTCGTTTTTTTATTGAATTGGTTCATCGCCGCTTGCGTTCCCTCTTTTAATATACACGCGACAGCGTCCCCCGCCAGCGTCACGCCTTGGATAAAACCATCCCATTCTTCCCGCTTGAAGCGGCTCAGCACATAATCAGCCAAGTCCCATCCCTCGGGCTTCGCGCCCACGCCGATGCGTACGCGGGTAATTTCATCGGTTTTTAATAACGCGATGATATTTTCCATGCCTTTTTGCCCGCCCGAACTGCCCCGCTCGCGCACGCGAATATCCCCCACCGGAAGCGCGGCGTCGTCGTACACGACGATTAATTCCGTTGGGGGTAATTTATAGAATTTTAAAATGGCTTGCACCGCTTCGCCGCTGAGGTTCATATAAGTTTGCGGTTGAACGAGCAGTACCTGTGTCCCCGCTATTTTCCCCTCGCCGACAATGGCGCGGAAGCGGCGGTTTTGCTTGGTCTTTACTTCGAAGTCGTAACACAGCTTGTCAATACATTCGAAGCCTACGTTATGCCTCGTTCCTTCGTACGCTTGACCGGGGTTACCCAGCCCTACGATGATTCGCAAAGGCATCATCCTTTGGGAATAATAGGATGTTCGCGCATACTATATCAAATGGGGTTTGTGCAGTCAAAAACCTTTCATGATTTTTCAAATCCTTTTTAAATCATTTTTTTATATATTTAGACAAATTAATAATAAATTTATTAATAACCTACCATTCATCCCCATCATCTTCCGATGCTTCCAATAACGGTATATTTCCGGTCATATCCCCGACCGTCCGCAAGGTCTTGTTTATCGCCCGCGTGCGCCGTCCGACGATTTCCTCCAGCGTTTTGTCCGCCGTTTGGATTTGCTTCTGCGCCCGGTCGAGGATGTCGCCGAACTTGCCGAACTCCGCCTTCACCGCGCGCAGCGTGTCCCAAACCTCCTGTGAGCGTTGCTCGATGGCGAGGGTTTTGAAGCCCATTTGGAGCGATGAAAGGAACGCGGAAAGGGTCGTCGCCCCCACCGCCGTCACGCGGTATTTGTCGCGCAGCTCCTCAAAGAGCGCGGCGTTCTGCACCACTTCGGCGTACAGCCCCTCCGTTGGGAGGAACATGAGCGCGAAGTCCGTCGTCTTGGGTGGTGCGATGTACTTGTCGTGAATCATCTTCGCCGATTCGCGCAGTTGCCGCGCCAAGGACTTACGCGCTTCGTCGATGGCGGTTTTGTCTTCCGCGTCCAGCAAGCGGTTATAATCCTCGATAGGGAACTTGGAATCGATGGGAAGCAGCAGCGGTATGTCGCCGTTGCCGGGCAGCTTGATCGCGAATTCCACGCGCCTGCCGCTCGTGATTTCGGCGTTGACCTCATATTGCGCGGGCGCGAGGATGTCGGAAAGGAGTTTTTCCAAGCGTACTTCGCCGTAGGTGCCGCGTTCCTTTACGTTGGTTAGGGCGTTTTTTAGGCTCTTAGCGTCGGCGGCGAGGTTCTTCATTTCGCCCAAGCCCTGCTGCACGTTTTCAAGCTGTTTGCTGACCAGCTCGAAGGACTGCGACAGGCGCGTTTCCAGGGTTTTTTGCAATTTTTCATCCACGACGTTTTGCATTTGTTCCAGGCGTTTTTCGTTGCTTTCCTGCAAGGATTTCATTTTATTTTCAAGCGTGGTGGTTACCTTTTCCATATTTTCGGTATTGCCGCGTTGGATGGAAAAAAGGCGCGTGTCTACCTGCTCGGAAAATTCGCGCAGGCGTTTGTTCACTTCCTCCCGGTTGAGCTGCAGCGTTTCGGTCACACTTTTTTGAATAAGCCCGAAGCGGTTGAACTGCTCGGTCGCGCCGCCTGCGATTTGCCGCGCTATTTCATTGCGCTGTTCGTCAGTCGCGCGCTTCAATAATTCCGCGATATCCCCAAGCGGCGATTTTTGCTTTCGCGTAAGTAAAGCAATTAGAATAACGAACGGCGCGATGATGAAAATGACGTTTAATATTAATGGGATGCCCATGCGTCCCCCCTTTCATGCTTCATGATACCGGCAAGAACGTTACGGGAAAAAATGTCTGTCCTGTAAAACCGACTGGATTTATCCAATTCCTTTATTTGACGTTCCGCGAGGGTTACTTCCCCTTTTGTATAGGATATAAGCATATTAAACCACACAAGTACATTCATACCCATGACGATTGTATTCTTGAATTCCGGGGAAACATCGGATACCGTAACCCGCGTCTTGCCCAAATCCACACCGCCGATTATAAAATTGTCGATAATGGTGCTGAACCCTTCGCTTTTACCGTTTATGCCTGTTATGGTGACTTTGAGGCGGCTTTGCTCTTTAAAGCCCAACGTTTTAAACAAGTGGGAAGACATGACGGTATCCGTGCTTCCCGTGTCCAAATGAACGCGAAAGGAAGCGGGCTTGGTTCGCCCCGCTATTTTGAGCTTTACTTCGGTTGAAATTTTTAACTTATCCATTTCAAAGGGCAATACGATGGTACTAACCATGATGCACCACCTGAATCGGTCCGCCGCTTTCGGTATTGGTATACGCATCATACCTGAAAATGCCCACATCACCGTCGGTAAGTTCAATCGTTTCCCCTACCAAGGTAGCCAGGTCTTCGTGGTAGGCGATAACCTTTCCCGTGCCGTAATTCATTTTTTCGTTATCACACTCCACAACCAAAACGCAAAAACCATCGTATTTTTCCCTAATCATTTCATAGCTTTCTTGGACAGGATTTGCAACCAACATTACTAATCACTCCTATTCCATAACAAATACAACCTTCTCCTCCGCGTAATCGACGGTGATTTCATCCCCCTCTTTAAACCGCCCGCGCAGGATATCCTCGGCCATTTCGTCCTCGATTTTGGTCTGTATCGCGCGGCGCAGCGGGCGGGCACCGTACACTTGGTCGTAGCCGTCTTTGGCGATGTATTCCACCAGCGCGTCGGTGAAGGTTAACGTGACGCCCAAATTATCCGCGGAACGCTGTACGGTTTCGTCCAGCATTAACCGGGTAATGGCTTTTACCTCGTCCTCTCCCAGCGGGTGGAAGACGATGATATCGTCGATCCGATTGATGAATTCGGGGCGGAAAAGGTTCTTCACCTCGTCCATTACGCGCTTTTTCATGTCCTCGTAGGAGCGGTTCTTGTCGTCCGACTGCACGAACCCCAGCGTCTTGGGGGAGACGATTTGCCGCGCGCCCGCGTTGGAGGTCATGATGATCACGGTATTTTTGAAGTTGATCTTACGCCCCTGCGCGTCGGTGATGTGGCCTTCGTCCAGGACTTGGAGCAAGACGTTAAATACGTCGGGGTGCGCTTTCTCCACCTCGTCGAATAGGATGACGGAGTAGGGCTTGCGGCGTACGCGGTCGGTAAATTGCCCGCCCTCGTCGTAGCCGATGTACCCCGGGGGGGAGCCGATCAGCCGCGAAACGTTGTGTTTTTCCATAAACTCCGACATATCCACGCGGATGATGGCGTTTTCGTCGCCGAAAAGGATTTCCGCCAACGCGCGGCACAAGTGCGTTTTGCCTACGCCCGTGGGGCCGAGGAAAAGGAACGAACCGATGGGCCGCGCCGGGTTCTTCAAGCCCACGCGCCCCCGCCGTATCGCCTTGGAAACGGTGGTAACGGCCGCGTCCTGGCCGATGATACGCTTGTGTATCGTGGCCTCCATTTCCATCAGGCGTTTGCCTTCCTCCTGTTGCAAGCGTTTGACGGGGATGCCTGTGGTGGCGGCTAAGACGTCCGCGATTTCGTCCGCGTTGACTTCGTGGTGGGACTTGGTGTTGGCCGCTTTCCAATCGGATTGCGCGTCCTCCAATTGCTTCTTGACGGCGTTTTGCTTTTGTTTGAGCAAACCCGCTTTTTCGAATTCCTCTGTTTTAATCGCGGCTTCCTTTTCCGCGTCCAATTCCGTGATTTGCTCTTGCAACGACTTGATGTTGGGCGGCGCGGTATAGGAACGCAAGCGTACCTTTGAGCAGGTTTCGTCCAGCAAATCGATCGCCTTGTCCGGCAGGAATCGGTCGGAAACGTAACGCGCCGATAACCGCACCGACGCTTCAAGTGCTTCGTCCGTTATCTTTACGCTGTGGTGCGCTTCATATTTATCGCGGATACCGCGCAGGATTTCGATGGCTTCTTCTTCCGTAGGCTCGTCCACCATCACGGGTTGGAAGCGCCTTTCCAACGCCGCGTCCTTTTCGATGTGCTTACGGTATTCGTCCAGCGTAGTCGCGCCGATGACCTGCATTTCGCCCCGCGCGAGCGACGGTTTTAAGATATTCGCCGCGTCCAGCGCACCCTCCGCGCCCCCCGCGCCGATGAGCGTGTGCAACTCGTCGATGAACAGCATTACGTTCGGGTTGGTGGTGACTTCCTGCACGACGCGCTTGATGCGCTCCTCGAATTCGCCGCGGTATTTCGTCCCCGCCACCATGCCCGGTAAATCCAGTTGAACGACGCGCTTGTCCTTCACGGGTTCGGGTACGTCACCCGACACGATCCGCTGGGCAAGCCCTTCGGCGATGGCGGTTTTGCCCACACCGGGGTCGCCCACCAGGCAGGGGTTATTCTTCGTGCGGCGGGTCAGGATTTGGATCACGCGCTCGGTTTCCTTCGCGCGCCCCACGATGGGGTCGAACTTACCTTCCCGCGCCATTTGCGTAAAGTCGCGGCTAAAGCGGTCGAGCGTGGGCGTGTTGTTCTTGGTTTGCTTCAAGACGTTGGGGTTCATGGGGAAGGGTTGACCGGGATGCGGATGCCCTTGGTGGGCCGGTTGGTTGCCGCCCAGCATCAGCATCATATCGTCGTACAATTTTTGTATATTGCACGAAAGGTCAGCGAGGATGCGGAGTGCCGCGCCCTCATGCTCCTTTAACAAAGAAATAAGCAGATGCTCCGTACCGATATAATTCGTATGCATCCGCGCGGATTCCTGCTTGCTTAATTCAAAAATACGTTTGGCGCGGGGGGTGAAGTCCTGCGGCACGGCACCGGGCATACCCTGCTGGGCGATGCCCGCCCCTTCGATGCGTTTCTTGATATCGTCGGGCGAAACGCCTTGGTTTTGCAACGCCTTGGCGGCGACGCCGTCGTGGGTCTGCGCCAGGCCCAGTAATATATGCTCGGTGCCCACATAGGACTGCCCCATCGCGGCGGCGGAATCCTGCGCGTTTTGGATAGCACGGCGTGCCTTCTCTGTAAAAGGTCCTTTCATTGGTTCCTCCTAATTGAATATTTCTCTCAAATATTCCGCCCGCGCGTAATCGCGGTCGGTTTCGTCCATTTCCCGTCCGGCGATGCGTTGCAGGTGGCCGGGTTGGATTTCCATCATAATTTGGTAGATTTGCTTGGCGGGCTTGGGTTTGTCCAGCAGGTTATACAAATATCCCAGGCGGACTTCGGAAAGCAAATCCATCGCTTCCTTGGCGGTGATTTTACGGCTGTAAGCCAATACGCCGTACGCGCGGTACACCATATTCTCCTGGTCGGCGCGGTGCGTGCCCAGCATTTTGTCCCGCGCCTGCGCTTCGTGTTCCATGACCTTGATGGTCATATTTTGCAAGACCTGGATAATTTCCTCCTCGGTTTTACCCATGGTGGTTTGGTTGGAAATCTGATAAATACCGCCCATCGACTCCGTCCCTTCGCCGTAGATGCCGCGCAGGGTAATGCCGAACTTCGAAATGATCGGCAGCAGGGATTTGAACTGGTCCGTCCGCTCCAAAAAGGGGAGGTGGATCATATAGGAAGCGCGCAAGCCCGTACCGGTATTGGTGGGGCAAGCGGTCAAGTAGCCGTATTCGGGGTGGAAGGCGTATTCCATGCGTTCCTCAATGAGGTCGTCCAATTTGTTGGCCGCCGACAACGCTTCGGCCAGCGCGTCGCCCGCCTGCATGGATTGGATGCGGATATGGTCCTCCTCGTTAAGCATGACGGAGAGGTTCTGATCGTCGCTGATCATTAAACCGCGGGGCAGCGTGCCGCGCAGGAATTCGGGCGAAATGATATGCTTTTCCAAAAAGACCTTTTGTTCGGCTTCGCTCAGGTTTTGCATGTCCAGCTTGTGAAATACGGAAATCGCCTCCTGCATTTCCTGTATCATGTAGGCGGCGTTGGGGGCGTTTAATTTTTGTTGGAAGGGGTATTTGCGCAGGTTGCGGGCGAGCCGTATGCGCGAGGATAGGATGGGGTTGACGTCGGTTTGCTCCGAGGTGAACCAGGGATGATTCATGCCCGGGCCTCCTTGGGGGCTTCCAGCGCGCGGATTTGGTCCCGCAGTTTGGCAGCGTCCTCATAGTTTTCGGCGTCCACGGCGTCCTTGAGTTGGCGGCGCAGTTGGTCGGCCTCACGACGCGCGCGCAAATCCGCGCCCAACCGCTGCGGGAACTTACCCTCGTGGCGGGTCGAGCCTTGCACGTTCTTGAAAAGCGCCTCAATTTCCTTGGCGAAGACTTGATAACAGGCTTCGCACCCCAATTTGCCCGCCGATTTGAACTGTTCGTAGGTCATGCCGCATCGTTCGCAGGGGTTGGTGGGCACTCGCGCCGGGCGGTTGGCGGTCATGGATTGCAAGGAAGTAAGAAAGCCTTGGAAGATATTCTCGAAGGAAATGGGCATTTCCATTTTAAACGAGCATTGCTGGCAGAGGTGTATCTCCGTTTTACTGCCGCCGATGAATTGCTGCATATGCACCGTGGCGGCGTTCTTTTTGCATTTTTCACAAAGCATGGTTAAAACCTCGCTTTTACTTGAATACCTTTAGTCTACTATTCTTCCGCAAAAAAGGCAAAACTTAGTGTCCGCGTCATTCGACGCGCCGCATACGCGGCAAGCGCGTTGGGGGCCGTGAGCGGGGGGTTTTGAATTGGAGGCAGGGGATTGGGCATCCGGGATAAAAGCCTCGGCGGGCGGGGCTTCCGCCATTGCCGCCGCTTCCAGCCGTATGCCGCATTTGGGGCAGAATTCCGCGCCGCGTTCCGCGTTTTTGCCGCATTTGGGACATTCGCGTATACCCTTGATGACGGCGATTTGTTCCTTGATCTCCGCGATCTTGCGTTCGGCGGCTTCCAGTTCGAGGTACTTTTCGTCGAAGAATTTACCCAGCGTACCGCCGTATTGGTAGATTTCGTGGACTTTTTTACCGATTTCGGTATAGAGGTTCTTGATGGTCGCCTGCTCGCTCGTCAACGAAATGTTCAGCTTCGCGGTTTTGATGAGGTCACCCGTCGTCTTGCTCGCGTTTTTGGTGAAATTAACCAGCGTTTCGCGGATTTCCGCCATGGATTTACCCTCCCTTATGAAAACATCATATATTCCATAAATAAATCGTTGAACGCGGGGTGCGCGGCAAGGTTGACTTCAACGGCCCGCGCGGCGATTGCTTCGGCACCCGCAAGGTCGGCGGTTAAAAGCGACTTGGCCGCGCCACCGAGGGCCGCGTTGCCCACGGCATGTGTTTTTTCCGCCAAGCCTTTGGGCAAAAGCCCGATCGTTTCGGCGTTGCCGATATTGATGCGGTAGCCGAACCCCCCGGCCAAGCATACGCGGTTGATATCATCGGGGGTACAACCGGCCGATTGCAAGAGTATTTCTATCCCCGCGCGTACGGCGGACTTCGCCAATTGTACTTCGCGTACGTCGCCTTGGGTGAAGAATATATCGGGCGCGATTTCCACGCGTTTATCGGGGAAGCCGCTTGACAGCCGACCCGTTTCGTCAACCATTCCGCGGCGCACAAGCTCCGCCATGATATCCACCACACCCGTACCGCATATACCGATGGGGGGCACGCCGCCGATGGTCTTGTAATCGAATTTATTTAACTTGTGCCCTAATAGGGCACAAGTGATCGCCCCTTCAACCGAAGCGACCCCCTGCGAAATATTGCCCGCTTCGAAAGCAGGCCCCGCCGCCGCGGACGCGGTAAATATTTTACCTTGGCGTACCAGCGCCATTTCGCCGTTGGTGCCGAGGTCGATGAAAAGGCAGGTTTCGTCCTTCATCCCGCCAAGGAAGTATATACCCGCCGTGATATCCGCCCCCACAAAAACCGAAATACCCGGCAGGGTCAGCACCCCGCAGTTGGGCAGGAAGGCGAAGCGTGTATTATGACTCCCGATTTTTACCGGGGTAAAGGGGTATACGCCCAGCGTATCGCACGGCCAATCATGCAGCAAATGAAGCATGGTGGTGTTGCCCGCGGCGGTCATATCGCGTACTTCGCTTGCGGGCACGCCCGTTTGCGCAAGCAACCGCGCAACCCCGTTGCGGATATCTTCTATTATATACGTATGGAGCGTACCCGCCGCTCCCTGCGCGGCGCGTTTGATGCGCGTGATCACGTCGGCCCCGTATTCCCGCTGGCTGTTGGCCGATGAATACGCCGCGAGGCGTTTGCCGTCGGTTAAATCAAATAATTCAAACGCCAGCGTGGTCGTGCCGATGTCCAGCGCGATGCCGTACCCTTCGCGCGGACGCGGGGCGAAATCCTCCCCGTTTTCATAGTATTGCACAATTTCCATGGATGATACCGCGGACGAAAAGCAACCGCGGCAGGTTCCGCCGTGGATGTTTATGGGGCATTTCGCGCAGGATGCTTTTGGGTTTTTCATGTAGGTATTATAGCATTAATTCCCAAAACCAACCAATTCATGTACGGGGGGATGTCTTTACTTGTTCTAATTCCGTGGGGTGGGGGCGGGCGGATGTTCCAACGCCGCGCTGAACGCAATCGGGCGATGAACGGCTCCGTCCGCGAAGTGGTTGCATCGGTTGACAAGCACCCGATGCCAACCACATAACGCGCCCGTTCGCCGTT
>WQZS01000013.1 GCA_009780585.1 Defluviitaleaceae bacterium | reverse complement strand
ATGAATTTTTATTTGCTTTCTATTGCTTTTTATTGCCTTTTATATCTTCTTTGTTTCTTTTCCTTCTCCGCCCCCTCCCGATTCCATTTCGAGATTGGGTTCTTTCATTTCGCAATTATTTATTTGTTAAAAATCTTTATTTTCGCACGTACCAAACTTATTATGTAGTACATAAGTGCGCTATTAATAATTGGCGATAGTTACAACATCAACAGGCTTACCGCGTTTTGCGCCAATGTTGACTTTCTGCACCTTAAAGCCCTTCGATAAAAATAAGTCGCATCACACGTTACTGGTTCTTGCACGATATTTTTCAAATGCTGCTATTTCGTCGGGGTCGTGTTCCATTATATCGAAGTCAAATATTTGTTCGCCGTTTATAATGGCTGAAACATCGGATGGCGAATAATGTACAACAATGGAAAATCCTTTTTCTACTATATCGTTGAAGTGTGGGTTTTTACGTATGCGTGATGCACAGGGGCGTTCAGTCAAATAAAAATCGGTCATAGCATATATCCTCCATAAATTTCTTTTTCTACTTGGTTTGGCTTTCTTGCAGAAATAATGCGAATAATATTCCCTTCGCCACGGTAGCAATGGCAGACGGTCAGTAGCTTGTTATATTTGTTTCGCCCTATCAACAAAAATCTATCTTCTTTTTGCGAATGTGCGTCATCCTTTACTTCAACAGCATTTGGGTCAAAAAATGCAGAAGCCGCCATTTTGAAAGAAACACCATGCTTTTCTATGTTTGACAAGTTTTTATCTATATCCCAATCAAAAAGTTTTCCGTGCAATTCAAGCAAACTAACGCACCTCCCTATGTTATTATACCGTAAACCGTTGAAAAGCTCAACTGTTCATAATATTCATTTTGTTTTGTTATCCAGCTAGTAAAACCATTTTATCACAACTTTGTTGCTTTTATGGCGAAATTATACTAACGGCGTTATTTTCATCCTTCACAGCACACGTTCTATGATGTACGCTTATCGCGTAAATAACGCCTTCACTTCCGTTTTTGAAATACACCCGCTTAACACAATCCCCCAAAAGAACACAAACCCGAATACCCCGATAGCCACCCCCACCCCAAAGCGCAGCCCCAGCGCGTCCAATAGCAGCCGATCGGCAAGCGTACGCGCGATTACCCCGCCGAGCGCGGCGGCGGCCAGCGGCTTCACTAACCAGCACATAAACGGCAGTTCAAAGTCTATGTGCTGTTTTATTTTGTGCAAACCGAGCGCAATCACGACGACGAGGCTCAACAGCCAACCGAAAATATACGACGGCAGCCCGAAACGCGGTACGGCGAAGAACGTAAACGCGATCGTAATCGCCGAGGAAATAAGGCTGTTCCGAAAGATGAACAATTGGCATCCCAACCCGTTAAGCACCCCCGACAAGATGATCTGCATGTAAATAAACGGGCACATCACGCCCAATAGCCGCAGCATCAAGCCGATGGGTTGGTTATAAATCGCCATGCCTAATTCATGGGAAAAAAAGACGAACAACGCCGCCGCGCCCATGCCCGTAACCGCCGCGAAGAGTAAACCCTTCGACGTGGCTGTGCCGATACGGCGCATGTTGCCCGATGCGGCAGCCTCCGCCACGGCGGGCACGAGCGTGACGCTCAAAGCCGTCAATACCGCCGTCGGGAAGAAAATGAGCGGTACGGCCATCCCCGTAATCCGCCCGAATTCGCTGATGGCCTCCGACGCGCTAAGTCCGTAGATTTGCAGCCGCGCGGGGATCAGTACATTCTCCCACGCGGTAAGGAGCGACCCCGCCACGCGGTTACCCGTCAACGGCAACGCCATCGCCATCACCATGCCCAGGGTTTGCATGGACGTTAATGTGGGACGCTTCGTCAGGCGTCTCCTTTTTTTGAATACGCGGTATGAAATATAGGTAAACCCGAAGGAAAATACTTCTTCCGCCACGATGGCGATGAACGCGACGGCGGCGGCGTATTCCAACCCGCGCGGCACGAACCGCGCCGCCAACAGATAGACCACCAGCATCCGCACGACTTGCTCCAGCACCTGGTTGGCCGCGGGTATTTTCGCTTCCTGTAAGCCGATGAAATACCCCCGCATACACGTCCCCGCCGCCATAAACGGGAACGCGAACGCCAATATCCGCAACGGCATGACGACCCGTTCGTCCTTGAAGAAATGCGCCGCCAACAATTCCGCGCCGAAATAAAGCGCGGCGGTCAATATAATACCCAATAGGGTAGTGATCACAACGCTCTGCTTTAGCACGCGCCCCATATTGCCGTATTCGCCCTTGGCGCGTTCCTGCGCGGTCAGCTTCGAAACGGTCGTGTTAAAGCCCGCGCACGAAATGCTCCACGCCAACGCGTACACGGGCATGATCAACTGGTACAGCCCCATGCCTTCCGCGCCCATCAGGTTGGACATATAAATTCGGTACACAAAGCCCAGCACACGGGTGATGACACCGGCGGCGGTCAGCATTAACGCCCCCGTGAGGATACGCGACTTGATAAAACCATCCCCCTTCACCTAAATATATGAGGGGGAAGCGGGGGCTTATACCCAAATTGGAAATGGAAGATAAGAATGGCCGATTGGCATTGACGGGACGGTTGTTACACGGCGGGTTTGAAATTTTACCTATCGAATATTGCCATATATGTACTGCGTAAAATCTATACTTTTTGTTTTATACCGGCATCTTTTAAGATACCATTCGCCGTATGCCTATTTTCAATTTTATCAACGACCGTAAACGGCCTGTTTTTAATCGGACTGTACCAAATTTTATGGGAACCCTTGCCGCGGCGTAGGAAATAACACCCGTTATCGGATAACATGTTTAGTATCTGCTTTGTATAATCGGCCATTACGCGGAAGCCTTAAGATTTATTTTATCCGTCCGGTTAACGTTTAGCTTTATTTTTATTTCACCGTTATATTTTAGGTCATTTTCCGCGATGTCATATAAGGCAATTTTCACCTTTTCAAGTAAAGCGTCGAATGAACCATGATCCAATGTCATGGCATATTTATCGGAAGAAGAAGTCGCAAGCCAAATCTTTTCATCGTCGTACCACTTAAATTTAACTATAAATTCCATTATCGTTCCCCCTTTCATTATTTTTCATGATTCCTCAACCGCGCGACGAAGAACCCGTCGTTATATTCCCCCGGCAATAATTGCAAGCAACCGTCCTCCGTAAAATAAGGGATGGTTTTTTCGTCCGGCAACGCGGGCAACGGTTCAATTTCGAATGACGGATGCTCCTTGCAGAATTGCCGCACCCTGTCGATATTTTCCTCCCGCGTTACGGTGCAGGTTGAATATACCAACGTACCGCCCGGTTTTACATAGGTTGCGGCGGATTCCAGCAACGCGCGTTGGGTCTCCAACAGCGCAGGGTCGGGGCCGTCGTATCTGTATTTTATTTCCGGGCGTTTGCGCAGCGTCCCTAAGCCGGAACAAGGCGCGTCGAGCAGAACGGCATCGTATTTCATATCACCGGAGGGTTTCGTTCCATCCCCCACTATGGGTTTAATCGATTTAAGCCCCAACCGCCGGATAGTTTTTTCCATCAGCCGTACCCGATGGGGGTGGATGTCCATCGCCGTAATTTCCCCCGCGTCGCCCATCACACACGCCGAGGCGAAGGATTTGCCGCCCGGCGCGGCACACATGTCGAGGAGGGTATCCGTCGGTTTTAGGCCGAGCGCGTGCACGGCCCACATCGCCCCCGGGTCCATAACGAAGAATAAGCCATCCTTAAACGCTTGCAAAGCCGTGATGTCGCCCGTATGGCGCAACGCGAGGAAGCCGTCGGCAAGCACCCGCCCGCTGATTTCCTCGTTTAAAAAAGGTTTGACATTATCATCAAAACATATTTTGGTTGTATTGGCATAAATTGTCACCGCAGGTATTTCGTGACTGTTCCGCGCAAATTCCCCCGCTTTTTCCTCCCCCAGCCAATATATCAAATCCGCCGCCAATTCTTCGGGGTATGAATACCGTGCCGCCCAATTCCCCTCCGGCAGATTTGGTTCGTTCGGTGTCCGTACGATTGTGCGCAGCACCCCGTTTACAAAGCCCGATAATGCCGCGTACCCTTGCGCTTTCGCCAATTCCACCGCTTCATGCACGGCGGCGTGGGGCGGGATTTTGGTCAGCACCCGAATTTGGCATACGGATATCCTCAAAAGGTTACGGATGAAGGGCTTCATTTCACCCACGGGCAATTTCGAAAAACGGTTGATCACCGTATCGATCCATCCCAAGTTCCGCAGCGTTTCGTTTACCAACTCCGTCACGAACGCACGGTCGCGGGCATCCCAATTGCCGCTGCCGAGTGCTTTGCGGAGGGCGATGTTCGCGTATGCGCCGTCCTCCGTTACTTCCATTAATATTGCAAGCGCTGTACCCCTCATATTACGGCCCCCTTTTTTACTCCGTATTCCGTATTCGTTTCCGTACCTGTGCGTAGGCCAGGGCCATCCCGTAAGCCGATACATCCCCGACCACCGTCAACATGCGGTGCATGAACATCGCGGAAATCAAGATTCCTTCATTCAACGTATTCGCCATAAACATGAGCATCACCACTTCGCGTACGCCAAGCCCGCTGGGTGCGCCGGGGGTTAGAAAGCCCGCGACCCAGGAAAGCATATACAGCCCCATCACCGTAATACCCATGCCGAACGTCACGTTTTGACCCAAAAGCATCAACGTGGCCAAGAAGGAAAACGCCCATAAAAAGATCAAAACGAAGGCGCACGCAAACCGCTTGATCAACACCGTCCAGCGTATATCACGGGTATCATTGCGCAAATTGCGGTAAAACGCCGCTATGCGGTTACGGAAGCGGTAAACTAAAAAACCCGCCGTTAGCGCGGCGGTTGTGACGATTATAATAAAACCGATCGGTATCCCCACTTCATCGCGGATATAGCTGGCGGAATGTTCGAACGAAAACGCCACCGCGATAACCCCCGCGGCGATCGCGAACAGCGCGCCCTCAATGAACGTGGCGAAGGCGACCTTCCCGTGGGAAAGGTTATCCGTATCGATGGCCATTTTATTGCGGCCCAATACGTACATGACCCCGCCGGGGATATATTTATACAGGTTGGAGACGGTGTACGTCGTGACCGCCAAAGGCGACTTGACGCGTATGCCCGAAATATTCTTCACCAACGCGCGGTAATTAAGCGACGCGAATACGATCCCCGTGCCTTCCAGCAAGGCCACCGACAACAACGCGGCCAGGATAACGGGGTTGGAGAAAACGGTGAAATCCACGTCCCCATGGGTTTGCAAGATTCGCCGCAGGATAAAACCGAGCGATACAACCATCAACAGCGAGCCCGCCCATGAGGCGGCTTTTTTGATATCGATGCTTTTTAAAAGCCTCATCAGAACACGTCCTTTACCACACAGCTTCCAATAGTATACGCCGCGAAACAAATATACAAGACCTACATACGATGTTTTATAACGAATTATTATTGGGGGGCGCACGATATGGAGGGCATCGGCGGTATCATGAACGGTATACCCTGCGAAGAAACGCTCGCGCAAATAACGAACGCGGGGTTGTTCGTCTCCCCGCAGGTTTGCCTGTTCGGCTCGCCCAAACCCGTTTTGGGTACTTTGGCCCAACGGGTGTATGTACTGGCGTGCGATGGGGAACTCTATAACAAGGATAAACTCGCGAAAGAGCTGCGTCCTTTGGGCTTCCGTTTCCCCGACCGGAGCGACGCGGCGGTGCTTTTACACAGCTACATGGCGTGGGGGCTCGGTTGCTTGGATAAATTGTCCGGGGCCTTCGCCTTCGCGTTGTGGGACGGGGAACAGCTCCTCCTCGCGCGCGACCAATCGGGTGATAAGGCCTTGTATTTCGGCACGGACGCGGGTACGCTTGCGTTCGCGTCTTCGAAGGAAATCCTATCGCGGCTTTCCGCCGGGAATATAAATGAAGTTAAGCCCGGGCACTATATGGTTTTTCGATAAATCCCGCGATTTAATTGCATCTTGCGTCATTTAACGAATACGATATAATAATGTAGGAATACGAGTCGCAAAGGATGATTCCTGTGTTCGATTTCAAGGAAGAATTAAATAAATACAAACCCATCCGCACGGCAGAGGAACTTGAGGACGCCATGCGCGATGAAATCACCGACATTATGGACCTTTTGCAATACATTTCCGTTCCGGCCGTTTCACCGGAAAAAGTGAAACCGGCTTCCCACACGCCCGAATCGGAATAGAGGAGCCCCAATCATGCGCTGCCCCAATTGCGGCAAGAATTATGATGCGGGCAACCAATGCCCCCATTGCCATATAGATGCGGTGCTTTTTAAGGGTACCGAGCGTTTGTCGGACAGGTTGTATAACAAGGGCCTGTCACGGTTACATTCCATGGATTTTACGCAGGGTATACAGGAATTGCGCCGCAGCGTTTCCGTTAATAAACACAATATCAGGGCCCGCAATCTGCTCGGGCTCGCTTTGTTTGAAATCGGGCACATCGGCGAAGCCCTCAAGCATTGGATCATCAGCCGTTCACATCTGAAGGACAATAACCCCGCCAATTATTACATCGATAAATTGACGAACAACACCCGCGACTTCGAACGGTTAAACGAAGCGGTCGTGCTTTACAACCGCGCGCTGGAATTCGTGAAGCAAAAAAGCGACGACTTAGCCATCATCCAATTAAAGAAATCGCTGGAATATAACCCGCGTTTCGTGGATTCGCTTAACCTTTTGACCTTATGCTATCTGCAACAGCGCAACCGCCAGCAAGCCAACGCCACGATGGAACGCGTATTTGCCGTGGACACGCGCAACCCGATCGCCCTGCGCTACCATTCCATTTTAAATCCGGCACGCCCCCGCCCCGAAACCCGTACCCGCACGATCATCAAACAACCCGCGCAGGCGAACGCGGCACAAGACAAGCCGCCGGATACCGGCCCGTTTAAGACCGTTACCATCAAGGAAAGGAAATCCTCCCATTTCCATGTTGTGGGAATCCTTTTGTTTATCTTGGGCGCGGCCGTGATGATGGGCGTTGGTTTTATTTTGTATATACCCGCCCTACAGAAAGAACATAACCAGACAATGCAAACCGAACGGCGCCTGCGGGAAGCCGCGGAAACCGAACACCAAATAAAAATCGACGAGTATATCGAAAACGAAGACCGTTTACAAGAACAAATTGAAGGCCATGAAAAGGTAGTAGCGGACATGCAGGCGCAAATCCTCCAAGCCAACCGCGCGGTGAATGTATACGTGGCCAACGAACGTTTCCGTTTGGGCACCATCGAGGATATGCGCGCCGCCGTGGGCTTGCTTGAAATCACGCCCTTGGACGGACTCCCCTTCGATACTGTCTCGATTGCCAACAACATCATCGAAACGGCCTTCCCCGCCCTGGCCACTCATTACGCGGCGGAAGGCATCAGCGCGTTCGGGGAAGGCGATTACAGCTTCGCGTTAAACCAATTGGAAGACGCGATGCGCTTTATCGCGCCGTATAACCCCCAATTCCCCCACGTCCTGTACCATTTGGGTACGCTTTATTACCGCGCTTCGGGCCGCGAGGCCGAAGCCATCGCAATCCTTTCGCAATTGACCGCGCTCGAGGGCTACGATACGTTCCCCGCCAACCCATGGAGCGGCCGCCGTACGCTCGTACAAAATATGCTGAGCAACCTTGGGCAATAACAGACTTTACTTCCACGGCTTGCGTATCTGTTTTTAAATAACCGCGAATCAAAGAAGGAGGTAAGTCTCATGGCAAACAAATCGATTTTCGGTCTAAACGAAAATATCGCCGCCGCGTTAAGCTACCTGTTCGGTGCTTTCTCCGGCGTAGTCGTGCTGATACTGGAGCGCGAAAATAAATTCGTACGTTTCCACGCGTTACAATCCACGTTATGGTTCCTGTTCCTGTACGTAGCGGGTGCGATCATCAGCTTCGTGTTCAACATCATCTTCTCGATCCCGCTGCTCGGTTGGCTGCTCGGCATCGTACTCAGCCCCGTATTTTGGATCGGCGGGTTCATCCTCTTCGCCACCAAACTGTTCCTCATGTACAAGGCTTACACGGGCACGACCTTTAAGATGCCCATCCTCGGCGACGTGGTTTGGGGGCAGATCTTTAAGTAAGGAACACAAACAGTCCTAATCCCCGCCCCGCGATAATATAGTTAAATACTATGGATCGCGGGGTGTTTTTATGAAAATAGATATGAATCGGAAAGCCGTCGTTATATGGGCGGTTTTTTTATTGACAGCGGCGTTGCTGGCTTTGATCGTCATTATTAACCCGCCCGCCGATACGGATAAAATCTACATACATATGTCCATCCACGGCGTACCCGTGGGGGGGTTGACGCCGGACGAAGCAAACGAGGCGTTACACGAACGCTTTCATCCCGAGCTGGTTCCTTTGCGTATTCATTACACCTTGGAAGGGGACGCGGTCGCGGAACGCGGCTTTGAGGACTTCAGCGCGCGATTCGATTTTACGGAAGTGGTGGAGGCGGCGCGGCACTACGGCCATTCGCGCAACCTGTTTCGGCGGATCGCGCGTTGGCTGGGACGCCCGTATGAAATCACTTCGCCGCCCGTGTTCCGCTTCGATACCGGGAAAATAGAAACGGAAATAAATAAAATCGCCGAGAACCTGCACCGTTCACCCGTCAACGCGCGTCCTTCCATGGAAAACGGGCGGGTAATTATATTGCCGGAAAGCGCGGGGCAAGCGATTGACATTCCGTTGGCGGTCGAGGAAACGACGTTCCTTTTGTCGCAGCTTATGGGCGGGACGGTCGAATTGACCGCGCGCGTACTCCCGCCGCGGTATACGAAAAACGATTTGAACTTTACCGTTTCGGTCCTCGGCTCGTACCAAACGCCTTACGCGGGCGGCTTCGATGAAGCGCGTGTACGCAATATCCAACGGGCGGCGCGGCGCATCCATAATAAAGTGGTATTCCCGGGGGAAATTTTCTCCGCGGGGACGGTCATCGGCGCGTATCTGCCGGGCAACGGGTACGAAGCCGCGACGGTATTGGTCAACGGCGAACCGGCGGAGGACATCGGCGGCGGCGTTTGCCAAGTGGCCACGACCTTATACAACGCTGTGCTGCGGGCGGAACTTTCCGTGGTACAGCGGCACAACCATTCCGCGCGGGTAAGTTACGCCGATTTCGGCTTCGACGCGACGCTGTCGGGGGATTGGTATGACTTAAAAATCCGCAATGATTTTACCCATCCGATTTTAATCACTACGGAAATGGGCGGCGGCCGCTTGTTTGTCGCTTTGCACGGCTTTGAAACGCGTCCCGCGGGCCGCACGATATATTTTACCGGCGAGCGTACGAACGTGATCGAACCCGAGCCGTATAAAGAAGTACACGACGCTTCGCTCGAACCCGGGGAACGGGTGATTATGCTGGAAGCCGTGGCGGGCTACACCTACGAAGTCTTTAAACATGTATACATGAACGGTAACGCCGTTGACCGCGTAAAAATAAATACTTCCACCTACCGCCCCCTGCAAGGGGTGATGCACATAGGGCCGTAATCCCCATAAACTGTACAAAGGATAATATTAAGGAGCGCAATTATGGAAAGGGTTGTTTCCCCGATCATATGGCCCCCGTACCCCGGCGTGGACTTGCGTCGCGGCATGAACGGGCCGAGTATTCGGCAAGCACAGGAACGTTTAAATATATTGGGCGCGAACCCGCGGCTTGCAACAGATGGTATATTTGGTCCCCTTACAGAAGCGGCGGTTATCGCCTTCCAGCGGTCGAGGGGATTGGCGCAATCCGGCGTCATCGGCGTTGTCACTTGGAACGCGTTGTTTGCGAACGAAGTCCCGTCGCTTCCGCCGCCGCCATTACCGCCGCCGCCCGCGTCGGTATGGCCCCCGTACCCCGGCGTAGCCTTGCGGCGCGGCATGAGCGGCCCGAGCATCCGCCAGGTACAGGAACGCCTTAACGAATTGGGCGCGAACCCGCGGTTATCGACGGACGGCGTATTCGGCCCCCTTACCGAAGCGGCGGTTATCGCTTTTCAACGGTCGAGGGGATTAAACAGCGACGGCGTCGTCGGCCCGATAACGTGGAACGCGCTTTTTTTACGGAATCCCCTACCCCCGCCTTCGGCTGTCAGGACGATCGTAATCGACCCCGGGCATGGGGGGTATGATTCCGGCGCGGTGTTCGGTACCCGCATGGAAAAAAACGATAACCTGCGGCTTTCGCTTGCGGTGCAACGGTTATTGCAAGCGCAAGGCCAACGGGTCATCATGACGCGGAGTACGGATGTATTTGTTCCGCTGGCCGAGCGGAGCGCGATCGCCAACCGCAACGGCGCGAATCTGTTCATTTCCATCCACCGCAACGCAAGCACAAACACCGCGGCCAACGGCGTGGAAAACTTCGTCTTCACCACCGCGCCCGCGAGTACCGCGCAGGCCGCCCAAACCGTGCTTAACGAAGTGGTAGCCGCGGGCGTGCAAAGCAACCGTGGCGTAAAACGGGGCAACTTTGCCGTTTTACGCAATACGAACGCGCCCGCCATGCTGTTGGAAATGAATTTCATCACGAACGCGCGTGACAACCAATTGTTCGACCAAAACCTGGAAACGTATGCCGCGGCGATCGCACGCGGGGCGATGAGGGTGACGCGTTAAAATATTTTTATAAAGGTATTGACTTTGGTCTTACACCATACTTTACACTGGGGTTGCTTTCGCGAAGCGACCCTTTTTTGTACCGCCGGAAGGAGGCCGTCCATGGAAATGTATTCCATTGGAAAACTATCCAAAATCGTCAATTTGACCCCCGACACCCTGCGCTACTACGACGAAATCGGCTTGCTTAAGCCCGCGTTGATTTCGCCCGAAACGGGTTACCGCTACTACACCCTTGACCAAGCGAAGGATTTGGCGCGCATCTTGGAATTGAAGGACTTCGACTTCCCCTTGGCCGAAATCAAAAAAATTATTTCACGGGCAGACGCGCCCGGCATGGAGGCGATTCTTCGTAAGCGGTACGGGGAATTGATGCAGGAGAAGCAACGGCTTACAAACGCGATGGAAAAATTGGTTCAAAAATTAAAAACCCACGAGGAGGAATCACTCATGAATAAAAAAATATTACTGGTGGACGACGCTACCTTTATGCGGATGATGTGCAGGGACATTTTGCAAAAGAACGGGTATGAAATCGCGAGCGAAGCCGAGGACGGCGAAGCGGGCGTGGATATGTTTAAGCAACTTAACCCCGATATCGTGTTGCTTAATGTCACCATGCCCAAGATGGACGGCATCGCCGCGCTCAAAAAAATCCGCGAACACAACCCGCAAGCGCGGGTGGTCATGCTCACAGCGATGGGGCAATCGGTTATCGTGGCGGAAGCGTTGCTCGCCGGGGCGCGGCGGTTTGTGGTGAAGCCCTTCCAACCGGATAAGCTAATCGAAGAAATACGATTCACCTTGTTGGAGGAAAACCCGAAAGCGGAGCCCTTCAACGCGGAACTGCTGACAAAGCTGCTTAACTTTGCGCGGGGCGAACACGCCCGCACATCCGCACCCGGCGGGGATATATTATCCCAATGGCAAATCGACGAGGTGATCCGCTTGGCGGAGGCTCCCTCCGCTACGGAAGAAGAAATCAAGACCTTGATGGGGAAACTGTTCATGGCGGCCCATGACATGCCGCCCGTTATGCCGGCACCATTGCAACTGCCCTCCGATCCGGCATTGTTGCAATCGCCCTTCTCCCCCGACCCCATCCTTTCCGCGCTGGAAAAACTCGCCGCCGGACAGGAGAAGATGACGGAGCTGTTGGAACGGTTGGTTGCCAAAGGGTAGTCGGATACCGTACCTTTATATTGATATAAAAATCCCGACCTGCTACATACCGATAGCGGGTCGGGATTATGTTTGCCATGTTATTATAAGAACATGGTCATATAAATAGGCAAATGCATTACGCCGTCCTTTAATAAAAAATCCTTTTGGTACAAAATAAACGGGTCGCTCAATTTTGGCTTAAAACGATTCATAAATTTATCCAATGATGTGTGTTTTTTATGGGAAGATGATTTTACTTCAATCGGGCTGATTTTGTTTTTGTGATTGATTAAAAAGTCAATCTCCATGTGATTTTCACGCTTTGTTTTGTCAACCCTCGAATAAAAGAATAAGCGGTGGCCGTTAACCCTTAGCATTTGGGAAACCACATTTTCCATTAACATACCTTCGTTGACGTTTAACTTATCAAACAGTATAGCCTTGTATAACTCGTTACCGGTGAAGGTGTGGTTGTTAAAAGCATGGGTGACCAATAATCCCGTATCTGCCATATAAATTTTTTGCGTTGTATGATCCATGCTGAGGGACAAGCCAAAGTTCGGGTCGGTTGCATTGTAACATGGGTTCACAATCATGCCGTCGGATAACCACATAAAAGCATCTTCGTAGGCCCTAAACCGTGCGTCTTTATCTATGGATGAAAGTTTGTACTTCTTCTCCTTCTTTGATAGCTGACCCGGCAAGTTGTCATAAATGGCTGTAACCTTTCCTCTGTATGCCCCGGCGTACTTAGCGATGTCCCGACGGTACAAGGCAAGAATATTGCGTTTAATATTATCGGCAGCTTCAAAGTCCTTGCTTGTTGCGTATTCAACCACGGCTTGGGGCATCCCCCCGACCAACATGTAGGTACGGAAGCTGTTCATAACCCTACGGTGTAAGGCTTGCCCCAAAGGTTTCCTTTGTTCAAAGCATTCACGGATAAAGGATACCGTTACTTCATCATCAAGGGCATACAGGAACTCTTCAAAATCCAAAGGATGTATTTCAATTTCCTCTTCTTCGGAAGGGATTAGAATATCTCTTACATTCTCTTTAAGCGAAAGTAATGAACCGGATTCCACATAATCATATCTGCCATCCGCGACAAGGTGTTTAATAAGTTGCCTTGCCTTTGGATAAAGCTGTACTTCATCGAATACAATCAGGCTGTCACGTTCATGAAGCCGAACTTGATAATACAGCGACAGCTTGGTTAAAAACAAAGGGATATCGTGGCTGTCATTTTCAAAAACGTTGATAACGTCTTTGGGTGGGTTTGAAAAATCAATGAATATCATTGATTTGTATTCACTTTTCCCAAAATATTCCGTTAAAAACGATTTTCCGACCCGTCTGGCACCGTTTAATAACAATGCCGTTTTTCCTTTGCTTTGGTTCTTCCAATCAACCATGTGCTTGTATGCCTTACGTTTCAAAACCATGACCACCGCTCCATTCACGGGGTATAATAACATTTTTATCACGAAAGGGCAAATAATGGATTGTGACATATTACACGAAAGGGCATCTCAAATACAAGGTAGTATGTGTAGCGAAATAAAATTTTATAACCGAAATACCAATCGCATGGTAAGCATATCGTTAGTAATCCCCGCATTAATTGAACCACCCATCTTTTCCGTCAACTCCTTGGCGATGGCGAGGCCCAAACCCGTACGCTTGTGCGTACGGGAGGCGTCCGCCGTGTAGAAGCGGTCGAAGATGCGTTGCGTATCGATGGTGTCTGTGTGGCTTACCTTGTTGGCGATTTCGATTGTGCCGTCCGAAAGGGTTACGCGCAGAAAATCCCTGCCGTGGATATAAGCGTTTACCAACAGGTTTTGAATGACGCGCTTTAGGGCTTCCGCGTCCGCCATCGCGTATTGCGGGGTTTCGGGGATTTCGCTTTCCACGGTAAAGCCCCGATTTTTTAGTTCCATGTAATGGTCCGACAGAACATCACGCAGGGTATTACCCACGTTTATCTGTTCCGTCGTTATATTCCCCTCCACAGCTTGCGTAAAAGCGAATAAGCTGTCCATTAAAACGGTCAGCGCGTCCAACCGCCCGCGCACGGTGGCGAGGTAACGCAGGGAGGTGTCCGCTTCGGCGGGGTTTTCATCGCTCCGCATCTTTTCCAACATTTGTATATAGCCCTTCGCCGAAGTGAGCGGGGTACGCAAGTCATGAGAAATGTTGGTGATGGCACGTTTTAAATCCGTTTCCGCGCGGCGCGATTCCAGGTGGCTGCGGCGGCTTTTTTCCAGCACAGCGTTCACGCGGTCGGCTAAGGTGACGATTTCTTTTTCGAAGGAAATCGTTTTCATTTGGGCGTTGGTGTCGGTTTCCAATATCATGCGCAGGCTGTCGCCCAGTTGCCGCGCGTCGCGCTTGAGCAGCAGCCACTTGATAAAGAAAAAGGCAAAGCCCGCGAACAAAAGCCCGCAGGCTGTCACCCAATATATCATTTAATTTCCGCCCGCTTAAACAACGCGATACCGCCGACGGTCGATGCCGTGATATAGAACACACCGACACCCAGCATCGTGAGGATTGCCCGCGCGTCCAATTGATTCAAGTAACCCAAGCGGCTGACGGCGACCAGCATGTCGAATTCCAACACCTTGCCCAATGTAAAGCCCGCCTCCATGAACATCATGAGGACAAGCCCGGGTACGAGGCAAAAAGCGATGAAGATACCGTTTACGGCACCGCTCCTTTTAAAGGTGAACGAAAGGAACACACCCACGCACGTTAGAGCCAGGAGTATGACCAGTTGCGCGCCGAGGGTTTGGAATAAATTAAGCCAAAAGCCTTCCGGCACGGGGCCGCCGAAGCCGTTAAGAATGGTGGCGAGCAGCATACCCAAGCCTATATAAAGGGCGAACCACAACACGCACAGCACCGCGGCGACGAACAGCTTTGAAAGGTACAGCTTCGTGCGGGAAATACCCCACGCGAGGTCGTTCTTCACCGTGCCGTGCTTGAATATGGGTATGGCGGTAATCAGCGACAGCGCCAGGATGAAGAAGAACAACGCGTCCGTGGAAGTGTAGAGCGCCTGGGCGCTGTTTAAGCCGGAGAAGTTTAACTCGGCTAATTCCAAGCCCTCTTCCCACACGCCGCCGAAGTGGATGGCCCCTGCCGTCTGGGTCCCGACTGCCATCAGGATAAACAGTAATAAAACCGTGAAGGTCACGTAGATTCCCTTACTTCTTATAATGGCGTATATGTCCGCGCGTATGATATTCATCATTTCGATGCACCGCCTATCAATTTAATATAGTATTCCTCGAGTGTGTCGCCCACTTCGCGCAGCTCCGCCACGCGCACACCCGCTTGGCTCAGGCGGAAGGTGACTTCCGACGGGTCGCTCACGCTGCCGTAGATGCGGATTTCGTTGCTTGAAATCTGCTTGTAATCAAGGATGCCCAATTCCGTTTCGAGGGTGACGGAAGCTTTCGCGGCGTCGTCCACGGTTACGGCCAAAGCGCTTTTACATTCTTCTTGCAATTGCGCGTGGGTGAGGGATTTGATTAACCGCCCGTGGTGGATGATGGCGTATTTGTTCGCCACCTGCGCCAACTCGGTTAGGATGTGGCTGGAAATTAAGAGGGTGATGCCTTCGCTGTTGAGGCGTTTGATTAAATCCCGCATTTCGATGATGCCCGTAGGGTCCAGTCCGTTGACGGGCTCGTCGAGGATTAAAAAGTCGGGATGGCTCAAAATGGCGAGGGCCAATCCGAGGCGTTGCTTCATGCCGAGGGAAAAATTTTTGACCTTTTTCCTGCCCGTGTCGGTAAGGTTGACGGTTTCCAGGCATTTGGAAATCCGGGTCTTGTCGGTAATGCCGCGCTGGATACGACAGTATTCCAGGTTTTGCACGGCGGAAAGGTTGGCGTAGAGCGCGGGCGTTTCGATGACCGCACCCATACGGGCGCGCGCGGTGCTGACCTTCTTCGGCTCGCGTTCGCCGAACAGCTCGATTTCCCCTTCGTCCCGGCGCGCCAGCCCCGTCGCCATCCGCATGAACGTGGTCTTGCCCGCGCCGTTCTGCCCGATTAAGCCGAAGATGTCACCCTTCTCCACGGTGAGGGATACGCCGTTAACAGCGGGCTTGCCGCCGTAACGCTTGGTGAGGTTTGTTGCTTCAAGTACGTGCATCGTAAAATTATCCTCCCTGTAACTTGTACCCTGGTAGGGGACAAGTTCGTCTGATGAAGCGAGTATAACGCGGGAGCCTTAATTAATTGTGAATCAAACCTTAAATAAACCTTAAATCTTCATTCCTTCATTTTATACCCGATGCCCCACACGGTTTGGATATATTCCCCGCTTGGGTCAAGCGCCGCCAGCTTCGCCCGCAGGTGGCTGATATGTACGTTAATCGTGTTGTCGTCGCCCAAAAATTCCCCGCCCCACACGCTTTCGTACAGGTTATTTTTGGAAAAAACCTTTTGCGGGCGGGATATGAGCAAGCGCAGAATTTCGTATTCGCGCTTGGAGAGGTTGGCGCGCTTGCCGCCGATGAAAGCGTCGAAGGCGTCCGCGTCCAGCGTGATATTTTTATAACATAGTTTCCCGTCGTCGGAAGGCGAGGAAATGCCCGCCGATACCCGTCTTAGTTGTACCGCTATACGCGCCAACAACTCATCGTTGTCGAAGGGTTTCGCCAAATAATCGTCCGCACCCAGGCGTAAGAGCTTGACGGTCGTTTCTTTGTCCGCTTTCGCGGTGAGGACGATGACGGGCAGGTTATAAACGCCGCGGATTTCCTCCAACGCTTGCTCGCCCGATTTGCCCGGCAGCATCAAATCCAAAAGCATCAATGAAAAACCGCCCCCGGGCAACAGAAGCAAAGCCTCCGTACCCGAAAAAGCGGCGACGGTTTCGTAACTGTTTTGCGCGAGCAGCTCGCACAACATTTCGCTTATATAAGCATCGTCCTCGACGACCAGTATCTTATGCATAACCCCCACGGTTTAATAACGGGACGTATTCCGTATCGTTCGCAATCCTTCTTCGGCCATCCCGATTAACGCTTGGTTACCTTGGCGGAACGTCTTCGCCCGCGTAAAATACGCCTTTGCGGTGGGGACGTCGTTGACCCGCAGGGCAAGTTCGCCAATCATTACGCAGGTCTGCTGGGCGGCGGCGGGCTTCATATTCGTATTCTCGAAAACGGTGAGGTAAAGGGCGTACGCCTTCTCGTTCGCCAGCCGTTCGAGGGTTTTGTCGCCGCAGTCGCGGTACAGCCACATCAGGCGCAGCCACAAATTGGCGCAGAGGGATTCGCTCTTCGCGTAGAACAACGGCGCGCATTTGAGCGCCAAATAGTACCCCGCGAAGATATTGTTAATCTCCCTCTCCATGTTGAAGCACATGTTGACCTTGCTTTTATATTCCTTGATTTTGTCCGCGTTTACATAGAAGCGCGAAGCGATCGGCTCCTTAAAGAAGCCTTCCAGCGTGCTGAAATAACAGTTGGGGCAAGTCACGACGTCGTAATGGATGGCGTCGATGCCCTCGTGCGTAACCCGAAAATCCTTCCCCTGCCCGACAACGCTGTTTACATGCGTCCCGCGCATCGCGTACGCCGCGAAGGAATGCATACACAGCGGGCATTTGTGCTTCTTTTTGGATACCGCCACGCTCGGCGCGGCGGGGATGGCGAAGTCATACGTCTTATGACCCGCGGGGAAGAGGTTGACGTTGGGGTCGATGAGGAAGAACTCGGCGGCGGGCGTGCTTACGGGCGGGGTTTCCCCGTCGTTATAATCGGTGAAGAGTTTGACGAGGTTCATGTTGCCGGCGCGGTGCTGGTTCGATTCGTCCAGCCGCTGGCACAGCGAGCGGATGATCGAATAGGTAAGCTCGGGGTGGCTTTCGAAGATTTCGTACGCGTTGATGCGGCTGATCGCCAGCAGGATAACGAAGTCCGACAAGCAAACGACCGTCGCCGTGCGCTCCTTGTGCAGGAAAAGCGACATTTCGCCGAAGAACTCGCCCGCGTTTAATTCGGTAAGTTTGATTTCGTCGGGTTGGGCGAAGTTCTTATACACCCCCACCCGCCCCGCGAGTATGATGAACATTTCGTCGGCGGTCGTTTCGTTTTCGCGCAGGATTACATGGCCTTCGCGGAAGCGTTTGGTGCTCGCGTTTTTTCCGAGCGTTTTTAATAATTCTGTATTCATTATGTATCACCCGCCGTTAGGATACCTCACAAACGTGGCATTTTCAACTGTTTGCGCGAATACGATAATGAATAACCAACCGTCGGGAAGGACTGCCCATGAAACCGATCCACGCACCGCTTAATATCCGCAAAAAAGCGTTCTATATCATGGTGTTCATGCAGATCGCGCTTATCGTGCTGGTGGGGCGGATATTTTACATACAAGCCTTTAAAGGGGAGGAGTTGCAAGCCCTCGCCTTCGAGCAGCAAACCCGCGACCGCTTGATCGCGCCCAACCGCGGGAGCATCTATGACCGCAACATGGTCGGCTTGGCCGTGACGGAAACGGTCGCCTCGGTCAGCGTCATCTACGCGCAAATGCGCGATCTGCCCGCCACGGCGCACATCCTGGCGCGGGAATTGGAACTTGACGAAGCGGAAGTGCTGAAAAAAATATCACAGCGCGTTGCTCTGGTGCGCGTGGCTACGCAGGTGGACAAGGCAACCGCCGACCGCCTGCGCGGGATGAACCTCCCCGGCGTGGTGGTGGACGAAGATATCCGGCGGGTGTATCCCTTCGGCTTTTTGGCGTCGCAGGTTATCGGGTTTGTCGGGCGTGACAATCAGGGTATCATCGGCCTCGAGGCGCGTTACGACCAACACCTGCGCGGTCAACCGGGGCGCATCTTGACCGAAACGGACGTCGCGGGCCGCGTATTGGAAGCCGGACGCGTATACCGCGTGCCGCCGACGGACGGCCATTCCCTTGTCCTGACCATCGATGCCATGCTCCAAGCCTACGCCGAACAAACGATTGAACTGCTCGTACGCGAAAAGAATGCCCTGCGCGGCGTAATTATATTAATGAACCCGCAAAACGGCGAAATCTACGCCCTCGCCAACAAGCCCGACTTCGACTTGAACGACCCCTTCACCATCCAAAGCCCCGAACTCGCGGCTGTGTGGGACACGTTTACCCAAGAGCAGCAAATGAACGAATTGAACCGCATGTGGCGCAACTTCGCCATCAACGACACCTACGAACCGGGCTCCACGTTTAAAATCGTGACCTCGGCGGCGGGGCTTGCCGAAGGGATCGTCACAACGTCGAGTATGTTTACCTGCAGCGGCTCGGTCACGGTCGGCGGGCATACGATACGGTGCTGGCGTTCGCCGCGTTCGCACGGCGCGCAGACGTTTTTGCAAGGCGTGCAGAATTCGTGCAACCCCGTCTTTATGGCCGTGGGGGAACGCTTGGGCGCGGAATTGTTTTACGATTACCTCCTGCGCTTCGGCTTCCACGAAAAAACGGGGATCGACCTGCCCGGCGAAGCGGTGGGTATCATGTATCCCTTGGATAAGGTCGGTCCCGTGGAGTTGGTGACGATGGCGTTCGGGCAAAGCATCACGATCACGCCGTTGCAATTGTTAAGCGCAGCCGCGACTGTAATTAATGGCGGCTACCGCGTAACGCCCCATGTGGGGATGCGCCTGATCGATTCCGAAGGGCGTATCGTGGAGGAGTTCGCGCCCGAACGCGGCGAGCAAATCCTTTCCGCCGAAGTGAGCGAGACGATGCGTTTTATATTGGAATCCGTTGTTTTTGAGGGCACAGGGCGGCGCACGTACATACCCGGCTATCGCATCGGCGGTAAGACCGCCACCAGCCAAAAGTTGCCCCGCGGCAGCGGTAAATATATTTCCTCCATTATGGCGTTCGCGCCCGCGGAGCATCCCCAGCTCGTCGCGCTCGTATTGATTGACGAACCGAGCGGCGCGTATTACGGCGGGCAGGTAACCGGCCCCGTCATGCAGGTTTTGCTTGAAAACGTTCTCCCCTACCTCGGCATCCGCCCCGTATATAATGAAATCGAACTCGCCGTGCCCGGTACCGCGCCCGTTACCGTCCCCCCTCTGTGGGGGTTGGAACGCGCGGAAGCGCAGCGTTTATTACGCGAACTGCACCTCGGGTTTGACATAGTGGGGGATGGACATACTATAATTGACCAGTTCCCCATCCCCGGGGAGCTGGTGAACCAGGGGGAACGGATTTTGCTTCGGGCGCAGTGAAAAAAAGGAGTAAACCAATGAGCCAACATAAATTATCCGACTTGCTTCGGGGCATCCCCCACGAGGTATTGCAAAGCAGAGTGGATTGCACCGTGTCGGATGTGGTCATGGACTTTAGGAATGTGACGAACGGCGCGTTTCTTGTCAGTCGGCGAGGCTTGAATGTAGACGGGCATAGGTATATTATGGAAGCGAGTGAAGCGGGCGCGGCGGCGTTTCTTGTGGAGGATAAAACGGCGGCGTTTCCCGAAGGTAAGCCCGTTATTTTCGTGGAAAATACCCGCAAAGCCATGGGGCAAATCGCGGCGAACTTGTACAGCCATCCCGCGGAAAAAATGCGGCTCGTCGGCGTGACGGGTACCAACGGTAAAACAACGACCACGCATTTTATCGAAAATATTTTGCGTGCAAACGGGCGCAAGACGGGATTGATTGGCACGGCAGGGGTACAAGTTGCGGGGAATACGCTGGACATTTCTTTTGCCACCGCTACCACCCCCGACCCGCTGGAACTGCACCGCATCTTCGCCGAAATGCTGCGCATGGGCGTGCAAGACGTGATTATGGAAGTTTCCTCCCACGCGCTGGCGCTGCATAAAATGGAAGGGTTGACCTTCGACGTCGGGGTTTTCACCAACTTGACGCAGGACCATTTGGACTTCCACGGCACGATGGAGAACTACCACGACGCCAAGGCCCAATTGTTTAAAATCAGCCGTACGGCCGTGGTGAATCAAGACGACCCCTCAACGCCCACCATGATCAAGCTGTTTAACGGCGACCCGTGTTTGTTTTACGGTTTTTCGGCCGAGGCCGACTTGCGCGCCCTACATATACAAACGGCGGCGCACGGCATGACCTTTGACTTGGATTTCGGCGGTGTTATGCGGTATTTTACCCTGCCGATGCTGGGGCGTTACAACGTTTGCAATTGCCTTGCGGCCGTCGGAACAGCGTTTTTGCTGGGGATCGACATGGAAAAAATACGCGAAGGCGCGGCGGGGATCACCCCCGTACCCGGGCGTTTGCAAGCCGTACCCAACGATCGGGGCGTGCTGGTTATCGTGGACTACGCCCACACCCCCGACGGATTGGAAAATACGATCAAGGCTGTTCGGGAAATAGGCAATAAGCGTATCGTTACGCTTTTTGGCTGCGGGGGTGACCGCGATAAAGATAAACGCCCGCAAATGGGGCGCATCGCGGGTACGCTTTCCGATTACGTGATTCTCACCTCCGACAACCCCCGTACGGAAGACCCGGCGGATATCATCAACCAAATAGAAGAAGGCGTTAAAACGACCCCTGTTATGTATGAAATCCATGAAAACCGCCGCGAGGCCATTTTCGCCGGGGTCGCGCTGTTAAAAAAGGATGACGCGCTCATCATCGCGGGTAAGGGTCATGAGGATTATCAGATAATCGGTACGGCCAAGCACCATTTTTGCGATTACGAAACGGCGGGAGAGGCATTATGCGATTAACGGTTTCTGAAATCATCGCGGCGTGTAAAGGGGAATTACTTAATGGCTCACCGGATAGTGATTGGGTGATCACATCCGTATGCACGGACACGCGCAAGCTCAACCCACCGGACGGTAAATCGGGCGCGCTTTTTATCCCCCTTTTAGGGGAAAACGTTGACGGCCATGATTTTATCGGTCAAGCATTAACAAGCGGCGCCGTCGCCTCCCTCACCGAAAAAAAAGGTTTACCATTATCATCAAACCTTCCCTTCATCCATGTGGCATCCACCCGCCAAGCCCTGATGGACTTGGCTTTTTATTACCGCCGATTGCACGATGTAAAGGTCGTCGCCGTTACCGGAAGCGCGGGCAAGACCACGACCAAGGAAATGATCGCAAGCATCCTTTCACGGCGGTACAAAACGAAAAAAACCCTCGGCAACTTTAATAACGATATCGGCTTGCCGCTGTCGATCTTTCAATTGGAACCCGATGACGAAGCGCTTGTGTTGGAAATGGGCATGAACCACGCCAACGAAATCACCGCGCTCAGCAAGGTCGGCGCGCCCGATATCGCCGTCATCACCCACATCGGCGACGCGCACATCGAAAACTTCGCCAACCGCGAAGGCATCCTCCGCGCCAAGCTGGAAATCGTGGACGGCTTGCACCCCAACGGCACGGTTATATTCAACGGCGACGATCCCCTCCTTACCGGAGCCATTGCAAATAACAAGGTAAAATCCTTTAAGGCACGGTATCCCAACGCGTCCGATATCATCCATGCCGAACCTTTTGGTCTGACCGAAACGCGTTGCTTATTCCGCATCGATAACCAAGACATCCGCCTCACCGTACCCCTGCCCGGTAACCATATGGTGATGAACGCCCTGCTCGCCGCCGCCGTGGGTATCGAAATTGGGCTAACCCCGCGGGAAATCGCGGACGGCTTCGATACATTGGACGTCCCCGGCGGCAGGCTTTCGGTTATACGCACCAACGGCATGACGGTTATCAACGACACCTACAACGCCAACCCCGCTTCCGTGGAGGAAGGGATTAAAGTATTAATACGTGAGAGCACAGCCGCCCGACGCGTTTGTATATTGGGGGACATGAACGAACTCGGCCATGTCGCCGAAGAACGGCATAAACAATTGGGTATATTCGCCGCCGAAGCGGGAATCGATTTACTGATCACCGTCGGGCCAATGTCCCGTGAAACGGACAGCGGTTTTGAAAAAACCAAAAAACATCGTCAAAAGAACCTATATTACGAAACGGTGGGGGATTTCCTTCCCCACGCGAGAAAGCTCGCGGAAGCAGGCGACGTCATTTTGGTTAAGGCTTCACGCGGGATGGCGTTTGAAAAAATCGTCAATGAACTGACCAAAGAGGAGGGATCGGTATGAGCACCGCCATTTACGCGGTACTGGTCGCGTTCGCGGCGAATATCGTGCTGTGTCCCCTATTGATCCCGTATTTGATCAAGCTGCGCTTCGGCCAGTACATCCGCGAAGACGGCCCCGCTTCCCATATAACAAAAAAAGCGGGAACGCCTACCATGGGCGGGTTGATTATTTACGCCAGCTTTTTGCTGTCGGCCCTGATTTTTACACGCGGCAACCCCGAGGCCATGGCCATTGTGTCGGTGACCGCGGCGTTCGGGTTCATCGGCTTTTTAGATGATTTCCAAAAAAAGATACGCAAGCGCAATTTGGGCCTGCGCGCGTGGCAAAAATTTTCGGCGCTGATCATCGTATCCGTTATATTCATTTGGTTTTGGAGCCGTATGCCGGGTTATTCCACGGAAATCATCATCCCGTTTTTCCCGGAGGTTATGTTGGATTTGGGCATCTTTTATCCGGCGTTCGCTTGCTTGATCTTCCTGAGCGCCACCAACGGCGCTAATCTGACGGATGGCTTGGACGGTTTGGCAGCGGGGGTTACGGCGCTTATTATCGTCTTCTTCATGTTCGCGGCTTGGATTTTTAACTCGCCGATTTTACCCGTCACGGGCGCGGCGGTAGGCGCTTTGATGGGTTTTTTAATATTCAACTCGCACCCCGCGCGGATATTCATGGGCGATACGGGGTCGCTTGCGCTGGGCGGACTCGTCGCCGCGATTGCTTTAATGTTGCAAATGCCGTTGTTTTTACTCATCGTAGCCGTGATATACGTGATCGAATCGCTTAGCGTCATTATCCAAGTGGGGTATTTTAAGATGACGCGCCGCCGCTTTTTTAAGATGGCGCCGATTCACCATACCTTTGAATTATCCGGCTGGCCCGAGACGAAGGTCGTCGCCTTTTTCTACGTGATTACGGCGATGGCTTGTTTGCTGGGGTATTTGGCGTTGCAAGGGGTGTGATTATGCGTTTTGACGGGAAAAGGGTTTTGGTATGCGGCATCGCCCGCAGCGGCATTGCGTCGGCGAAGCTGCTGACGGACCGCGGCGCGGCGGTTGTATTGCAAGATATTAAAAAAGAAATAAACGGGGAACGCCTTCCGAATGTTGGATACATGCTGGGGCAGGACCCCGACGATGTTATCAAGGATTTTGACTTGATCATCATCAGCCCCGGTATTTCGGTTTATAAGCCCTTCGTGCAAAAAGCGTATGCCTTAAACATCCCCGTATGGGGCGAGGTTGAACTGGCGTACCGCTGCTGCTCTTGCCCGATGATCGCGATAACGGGTACAAACGGTAAGACCACCACCACTACGTTGGTGTATGAAATCATGAAGCGCCACAACCCGCGTACGGTCATGGCGGGTAATATCGGCATCCCGCTTACGGGCGTGGTCGGGGATTTAAACGAAGACGCCTTGGTCGTGGCGGAGATTTCCA
Organism: Defluviitaleaceae bacterium; assembly: GCA_009780585.1. GTDB lineage: Bacteria > Bacillota > Clostridia > Lachnospirales > WQUN01 > WQRX01. The sequence continues at coordinate 65,472 of WQZS01000013.1, read as the reverse complement.
GCTTCCAATTGGAAACAGCCGACGCCTTTCGCCCCGTTATCGGCGCGGTGCTGAACATGACCGAGGACCACCTCGACCGCCACGGCGATATGGACACCTATATCGCCATGAAGGCACGCGTCTTTGCCAACCAGCAGGCGGGCGACTTTACGGTGCTTAACTACGAAAACCCCATTACCCGGGCAATGAAGCCCCCCGGCAAAACCGTTTTCTTTTCCTCCACGCGGTTGCCGCGGATTGATACGGGTGTGTACCTGCGGGACGCTTCGATTTACGCGCGGTTAAACCCGCGGGACGCCGAACGCTTCATCGCCCAACTGACGCACGTACGCGCCCACCCCGAAAACGCCCTGGCCGCCACCGCCATATGCCTGTGCGCGGGCGTTCCCGTGGAGACGATTGCCGAAGGGCTGCGCGCCTTCCAAGGCGTGGCGCACCGCTTGGAATTCGTGGAGACGCTGTACGGGGTCGATTATTACAACGATTCCAAGGCGACCAACACCGACGCGGCCATTGGTGCGTTAAAGGCCATGGGGCGGCGCGTTGTATTGATCGGCGGCGGGTCGGATAAACAAGCCGACTTCGCGCCGTGGGCGGCGCACTTCCCCGGGCGGGTTAAAAAATTGATATTGATCGGGCAAACCGCGCCGCAAATCGCGTCCGCGTGCGACGCAATCGGTTTTACGGATTACACGAGCGCGGCATCCCTGGAGGAAGCCGTTACAAAAGCCGCCGCGTATGCCGCGCCCGGGGATTGCGTTGTACTTTCCCCCGCGTGCGCCAGTTTCGACATGTTCACCAACTTTGAGGAGCGCGGGGAAAAATTTAAGGAATACGTGAGGAAACTGCCATGACCCAAACGAACACGCGCCCCTTAAAACCGCGCCCCCGCGACAACCCCAACCAAACTAAGCCCACCACTCTGGTAAACGTGGGGGGGATGGACTTTACGCTTTTGCTGGTAGTCATCGTTTTGGTGTGTATCGGCGTCATCATGGTTTTTTCGTCCAGTTACGTACGCGCGTCCACCCGCGCGGTATTCGAATTCGACTCCTTTTACTTTCTGCGGCGCAACGGCTTGATGGCCGTCGCCGGATTCGTGACGATGGTGTTCTTCGCCAACGTTTATTACGGTTGGTACCGGCGCTGGGCGAAATGGCTGTATATAATCACGATCGGGCTTTTGCTGCTGGCTTTATTCTTCGGTATTACGGCCGGCGGCGCGCAGCGCTGGATCCCCATACCCGGTACGAACACGAACTTCCAACCCTCCGAAATCGCCAAGGCCGCGACGGTCTTTATGATGGCATGGATGACGGAGAAGTACGACGGTGCCCTGCGCAATTGGCCGGGCTTCTTCGTCTTTTGCGCTGTGGCGGGTTTAATTTCCGGCTTGGTGCTTGATTCCGGCTTTTCGCAGGGGATTATCGTCTCCGTTATCGCTTTCGGCATGATCTTCGTCGCCAGCCCGTACCTTTGGCGGTTTATCATCGCGGGGGTTGGGGCGGTCGGCGGCGTGGTTTTTTATCTGTTTAACGCCGAAAACTTCCGCGGCGCGCGGGTGCTTGCGTGGCAGGACCCCTTCGCCTACGCCGAAACCGTGGGCTACCAAATCATCCAATCCCTGTACGCGATCGCCAGCGGCGGTCTGTTCGGCCTGGGCATCGGCAATTCGCGCCAGGCTTCCTTCGTACCCGAGGCGCACAACGACATCATCTTCGCCATCATCGCGGAGGAACTCGGCCTCGTGGGCGCGGCTTTGGTGATCATGTTGTTCGGCATATTCATTTGGCGCGGGATACGCGTCGCGCTCAACGCGCCCGATACCTTCAGCGCGATGGTGGCCATCGGTATTGTATTCGCTATCGCCTTCCAAGCGATTATCAACATCGCGGTTGTAACCAATTCGATACCCAATACGGGGGTAACGCTGCCGTTCATCAGTTACGGCGGTACGTCGCTGGTGGTGAGCATGGCTTTGGCGGGGGTTTTGTTGAATATCTCGCGCTACAGCAAGGACCGGAGCGGGTAGAAACGTCATTATAATTTTTGTCTTTATTGTTCGTATATTTCATGCTAATTACGTCAATATATCCATACAAGGGGTGATAACGATGGAAACGGTTGACAAAGTATTCGCTCTTTTAAAAGAACACAACGGCTATCTGACAACCAAAGAAACACGGAAGAACGGCATTAAAAATAAAACCATGCAACGCATGGCGGATAATGGGCTGATTGAGCGTGCTGCTCACGGACTTTATGTCGGCACCGATATTTTCCCCGACCCTTTTTTCGTTGCGCAGTACCGTTGCCCGAAGGGTGTTTTTTCAAATGAAACGGCTCTGTTCCTGCACGACCTTAGTGACCGCGATCCGCTCAGAATGATGATGACGATTCCGTCCGGCTGGAATTCAAAGCTGCTGACGGATGATGGTATTCTTTTTTTTTACAACAGCCCGAAGATGATGGAACTTGGTATTTGCGAAACCGAAACACCTTCGGGTATGAAAGTCAACGCCTATGACGCCGAGCGGACGCTCTGCGACTGTTTGAAGCACATCGAAAAACTGGATCGGGATTTGGTTCTCACGGCATTAAAAAAATACATTAAAAGTGGGGAACGGGATAACGCGAAACTGTTGGAATACGCGACCGCGCTTAAAATCCGTGACATGGTTTACAGATACTTGGAGGTTTTGGTGTGAGGTTCACAAACGCGGCACAGCTAAAGGATTGGATTAAAAACAAATCAAAGCAAACCGGCACGCCGGCAAACGTACTTTTGCAAACCTATATGATGGAGCGCTTGTTGGAACGGGTATCGATTTCATCCTACCGTGACAACTTGATTCTTAAAGGCGGTTTTCTGATAGCGGCAATGGTTGGTATAGACCGCCGCACCACTATGGACATGGACACAACGGTGAAAGGTTTGCCGGTCAGCCGTGAGGGTATCGTAAATATTTTGAGCGAAATTATCGCACTCGACGCGGACGACAGCGTTATTTTTGAAATGCTGGGTATTAAAAATATTCGGGACATAAGCGATTACGATGATTACCGGGTTTCGCTCCGAGCGGTATTCCACACCGTCCGTGTTAATATGAAAATCGATATTACCACCGGGGACACAATCATCCCGGTTGAAATTGAATACCACTACAGGTTAATGTTCGGGGAGCGGACGATTCCTGTGATGGCCTATAACCTCTATACCATACTCGCGGAAAAAATTGAAACCATCCTTTCGCGTAACGTGACCAACACACGGGGCCGTGATTTTTATGATGTTTATATACTGCTGTCCGCGAACAAAGATATCATTTCGCGAAAAGATATGATTCACGCGCTTCGGGTCAAAGCGGAGGAACGCGGCAGCGTTAAATATATTGATAACCATTCAAATCATTTACAAAACATATCCGATAGCCCCGAGATCGCAAAGATTTGGGCAGGGTATGTTAAAAGCTATCCTTATGCGAAGGGAATTGCGCTGCAGGATATCCTTGAATTGATTTTGTGGGTGTTTATGGTATGCGATGATTGATATTTACATAACAAACATTTGTTTATTGCATTGTGTTGACATTACGTTCGACGTGTGTATAATAATCCCAACGACCTTTATGTACCGGCCGGCCGCGTCATAAAGGTCACGGGTAATGCATGTAACGGGCCCTCCCGAATGGTTTACCGTTCCGCGAAACAGCAAAGTCAAACAAGGGAGCAATTAAACAAACTAAAACAACCTTGAACCGCTTCCAATCGTACTTGGAGGCGAGTGAAAACCCTGTGCGGGTGCATCTTTTGATGCTTGAGCTTCCCGCATGGGGTTTTTATTTGAAGGGATGAATGTGATTACGGGTATGTCAAATTATTGGGGTTGTCTTACCTGATTGTGTTCCGTGGAGCGAGAGCGGGCGGATGTTCCAACGCTGCGCTGAACGCAATCGGGCGATGAACGGCTCCGTCCGCGAAGTGGTTGCATCGGTTGACAAGCACCCGATGCCAACCACGTAACGCGCCCGTTCGCCGTTCATCACCCGATTGCGTAGGCGCTGCTTATGGAACATCCGCCCGCCCCCGCCCCACTGGTGTCCGGTGTGTTGGCACCCCGTTTCTTCTTTTGGTTTATCCGACCCAACTTCTGACCTGGTAGGACAGAAGTTAAAAACAGTTTTTCAACTTGTCCCCCGTTGGGGTTCTTCTGCTTCATTGTTTACGGCGGCGACGAAGCGCGTGAAGTTGCGGAATATGTCCGCTGCTTCGGCGCGGGTTGCGGTATCTTGCGGGTTAAAATCGTTGCCGTGGTTGTTAAGGACGCCCGCCGCCGCCATTGATTGGACTGCCGAACCTGCCCATGAGGATGCTTGCGGCGCGTCGATGAGGGTTAGGATGTCCCTGTTCTCCGGTATTACATAGCCTTTGAAATGGGAGTAGCGTTGCAGTATGGACGCCATTTCCCGTTGGGTAATGGGTCTGTCGGGCGCGAATAAGCCGCCGCCCACGCCGGATACCAAGCCCTGCTCCGCCGCCCATTGCACGGCGTTATGGTACCACCTGCCTTCCGCCACATCGGTAAAGCGGTTGACGCCGACGGGCGCGGGGCTGCCTTCCGCCCGAAAAAGCAATGTTACAAACATTGCCCTTGTCATATCCATATGCGGGGCGAACAGACCGCCGCCCACGCCGCCCAATAAGCCGTGGTAATTGGCGAACGCCACCGCTTCGTAATACCAAGCGTCCGCGGGCACGTCGGAGAAAATGTTTACCCACAGGGCCACGGGGTCGTAACCCACGACAAAGTAGCTTTGGTGTTGGATAGTAAAGGTTATCATGCCCGTTTCCGCGTCGAACACGCCGTTCATGCAGGTGAGGCTGCCGCTTGCGTCCATGTGCCATACACGCACGGCGGCGGGGTTCTCGCCCTGTTTGAGGGTGTACGGCAGACTGACCGTAAGGGGTACGTCAACCTTTTCGCCGCCGACGAACACGTCAAGGCTGATGACCGTTTCAAAACCCCGCACTTGCGCCGCTTGCATACCGCGCAGATCGCTTATGGGGACGACGGACGCTTCGACGGTGATGGGTACCGCGCCGCGGTCGTCCGCCAATGGCGAATCGGCGGCGGTACGCGCCTCCGAAAGCATCGCCAACGCATCGGGCGTTAGGGTGATTTCCCCCGCGGGAAGCACCACCGTGACGGCTACCTCGGCTTCGCTGAAGGCTTGCGCCGCGGATACGTTCAATTCGGCGGCCGCGGCGTTTTCCACGGCGGAAAGGTCGAAGGTCACGATGGGTTGCGCGTCGTCGCCTTGGGCTTCCGCCTTGGCCAGCGCGTCGGTTATCAAGGCGTCTTTGGTTTGCGCGTCAATGTTTATCGTTACTTGCCCGGTGTCGGTGTCCACCGATATGGGAATATCCACCTTGCCGCCTGTTACGGTATCCGCACCGCTTGCGGCCGTTGCGCCGCTTGTGGCCGCCGCGCCGCTTGTGGCGGGGATGGTGGTGGTCGTTGGGGTGGGGGTGGAGGAAGGAGCGGGTTGCGGTGTGGGGGAAGGAGCGGGCGAAGGGGTGGGTACGGGTTGCGGTAAAGTCGTACCGCTTTGATTCCCGCCGTTGTCCGTATCCCCATTATCGGCACTTCCGTTGCCGCCGCCCGGCACTACATGACCGCACCTTGTACAAGTGCCGCCGGGAGTTGTTGTTGTGTGTCCTAATGCGCCTTGCGTTTCGGTTGCTATTACATGGGAACAACCGCTCCTTGCGCATATTTCTATTCGCGTGCTTGCGGTGGTGCAAGTGGCGGCGTTTCCGCTCGTCCATGTGCCTGTGGGGTTGCTATGCCCAAGCGCGCTGTTTGCAACGGTTCGCGTATTGGTTGCGGGTGTTCCGTTTCCGCAATTTGGTCTGTTGCAAGTGCCTGTTTCGATTGCGTTTGTTAAACAAGTTGCGGGGGTTGATATTGTCCAACCCGTGAAATTATGCTGTATAACTTCATCAGATTCTGTTTTTGCTTCACCGCAAGCGGTGCAAGTAAAAAGAACGTCTGCTATTTCGCCACAAGTTTTTGTAGGGTCGGTTACTCCGTTGTCCCAAATATGCGCTTGTTCGGTGGTGCAATTTTCACATTTATGGTGTGTGGCGTTGAGTTGTTCCCATGTATGGGAAGCATTGCCCGCCGTTATTACATGCCCGCAAGCACAAACAAGGTCGATTGTGCAATTGGCGGCTACGGCGGCAGTATTGCTCGGCGTATGGATACATTCCCATTGCGCATAAAAAGTTACATTACCCTCTATTGTCGGGCTGTGGGGAAAGTCTGAAATAAGCATACCGTTATCGTTACCCCAACCAAGGAAAGTGAATCCCGCTCGTGTCGGGTTGGCGGGTAAAGATACGGCAGAAAAAAGCGTTCCGTTCGGTACTGTACGCGTATCGTGGATTTCACCGCCGCCTTCGGATAAGGGAAGTAGACGGAAAGTGATAGTGCGGGGTATGGGTTCAAATTCCACCGTGATGGTTAGCGGTGTTTGTATAAAATGAAACGGAGCTAAAGTTTGTGTACCAAGAGAGGAGTGTCCACCATTCTCTGTCCACTCTTTTACTCGCCAACCGGCAGTCGGTGTAGCGGTGAAATTAACATGTCCGTTATGTGCAATCATTTCCCCTGATGTTAAAGGCAAGCTATTATAAGTTGCCGTAAGCGTGCCGCCAACGCCGTTTACCACGCTGAATGTGATAGCGTGGACTCTCGGCGGGTTGCCCGTAACCGTGCCTGTGATAATGCTGTTACTGTTAATTGTGCCGTAATTATTAATTGCGCCGTTATTAGTAAAAGAACCGTTGTTGGTGAGCGTTACGCCATTCGGAACGGTTAATATTGCACCATTTTCAATCGTTACCGTTGTTCCGTTCGGAATCGTTACATCATGTGCGAGTGTTACATTACCCCTAATCGTGCCTGCATTATTGTTAATGACAAAACCACCCGTGAAATTCTGTGTCCCTGCGCCGTTAAGAATCGCGTTACCGCCGCTTGCTCTGATAATTGTACCGCCGCTAACATTGATTGTTCCTCCTGTTCCCGTCAACGCAAGTGCCGTACCACTGTTCGAGATAATTGTGCCGCCGCTAACCGTGATAGTCCCTGTCGAATCAAGAATCGCTCTGCCTGTGCCACGCACTTCGACTTTTCCGCTACCGCTGACATTGACATTTCCGCCAGCGGTGATTTCAATTGTATCTCCTGTAGCGGCTACATTTTCGTTTATAACTTCACCGCCGCTTACATTGACAGTAACACCCGAACCAAGTAAAGCAATTACCACACTTGAACCTGTGCCGCTTCCTGTAACAGAGCCTCCGGTGATGTTTATAATGGGAGTTTCCCCATTGTCGATGATGATTGTGCGTGCATTATTAGCACTATTTGTAATTAAAGCTCCTGTTTCCACTTGAAATGTTCCTGTACCTTCGATTCTTATAATGCCTAATGAATTATTTCCGCTTAATTGTGCTTGCCATATGACGGTTACATTGCTGTCAATGTTCAAAACCAATCTGTTAGTTGCACCCGTAACCGAACCTGTGACGGTTACGGTATTGTCGCCGTTGTCAACGGCGGTAAGCGTGCCTGTTCCGCCATGAGCAAAGCCGTTGATTGTTGTGACTAACGCCGCCGCCGTTGCCGTCGCCACAATGCCCTGATTGCCAAACGCCCCAATCGCCACGGTTATCACCGGCAAGTCGAGCCAGTTCGTTTCCCAGTCGTAGCCCTCCGGCAATACGGGGATGTAGTAGTACACCGCCAATTCCGCAAGCGGGTCAAAGACTTCGCCCCACATTTCCACCCATTTCACAACGGGTACGGAAATACCGCCGTCCGCGCTTACGGCGCAGAGGGTCGCGGGGAAGGTTACGCCGTTTATGGACGCAAGTTCACCCGCCGCAAACTCCTTTAACGCGATGGCCTCGGGTAGTTCCGCGAAGGCCGTTAGCATAACCGGGGCGGTTGCCGTCAATTCCGGCGCGGCCGTTCCTTCCGGTTCCGGTTCGGTGGCGTCTTCCGCGTATCCATGGTATCCGTCATGGGCGGGGGCGTAATCACCGTCCGCGTCCCCCGCCATTGTTACGGGGGTCAAGCCGAATATAAGCGCAAATGACAAGATCAGCGCGAGAACCTTTTTGAGTGTTTTCCTTGATATCATGATATTTTCCTCCTACAGATACCCTGCCAAACGGGATATGAAGATGATAATTAATAAATTTTATTCCAACGTAGGGTAAAACGCCTTAAACTTCAATAGGTTTTGCATGAACGACACCTTTATGTCATGAACGGCATAAAAAGAGCGGTACCCGATGCCGCAAACATTTGTTTTATCTTCTATATGAATATTTATTATTTTCTAATTATTAAAATAATCGTAATTATTGCAAAATTATTACGAATCGTTTAAAATGCCGTACACGAGGTAAATATGCCTAAGTTAAGCAAAGAGGAACGCAAGCGGATATTCCGTGCCGCCGCCCTAATGACGCAATTGGCCGTCGGTACGATTACCTGCGTCGCGGTTTCGATACTCATAGGGATGTTACTGGACGGCTGGCTGGGTACGAGTCCCGTGTTTATACTTATCTTCGTATTCCTGGGTATCGCCGCGGCCTTCAAGTATATGTATGACACCGCCAAGCGCGTGGGGAGCTGACGGAATAATGGACGCATATCCTTCGATGGATACATATACGAAACGGATGACGCTGATTGTAGGCGTTGCGACTTTGGTTATCGTTATCGCCGGGGCTGTGTACTACCGCTCGCTTGAGGCACTTTTTTTCGCGGGGGGCGCGATTTTTACCGCCGCCGCCAACATATTGAAAATTTATTGGTTAAAACGCTCCGTGACGGTCGCCACAAGCATGGACCCCGCTTTCGCGGCCAACTATGTACGCGGGCAGGGTATGCTGCGGATGCTTTTGACGCTGGCGGTTTTGGTCGGCGCGGGGTTTTTGTCACAGGTGGAAATGATCGGTTTCCCGTTTTTGTTCGGCGCGGTATTCGGGCTTTTGACCATGCCCATAGCCGCTTATACGATGGGGTTTTTCGTAAAAAAAGACTATAAAACCGCAGAGGGAGGGGACGCGAATGTTTGATGTGCCGATCCATGGCGTGGTGAGCATTGGCCCCGTGGATTTATGGATAACCAATACGATCGTGGTTACGTGGGTGGTTATGGCGGTGTTGATCACGTTCGCCATTATCGTACGTATCAAATTGAAGAAGTTCACCGACAAGCCGACGGGCTTCCAAAACGCCGTTGAGATGGCGGTCGAAGCCTTCGACGGCTTAATGAAGTCCAACGGCCATAAGAACATCAGTTGGCTGGGTGGGTGGTTCTTTACGCTGTTTACGTTCCTGCTCTTCGCCAATATCATCGGCATACTGCCGGGGATGCGGCCGCCGACGGGGGACTGGCCCCTGCCCTTCGCGCTCGCGCTTACCTCGTTTTTCCTCATCCAATTCGCCGGTATCCGTTACGGCGGGTGGAAGTATATCAAGGGGACGTACATGAGCCCGCATTGGGCGTTCTTCCCCATTAACGTGTTGGGCGAATTCTCGCGCCCCATTTCGTTGAGCTTCCGTTTGTTCGGCAATATCTTGGGTGGTCTTATATTGATCACCCTTTTGTATACGCTGGTGCCCGTACTGCTCAGTTATGTGGTTCCCGTGGCCCTGCATTTGATCTTCGACCTTGCCTTCGGCGTGCTGCAAGCCTTTATATTCACGATATTGAGCCTTACCTTCGTGAGCCTTGCGGCGGCGGAAAACTAGTCATCAAAACGCGCAAACCGCGTTCGGGGCACCGCCCCACATAAAAGGAGGAAACAAACATGCATGACCCATTGGCATTCGTGCTTGCAATGGCACACATCGCGGCGGCGATCGCGCTCCTAAACGGTATCCTCACCACGATCGGACAAGGCAACGTAGCGGCGAAGGCAATCGAAAGCGTAGCCCGCCAGCCCGAAGCCCGCGGCCCCATCACCACCAACATGTTCATCGGTTTGGCCATGGCGGAAACATCGGGTATCTACGGCTTCGTTATCGCCATCCTGATCCTCTTCGTGCGCCCGCTGATCAACCCCTTCTTGGTACACCTCACCACAATGATTTAACAAAGAGTTCATAATAAACTCGAAAGGTGGTTGTTATGAACCAGGGATTCATTTTTTTGCTTAACGCCGAGCCCGTGCCGCGGCTGTTCGACTTGGACTTGCAAACGTTTTTGCAAATGCTGCCCGCGTTGGTCAACTTTATTGTGCTGGCGCTTGTGCTTACGTTTATCCTGTACAAACCCGTCCGCGCGTTTTTGCACGAACGGGCCAATCGGATTGCCCGCGAATTGGACGAAGCCGAAGCCACGAAACAAGCCGCGATCGCGTTGAAGGAGCAGTACGAGCAGCTCTTGAAAGGTATTGAGCTGGAGCGTACGGCCATTTTGGACGACGCCCGCAAGCTGGCGATGGAACGCCGCAGCCGCGACATGACGGAAACCAAGAAGGAAATCGAAGACCTGAAAGCGCGTGCCGGGGTCGAAATCGCGGCGGAGCTTGACCGGGTCAAGAACATGGTGGAACATGCCATCGTGGAAATTTCCTCGGAAATGGCGGGCAAGCTGCTCAACGTCACGATCGACCCGAGCATCCATAACCGTTTGTTCGACGAAGCCATGGCTGAGCTGGAAGCCACCGTGTTTAAATAGGGGGTGCGCATATGGCCGATTTAAGCAAGCGATACGCCTCCGCGCTCTTTGAGCTTTCCGCCGAGCAGAACCTGATGACGCAATACTTATTTGACGCGTCCTTTATGTGCGACGCGCTGCGCGACAAGGAATGTAAGACCTTCGTCACGCATCCGCGCGTTACGGGCGCCGAAAAGATCGCGTTCTTTGAAAGTATTTTCGGCGGGCATATCCAAACCGATTTGATGGGCTTTTTGCACCTGGTGGTGAACAAGAACCGCGAGGCGTTCCTCTTGCCCGCGCTGGGCCAATTAATCGAAATGATACGCCGCCACCAAAACCAAATTACGGCGAAGGTGGTTTCCGCCGTGCCGCTGACCGACGTTCAACTGTCAAGCATGGCGGCGTTACTCACGCGCAAATTCAATAAAAAGGTAGACATACAGGTGCTGGTGGACCCTGCCGTTATCGGCGGCATCAGCATACAAGCGGACGGCTTCTTCGTTGACCGGACGATACGGTTCCAACTGCGTAAAATGAAGGAAGAAGTGAATCAAACCGTAAAAAAGGAGAGCGGCACATGATACTCAAGCCTGATGAAATCAGCTCCATCATCAAACAGCAGATACGAGCCTATTCCACCAAGGTGGACGTGGCCGAGGCCGGGAGCGTTATTCATGTCGGCGACGGTATCGCCCGCGTATACGGCCTAACGAACGCGATGAGCGGGGAGCTTCTGGAATTCCCCGGGGAACTGTACGGCATCGCGTTAAACCTGGACGAGGACTCCATCGGCGCGGTGCTGTTGGGCCCCGACGCCAACGTTAAGGAAGGCGACCCCGTAAAGCGTACCGCCCGCATCGCGGAAGTACCCGTGGGCGACGGACTCTTGGGGCGCGTGGTTGATCCCGTGGGCAAGCCGCTGGACGGTATGGGGACGCTCAAATATACCCGTACCCGCGTCATCGAGCGCATCGCCCCCGGCGTCATCGAGCGTAAGGAGGTCAACGTACCCTTGCAAACGGGTATCAAGGCCATCGACTCGATGGTACCCATCGGGCGCGGTCAGCGCGAATTGATCATCGGCGACCGCCAAACGGGTAAGACCACGATCGTACTGGACACGATTATCAACCAAAAACATACGGGCGTACGCTGTGTGTACGTGGCCATCGGGCAAAAAGCCTCAACCGTGGCGCGTATCCACCGGACGCTGGAGGAAGCGGGCGCGATGGACTACACGACCATCGTCGCCGCCAACGCCTCCGACACCGCGCCCATGCAGTATATCGCCCCGTACGCGGGCTGTGCCATCGGCGAGGAATGGATGGAGGAAGGCAAGGACGTGCTGGTCGTGTACGACGACCTTTCCAAGCACGCGGTGGCGTACCGCGCCTTGTCGCTCTTGTTACGCCGCCCGCCGGGGCGCGAAGCCTACCCGGGCGACGTCTTCTATCTGCACTCCCGCCTGCTGGAACGCGCGGCTTGTTTGTCCGACGCGCGCGGCGGCGGCACGCTCACAGCGCTCCCCATCATTGAAACGCAAGCGGGCGATATTTCCGCTTATATCCCCACCAACGTTATTTCGATAACGGACGGGCAAATCTTCCTGGAAACCGAATTGTTCAACTCGGGCATCCGCCCCGCCATCAACCCGGGTTTGAGTGTTTCCCGCGTAGGCGGCGCGGCGCAAATCAAGGCGATGAAGCAGGTCGCGGGCCCGCTGCGTTTGGAGCTTGCGCAATACCGCGAGCTTGCCGCTTTCTCGCAGTTCGGTTCGGACTTATCAACGGATACGATGCTTCAATTGCGCCACGGCGCGCGCATCGTGGAAATATTAAAGCAACCCCAAGGCCAGCCGATACCTGTCGAGGAACAGGTCCTGCTCCTCTTCGCCACGGCGGTTACGTATAAGGGGAAGAAGTTCTTCCGCCCCATCCTGCCGCGTTTTATCGGGCGTACGGAAGCGGCGTTCCGCAACTATTTCACGCAGGGACATTACCTGGAAATCCGCCCCGAAAGCGAACGGGTGGACATCTTGAAGGAAATCCGCGAAAAGAAGGACATCAATTTCGGGGGTGACCTTGCCGCGCAAGCCGCCGCCGCCATCGAGGACTTCCTGTGGATGCCGTACGAACAGATGCTCCTGCTCCTCAGCGACCCGGAAAATAAAGCCGCGCTTAACATGACGCCGGAAAAATTGCGGCAAACCGAGGATGTACTCCTTATTTACAACTTCAACGAACGGGAGGACATCCGTACGCTGTGCAAACGCGACGGCGGACTTTCCCCCGAGGTGGAGGCGCGGCTGTTTAAGGCGATTTCACCGTACAGCCAGTTCTCCAAGATCGCCGAGCGCGACATCAACGATGAGTTTAAGCGGATGATACGCGCCACCACCAACTTCCTCACCAAGCTCTTGGACCAACGCTTTACGGGCTTTAACGAGCATATCGTCAAAATCCGCGAGCTTAAGAGCAAGGGACAGGATTTGCCCGACGACTTCAAGACGGAACTGGTCAACGACCTGCGCCTGATGCTGGCACGGGAGGAAATGGCGGAGCTGTTCGAAAAATTTGCGTAAGGCGTAAGGGGACACGTTTATGCCCTCGATGAAAGCGATTAAACAACGGCGCGCAAGCGTTAAGAATATGCAGCAGGCCATGCGGGCGATGAACCTCGTCGCCACGGCCAAGCTGCAAAAGGCCCGCCAGGAATGGCAGTATATCAAGGCCTATGTGGAAGGCACCGACGGCCTTACGCTTTCCGCCGCGGCGGATAAGGGCGCGGCGGAGCATTTCTACGTGCAGGGGCGCGGGACGTCCCGAAAGGCCGCGTATCTGGTCATTTCATCGGACCGCGGTAAGTGCGGCGGTTACAACCTCAACGTGGCCAAGGCGGCGGCAACCCACGCGAGCGACCACGGTAAGGAAGCGTCGTTCTATATCGTCGGGATGAAGGGGCTTGAATTTTTCCTTTCGCGCAACCTGCATCCGGAACAATATGTACACGCCCCGAAGTCCGTACCGTCGTTTGATGACGCCAGGGAATTGGGCAAGGCGTTGATCGATTTGTACCGCGACCCGCATGAAGCGGCAAAGGGGAACCCCTTCGTCCGCGGCAAAGTGGATGAGGTATATATCGTGTATACGAAATTCACCTCCATTTTGGCTACGGAACCGAAGGTCGTGCAGGTGTTGCCGCTCAGCGCGCGCTTGCCGGGCTTGGCCGATACCAAACGCGCGCCCATGGAATACGACCCCGGGCCGGAGGAATTCCTCACCTTCATGGCGGAGAAGTACCTGAACGCCTACATTTACGGGGCGATGATGGAGTCCGTGGTATGTGAACAAGCCGCGCGTATGCTTAACATGGACGCCGCCACCAACAACGCGCAGGACATCATCGAAAAACTGACGCTTATGTACAACCGCCAACGCCAAGGCGCGATAACGCAGGAAATCACCGAAATCGTGAGCGGCGCGAACGCGTTGAAATAAATAGTTCGTTTGGGAGGATTATCATGTCGAATACGGGTAAGATTTTGCAAATCATCGGTGCGGTCATAGACGTACGCTTCGAGGGGGAATTGCCTTCGTTATACAGCGCGGTGGAAGTGCCGAAGCCGGAGGGTGACTCTGTCATCCTGGAGGTCGTCCAACACTTGGGCGACAACGTGGTGCGTTGCATCGCGATGGACTCGACGGACGGACTCTCGCGCGGGTTACCCGCAATCGATACGGGTGGTCCGATTTCGATCCCCGTAGGGCCGGAAACCCTCGGCCGCATGATGAACGTACTCGGTCGCCCCATCGACAACAAACCTCCCGTCGCTTCGGCGGAAAAATGGCCCATCCACCGGCAAGCCCCCGGCTTTGCCGAACAAGCCGCCGCCACCGAAATATTGGAAACCGGAATCAAGGTCATCGACCTGTTATGCCCGTACGCCAAAGGCGGTAAGATCGGCCTGTTCGGCGGCGCGGGCGTAGGCAAGACCGTTATCATGATGGAACTGATCAACAATATCGCCACCGAACACGGCGGCTTGTCCGTTTTCGCGGGCGTTGGCGAGCGTACCCGTGAGGGTATCGACATGTACAACGAAATGACCGAATCCGGCGTTATCAACAAAACCGCCCTCGTATTCGGCCAAATGAACGAACCCCCCGGGGCGCGTATGCGCGTGGGTTTTACGGGCCTTACGATCGCGGAATATTTCCGCGACGTATCCAGGCAGGACGTGCTGCTCTTTATCGATAATATTTTCCGTTTCATACAAGCCGGTTCGGAGGTTTCCGCGCTCTTGGGGCGTATCCCCAGTGCCGTGGGTTACCAACCTACCCTGGCGACGGACGTAGGCGCGCTGCAGGAACGCATCACTTCCACCAAAACGGGCTCCATCACGTCGATACAAGCCATTTACGTACCCGCCGACGACTACACCGACCCCTCGGTAGCCACGACCTTCGCCCACTTGGACGCAACCACCAACCTCGCGCGTTCCATCGCGGAACTGGGTATCTACCCCGCCATCGACCCGCTGGCCTCCACCTCGCGTTTGTTGGAAAAAAGCATCGTAGGCGAACGGCATTACGACGTGGCTCGCGCCGTGCAATCGGCCCTTCAACGTTATAAGGAATTGCAGGATATCATTAATATTTTGGGTATGGATGAGCTTTCCGAGGATGACAAAAATACCGTTATTCGCGCGCGCAAGATTCAACGCTTCTTGTCCCAGCCCTTTACCGTGGCGGAAATATTCTCCGGCCATCCCGGCAAATACGTGCCGCTGGCGGACAACATCGAAGGCTTCCGCAGGATCATTTCCGGCGAGCTTGACCACATCGCGGAGGGGCACTTCCTGTACGCGGGGCCCATCGAGGACGTTATCGAGCGGCACAACAAAGCGGTCGCGAACCAATAGGAGTAACCTATGAGCGATAAAAAAATCGAAGTCCGCCTGTTAACCCCGGCGGTGCGTTCGGCGCAGAGCCAATACAAATACCAGGGCGAAGCGGATATGGCCATCGTGCGCACCATCACGGGCGACCGCGGCTTCCTGTACGGGCATGAGCCCTGCTCCGTCGTGCTGGACGCGGGCGTACTGCGCATACTGCGTGACGGGCATGATGAATTAAAGTTGGCCGTGTTGGGCGGTGCGGCGCAATTTGAGGATAACATCGTCACCATCGTGACCGAAACCGCCGAATGGCCCGAAGATATCGACAAATCAAAGGCCATGGCAAAGCGCGACGAAATCCTCGCGCACATGGAAAAAGCCACCCCGCAGGAACAGGATGGCCTTCGTATGGAATTACGCGGCGCGGAAACGTTGATACTGGTCAGCGGCTTCCCGCCCAGCGGGATTACGCACGAGAAGTAGATTTTATGTTATTAACGGAAGGACTGCCCGCGCGGCGGTCCTTTTTTATGCGTATGTATTAGGTTGCATTTCGGACATCTCTTTATTTCAACACATACAAATCGCCCGCGTACATTTCCATGACGCGGCGGTTGATGATTTGATAGCCTTGCGGGGTTTTTAGCAGGATGCTTTTTTCGCACAGCTTACCCAGGCAGCGTAACAGATGGCGGTAGCTTGCGCCCATTACGCCCGCGAGTTCCGTTAATTTTTCACAAAATACGCCGCTTACGGCGGTTTGCAATATGTAGGCGCAAAGGCGCGTTTCCAGGGGCTGTAAGGCCGTTATCGCCGAATTGACGACCCGTTGCGCCAACTTTTCGGCCAAGTCCTTTGCTACATAGTTGATGAATACGTTGTTGCGCTTCAATTCCCCGGCATACACGCGCAAGGGGAAGGCGACGCACACCAATTCCGTAACAGCTTGCACGGTGGTTTGCGTGGTGAGGGCGTCCGTCATCAGTTCGATTTCGCCGATGATCCCACGCCGGGCAAAATAGGCGAGCAGCAGCTCCTTCCCGTCGGACAGGCTGATGAACACCTTCGCCTTACCCGACACGACGATGTACAGTTCATCCATCGGTTCACCCGCGCGCGACAGGTACTCGCCCCGCGCAAGGGAAATGCGCACCGCGTGGGACAAATCAAGGGTCTGCAAGCCGTACGGCCCAAGCAGTTGACTGTCCTTTTCGGTTAAGGGTGACCGCTGCACCCTACCCTACCCTTTTTTCTTGCACGCGGAGCAATGGCAGTTTTGCTCGCAGGGGGGGCGGCGGTTAAGGATTTTAATGTCGGCTACGGGGTAGAAGCCCGTTTCGGATTCGTCTTTTTCGCGCTTTTTTACAGCGACCTTTACGGTTTGGCGCAGAACCTGGACGCTTAATATTTCCCCGTCGCCGTCGGGGGTGGAAACTTTGTCACCTACGTTGGGCAACCCTTTGTTAAGCTCGACGTAGGTTTCCTCCTCGTATTTGAGGCAGCACATGAGCTTGCCGCACAAACCGGAAATCTTGGTGGGGTTTAAGCCGAGGCCTTGGTCCTTGGCGGTTTTTACCCCCACGGGCTGGAATTCGTCCAAAAAGGAAGCGCAGCAAATATTGCGCCCGCAGATGCCCACGCCGTTGAGGATTTTTGCTTCGTCACGCGCGCCGATTTGCCGCAACTCGATGCGCGTGCGGAACGTGGCGGCCAAATCCTTCACCAGTTCTCGGAAGTCAACCCTGCCGTCGGCGGTGAAGTAAAAGATGATCTTCGACAAGTCAAAGGTCAACTCCACGTCCACGAGGTGCATGTCCAAGCCATGTGCCTTAATTTTTTCCATGCAGGTCACGCGGGCTTCGGTTTCCTTGGCGCGGTTGGCGATTTCCTGCGCTTCGTCCTCGGGGGTGGCGAGGCGGAGCACCTTGCGGATGGGTTGCTGGAGGTCGCTTACGTCCGCTTCCCTCTTTGATAATGAAACCAAGCCGTATTCCGCACCGCGTATCGTTTCGACGATGACGGCGGAGCCTTGCGGCGGGTCGAAGTCGCCCGGGTCGAAGTAATATATGCGCCCCACGTCCTTAAATCGTACACCTATGATGATCAAAGTCGGTTGCTCCTTACGCGGTCCGGTATATGCCCGCTTATTTTTAACAGCATCAATTCGATTGCCAGTTGGAAATTGCCGTTTTGTGAAAGGGTCCGCTTGGCGTGGGTAATGGCTTTTACGGCGTTTAACGCGCGGGGGCTTTGCGTTTCCCGCATTTTTTGGCCGTAGCCCGTGTATAGCATATCCAGCAATGCCTGCGCGGATTCCTTGGATTCCTTATAGGGTTCGAAGCTCTTATACAGGTTCATCGCTGTTATGATGTCCATGCCGTAGGCGGTTCCGATAATTTCGCTCGAGAGGGCTTGCATTTCGGGGTTATCCTCTATCGGCCCCGCGCCGATTTCGCTAAAGGATTTTTGCTTGATAACGACGCAGCGTGAAAGCACCGTATCCAGCATCGCTTCGATTTGGTTGGTAAGCAGTAAAAAAACCCCGTAGGAAGCGGGTTCTTCGATGGTTTTGAGCAGGGCGTTCTGTGCCGCGGGGGTTAGGGTTTCGGCCTTGTCGATGATAAAAACCTTATATTTGTAATAAAACGGCTTGGTCGCCATTTGCGTGACGACCTGGCTGCGTACGTCGTCCACGCCGATACTTGAGGATTTTGTACCGACCACGTACAGCGTGTCGGGATGGTTTCCGCTATCGAATACGCGGCAGGATATACAGCCCCCGCACGCGGTTTCGCCTTCCTCAAGGCAATTGAGCGTTTTGGCGAAGGCGTTTACGCTTTCCGATTGGTCCCCTTCGATCACATACGCGTGGCTGACATGCTTCATACGATCATATCGAGCAGCAGGCCGTGTATTTCGTCGATTTTATCCAGGATGGCCAGGTGGTTTTTTTCCTTTTTTAACAGCTCCTGCGCCAGGTCGTCCAAGTCCTTGTTCACCAAGCGGACGATGGCGAAGACCCTGTGCTGGCCACGGCGATTCAAATAATTTTCGCGGCTGAACTCGTGCGAATGAGCCGTGACCTCGCTGATAAAATCGGCGATCAAGCTGCGGTACCGCTTGAGGTCCGAAAAATCCACATGCTCCGCGATCCGCTTGCCCTGCGTGGTGATTTCCGATATCAGGGCTTGTAAGCGTTCGGCCAAGCCTTCGTCCGAAAGGCGTTTGAGCGTGAAGCTAAAGTCCACCTGCGGGGCCTTCTCCTTCACGGCCTGCGTTTCGGCGAAGCGCGCGGCGAGGACTTCGGAGATTTTCATTTCCATAGGGGGTTAGACCTTCCTGAATTCCTCGATATTGAGTATGAAGATGTTGGCGCCGCCGACGGTCACTTCCACGGGGTACGGGGCGAAGCTCTCGTTGGCGTTGACGTTCATGGCGTTGACGGACGTGATTTGCCTGCGGCTCTTGCACTTCTTCTCAATAATATCGATGAATTCGGGCAGCCTTTCCTCGGACACGCCGCATATAAACGTGGTATTGCCGGCACGGAGAAAGCCGCCCGTGGACGCGAGCTTGGTGACACTGAAGCCCTTGGCGTTAAGCAAATCCATCAGGTGAAAGGCGTCCTCGTCTTGGATGATGGCCATTACCAGCTTGTCTAGTTTCATGGAATACCTCCTTGTGGGTAACGGGATGGGGAAGATAGGGCATTATAGCATACTATTTATTATGTTAGCCAATTGGTGAGTTTTATACCGTTGATTCGGATGAAATCGTTTGTATTGTTTGTAACTAATGTATAACCGTTAACAACGCAATATGCAGCGATTAATATATCAGCATCACCGATTAATTGGCCCTTTTGCTTTAACTCAATGTATATTTCAATCGCTTTTTCCCAAATACCGTGTGTTATTTCACTTTTATCGCGTACATTGTTGTATAGGTTTATAAAAAATTGTGCGAATGAACGAGTCATTTTTGTCGGTTTATATCGTAACCAACGTTCAATTTCATAATAAACGATACCGGGTATGGTATAATTATTACCATACTCAATTATTTCGTTAATATAATGCTTTTCTACATTTCCTTCGCCTCTGAGAAGATATGAAATTGTATTTGTATCAAGCGTATAAGTTAAAATCATAACCGTTCCTCAAACATAGGCGCAAAAATTCGTTTTTGTAATTCTTCAATTTTATTTTCATCTTCTTCCGAAAAGCCCATTTCCCTTAAAAGCCTTATATTTTCCAAAAATTCGTTTGCTACTTTTCGTTGCGCAGCAGTTAACCTTTCGTTTTGCGGTGGGTTTAATGATAGGTCAAACGGTATTTTACGTTGTCTTCCCACGGCTTTAATATAAATATTAAACCCTGCCGCCAGCGTTAAACCCAATTCATTAAAAACATGCTCGGCGGCTTTTTTATCCGATTCATCAAGTCTAACGGTATAATTAATAGTTGACATCTTTCATTCTCCTTTCGCATCATAATATTAATCCCCGATTAACGGTTGACATCTTTGCGGTTTTACATTTGAAATATACACCTTATATACATGATGTGCAATGCTTAAATAAAAACCGATGCCATTTGTTTGCACCGGTTTAAAAAGTTGAATTTTTTACTTTCTTACGCAGCGGGTTTCCTGCGCCGCTTGCGTTTGATAACGGCAGCGGATGCCGTGATGGCGAAGGAGAGCAGCGCCATATGCCATATGAGGGGCTTAACGCCGATGTTCTGCGCGTCGGTTTGGGGGTTGGTCTTCTCGAATGGGACAAAATGGTCGAAGAACTGGAGCATCCCGAATACTTGGCCGTACGGCACGATGATATAACCGACGGGTTCGCCGTTTTCGTCGTAGATGATGTAGATAATATAATCACCCTCCGAACCGTCTTGCAGGCGCACCGCCGTAAAACCTTCGGGCAGTTCGCCCGGAGCAAGGTCGGGGTTGGAGGCACGCAGGGCTTCTACGTAGTCAATAGTCGCTTGGTTATGCGGGGACGGGTTGATGGCGGTTTCGTCCGCGTAAGGCACTTCAATGGCGGGCAGGTACGCGGGTTCGTTCCATATTTCCTCCAGCAGGGTAAGGAGCGCGTCCAGGCTGAGGTTTTCCAACCCCGGCGGTACGTCGTATACAAGGTCCGCAATCATTTCGGTAATAATTTCGGTCAATATTTCGTCCAGCAGGTCGTAGTCCAGCTCGATAATCATTTCCAGCATATCGCTGTCCGTCAATAGGCCGAATAACATTTCCAGTACATCGTCGGGCAGGGCTTCTAATACATCGTCGAAGGTACCTTCGAAGATTTCCTGCACGGTGGGGGTGGTTGGGGGTGTAGGGGGTGCAGGGGGTACGGGCGGGTTGGTGAGGGAGCCGATTGGGGGGGAGAACCACCACCCGCCGCCGCCGGTTTGGTTGTTGTTGCCTTGGTTGTTGCTACCTTGGTTGTTGTTCCCGCTGTTATTATCGTTGGCGGGGGGTGGGGGTATATTTTCAAGGATTATTTCACCAAATGTTATTTCTTCATGTGAATGGCGGAAATCCTTTCTATCAGCATTGTTATCGATATCTCTGTTGCCGAATTCGAAAGGTGCGGCAATCGGCATCGTGATACCGCTTTGCAAACGCTGCCCTCCCGGAGGAATGACCATTATATAAAAAGTCGTGTCCTTTAACGGCGGTTCTTCATTCCATTCGTGTGTTTCGTTGGCATCATAATCCAATTCCAATTTTTCGAAGGTTACGCTGTTTCCCCCTGCCGGAACGGTTAACGTTATGAAGTCGGAATTATTGGTTATATCGGAAGTTCTGTATAAACGTACCTGTGTACCTGTCAACGGCCCGTTGGTAGCATGTTCGAGGTTGACGGTGAAGGACGCGGCGTGGGGGTATGAATACCAATCAATGTCGTGGTAATCTCCGAGTAACTCTATGGTCCCGCTCGGATGGGCAAGGGGCCTGTAGAAGCCCGCGCGCTGCAGCGTTGATTCGATTGAAATGAACGCCATGCCGTCCAAGGCAGGGAACTGAATATTTTCCGTTCCGTTCGGGGTTATGTGGGGTATGATTCCCAAGGGTGTGTTTAATTCAAAAATGGGGTTATCCAATGTTTCCTTTGTATCCACATTCGTTTCCGTAATGCGCAAACGGCCCGACGCACCGGTAATTCCGTCGCTTACCACTTGATGAGGCGATAACGCCGGTATTGCGCCGGGTGCCGCACCAACAAGGATTGAACCGTTTTCCGTAATTCGTAAAACGGTTGTGTTAAGTCTTGGCTGATAATGGAATATGAGATTGCTTATCGCAGTTACGGGAGGATTGGGAGGTGTGTCGGGGGCCGTACGCCTGCGCATTGACAATGTATACGTCCCATGCGGAACGTCTTCAAGCGTTGCGATGCCTGTAGCGGGGTCGATGGGCGCAAAGCGCTCGTAGTTGACCGCTTCATCCCTCATCAGGATGTATAGGGTGTCGTTGTTGTATTCCGTTACGGTACCTACAACGGTGCTATATTTTTCGATTTGGACGTTTGCGGTGACAGGGTGGTTAGTAAGCGGTAAATCATATACAAAATTATTAGGACAATTATCCCTTCTTAGCAAGTGGAAGGACACTTCCCCTTGCGTTTGATAAATCGACGGTTGGGTAACACCGCCCGTATGCCCCCTTACATCACCGCTGCGAGCGATTGTGGGTGCTATCGGAGCATCGTTGAAGGCAATCGTATTTGACGTATAACCGTTAAACTCATTGCGCTGCACCAACACCAAATCGGTACGCGCCGGAACGGGGAAAAAGCTAACGAACCCCTCCCGCGCACCGTTTTGCGTGATGTTTGCGGTTACCCCCGTATGAAGCGGAATCCGCGTACCGCGTACCACGGCGTACAAGTCAAAGGTTACGTTGTTTAGCGGGATATTCCGGCGCAATTCATCGTGTAACGTAACATTCAAGCGGACTTGGTTGGAGGATGCGTTCCCTTGCCCATGGGCATTGCCCACCAAAACGGGTAACCCCGATACGGTACCGCCCACATTGCCGCCACCCGCCGTCGGCGTACCGGCTACGCCCAATTGAAGGCCGCCGAAACGGATATTGTTCGTAATTGTGGGGCTTGCCGTCCGTTCAAAGAAAGCGGTGTATACGAGTACGTACGGGGTATTGTCATGGGGAAGCCGTATGCTGAACCCTCTGCCTTGATTGTCAAAAATCACATTGTCATGGTTGGCATCGATGCCCGTAAATACCCTTGTACCGTTCCATGTCCCATCGGGGTTAACGGTCGCGTTATATAATCTTACGCTCATCATGTCCAGCGTTAAAGCATCCGGCATGATGTCGGAAATCAATAAATTCCCCGTTCCCAGCGTAATGCGGTTGGGGTTGATAAACACGGTGTAGGTGATGCTGTCTTCCGGAGCGTTGTGTACGCCCGATTTATGCATCAGCGTACTGCGGAAGGATTGCGTTGTGGGCACGTACGGCGTCGATATTTCGGCGGAACCGCCGGTTAAATAATAGCGTTCGGCGTTTGGCGCCCTTGCCGTTACGGTGTGGTGCAACGTCGTGTTGTTTGTAAAGGTTTGGTCTGTACTTTCGTTTGTGTTGTTCCTAAACCCGGTCAGGTAGGGGTGGTTGACGTCGATGCTTGTGCGGTATTCGATAATTACCTCGCCGCTGCCCCCGGTGTTGTCAGGCAAATCAATCCGCAGTGTGTTCCTTGTGTTAAGCGTTTCTTCTGCGTCTAGGGGGTCGGCACCCCCAACAATCCTTGCCGAATCGGGGACATACGATAAGCCGTAATATAGCACTATTACCAGTTCGGCATCCGTGGAGGTGTAGGTTGCCGCTTGGGCACGCTGGTTTACGCGGACACGCCATATAAGGTGGGGTTGACCGTTTTCATAATAAAAATGGGGGTTAAACTGCGTACCGGAGCTTAATACGGTGGAGGCAACGGTAGCGGGTGCGGACGCTTCGACACCCGTAAGCGTTTGGGAGCCGCTGCCGACCGTATTAACCGTACCCCAAAAACGTGCGTAATTCCTGTATGTTTGGTTACCCGCGTTGTTGGCGAAGTGGTTGGGGTTGGTCACCAGGGTTTGGTACGTGAATACGATTGCCCGGTTGTTAAAGTTATCCAACGTTACCGTAATCTTCCGGTTATTACCATTATCGGGTGAAAGTAAATGGTTGGGGTGGGATGAAGTTATGTTTCCGTTCGGACCGCTTCTGTTCAAACTACCGCCGATGAACATTTGGTCGGGGCCGATTTCCAATTCAACGGTGCCCGTTCCCGTAACGTCCAGGTTCGAACGGTTTACCTGTACCGTCCATGTAATTACACGGGTGGCATCATTATAAGACGCGCTCTTTTCGATGAACATACCGGAAGGCTGCGGGCGGGTTATCCATCCGGCGGGCGGCGTGAACAGCGTACCGGGTCCGTACCCCGTACCATTGTGCCAGCCGAATGACAGCCATGCGTGGTTTTCGATTTGCTGCGCCGTCGGCATCCCGCCGCCCTCGAACACGGTTACGGCGATGTCCGTGGTGTATTGTATTTTATATTCCCTGTGCAATGTGCCCGATGTCCCGTACAATAAAATCGAAAACGTGGCACCCGTGGGCTGTTGGTTTAAAACGCTCAATATATAATCGTTTGTGTTATCGTTGGGGTTTACCCAGGTATTGCCGCCGTCAACGCTGATTCGTATGCTTGACGGGTTTAACGTGAGGACGCTCGGCGTGGTCGGATGGCTAATCCTGTCGAACACGGTCAAGTTCTGCATCCTTTGCCCGTAGGTGTTGACGTTCAGCTCCCACACAATTTCACGAATCGACGGCGTTACGGGGTTACCGCTTACGATACCTTTTTGCACCCATTGGAAGCTCCCCGCGGCAAGGCTTGCGGTATCCTGCGCGTTGGCGGTTTGCGGGGTGGCGCGGTTGGGTACGAGTGATTCTGCGTTGAAGGATACCGAACCCGTATTGGTTATGCCCGTAACCGCATTATTGTTATCGGGGAACGGGAACCACCCCGGGAGCAATTCGGTATCGTACATGATACGCATGGGGATATTGTGCGCGTCGGCATTTATGGTAAGGGTGATGCCTGTATCGGTAACGGTTAATCGGCTTCCGACCTCCGTTGTTATGTTCACGTTAAAATCCGGCATATTCCTATAAATACGCACACTGTCGGGCACAATCTTCGTGCCTTCCTGTACATTGATGGCAATGGTACGCACTTCACCCGCCGCCGTAAGGACCGGACCGCTTGCGGGATTACCCAATTCGGCGAAGTCACCGACAGGGGTATAAGTGGCGTGCCATGTCCATATATAGTCGGCGGTGGGGTTGTAGTTGGAATTGGGGCGTGTATGGTCGAAGGTCGGGCGCTGCCACGCGCGGTTAGCCGGGTTGTTTGTTTGGAAGGTGATGGAACTCGGGCTAAGCCGGAGGTGGGAAATCGTGTGGTTAACATGCGTATTTTGCGGCGGTCCGCTGTTTATATCAAACAACCTGTAACCGTGGAGGGTAAAATCCCCGCTTTTAAATTCAAGGTCTAAGCTGGTTATTCTGGTCCACCAACTTAGTTCATCATCGAAATAGATTTCCAATTGGTTGTTTTCGAAACGGAGTCTGGCAAATTCATAAACCGTACCGGCAACCACAAGTATGCGCCCGTCGGGTGCCATTCCGTTATTGGCTTGAAGGGCGGCTTCCAAGGGGAATGACAAGCCATCCGGGATGGGGATATTAAAGGATTGGCCTTCAAAGTCAAGGTCATCGATATCACCGACAAATTCATATTTTAATGAAAATACTTGCGTGGATGGGATTGTCTGACCGGGGGTAACGGGTGTGGTACCCGCAGGTCCTTGGGTTAGGGTTATGCTCGTGATAGTTGATTCGAAATCGGCACCGGAAGCAGCCATTGGTACCGCAAAACCCGCCGGAGCGGCTATGTCAACTATTTTGACGGTTATGCCGGTACTCCCGCTGTTTAACATAACCGTATCTTGCCCGTCATCAAAAAGCCAATACAAATAATCCCCGCAAAAACCTACCGGGATTTCAAACAGCACGGTGTAATCACCCGTATCGTCATCCATTAATTCAATCATGCCGTATACGGCACCGATATATAAACCGGTTTCATCATCTACGGGGTCGCTATTTATGGGGTTGTCATTTATTGGGCCATTATTATTGAAGTTATCGTTTGCGGAATCATCGTCCGTAGGATTTTCGTTTCCATTGGGGTCATATTCGTTTTCCGGCGTTCCGTTTATTGTTCCATCGTCTTCCGGTTCTTTATCGTTTTTCGATTCATCGATATCATCCGGTTCTTCATCATCTTCAAATTCGTTACTATTTTCCGGTTCACCTTCATCCGGTTCACCAATCGGCGGGAAAGGGATAAACGGGATATCTGTTTGCGTTTCCGGCAGGGTTATGGCAAGGGTAGTCATGCCTTCATCAGATAGGGTGAGTGTGGTAATTTGCATGTATTCGCCCAAGGGGTCGATTAACCACACGGGGACGGAATCCGCTTGAGGGATCAGGGGTGCGGGTATGGAAATGTTCTTGTTTATTGGAGTACCGGGCGACGCGGTAAAAGTGAATCGGGCGATAAGCTCCGCGTCGGGCGGTAGTTGGATGCCATCGTATATGGGTATACCTTCATAATAAATCGTTGGGGTTAACGTGGGTAAAAAATTATCCTGCCCGGCAAAAATTATTCCCGAAGCAGGAAACATAAATTGTTGTGCAAGCAACGCTACCGCAAGCCAAAATGCAATAATACGTTTTGCTTTCTTTTTCATTATAATTCCCCCAAAAATCAATAGACATCATTATTATTTTATTCGTTTTTTCATGCTAAGCAACGGCAATTACCGCACAAAGCGTACCGATTTCGGGTTTTTGTTGAAATGTACGTATATATGTTCTATACTACACGAAATTTTGAAGGGGGAACATATATGATGATGCCTGTGATCGACCCCGAATTTTCGGGACTGGTACCGCCTTTGTCAGCGGAGGAGTACATTCAATTGGAAAGGAACATCCTGGACGCGGGCAAATGCCGTGAGGCCCTGATCGTATGGACAAGCCCCGACGGGCAGCATTTGCTCATCGACGGGCATAACCGTTTGGGGATTTGCGTAAAGCACGGGATTCGGTTTGAAGCGGCGAAAATGGCTTTCGCCGGCCGCGAGGAAGCCGCGCTGTGGATCATCAACAATCAATTGGCACGGAGGAACTTGTCCGACGCGGCGCGGATCGAGCTGGCGATGAAGAAAGCGGACATGTTGCGGGCGAGGGCGCGGGAGAATTTGACGCACGGAGGAAGGCCCTCGAAGGAAGAAAAATGCTGTGATTTGGGGACGGAAAAAGGTTTGACATTATCATCAAACCATAAATTACCAGCCGTAAACGTCCGTGAAACGCTTGCTTCCGAAGCAGGGCTTAGTGAAGGAAAGTTATCCCAATACCAGCAAATCCTTCGGCAAGGATCACCCGAATTAATCGCCGCCGTCAAGAGCGGTAAAATAAAGATCGGCACGGCTTTCCGTTTAATCCCAAATGAAATTGCAAAGGAGTTAACGAAAGCGGAAGGTTCCTATGAAGGCATCAAGGACTCCGATACCGCCGCGCCGATGTTGGCGCATCTAGCCGCGTTATTAGACGCTTTGACAACCAAGAAGGGAGCTTGCCATGCGTGATTTGAAGATCCACCCCGAGTTCAGTCGGATCATACCGCCGTTGTCGCGGGAGGAATATACCGCGCTCGAGCAAGACATCGCGGGGACGGGTCGCTGCCGTGAAGCGATATTGACCTGGCGCGGGTTTATCGTAGACGGCCATAACCGTTACGCGATCTGCCGCGCGCACGGCGTACCCTTTCGCACGGAGGGGATGCGCTTTTCGGATGAAGCGGAAGCGATCGCGTGGATCGTTGACCATCAGTTGGGCCGGAGGAACCTCTCCGATGCCGCGCGAATTGAGCTGGCTTTGCAAAACCGCCGATACGTTCGCAAGGACATCGCAAGGGCCGCGCAGTTAAGCGAACAAACCGTTCGGCATTATATAAAAGTGAAGGAACTCGCCGACGGCGAAGTACTGCGCAAGGTCAAGAGCGGGGAGGAGAAAATACATTCCGCCTACCGTAAACTGGTTGCGGAAGTAGTAACCGTGGAGACTTTGTTCGACATAAGGGAACGGGGGGACGATTGGCCGGGATACGCCAAGCTGTGTAAGCTGTATGGATTTTTGTTGAAGCATGTGGGGTTGTGGAGCAACGCGGACGGGGCGGAGCGGGTTTGGGAGGGGCTAAATAAACTGCGTAAACGCCAGCACAATCAACAGCACGCCCGCCAGCCATGAAATATTAAACCGCAAGCTCCGCGCGGCTTTGTTTCCGAGGACGCTCCCCAGCCATAAAGCGAGTATGTTGGCCGTCAAGCAAAACGCCGCAACCAACCACCCGTTAAAGCCCAGCAACGCCGCGCCCAAGCCTACCGCGAAGCCGTCCAGCGATAGCGAAACGGCTAAGACCGCAGCCTCGCGGGCGGATATATGCTTCGATACGTCATGGTCGGCGGATTCGGGGTCGGCGTAGACCCGCAGGATAAACTTGAAATTAAACAGCGACAATTCGACTTCCTTATCGATACGGGCATACCTGCGGATGACGGATTTCGTGATGGAGTCGAGCAGTTTAACCGTTCCGATGGCAAACAGGATGGCAAACGATATGAAAGACGCCGCGCGGTTCGAAACGATCGGCGTCAGCGCGTGACCGACGAGGAAGGACAGGCCCGTCGTAGCCGTGCAAATTATTGCGATGATACCCCCCGACAACGGGGGTATTTTTATTTGCTTGCAACCATAGGCAAAGGCCGCCGCAAAGGCATCGAGGGACAAAGTCAGCGCGAGGAGGGCCGCCCCCATGATCAGCATAATCATTTTCATCACCCGATAACAGGGTATGCAAGGGGCCGCATAAATGCTAAAATGATGACAATGCATATTTTTCCATAAAGGAGTAACGATATGAAGAAAACGGTTAACGACATCCAAGTGAAGGGTAAGCGCGTATTGGTGCGGTGCGACTTTAACGTGCCGCTGATCGACGGCAAGATTTCCGACGACAATCGGATCGTGGCCGCGTTGCCTACGCTTAGGAAATTGATCGCCGACGGCGGGCGGCTGGTGCTTTGCTCGCATTTGGGCAAGCCCAAGGGGCCCGACGCGAAGGCGACCCTCGCGCCCGTGGCGGAACGTTTGGCGGAGCATTTGGGTAAACCCGTCAAGTTCCTCGCGGACGACGCGGTGGTTTCGGACGCGGTGCGGGAAGCGGTCAACGCCTTAAAGGACGGCGAAGTCGCGCTGTTGCAAAACACGCGCTTCCGCCCGGAGGAAGGCAAAAACGAGGAAGCGTTTTCGAAGGACCTGGCTTCGCTTGCGGACGTGTACGTCAACGACGCGTTCGGCTCAGCGCACCGGGCGCATTGCTCCACGGTGGGCGTGGCCGCGCTGGTGGGCGAATCCGCCGTGGGCTACTTGATGGAGAAGGAATTGAAGTTTTTGGGCGAAGCGGTGGACAAGCCCGTGCGCCCCTTTGTAGCGATTTTGGGCGGCTTGAAGGTGTCGGACAAGATCGGCGTCATCAACGCGTTGCTTGAAAAGGTGGACAAACTGATCATCGGCGGCGCGATGGCGTATACGTTCTTCCGTGCGCAGGGCTACGGCACGGGTACGTCCATCGTGGAGGAAGACCGTATCGACTACGCTAAGGAAATGATACAAAAAGCGAAGGACAAAGGTGTCGAACTGCTCCTTCCCATCGATACGATGATCACGAAGGAGTTCAAAGCCGACGCGGAGTGGCAATGCGTGGACGCGGACGCGATCCCCGACGGCTGGCAGGGCCTGGACATCGGCGCGAAGACGCAAAAGCGCTTCACGGAAGCCCTCCAAGGCGCGAAAACCGTGATATGGAACGGCCCCATGGGCGTATTCGAGTTCCCCGTATTCGCGCAGGGCACGCTGGCCTTGGCGAAGGCGATGGCGGAGCTGGACGCGACCACGATTATCGGCGGCGGCGACAGCGCGGCGGCGGTCATCCAATTGGGCTTCGCGGATAAAATGTCGCACATCTCCACGGGCGGCGGGGCTTCCTTGGAATTTCTAGAAGGTAAAAAGCTACCGGGCGTGGAAGCCGTTAACGCGTCAACGCCGAAGGCGGGGGTGTAAATATGCGTAAGAAATTGGTCGCGGGTAACTGGAAGATGAATTTCACGCCCGACAAGGCGCGGGAATTCGTGCAGGATATAAAGGAAACGATTAATTCCGATGAAGTGGACGTGGTACTTTGCGTACCGTACGTGTCGCTTCAAGCGGTCATGGAAGCGTTGAAGGGTACGCACATTTGCGTGGGCGCGCAGAACATGCACTACCGCGATGAAGGCGCGTACACGGGCGAAATTTCGCCAAAAATGCTGGGCAGTATGGGTGTACCGTACGTCATCATCGGCCATTCGGAACGGCGCGAACGCTTCGGCGAATCGGACACGACCGTTAACCTAAAAGCGTTAAAAGCCCTGGAACACGGGATCACGCCGATCATTTGCTGCGGCGAATCCCAACGCCAGCGCAAGGAAAACCGGACAGCCGACGTACTCAAAAAGCAAATCACGTTTGCGCTGGATGAAATCACCCCCGAGCAAGCGGCGAAGATCGTCATCGCGTACGAACCCATTTGGGCGATCGGCACCGGCGAGGTCGCCACGCTTGAACAGGCCGAGGAAGCCTGTGAAATCGTCCGCAATCAGGTATTCGAAAAGTGCGGCCCCGTCGCCGCCGAAAAAATCCGCATCCTGTACGGCGGCAGTGTGGACCACACCAACGCCAAGGATATCTTCGCCATGCCCAACATCGACGGCGGGCTGGTCGGCGGCGCAAGCGTAAAGCCGACGTTCGAGAAGGTCGTCCATTATGCGTAACGTCGTTTTAATGATCCTGGACGGCTTCGGCCTCTCCGACAAGCGCGAAGGGAACGCGATCGCGCTGGCGCAAACGCCGCACCTCGATTGGCTTATGGAGAAATTCCCTTTCCAACCGGGCGCGGCCAGCGGCATGGACGTGGGTCTGCCCGACGGGCAAATGGGCAACTCCGAGGTCGGCCATACCAACATCGGCGCGGGGCGTGTGGTGTATCAGGAGCTGACCCGCATCACGAAGGAAATCGCCGACGGGGACTTCTATAATAATGAAGCCCTGCTCGCCGCCGTAGAGAATTGCAAAAAGCACGGTACGGCGCTGCACCTGTACGGCTTACTTTCCGACGGCGGGGTACACAGCCACAATACGCATTTGTACGCATTGTTGGAATTGGCGAAGCGTCACGGCTTGGAAAAGGTGTATGTACACGCCTTCCTTGACGGGCGCGACACACCGCCAACGTCGGGGCTTGGATATATCGGCGAATTAGCAAGCGCGATGGCTTCTATGGGAACGCATGAACGCTTGCCCGAATTGGCGACCATCATGGGGCGTTACTATGCGATGGACAGGGATAACCGCTGGGAGCGGGTGAAGATGGCATACGACGCGTTGGTGTTGGGCGAAGGGAATCTCATCCCCAACCAAATGAATCAAGCGGACGCCTGCATGAAAGCCAGTTATGCCGCCGGGGTGAACGATGAATTTGTTGTACCAAGCATTTTGTTAAACGGCGACGGCAAACCCACCGCCACCATCCAACCCAACGACTCCGTCATCTTCTTCAACTTCCGCCCCGACCGCGCGCGCGAAATCACCCGCGCCTTCTGCGACCCGGATTTTACCGAATTCGAACGCCCGCGTGGCTTCTTCCCCCTGCATTACGTATGCTTCACGGAGTACGACCACACCATCCCCAACAAACATGTGGCGTTCCACGCGCAGTCTATGGACAACGTACTCGGGCAATACTTGGCCGACAAGGGCATGACGCAATTACGCCTTGCCGAAACAGAAAAATACGCCCACGTCACGTTCTTCTTCAACGGCGGGCGCGAGGAGGCTTACGAACACGAGGACCGCATCCTCGTCCCCTCCCCCAAGGTGGCTACCTACGACCTCCAACCCGAAATGTCCGCGCCCGAAGTCGCCGACCGTTTGGTCGAAGCCATCGAATCGCAAAAATACGACCTCATCGTTGTCAACTTCGCCAATTGCGACATGGTGGGCCACACGGGCATCATGGAAGCGGCCATCAAAGCCGTCGAAACCGTGGACACCTGCGTCGCCCGCGCCATGGACGCGATGCTCAAAAACGGCACGCGCATGTTCTTCTGCGCCGACCACGGCAACGCGGACAAGATGATCGACGAGGAAAACGGCGGCGCGTTCACCGCCCACACCACCAACCCCGTACCGTTTGTCCTGTTTAATTGTCCCCATATGGATTTGAAGCCCGGCGGGCGGCTGGCGGACATCGCCCCCACCCTGCTGGACTTGATGGAGCTGGAACAACCCAAGGAAATGACCGGACGAAGCCTACTCATAAGGAAGTAAAGGCAATCAAAATAATGTGTAAAAATCACAACCCAAGGAGGAATAAAATGTTAAAGGCATCAATCATCATCGTGGACGTTATCGCCCGCGAAATCATGGACTCCCGCGGCAACCCGACCGTGGAAGTGGAAGTCATCGTCGAAAACGAGGACGGCGGCAAGGTATTTTCCGGCATCGCGGCGGTACCCTCGGGCGCGTCCACAGGCGCGTTCGAAGCGGTTGAACTGCGCGACGGCGGCGACCGTTACAAGGGCCTCGGCGTGGAAAAAGCCATCGACAACGTAAACAATATCATCGCGGAGGAAATCATCGGCGAAAACGCCCTCGACCAAGTGGCCATCGACCGCCTCATGATCGACCTCGACGGCACGCCCAACAAAGCGCGCCTCGGCGCGAACGCCATCCTCGGCGTTTCCATGGCCGTAGCGAAAGCCGCCGCCAACGCCCTTAACCTCCCGCTGTACCAATACCTGGGCGGATTCAACGCTAAGGAACTTCCTGTTCCAATGATGAACATCCTCAACGGCGGCAAACACGCCGACAACACCGTGGACTTCCAGGAATTCATGATCCTGCCCGTGGGCGCGTGCTGCTTCAAAGAAGGCTTGCGCTGGTGCGCGGAAATCTACCACACGCTCAAGAAAATCCTTAAAGCGAAGAAGCTCGCCACCGCCGTTGGCGACGAAGGCGGCTTCGCGCCCGACCTCGCCACCCCCGACGATGTCATCGACCTGATCATCGAAGCCATCAAAGCCGCGGGCTACGAGCCGGGCGCGGACATCCGCATCGGCTTGGACGTTGCCGCCACCGAACTCTACGGCGACGCCAAGAAGAACGGCAAGGAAGGCATGTACTACTTCGCGGGCGAAAGCCAAATGACGGGCAAGGAAGTGTACCGCACCTCCGCCGAAATGGTGGACATGTACGAAGCCCTGTGCGACAAGTACCCCATGGTTTCCATTGAGGACGGCTTCGACGAAGAAGACTGGGACGGCTGGAAGCTCATGACCGAACGCCTCGGCAAGCGCATCCAAATCGTAGGCGACGACCTCTTCGTCACCAACCCCGAACGCTTGCAAAAAGGCATCGACCTGGGTGTGGCCAACGCCATCCTCGTAAAGGTCAACCAAATCGGCACCCTAACCGAAACCTTCGACGCGATGAAGCTCGCCCACCGTCATAACATGACGACCGTCGTTTCCCACCGCTCCGGCGAAACCGAGGACGCGACGATTGCCGACATCTGCGTAGCCGTCAACGCCGGGCAAATCAAGACCGGCGCGCCCGCCCGCTCAGACCGCGTGGCCAAGTACAACCAACTCCTCCGCATCGAAGAAGAGCTGGACGATGTAGCGGAATATTTGGGGCTGGGTGTGTTCTTTAATATTAAGGAATAAGGCCAAAAAAATAGGTGTAATCTTGAAACTCCACCCGAAAACCCGCGCCTAATATCGCGGGTTTTTTCTTGATATGGATTTCCCTGGGAACGGGTTATTTCGTATAAATCTATTAAAATACGTCAATAATTAAGTTATATCTTAATGTTTGACGTATTTTTTCTTTACATTCACCTTTACCCGTGATATATTAAATTCACTTTCCGCAAAAGGAGTCCGAACCGTCATGATTAAAAGGGAAACCTATATGAACCG
This sequence comes from Defluviitaleaceae bacterium, assembly GCA_009780585.1. Lineage (GTDB taxonomy): Bacteria > Bacillota > Clostridia > Lachnospirales > WQUN01 > WQRX01. The sequence goes on along the minus strand of WQZS01000013.1, from coordinate 31,588 downwards.
CATCCGCCCGTTCATCGGCAACGATTTAATCAAAGTGCTTACCGGAATGAGGCGCAGCGGAAAGTCGGTAATGCTGGAATTGATACAGGATGAACTGGTTGCCGAAGGAATTGACGCCTCACGATTCGTAAAATTCAACTTTGAGGATATGAAAAACCTTCCCTTCCTCACCGCGAAAGCCTTGCACGACGAAGTGGAAGCACGGATTTCGGCCATAAAGGGTAAGGCATATCTTTTTTTCGATGAAATCCAAGAGGTAGCGGATTGGGAAAAGTGCGTCAACTCCCTGCGCGTGGCGTTTGATTGTGACATCTACATCACGGGTTCGAACGCCAAGCTGCTTTCCGGCGAACTTGCGACTTACCTTGCCGGGCGGTATGTCGAGTTTGTTATCTATCCTTTTTCCTTCGCGGAATTTTTTGAACTATACGGTTCCGTTTTTCCACAAACAACCAAACAAGAGGTCTTCACAAAATATTTACATTACGGCGGTATGCCCTACCTCGGCAATTTGCGTTTTGAAGATACGCCGTCGCAAATTTATCTCCAAGACCTGTTCAATTCAATCGTCCTAAAGGATATCGTGAAGCGCAACGCCGTCCGCGATGTCGATCTGCTGGAGCGCATTATCGCTTACGTATTCGCCGGCGTAGGCACGACCTTTTCGGCGGCGTCCGTTTCAAAATATTTTAAGAGCGAACGACGTTTTGCCGCGCCCGAAACGGTGATGAACTACATCGGCTACTGTGTGGACGCGTTCCTTTTTTACCAAGTCCGCAGGCAGGATTTGCAAGGCAAAAAATTACTTACGGTCAACGAAAAATATTATGCCGCCGACCATGGCATACGCGAGGCTGTTTTCGGCGGCAACGAAAAAGACGTTAACCTCATATTGGAAAACGTCGTCTATATGGAAATGCTGCGAAGGGGTTACAGGATAACCGTGGGGAAAATCGGAACGCGGGAAATCGACTTTATCTGCGAAAAACAAGCGGAAAAACTATATATCCAAGTCGCATACCTTTTCGCGTCGGAAGATACCCTGCGGCGTGAATTCGGCGTATATGATTCCATTCGGGACCATTTCCCGAAATACGTCGTATCATTGGATGAATTTGACATGAGCCGAAACGGGATCAAACACAGGAATATCAAGGACTTCCTGCTTGCTTCGGATTGGGGTTGAAAATATTGTACTTAAAATTTCTCCAGGTCGTTCAAGTGATTCATCACGGGAACGGCCTTTTTGTCGCGGTTAATGGCCGTCATTTCGGCAATCGCCGCTTTTAACGCTTCCCGTTTATATACCTGGTTCCAACGGTTTACGGCAATGTAATCAAAGACCCCGGCAGTACCGTTCATGTGCCCCGTATGCTCGCCCAACTGGTCAACGGCACGGTCCATCGCCACAAAGGTGCTTGGAATACCGCCGCCACCGCCGCCCGCCGCCGCTACGATAATACTCGGCTTATTTTTATGGAAGGAGATGCTTTCCTCCCTGCCGTTCCATTGCTTGGTTGTTTCGCAGCGCCTCAGTTTATCCCAAAATATTTTCAATTCCTCGCTGATTTCGCCCCAATATACAGGGGTCACATACACAAACGCGTCGGCTTCCGATATCATTTTTTGCACGTTGCCGAATCCGTCCTTTTCGCCGAACGCGCACCTGTGTTCCTTAAAACAAATGCCCCAGCCGTCATAACACATCATACATTTTTGCAAGCCCAAACCCGCCAGCCGCAGGATTTCCGAATCCAGGCCATTTTCATCGGCGGCTTCTTTTGCGGCTTGCACAAATGAATAGCTAAGCCCATCCTTTTTGGGCGTGGCGTTAATGATAAGTAATTTTTTAAACATGCGTACCCCCTATACCAAATGTTACGGGTATTATAGCATGGTTTGTCGTTTACCGATTGTAAAGGTTAAAATTATGCTATACTAAATAAAATGTCTTTAAAACCACCAGCAGGAGGCAAAATATGAGCGCATTGCCGTCACATATAAAACAAAATAAAAATTACACATTGGATGATTTAAACGCGTTGCCCCAAGACGTTTGGGCGGAATTAATAAACGGGCAGTTATATGTTTTGGACACACCCGCCGCGAAGAGCGTGAACCTTCCGAGCGACATTCATATGATGGCGATGCCTTCTTCACGGCATCAAGCTATTTCGGGGGAAATTTCCAGGCAAATCGGCAATCACCTTTTAGGGAAGGGGTGCAGGGTATTCGCACCCCTAAGCGTGCAGTTGGACGAAAATGATGAAACAACGGTAAATCCGGATATCGTTGTTATTTGCGACCGTTCCAAAATTAAACCCGCCGGTTGCGTAGGTACACCCGATTTAATTATCGAAATCCTTTCCCCGTCGAACAGGCAGCATGATAAAATAATAAAATACTTAAAATATCTAAACGCGGGTGTTCCCGAATATTGGATTGTTGACCCGTCCGATAATACCGTAACGGTCCACCGCTTGTTGGGTAAGCAATATACCGCCGTTAATTATAACGAAACCCATTTTGCCCCTGTCGCTTGTTTAAGCGGCTTCGAAGTGGATTTGTCCCTTGTATTTGCGGGGGAAGCGGAAATCGGGGAAAGTGATGTACAATAAAACCGTACGAATCATGGAAGCGCCATATACCGAACGGTACGTTTGGTGATGTAAAAAGGCAGCTGGTCAACTAATGACCAACTGCTCTTTCAATTATCTATTCAATCATTTATAATTAAAATTACTTAATAATTGTTTTTATACCTTATTTTTATCCTCTTTTTTACCTACGCCGCGTTCATCTGCGCGGTAAGTGCGCGTAACCGGGCGGATAATGCTATAACTTCCTCGCCGATACGATTAGCCTCTGCCGTGCTCTCCGGTGTCCATGGTCGAGCTGAAACCTCGTTTTGCAAATCTATCAATCTTTCCATTTCCGCGATTATTCGTGCGCGCTCTGCGGCAATTTGTGGATTTGGCTGGGCCGGTGCTTGCCGGGTTGGTGTTTGCTGGGCTTGTACCGTAGGAGTGATTGGGGTATTCCATACAATTTCGCGTGGGTTTTCGCGGTCCGCAATTTGTTGCTCGTGCCCCCAACCGAGGTTCATCTCGACCAAAAATGCGCGCCATTCTTCAAGGAGGTGTTGTACCTCCGATGGATTAGACATTATCTGGACAATAGGACCCATAATATTAACATAGATTTGTCCGTTCAGTATCGCTCCGCCGACATGAGGGAATTCTTTATCCTTAAAAACTTTTTGCACTTCGATTCGGATGTATTCTTGCATGTCCGCTACCATTTTTCTCGCTTCCTGGGCCGGCATACCTGTTATTTCTTCGATCTGCGCATCCATGTCCAACTCTGGTGCAAAATCTTGCGGTATTAAAATACTCTCATGCCTGCTATTGACCGCATCATGATCTTCTCGTGCTTCTTCGAACCCATCCCAAAATTCCTGGGGAATATATTTCAACAAATCCTCCGGTATTCTGTCCACAACCTCAACCATTGTCAAGTCCCCTGTTGGCGCTGTGAATCCATCTCCTGCATGGGTGATTAACCATGGTACCGTCCCCCTAAAGTGGGAGTTCAGTAGCACCGGTTGCTGCCCCATTTCCCTACTGGGGAAAATTATCCCTATATTCCCACTTCTGTTCTGTGTAATGTAAATGGATTGGATACCCTGATTCCATGACATCTCACCCCCCATTTGTCTGGAAAATTGGATTGGCCTTTCAGTGTCCGCCATATGGAATATTCTCATAATGGTAGAATCCATGCCAGTGTCAGCATCCCGCCAGAACAACATTTCATGCCAAGGTGTCGCATTTCGGTACGAACGGTCAATTCCCAATTCATCCCCCGGAACCTCCGCGATAAAGGGACGTTCGCCAATTGCGTATTCTTCAACTTCTTCTGCTTCGTCCTCGACAATTTGTGCCCGGGTTGGGGCGACTGTGGTGGCTACTCTCGGTGTGCTCGTTGGCGGTGGCGCGCTTGCCAGGGCCGACATCGGTGTCAATGCACCCATCCCAAATATAGCTACACCAAATGCGGTTAATTTGACCGTACGCAATACCTTACAACCCAACGATAAAAAAATAATATTTCGCTTGCAACTTTCTACTGACGCTTTTTTTGTCATAATCATCTTCCTCCTATTGGATTTTATGGATATTAGGGCATTATTGATATTTATTTTTATCCATACCCACGGGAGAAGTTACGTTTGCACCTCACCCCGCGGGTATGCCGACAAAAAAGGTGTGCAAGGACGGCAGAACCCTGCCATCACCTACACACCTTGAATCATCCAAGATAAATCAAATACGCGCTTGTTGCCAACCTATACACAACCCAAACCCAACAAAGGCGAACACCACGCCAACGACCCGAAGGGAATCATTGAAACACGGGTAAATCAATGTTAGAATCTTGATTGCGTAGTGGCGGGCGTAAACCCGTGTGTGTTAGGTGATGTGTAGAATCCCTACACGCTCCGCGAGGTGTTCCACCACCTCACGGTCGCTACGCTTGTGTTGCAAATTCATTTTAGCATATAAAAAATCCAAGCGCAAATATTTCCGCAAGAGTTCACACGTAATAAAATTACAACAGTTGCATTTCCAATTATTTTGGATATAATAAAAATAGGTCACGGCGTGAACCGTGACCTACTGTGAAGAACAACCGCTTTCCGGCTTGGCTTCACGACCTAATGTGTTTCTGTGTTAGAGCCGCTATCCTTGCAGGGGGCGGCTTTTTCGTTACGTTTCATTGACCGCCTACCACCCATATAGGCTAAAATCATGCCCAAAGCGGTTTGTAAAATTTAATTTAACCAAACCACCCCGCCCCGAATAAAATGCATTATTTATCCGAGGTGATTTTCCATGTCCATGCCCGCATTTCCCGAGTGCAACCCGTGCATCACGCGTGAGAACGCAATCCACATGATACTGACCTCCATCGCGATGGAGGAGCTTGCCCTCAGCCACATCCTTAACGCCGAGGGCGAAAAGTTGCAACATGTATTAAAGCATTTAAAGCCGCCCAACGACATCGACAAGCTGCTGGCGGTCAACGCCAGTATTTCGAATCTATTGGAGAACGTTTCGCAGAACCAAATGCTGTTGAAGGGGAAGATGGACAAGGCGTTAAACGCCCTCACCGATCCTTGCCTTACCGACCCTTGCAAGGCGAAATGCGGCGCGGTTTTGGATACCAAGTGCGAAAAATGGTGCCCCGACACCGCTTTGAAGTGGAACGCGGCATCCCATTACGGGGACTGCGTGCGCGTGAATGTCGATAATCCTTCCAAAATCGAAATCCGCAAAAAGGGACGTTTTCTTATCGGCTTTTCGCTGACCGTCAAGAGTATGGCGGGGCATAAAACGGACTTCGCCATCGCCTTGCAAACCGCGGAGAATAAGACGATATATACCTTCTATGACAGCATGACGCGGCCGGACACGCGCAAAACCCTCTCCGCCGGGGGCATCGCAATCGATACCGCGGAGCATACGCTTCCTTTTATATTGCACCTCAAGCTCCTTTGCGCCGAAGCGTTGATGGTTGAAAACGCCGCTTTCACAATCACAGAAATTTAACCGGGCGCATAGGATGGAACAAGCCGTACAAAATACAAGGAGGATGTAAAGTGTCATTACCCCATTTCCCTGATTTACCCGATCATTTCACTTATGAAAAATCGATTGCGCAAATCCTCACATCCATAGCGATGGAGGAAATCGGTTTAAGCCATATCATTAACGCCGAAGGCGAAAAGATTCAATATATCCTTGGCACGCTGGAGGGTTCGCGGCCGCCGACCCCCCCTACGATTGACCAAGTCATTGAAATCAACCAAACCGTGAAGGATACGCTCCAGCAAGTTGCCTTCAACCAAATGTTCCTGAGCGCGAAAATGGCTGACGCGCTGAAAGCCTACACGCAATATAAAAAAGAGGATTCCGGCGCGGGGACAGGAGCGGGAACCGACAAGGACACCTGTACCGAAGCCGATCCGCCGAAGGATCCCGACAAAAAGATAACCTTCGCGCAACCCAACCATTATGTTGTCCTCGAAAAAGGCCAAACCGCCGTCGCCGACACCAGCACCTTGTTCTCTTTCACCATCAGCAGGGAGTCCATCCTTTCCGGCAAGCTGGAAGACGGAAAACTAATCGTACACGGCGAATCCGCCGGCGTCGCTTACGTGGCGATCGGCAACCAACGGGGCGCCGTCACGACCATTGCCTATCAGGTTGCGGATTCCGCCAAAATCAACGAATATACGCTCAAAAACGGGGGCAAGGTTTTCTTTACCGAACCCGGGCAAACCAAGCCCTCCCCCCTAACCGCCGTACCCGCCGCCGCTCGCAACGACATCGCATGGGTATCGCTCAACCCGGCCATCGCCGAAGTACTGCCCAACGGGGATATCAAAGCCGTTAAGAAAGGCGCGGCCATCATCGTAGGGACGTTTACCGACAAGTGGGGCGTCGAGCGGGAAATCCGCATCCTCGCAGGCGTTTGCGTTCGCATTTAAGCAATCATTCAAATCAAAATGGGGGATGCACGGGAAATCATTTCCCGGCATCCCCGTTTCTTGTTTGCCGCGATTTATTATTGGGAGGTTTTATGGCATAATACAGGCGTGAACGGAAGGGGCATAAACATGGACTTTATTTACGATGAAATCTAAAGCCGCCGTCAAACGCATCCTTAGCGCGCTCGACAACCTGTACCCATGGGACGGGCGGTGCTTCCTGGAATACGAAACCCCGTGGCAACTGCTTTTCGCCACGATCCTTTCCGCGCAATGCACGGATGCGCGGGTTAACTTGGTCACGCGGGTGCTGTTTGTGCAATTCTCTTCGTTAAATGACTTTGCCGAAGCCGATATTAGTTTGTTGGAGGAAGCCGTCCGCCCGACGGGCTTTTTTAATATGAAGGCGAAGCACATCCAAGACACCGCCAAACGGCTTCTCGAAGTACATAACGGCGAACTCCCGTCCGACATCGAATCGCTCACCGCTCTCCCCGGCGTGGGCCGCAAAACGGCCAATGTCGTACGCGGGCATATCTTCGATATCCCCTCCGTAACGGTCGATACCCACGTTAAACGCCTGTCGTTTCGATTGGGCTTGACCGAACACACCGACCCCGTTAAAATCGAATTCGAATTAATGCGGATTTTGCCGAAAAAGCATTGGATCCGTATCAATCAGCAGCTTATCAGCCATGGCCGTTCGGTGTGCAAGGCACGACGCCCGCTTTGCGAAAAATGCACCCTGCGTCATGACTGCGAAAGGCCCGCTTATGTCTAACACGAAAAAAATGATCATGGAAGTCTGCGCGGAAAACGGCATCACCTGTCTGTCCCTTTCACGCGGGTACATACTGCGCATGACCAAAAACGGCCAATCCCGCCATGTGTACGGCAACTTTTGGGATTTAAACTCCGCGGCCGCCGATCGCTTGGCTTGCGACAAATGCGGCTGTTACGCGCTCCTTAGCGCGTCCGGCATCCCCGCGCTCGCCCATACGCTCGTATTCAACTCGATCAATCGGGGCGAATGGACGGGTGAGGACGGTACGCTACTTTCCGCGTTGGAATTCTTTGAGAAGCATAAGCGCAAAATCGTGATAAAACCCAACAAAGGCACGCAAGGGCGCGACGTTTTCTTGTGCGAAACGCCCCTCGCCGTCGAGCAAGCCCTCATGACGATATTCACCACCGAACCGGACGCCGCGCTTTCCCCCTACGTGAATATCCGTACGGAATACCGCGTCTTTTATTTGGCCGGACGCGCCTATTTTATCTACGGAAAAAGACGCGGTAAGTCATGGAAATTTAACCTCGTGTCCGGCGCCACGGCCTTCGAAGTAACCGACATGAACCTCATAGACGACCTCACCGGCATGGCCCTGCGCGCCGCCCGCTGCATCGGCATCAACTTCGCCACAATCGATATCGCCAAGCTCTCCGACGGGACGCTCGCCATCGTCGAAATCAACTCCGGCGTCATGGCAAACCGCCTAATCGACCAACTCCCCCACTTGCGCCCCAAAATAAAAAGCCTCTTCGCAGAGGCTATAGACCGTTTGTTTTCGCAAAAGCGCATCGCCGGAGCGGTGGGGCTGCAGGTTTAATACGCCCTGCCCCAAACCACCATCTTCTCCGCTTCGCTGCCGCACACGAAGCATTTGTCCCCTACCCTTTCCTGTACGAAGGGGATACAGCGGGAAGTGGCGATCGCCTCCTCCTTCACGCGTACCTCACAAGCGTCCGCGCCGCACCACATAGCCTTGATGAAACCGGGGGTTTTGTCGAGGATTTTTTTACATTCGGCGACGCTGTGCGCTGTATAGGTTTGCGCCGTCAGCCGTTCCTTCGCTCGGGCGAATAAGTTCTTACGGATATCCTCCAACAAATCAGCCGCGATTCCTTCCACGCCGTCCAACGGAGCGGTGATTTTTTCGCCCGTGTCGCGGCGCACGAGTACGCATTGGCCCGCTTCGATGTCCTTGGGGCCGATTTCCAAACGCAAGGGAACGCCCTTCATTTCACATTCAGCGAACTTCCAACCGGGGGCGTGGTCGGTTGAATCAACCTTCACGCGCAAACCACTTCGTGTCAATTCGACACGAAGTTCCTCCGCTTTTTCCGTCACGCCGGGCTTGTGCGCCGCCACGGGTACAACCATGATTTGCGTGGGCGCGACGCCGGGTGGTAAAACCAGGCCGTTGTTGTCGCCGTGCACCATAATAATCGCGCCGATGAGCCGTGACGAAACGCCCCAGCTCGATTGGAAGGCATATTGCAATTGGTTGTTTTTATCGGTGTACTGTATGTTGAACACACGCGCGAATTTATCGCCGAAGTCATGCGTCGTACCGGACTGGAGTGCCTTGCCGTCGTGCATTTGCGTTTCGAAGGTATAGGTATTCATCGCGCCGGCGAATTTTTCGCGCTCCGTTTTTTGTCCCTTGATGACGGGGATACACAGCACTTCTTCGCAGAAGTTCGCGTAGATATCTAATATCCGTAACGCTTCTTCCCTTGATTCCTCATTCGTGGCATGAGCGGTGTGGCCTTCTTGCCACATAAATTCCCGCCCGCGCAGGAAGGGGCGGGTCGTTTTCTCCCAACGCATGACCGTACACCATTGGTTGTACAAGCGCGGCAAATCACGCCAGCTTTGGATGGTTTTGGCAAAATGCGCGGAGAACAACGGCTCGCTGGTGGGGCGTATATAAAACCGTTCGGTCAATTTTTCGCTGCCCGCGTGGGTCACCCATGCCACTTCCGGCGCGAAGCCTTCGATGTGGTCCTTTTCCATTTCCAGCAGCGATTCGGGGATGAGCAGGGGCATGTACATATTTTCGTGTCCGGTTTTTTTGAATTCGGCATCGAGGTGGGCGACGATCAATTCCCACACGCCGTAGCCATAGGGCCGCACAATAATACAACCCCCGGTTTCCGCGTAGTCCGCAAGGTCGGCCTTGCGTACCACGTCGGTGTACCATTGGGGGAAGTCGAGGTTCATATCCGTGATTTTTTCCACGCGTTTTTCTGCGGGCATTTTGCAAACACTCCTTATTGTGTCGGTAATTAATAAATTTTGTTAAAATCCCGTTTATTTATATAATAATAGCGGAAAATATTTTTTTTTCAAGGCGGTGTAAAGCGTATGCCCATCCGGTTTGCGTTATTCGGGACATCCAACGCCCTATTAAAGCAGGCGAGGAGAGAGTTTCAAAAGTTATCCCATGAAAATCAATTGGATTTGCGGATAACGGTTTTCACTTGTTTCGATGAATTTGTATTGGATTTACGGAAATATGATATAGCCGTAATACATGAGACGGATTTTTACACGATTTTACTAAAACTGACTGCCCTCTTTAAGGGAGAAGATTTTCAAACGACAAACGATGCTACGGTTGTGATCGGTACATTTAAAATTCCCGTGAGCCTGAAGGATTTGACGGTAATGCTTGATAGGTTGCCGAAACGGGACATAACGCTTGATATTCCCATAACAAACGGCGGTAAAAAAGAAAGCGTCGGGAATATAATTTATTTCGAAAACAGAAACCGCCGTATATTTATTAAAACGGTATATGATTCCTATCCCACAAAACTGACGATGGAAAATGTCCGAAGCCTTACCGCATCGCATCCCTTCGCTTCGCCGTATGTAAGTTACATGGTCAATTTGGAATGGGTTGAACAAATTACGGCGCGTGATGTTATCTTAAAAAACCGGGACATCATTCCCCTGTCGCAGAAAAAAGCCGCCCGATTTAAAACCCTATTCCGTGAATATATGTCTGTTTTGCATTAAAATTTGTCTTTTTTACTATTAGTATTGTTTTTATTACCCCCTATGCTAACCTTTACCCGGGAACGCGAAGGGGGTTTTACTTTGTTAAAAAGCATTAAAAAACTTGACTTTGAATTTGCCGAAAAAATACCCTTATTCAACGTAAGGGTAGACGGAAATACCAAAAGATTTTTATTGGACAGCGGTTCTCCTTATATGGTGCTGAACGGCAGATATGAAAATACTTCCGTTTCTTCGGCGGTTGTCGTTGGCAATGCCGGTATGAACGCAAAACCCGTTTCAACCTTCGAATGGGGCGGTTTACGGCTATCGAATCAAATGGCTATGGTTGCCGACATAAGCCATTTGGAGGAACGCTTGGGGTTGGAAATCCATGGTCTAATCGGTTGCGCCCAATTCATGAATTATGACTTACTCCTTGATTATGCCGAAAAATACGTTTCTTTATTCGATTCATACGGGGAGACACCCGATTGCATGAGCGGCGCAAAATCAATACCGTTTATTATGTCAAATCATATCCCCGTTTTATCCGTTCACATCGGCGGTAAAAATTTTTCGATGGGGTTGGACACGGGTGCATCCCAAAATGTGCTTGAAAAAAAACACAAGGATTTCTTACAGGGAACGGGATTGCTGTACGGTATAACACAGGATGATGTCGTACGGTTTAATGCCGGTGATACGGAACGCAGCGCTTATTCCTGTTCCGTTAAGGAGGTCAGCATCGGAGATGACCTGACAATCAGCGATATGCGTTTTTACCTGCACGACATAGGAATACCCCATGTAAAGGCCGACGGCTTATTGGGTTACGAATTATTCAACAAACAACGGGCGTTAATCCGCTTTGCCAAAAGGGAACTGTTGTTACGAAATTATTAAAATAAAAGATATGGAGGGTTTATCATGCAACAAATCATGTTAAAGGGAATCACACCGCTTACCCTTAAGGCCAAACTTCCGTTGGTTACGGTCACAATCAACGGGGAAAGCAAGCAATTTTTACTCGACAACGGCGCGCCCGCATTGGTGCTTAACAGCAGGTATGACAACGGCGGCGGTACACCTTTGCAAGCCTTCACTTCAGCCGGCGAACCTCAAAATATACAAAGCACATTTATCGCCTCGTTTGAGTGGGAGGGCATAAGGCTTGAAAACCAACTCGCGTTAATCATGGATTTATCCCATTACGAAGAGGATACCGACACCCCCATTCACGGTATCATGGGTTATTCGGAGATGATGGACCTTGAATTGTTAATCAATTACCGGGATAAGAAAATCGGACTGTTGGACATACCCGAAAATCCACCCAACCTTATCGAAATGATTACCCCCGCGCTCATTGGCAAACCCCGTATATTCCCTATTCAAATGGCACACCATTTCCCGTTAATCCCGATAAGGATTGGCGAACACACATTAAATATGGCTATAAACATGGGGTCGTGCGTAAACACAATAAAAAAGGATTATTTGGAAGATTTTCGGTTGCACGGGTTATTAAAAAATGAAACCCCGTCCGTCATACGGGGATTGGGAACAAAAAAAGAGGCCGGTGCTTATCCAATGAAAGCCTTATTTATCGGCACGGCGGAGGAAATGTATATCGACGATATGTTATTCGCCTTCGATGACTTGGAAATACCCGGCATGGCTGTTGACGGAACGCTTGGGTATGAGTTCTTTATGCGCGCCGCGGTTATCATCCGGTTTAACCGGAGGGAAATGCTCGTCAATATTTAAAAAGAACACCTCTTTGTTGGAGTGTTCCATGGATTGATGGCAGATCGGTGTATCCTGCATCTCAGGTTCCTCTTTCGAGGAGCGTCGGGAACCATTTCCGGCTTCAGCAATCCTATTTGATAGTATGTTTTATCCTTATGTAGACCTGCCCCTCTCGGGATAAAACTTTTCTTGGGGGCTCTGTGAAAGTCGCCCCCCACGAAAAGTATTATCCCTGCGGGGCATGGGCTCATTGAAGGTTATATTTCATTTGGATAACGGGTAGTGATATATCCGCCAATCGCCGGTTGCGTTGATATATGAGCGGCCTAAGCCTGTACCGCGGTATTTAAGGAACTCGTTAATTAAGTTTAACCATTCTGCGCAGTATGCTTTTGGGATTCGTTATCTGACCTTGTACACAAGGATTCCGCTTCGGTTATTCATATATCTTTTTATATTCAAATAATCCTCACCATACTTTTCCTTGGCGTAAGCGTCGGTTTTTGCCCAAACCGCTTCATGCATCCCCTCGGGGATTAATTGCTTTGCGCCCGCGGCACGGGTTCTCGTCTTATGGAGTCCCATATTTAAAGTCCAAACGGCATTTTTGACGTCATAACAGCCGGTGTCCGATAAAGTGGTGTGCAGGGTGAATTTTTCGCGCTTGTATGCGTCCACTCTTTCCCATGTTGAAAATAACGGTCCGCTAAAACCGGCTTCATCGAGCGTCTTTGAATAATAATCCTGTATATCCGTCTGCGCATTATTATAAATAACGTTGACGGCTTGCTGTTCCTCCGTGAAAGACGCGCCCGACCATGCGCCGTATTGCAAAAAATATCCGTCGGGCTTCAACACGCGGAGGATTTCATCCATTATTAGTTCCGGTTGGTCAACCTGATGGAGCATATCCACTTCGAGTACGGCGTCCGCGCTGTTGTCCGCCATTGCCAACTTATACCCGTTCATGCGGGCGAATATAATTGAATCGGTGGGTACGCCGTGCCGCTCCGCTCTTTTTACCGCCGATTCCAGCATTACTTGGGAAATATCGGCGGCAATTATTTTCAAACCCGCCAAGGCGAATGAAACAGCCGACGCTCCCAAACCCGCGCCGATGTCCAGCACCGTTTTCCCGCTTCCCATAAACGACGCCAGGTTAAATGAATTGCCGATGACGTCGGCATCCTTGTTATAAAAATACCCCGGTTCATAATTTTCACCGATATTTTCATACCCCAGCCATTTTAACCCTTCGCTTTCCGTTACGAAAGGCGCATCTTCGGTGAATTGATAAACGCCGTTAATAACGGGTACTTCATAAACGCATCCACATTGCTTGGGTGGGAACCCTTCCGGCGCTTTCCCGCATTTCGGGCATAAAAATATTTTCATTCTATCCGCTCCCTTAAAAAATAGTCGCGCATAATATCCAGCGCTTCGTTAGGCAAGATACCTTCCAAAACAGCCGCTTCAAGCAATTGCACAGCTCCTTCCATGTGCGGAAGCAATGCTTTAATCAACCGCCAATCGTTTTCACCCTCAATGATTTTAATAATGATCGCTTCCTTTGATCCGGCATCCAGGAACGGGATAATCCTTTCAAGCAATCGGTAATCACCGTTTGCCGGCATACCCGAAACGATCAATTCATTAAGGTTTATGTTAAAAATCCCGGCGATTTGAATCAAAACGGAAATATCGGGGAAGCTGTCCCCCACTTCATACTTCGAAATGGCTTGCCTCGTAAGGTTTAACTTTTCGGCGAGTTCCGATTGTGTCAGGTTAACGTTTTTTCTTTTATGCGCGATAAAGGCACCGAACTTTTTTGTATCAAACATGGTTTCACCGCTTCGTGGCAGGGTTATGTACACATATTATTGTACGTATAATAAAAATCAAGCAAAGATTGGTTGCTTTTGCATATGCACCGATAGCCAAACACGCCAATACAATGAAAGGAGGACATTCATGCATCCATAAGGAGGGAACATTCCCGTGAACAAAATAGGCGTAAAATTAACGGCAATGATTATATGCGGGCTGCTCTTGGGCATTACGATAACCGTCGGCGCCGCCGTATATTTCGCAAGCGGTGAAATTACGGGCGAAGTTTTAACGAAAGTGGAACGCGGCGCGGAAATTGAAGCGCGTAAAATCGACCGCTGGCTGATCATACAAATGGCGAACATCATGACTTTGGCGGACGCGGTCCCGCTGGACGGCGAAGCCGACGTTGATTTGCTGCGGCTGCTGCTTCGCAATGTATTGGAAGAAAATGATATTTTCACCGAGGTATTCATCGGCTTCCCCGATGATACCGCGATCATGGGCAGCGGCTTCCCGATTGAAAACGAATATTCCTGGTGGAAGGCCACCCAACGGAGCTGGTACCAAATGGCGTTGCAAAACACCAATGAAGCCCAAGTGACCGTACCTTATGTAGACGTGACGAAGGGCGAACTGTGCATCACCATTTCCCATGTTGTCAAGCACGAAGGAGTCGTTAAGGGTGTGTTGGGCGCGGACATCATGCTTACGGATTTGCAAAACATGGTGCTTGCCGCCGCGCACGACGAGGGCGAAACGATTACGCTGGTCGCCCCCAACGGCGACATCATCGTGGATCCCCTGGGCAGGGGACCGGACAGGAACGGTAATTTCCTGAACATTTCATCCGTCAACGACGGTTTGTACGCGTCCATGTGGACGTCCGTATCCCGCAACAATAATGTATACCGTATGCGTGACGACAACGGCGTGGACAATTACTACACGGCGATATCCGTGGAATCGACGGGCTGGTTTATCCTGGCCGCTATCCCGCGCAGCGTGATTACGCACTCCATCAATGCCATGCTGCGGATGGTCATTCCCTTAACCATCGTAATAACCGGGTTGGTGGCTTTCCTTATTTATCTGATCATCAACCGATTGATCAGCAGCCCGATCAAGCACCTCGCGGACGTAGCGGCGAACGTGGCGCAAGGCAATTTGAACGTGAACCTCGGCAAGCACGATTCCCAAGACGAAATCGGTATGCTGGTCAAGAGCTTCGGCCAAGTGGTGCTTACGGTCAACGCGTTTACCAACGGTTTTAAGGAAATGGGGGACGCGATTCACAAGAAGGGCGAAATCGACGCGAAGGTCGAAATTTCGGCGTTCCACGGATCGTACCGGGAAGTCATCGAAGTCGTACACAACATGGTTGACGGTATTTTCAAGGACATCCTGATGTGCATGGACGCGATGAACGAATTCGGCAAAGGAAATTTAACCGCCGACATCCCCAAACTACCCGGTAAAAAAGCGGTTATCAACCAAAACCTGGACACCCTGCGGGCGAATATCAAGTCCGTCACTTATGACGTTAACCAACTCGCGGGCAACGTCATCAACGGCAATTTCTCCCACCGCGCGGATGAAGGCAAATACGAAGGCGATTGGCGCGCGCTGATGGCGGGGCTTAACAAGCTCATCGAAGCCGCCTTCGAACCCATGTCGGAAATCGAGGACGTAATGAACAACCTGGCTAAAGGTGAGTTCGACAAGCGCGTCGAAGGGGACTTCAAGGGCGAATTTCTGACGATGAAGAACGCCGTCAACTCCACTATTAAAAATATAACCTCATATATCAACGAAATCTCGTCGGTGCTGAAGGGCCTGTCAGACAACGACCTCAAACAAGAAATTAAACGCGAATACGTCGGCGACTATTCCGACATCAAGGACGCCTTAATCCGCATCATCAACACGCTTAACAACGTCATCGGCAATATCACGACGGCGGCGGACCAGGTTTCCATAGGCGCGCGTTCCATTTCCCAAAGCAGTACCGCGTTGGCGCAAGGCGCGAGCGAACAGGCGTCCTCGGTGGAGGAGCTTCACGCAACCATCACCACCATCAACGAAAGCGCCTCCCACAACGCCGACAACGCGTTAAAAGCGGAGAACCTTTCCGTCAAAGCCAAAGAAAACGCGAAGTCCGGCGAACAAAACATGTCGCGTATGCTGGCCTCCATGGAAGATATAAAATCGTCTTCAATGGAAATTACGAAGATTATCAAAGTCATCGAAAATATTACGTTCCAAACCAACCTATTGGCGCTCAACGCCGCCGTGGAAGCCGCCCGCGCAGGGGAACACGGAAAAGGCTTCGCCGTGGTTGCGGACGAAGTCAGGTCATTGGCAGGCAGGAGCCAAGCCGCCGCGCGGGAAACCACCGCGTTAATCGAAGGCTCCATTATTAAGGTAAACACAGGAATGGAAATCGCGGACAAAACCGCTGAAGCACTCCAAATTATCGTCGAAGACGTTACCAATGTAGCCAACATCATCGAACGCATCACGTTGGATTCGCAAATGCAAAAGAACTTGCTGGGGCAGGCGGTAGCGGGTCTTGATCAAATTACGGGTGTGGTGCAGGACAACGCCGCCGCCTCAGAGGAATCCGCCGCCGCTTCACAAGAACTATCCGGCCAGTCGGAGATTATGAAGGAAATGGTTGGGGTATTTAAGTTGAAGAAGTGATTACAACACGCCCGCCAAACGGTTATAAACCGCTGTCTTTTCATTTCCGGGGATTGCCTTATTATTTTGGATAAACGCCCGGGCCGCTTCCTGTGCTTCCTTCATGATATCCATGTCCCTGTACAGGTTCGCGATCATGAACGAAGGCAAGCCGTGCTGCCGCGTGCCGAAAAAATCCCCCGCGCCGCGCTGTTCGAGGTCGCGTTCCGCCAACACGAACCCGTCCGTCGTTTCGGTCATCACCTTCATGCGTTCCTTTGTTACGGGGGCGGTTGCGTTGGAAATGAGTATGCAATGGGATTGTTCGCTCCCCCGCCCTACCCTGCCGCGCAATTGGTGCAATTGCGACAAGCCGAAGCGTTCGGCGTTTTCGATAACCATGATCGTCGCGTTGGGTACGTTGATGCCGACCTCGATTACCGTGGTGGAGATAAGCACCCTGTTACGGTTCGCGGCAAAGTCTTCCATGATCTCCTGTTTTTCGGCGGGTTTCATGCGGCCATGCAGGTAAGCGATTTTTAGGTTGGGCAAGGCTCTGCGCAGGTCGGCGGCGTATTGCAAGACGCTTGACATGTCGCTTTCGCCTTCTTCGATTAGGGGGCAAATGATATACGCCTGCCGCCCCGCGGCCGCTTCCTTACGGATAAATTCGTGTATACGCGGGCGGAAGCTGTCGTCCAGCGCGTAGGTCTTGATGGGTACGCGCCCGGGGGGCAGCTCGTCGATGACCGAAATATCCAAATCGCCGTAGAGGATCAACGCCAGCGTGCGGGGGATGGGCGTCGCCGTCATCACGAGGGTATGCGGTGTATCGCCCTTTTCCTTCAGCGTAAACCGCTGGTTGACGCCGAAGCGGTGCTGTTCGTCGGTGATGACCAAGCCCAGGCAGTGATATGACGCCTTTTTTTGTACCAACGCGTGGGTGCCGACGATCATTTGCGCCGTGCCGTCGTTGATTTTTTCATCCACGGCCTTTCGCTTGATCGCGTGCAGGGAGCCGGTGAGCAGTACCGTTTCGATACCCATCGGCGCGAATATTTCCGAAAAAGCCTCGTAATGCTGTTGTGCCAGCACCTCCGTGGGCGCCATGATGGCGGCCTGGTATCCGTTCTTTACCGCAAGGTACGCGGCGGTCATCGCTACAGCGGTCTTGCCGGAGCCTACATCGCCCTGTATCAAGCGGTTCATGACGGTGCCGCTTTGCATGTCTGCGGTTATTTCGGTCAAGACCTTTTCCTGCGCCCGCGTCATTTTGAAGGGGAGGCGTTTTACAAAGGGCGTATGGTCAAGGTCATCGAATACGATCCCCGCTTGTTCGGCGGCGCGTTCCTTGATTTGGAACAACGCAAGCTGCATAAAAAACAGCTCTTCAAACACCAAACGTCCGCGGGCTTGCAAGAACATATCGTCGGATTCGGGGAAGTGTATGTTTCGGATGGCTTCCGCGCGGCCGCACAAGCGATAGGCTTCGCGCAATTCCGCGGGCAAATCGTCCCGCGTATCGGCTTCCGATAACTCGAGGCATTGGTGTACAAGCGCCCGCCATGTCTTCTGCGAAAAGCCCGCCGGCGGCGTGTATAAGGGCACGATCCGCCCCGCGCCCAGCGGTGTATCGACGGCGGGTTCGTATTCCGGCGATAACATTTGTATCCGGTTGTTGTATGTATGCTTAACCGGCCCGGTAAAGATATATTCCTGTCCGGGTTTAAAGCCCTTACTTAGGTACGGTTGGTTGAACCACACCAATTCCAGCGTACCCGTGCCGTCCTTGAGCGCCGCTTTGGTGAGCGTCATGCTTACTTTGCCGAAACCCGATTTTTTTACCGGTACGTTTTCCGGCATTTTCGCCAGTACGCCGCGGATCGTTTGGATTGTGCCGGGGACCATGTTTTCCACGGTACGGATTTCCGAACGGTCGTCGTAATCACGCGGTAAATGGTTAAGTACGTCGGCTGTGGTCACGATGCCCACCTTCGCCAACGCTTCCGCGCGTTTGGGCCCGATACCGGACAGCGTCGAAATATGCGGCACAAAATCACATCCTTTCGCACAGTATAGGGCTTGATGTATTGAAAGACAAGAAAACGGGAGCCTTTTGCGCGCTCCCGTTTTTCCGTTCGTTTTTCCTTACTTGTTGTTTTGCTTTTGTTTATTGGCTTGCGTGTCCTTCATGTTGATCTCGTCGGCAAACTCGGTTCTGTTGTCAGCCTTCTTGTTCGTGGTATTCATGTCTGCCGCGTGCTTCTTATTATTCTTGTCCATACCAATGACCTCCCTTCGCGATAAGTATGATGCAAACTTAGTCATAGTATGGATAGGATTTGAGAGATTTATACATATCTGTAAAAATTTTGGCTTGGGTTTACGGCCGCGCTTCCATGTACCGCAGGAACGGATAGGGATTAATCCAAAACCGTCCGCGCGTAAAGTCCGCTTCGGGTGAGATACCGACGTGCAGATGCACAGGGAACGTACCGCCGCCGCGTCCGCCCCCGGTATTGCCCATATTCCCGAGCGGTTGCCCCGCGTGGACGATCTGCCCCGAACGCAGCCCCTGCGCGATGCTGTCCAAGTGAGCGTAAAGATAGTATGTGCCGTTGATCGTCGTGATCCCCACGAAGTAGCCCAGTTGGTTGTTCCAGCCCGCTTCCTCCACACGCCCGTGCGTCATGCTCACCACGGGTACGCGGCCGCGTATGTTTTCGCGGTCGAGGATGGCCGTGCCCATGTGCATACGGTCGCCCTGTTGGTTATGGTCCATCCCCCACGAATCGCCGTACATGATCGACGGCTCCGTTTCGTACCACCCCGCGGGGATGGGGAATACCTCCAGTTCCGCGAACAGATTCCCGAACATCCGCACATAAGGCGTAAGCGACCGCGCGTTGTAACGCCGTTTAATCCGCTCGAAGTCCACGACATATAATTGCTCAATCACGCTCAAATCATGCACGGCGGATTTATCGGGGAAGAATCTGTTCTCCGCGTTAAAGATCACGAACAGCTCCGCGAAGGGGATGCCGTACCGGTCGGCGTATTCCTCCAACATACCGATCGCGCGGTGCGGGACGCGGAACGCCGCCACCGTTTCCGCGCTCACGCGGATGCGCGTACCCGGCCGAACTAACTGCCACATACCGAAAACAAATAAAAATACCCCCGCCAACACGCACAAACGGAAAAAATACCGCTTTAATAACCGCATACTGACGGGTAAACGGAAACGCGGCGCACGGATGCGCGGCGCGCGTAGGCGAGGCATCCGCAAACGGGGGGTACGCAAGCGCGGTATGTTGATCCTCGGCAGCTTTATCGCTTGTCCGACCTTGCGCTTCGCGTTTCCTATACCGTGGCGTCGTTTGATCATGCGGCTTCGCACGGACAAAAAAATACCCCCTTCCGCTTGCACGGGTCTTTACCAACCTATGCGTAGCGGATGGGGGTTTATTCCATGGAGGTTATGCCCTCTTCTTCACCGCCAGCCAAATCTCCACGTACCCCATGTCATCGTCACCGCCGTACAACTCCATGTCCAGGCTGCCCACTTGCTCGTAGTTGGATGTCGGCAGCCATTCGGAGAAGATGCGCTTGTACAGCGTACCCATCACCCTGCCGCAATCGTCCCACGGGAACCGCTCCGACGGGAAGATCGCCCACGTATGCGCGGGGATGTCCACGACGGCGTAACCGTCGGATTTGCTTCCCGTGCCTTCGAAGGCGCACAACATATACGGGAAAGTCCCCGCGGGCGTTTCCTTGTAATCGCATACGGCGTGTACGCTGCACATTTTTTGGTTCACGAACGCGGGGAGCTTGCCGCTTGCGGCGCTCAATTTTTCGTACGCCCCGTTCGCGTGGCAATCGTTCCACAAGTCGCTCGGCTTCCTGATAGCGGGGTCCATTTTGATGAGCGCTTCGGGTCCGCCCGCTTCCGCTTTGAAAACCTCCTCGATGCCGAACACCTTAAACGCTTCCTTCGTTTCGATACGGTAATCCATTTCCTTCTCTCCTTTAATCGAAATATTGAAGGAAATCCGCGGAAAGGCTTTTAATGTCACACCGTCGGCGCGCGCAGCCGTCGGCGTAACCCCATGCAAGAGCGCGAACGCCCGCGAGAACGATACCGGGGAATCATAACCCCAGCGCACCGCCAGGTCGATGACCTTCGTACCGCTTGAGCGCAGCTCCATCGCCGCCAGCGTCAAGCGCCTCCTGCGGATGTATTCGGCCAGCGAAACGTCCGTGATAAACGAAAACATCCGAAAGAAATTATGGGACGAACAGCACGCGATACGCGCCATCGCTTCATAATCGATGTCACCGTCTAAATTCTCCTCCACGTACGCGAGCGCCGCGTTCATACGGGCAAGCCAATCCATGCGAATCCCTCCTTCGGGGAGAGTATAGGGTACGGGGATTATACCATCTAAACTTATTGCGTCGGGTTATGTTTGCTTGCTTAAAACGGGGGACGACGGCGCGGAGGGATGTGACGCGCGCTCACTGAAATCGGGTGATGATCGGCTCCGCTCGGTAAGCGGCTGTGCTTGTTTCGCAAGCGAACCAAGCGGTGCCGCTAACCTCGCGTTCGCCGCTAATCACCCGATTTCGTAGGCGCACTTACACATCCCTCCGCACCGTCTCATCGCGTTTATGGTGACTTTCCGCGTTTATATACCAATAAATGTTTCAAATCCACCACATAAAAAAGAACCTTCCGCAAAAGGTTCTTTTTATACCCTTTATTCTTCGGAATTTATTTGGTTTAATTATTAGGCGGGAAATCCTCAAAGGTTACCCTGTAGGCTTTCCATGTTCTTGGTGTAATAGCATCTGTCACACGTCCACCAATTGATATACTAAATCTATGTGTAATTCCGCTTCCCAACAACATAACAATACCATCATATTGAACTATCGTATATTCTAGTGGTACAACTATATTTCCACTTGTATCAATGAAACCCCATAACCCATTACTACTTTGTACCGGTGCCAAACCATTAATAAAAGCACCAACATTACTATATTTATTTGGTTTTATTACCTCATTTCCTTCTTTATCTATAAATCCAACATAACCGTCACGCCACACAGCTGCCAAACCTTCTGAAAAGTTCGATACTTCTTCATACATTGGGCGCACTATTTCGTTACCTTTATTATCAAGTAAAGCCCACAGTTCATTTTGTTGGGTAGAAACACTTACCCACGCCATTCCTTCGTTAAAACCTCTCCTTGTATCACTATATTTGAATGGCGTTAGAACATTCCCCATTATATCAGCAAGCCCTAATAAATTTGTTTGTGGGTCTCGTACCCATATAAGACCCTCTGATAGGGCTAGTGAAGGCTCAGGACCAAAAAGGTTGAAAAAGGAAAAATAGTTAGCGACAGTACTATTTGCACTTGAACAAGCGTGTTGAATAAACCGAACCTCATCTCCTCTTGTATCTATTAATGCCATCCCATTTGTCCTCGCACCACACATAGGCAACCCATTATGATTCCAAAACCAATCACAACATTCATCGCGTACCAATGCAAAACCATTATGAAAATACGAAAGTGAGGGATACCTAAAAGGGATAGCTAAATTACCCCTTTCATTAATAAAACCCCATTTAGTTCCATTTGCTTCTTGAACAGCCGCAAATCCATCGGAAAAATTCCGAACCTGACCATAAATAGGTCTTGCTATTTCTACACCCAATCTATTAACAAAACCAAAACGCCAATCCTCAAATCTTTCGGAAGATGTGCCTACACGAACCTGCGCAAAACCGTTAATAATATTACCCACCGCATGATAACGAGGCGGGACTACTTCGCGACCGTTTATATCAATAAATCCCCATAACCCTGTAGCAGAATCACCAACTCTTACAGCCGCTAAGCCTTCGGGAAAAGACCGTACATCATTATATTTCGCAGGGACAACTATTTCACCGTATATATTTGCAAGCCCTGATAACCCATCATTATTTCTTATTACTAACATACTTTCAGATGAAAGCCCCGAATACCTATACCCGCTAGGTATAATAATTTCATGCAGATGCGCATACGTCGGATAAACCACAAACAACCTATGTCTTGCCCCGCCTGATACAAACCCTCTATTTGCTTCTACCGACACATATTGCGACCCCGGGTTTGACGGAGTGAAGCTAATTTCCCATGTTTTTACATTTGTTGTTGTATTAACCAACTGCGCCCTGGGAAACAATTCGGGTGTCGAATGTCTGACCCATACTGTATCAACAACCGTATTCGTTGTAATGGTCAACCGCACCAAATCGTGTGAATCGTTTGCCCGTAATTCCTCCTGCACTACATTTATGATAATCGGTCTTGCGGTGTTTGCTTGCACGTTCATACCCAACAACATCACCATTGCCAATGTCACACAGATTGCCAGCAAAATCTTCTTCATGTAAATTCCCCTTTAATCATATATTGGTTTCGTGACTTATACTTTTTATTCCACTTAGTTAAATAATAATTTTTTATGTCCGCGCACATCTTTTAACATACCTACATCGACTAAATATTTAATCTATTAATTCAAAAGTTCTAATCATCCAATAATAATCTTCTGAATAATCGGGTGAATCATCAAGCCGCAAATAGCTTACCATAATAGGTAAATCGTCCGGTATATCAAATAAAAAATTACTAAATATATGTGTCCTACCCGTATTTTCATTAAATAAGTGCAGAATATAATGAAATACATCAAATCCGTTTATTACCAAACTCTCAGAATGTTGTATAAATTCAGCACTTCCTTGCTCTTCCATTGTAGCCATATATCTTTCAATACTGTCAAGATATTCACGATTTATTGGGTCCCACCAACGTGAACCACGCACTATTCCATCATCGCTGGGGTCTATTATTACATCTCTGCCTTCATCTGGGAATGTCCACCCACTCAGTACTTTTAATGAAAAACCCCAATTACTCTCTAATGTTTCTAACTCATCAATGTTGATTACCCTGTGTGTATCCACAGGACTAGGCGTTTCTACAGGAATAGGTGTATCCGTTGGTATTGGTGTCGTCGTAGCATCCGACCCATTATCCCCATTACCATTTCCATTGTCATCACCCGAATTATCTTCTCCCCCCACATCAGGGGAAACTGTCGGACTTGGTTCAACAGGTACATTACCACTTTCAGCGTTACCAACCCCACTTGATGGAACCTCTGTTTGTCCTTGCTGGTTCATAGTAGGCTGACTATCATTTCCCCCACCACCGCAACCGGTAACAAAAACAGCTACAACCACCAAAATTACCCCTACAACTAAAATCCCCTTCATTTGAATCCTCCTCATAATTTGATTTTTATTTACTGTATATCACAACCCCATATGCGTACATATCGAGTTAGGAATATATACCGATTTTAATGAAACAATACCATATAAAAATTTTGTTTGCAACACATATGTGCTACTTATGTAAGGCAGATGTAAAATTTTATCCTCTGTATGATGCCCGCATTACAATTGAAATGCGAGGTGTCATTTATGGCAAAGTTCAAAATTCCCGTTGTTCCTGCCACCGTTAATAAAAGCATACGTTTCCCTACCAATATAATTGAAGCCGTTAATAAAGCTATTGAAGGTAGAGAATGTACCTTTACTGCATTTGTTGTCGAAGCTGTACGCGTTGCCCTTGAAAATCTTGAAGAAGAATTACTGACAAAATAATTTGGTTCCTTTCCAATACTCCCCGTAACCATCTTATAATTAATCATCTTCATTGAATGAAGTAATTTTTATGAATTTACAATCGGTTCTTGACACCCTCATTTTGTTTGACCGCGTTTATGAAAATTAAAAACCCCCTTGTATAAACAAGGGAGAGTTGGTAGAATAACAATGAGCAACCGCAAAGCGGTTGACGCGGCTTTAGTTAATCAAAATAACCGTTACCTTGTCGGGGGGCGGTTATTTTCTTTTGGAAAATATATCTGCGATGTAAATCATCAGCTTCACCAATGCTATGATTAACATCATAGCCAAAAATATTAAGGTTACAGCTTCATATACAGACATGGTTTCACCTCCTTTACGGAAGTGTCGCCAACCGCCTTGCTTTTTGATTGCTCGGTTTCAAGATAGCACATAATGTTCGTTAATTCAACAAAAAGTGATATGCGCGTTTCTGTCACAAAAAACTTCGCACCCGTGTCTTATTGTTATATGCTGTCGCGCGACGGTTATAGGTAAGGGGGTTTTTGCTTGGAAGAAGCCCTGGAACGCTACGGCAAGGCCATCTTCAAGTATTGCCTGGGCATATTGTGCAACTACCACGACGCGCAGGACGCCATGCAGGAAACCTTCATCAAGGCGCACAAGGCGGAGGCTTCCCTGCGTTTGCGGGAGAACTACGGGGCGTGGCTTTATAGGATTGCTTACAATACCTGCTTGAACATTCTGCGCGGCAAGCGGCGTTGGCTTTTTCCCGTGAAAAAGGAAACCGCTTACGAGATGCCCGAGCCCTTCATCGACCCCGTGCTGATTGCCGCCATGGAAGCGTTGTCCCCCGCCGACCGCGCCTTGTTCTACAGCCGCGCCGTCGAGGATATGGATTATGCCCAATTGGAGGAACGCTTCGGCATCCGCGCCGCCACCCTGCGCAAACGTTACGAACGCGCGAAAAACAAGCTAAAGGTTTTCATCGAAAGGAGCGAACAAACATGAAACGTGACGAGTTGGATAACAAGTATAAAGAAGCCTTCGGGCAAGCCCCCGCCCCGTCCCCCGAGGAAGCGTTGGCCGGTATACAAGCGAAAATGGCGGCGAAGCGACCCGCCCGCTTTAACAAGCGGAACGTTGCCGCGTTGTTTGCGGCGTGCCTTCTGTTATTTACCACGATGATATCGGCGCAGGCGTATTACCGCCGCGGCGGCTTTGAGTGGCTTTCGTCCTTATTGGGTTCGGAGGAAGCCGCGTGGCTGCAGCCCATCGGCTTCGCCAACCGCGATTTCGACGATATATACCGCGTGGGCAGTACCACCACCGAGGACGGCGTCTACGTGGAGTTGGTCGCCATCGGCGTTGACGGCGATTATGTGGACGTGTACCTGCTATTGGAGGATTTGACGGGTAAGCGCAATTGGAACACCTATTATTGGCAGAATGATACGGACGTTTTCCATTACCTCAGGTTTACCGACCGTTCGTTGAGCATTTCGGGGGGGCGGACGTGGGGCAGCGGGAGCTATTCGCCCGACAACCGCGGACACTCCACTTCCCTTACGGTCATTGACCGTGACGAAGCCTCCGGACAGGTGCTGCTGCACAGCCGTATGTCCCGTCCTTCCCTGGATGAAGGGGTGGACATCGGGGACGCGAACCCGCGTGCCCTGACGTATAACATCGTATCGATGGCTTACAACTTGACGGACAAAGTTGAGCGGGAAATCCCCGTAAACCTGCCCGAATTGTTAAAAAACCCCGCAACGTTGGGAACCGACAGGAATATCACCCGTTTTTATTACCTGCTGCCCAATATTCCCGATACCTCTAACGGAGCAGACCGCGTTGCAAGTATCAGCGCCATACATTACGATGATGGGTTGCTGCGCCTTCAATTCCGCAATAACGGCGGCGCTTTTATCATACCCTTTTTCATCAACGCGGAAGGCGAAAGGATTGAACCGTTGCCGTTTGAAGCGAATGCCTTCAACATCGACGACCAAGGGGAACTTTATATGCCCCTTTTTATGAGTGACGAACGGGGTAACGCCCTCGCGCCAACCCCGGCGGATTATTGGGAATTTTTATTCGCGGTGCGCGGCGAGGATATCGGCACACTCCGCTTACACGGTACAATTTTTAATTCCGGTTACATCCCCGTCAATTGGGCGGTGGACTTTATCTTGCAAGGCGGGACCGACTTACCCTCCCCGCGGCCCACCCCCCTCCCCGACGCGCACATTTGGACGGGTCCGCACCTTCATGAATTAATGGATGACCCCGATTCGAAACAATACTTGGGTGATTGGCTTTATAACGCGGACGGGTCAATGACCATATCCATCAGACTGCCGGGTGTTCCGAGCGACCCCGAATCGGTTCTGTTCGTAAGCGCCCGCGGTGAAATATTCCGCTACGGGGATTTGCATCTGCTGCCAACCTTATTGCGCGAATATATCCTGTATTTTTACGATTACAATACCCGTATGGATAACACCCGCCGATAAAAAGGTACTTTTCCCCATAAAAATAACTTTTGCTCGCCGCGAGCAAAAGTTATTTTTCATTTTACCGCATAAATTTTTACTACATTAACAACGCTTGTATATCATCCGGCAAGGTATCCGGTTCATAGTTCACGCTTATGGTAAATTTGACGCCGTCCCGATGCGAAATAGCCTCCAGCTTGCGGTTGAGTTTTTGCAAACTCTCGTTGTTGTCAAGCGTTTTCACAATATTGCATAATCCGTCAATATATATATGTTCCACGTCCGCGTCCATGGACAGGATGCCCAAAATAAAGCCCACGAATTCGCGGTAATTGGACAACACACCCTTACCCGCCTCCACGAAGCGTATGTCGCGGCTGATATCGCGGGTATGCCGCCGATCGTCGTCGATAAACACCAAATGCCCGTCGGCTTGCTTAACCGCGTCGTTTGCCATGTCGATGAGCTTGCGCGTCTTGCCCTGGCCTTTTTGGCCCGCCATAAACCTTACCATTCCCATTCCTCCCGAGCGAAAATGAAATACTTGCCTTAACGGTTTAATTATAGCATAATCTCTCGCTGTAAAGATACCGTAACATTTTAGGGGCTGTAATATTTGTACTTGAAGAAATTGGAGCTCGTCGGCTTCAAATCCTTCGCCGAGCGCGTGCAGTTGAGCTTCGGCGCGGGCTTGAACGCCGTGGTGGGGCCCAACGGCAGCGGCAAGTCCAATATTGCCGACGCCATGCGCTGGGTGCTGGGGGAGCAATCCGCCAAGCAACTGCGCGGCACCAAAATGGAGGACATCATCTTTGCCGGCACGGCGCACCGCAAGCCCTTGGGCTTTGCGGAAATCGTCATGCAAATCGATAATTCGGACAACACGCTTTCATCACTCGGCACCCCCGAGGTAACCATCACCCGCCGCGTATACCGCTCGGGTGAAAGCGAGTACGCGATCAACGGAACGCCTTGCCGCTTAAAGGATATACAGCAATTGTTCATGGACACGGGCGTGGGCCGCGACGGGTATTCGATCATCGGCCAAGGCCGCGTGGACGAAATCCTGAGCGCGCGCTCCGAAGACAGACGGCATATCTTCGAGGAAGCCGCGGGCATCAGCAAGTTTAAGGCCCGCCGCCACGAAACGCTCACCCGCTTGGAGCGCGAACGGCAAAACCGCGCCCGCGTATCCGACATCATTGCTGAATTGGATGAACAAATCGAACCGCTTGAGCAACAGGCCGAAGAAGCCAAACACTACCTCGCCCTGCGCGACAAATATAAGGAAACGCACATCAATATATTCTTGAACGAAGTCGGTAAAATGGAAATCGAATTGGAAAAAACCGAGGAGACGCTGGCCAACGCCTACGCCCAATCCACCGACGGCAAAAACCGCTTGGCGATGGCGCGCGACGCCGAGGAAGCGTTAAAGCAGCAAGCCGCCGACGCGGACGTTCGTTACCGCCAAGCCAACGAAGCCTTACTGGAAACGACGACCGCCGTCGCCGAAAAGGAAGGTATGCGTGAATTGCTCGTCAGCCAGGCGGCCCAGTTCGTGACCGACCAAATCCGCCTGCGGGGCGAAGCGGACAAGCGCGGCGCTGCCCTGCTCGAGCGTGAAAACGAACGCGCAAGCGAAGAAGAAAACCGCGCGAAAGCCGCCGCCTCGCTCGAAAAGCTCCGCGCGGAGTTGGCCGAACACCAAGGCCGTTCCGCCGAATATGTAACCGCCGAAGAGGAAAGCGCGGCGGAAATGGCCGCGTACAACCAAGAAATCCTAAACCAAGGCAACTTGATCACCGAGCATAAGGCAAAGGTCCTCGACGCGGAAAGCCGCTACCGCCGCTTGGAGGAAGACAAGGAAAAATTGGACATCAACATCGAGCAATTGGAAGAAAAACTCGAGTCCCAAGAAGAGGCCCTCGCGGAAATGCAAAAGAGCCTTACCGCTCGCACAGACGAAGCCCGCCGCGCGGAAGAGCAAGCAGAAGCGTATTCCGACGCATTGGCCAAGCTAAACGAAGAACTGCGCGAAATCAATGAGGAATACCGCAATACGCAGGAATCCCTCACCGCCGCCCGCGCCAAACACCGCGCCGTGGAGGATTTACATAACCAACACGAAGGATACTTCCGCAGCGTCAAGTCGATCTTGCGGAAGCGGGAAACCGATAAAAGTTTTTCGGGTATATGCGGCGCGGTGGGCGAGCTCATCGGCGTACCTACCCCATATGAAACCGCGATCGAAATCGCGCTGGGGAGCGCGTCGCAAAACATCGTCACCCAAACCGAGGAAGACGCGAAACGCGCCATCGAATATTTGAAGAAAACGAACGAAGGCAGGGCGACCTTCCTGCCCTTAACGGCAGTGAAGGGCCGTGTAACCGATGTGCGGAAAATCGCAAACGAGGCGGGCTTTATCGGGGCGGCGTCCGAATTGGTGTCATACGGCGCGGAATATAGCGGCGTCATCGCGCAATTGCTGGGCGATATTATTATCGTCGATCGATTGGACAACGCGCTGGCCATACATAAAAAACATCGTTTTTCCTACAAGCTCGTAACCCTGGAAGGCGAACGGCTGCATCCCGGGGGAGCGATGACGGGCGGAAGCATCCAACGCGGCTCCGGCGGGCTGATCGGCCGCGCGCGGCAAGTTTCCGAATTGGCCGAACAAATCGCTTCCTTACAAAAATCCTTTGACGCGATAGCCAAAACGTTAAAAAGCCACTCCGATAAATGCGCCGCTACAAACGAAGCCCTGCAACGCACGCGGGTACGCCATCAATCCTTGGGGGTCGAGGCACAAACCCTACGGGAGCGTTGCGCCCTCGTGGAGCAAGGCTTGGAAACCCTGCGCGCATCGGCTGTCCAATACCATGAAGAAAACGACGCCCTTATGGCTAAGCTGGTGGAAACCAACCAAGCGATCCGCCATGCCAAGCAAGCGCAAACCGAGCAGGAGCGCGAACTCGAAAACGCCCGTATGCGCCTGGAGGAATACCAACGCGAATTCCACCAAAAACGCCAATTGTTTTCGGACGAATCAAGCATTCTAACGGAGCTCCGCGTGGAAATCGGCCGCCAAACCGAGTTGCAAACCGCCGCGTCAACCAATATCGCTCGATTGGAAAGGGACGAAGCCGTATTGACGGAGGAAAAAAAGGCCCTTCTGCGGGAAATTGAGGATTCGCAAAAAAAAACGCGCGAAATTGAGGAAAAGGAAAAACAACTTACCGTTGACCTATCCGCCCTGCAAACCGTCCAAACCCAAACCCGCCAAAACCTTTCCGCCGCGCAAACCGCCAAAACCCAATTGGACGAAGCCATCGGCCGCGTGGAAGCCGACGAACGCAACCAATCCGACGAATCCTCCCTATTGGAAAAGGAACTCACCCGCCTGGAAATGCGCAAGGAGCAGCTCCACCAAACCGGGCACCGCCTGCACAATGAAATTTGGGAAGAATACGAACTCACCTACCAGCAAGCCCTTTCCCACAAGCGCGCGGATATTTCGGAGACGGCCCTCCGCCGCGAACACCAGCAGCTAAAAACCGAACTTGCGGCGCTCACCGACGTCAACATCGGCGCAATCGAAGCATTTAAGCAAGTTAAAACGCGCCACGACTTCTTGACCGCCCAGCACGACGATATCCAACAAGCCGAGGAAGCCCTGCTCGAACTAATCGCAACGCTCACCGCGCAAATGGAGGAGCAATTCCTGTCGCAATTCACGCAAATCGCGCACCATTTTAATGAAGTCTTCCGCGAGATGTTCGGCGGCGGTTCCGCGTCCCTGCGCCTCTCCGACGAAGGGAATATGCTGGAATCCGGCATCGAAATCACCGCCCAACCACCGGGCAAGACATTGCAAACATTGCTTTTATTATCCGGCGGGGAAAGGGCGCTGACGGCGATTGCCCTGCTTTTCGCCATCCTCCGTCTAAAGCCGTCGCCCTTCTGCGTGCTGGACGAAATCGAGTCCAACCTCGATGACGCAAACGTAGTCCGCTTCGCGCAGTTCCTCAAGCAATACACCGACGGTACGCAGTTCATCATCATCACGCACCGCAAAGGCACCATGGAGGCCGCCGACCGCCTGTACGGCGTCACCATGCAGGAGCAGGGCGTAAGCAAGCTGGTAAGCGTAAAATTCGTGGAAGGGGAATGAACATCCTATACACAAAGGATTTGACAGGCATCACGGAGGATATGCTGATGGGCTTTTTCGTTGGCTGGCCGAATCCGCCGGGTCCGACGACGCACTTAAAATTATTACGCGGCAGCTACCGCGCGTTCGTCGCAATCGATAAGGATTGCGGTAAAGTCGTCGGGTTTATCAACGCCGTATCCGACGGCGTGCTGTCGGCATATATCCCGTTGCTTGAAGTCGTCGAATCCCACAAAGGTAAAGGCATCGGTAGCGAACTCGTACGTTTGATGCTTGAAGAATGTAAGGATTTATATATGATAGACATCTGCCACGATGCGGAGTTAACGCCCTATTACGCCCGCTTTGGGGCGTACAAAAGCCACGCGAGCGTATTCCGTAATTTCGACGCGCAATCGGGGAAGTGATGCTGCCGGTTTGACAAAAATAAACTTTCACAATATCCTAACATCAGATTTTCTGATGTTATTAAATAATTGCGAAATGAAAGAACCCAATCTCGAAATGGAATCGGGAGGGGGCGGAGAAGGAAAAGAAACAAAGAAGATATAAAAGGCAATAAAAAGCAATAGAAAGCAAATAAAAATT
>WQZS01000012.1 GCA_009780585.1 Defluviitaleaceae bacterium | reverse complement strand
TTGACGGTCAGATTGTTTGTATTGGCATTAAACGTGCTGTATGAAACCGCAATAGGTGCGCTGTTATGGGTTGTATGGGACAGAACCGCGCCGTGGTACGGATTCGCAGAGATATTCCGTGAAGCAAAGTTGGCGAACGGTACATCCTCCGTGGTGCTGTCGCTGAATGTCAGCCTTGCCACAAGTCCGGTCAAATTGAGCGTGTTGCCGTGGGTGTAGGTTAGGGTTGTCGGTTGGGCATGAATCGAAATACCTGTTACGGTCTTATCCAATGTCGCGGTGAAAGTACGCGACAACGTAACCGCCGTACCGGTGTTATTGGATACGGTCGCAGTATATCCGTTGATTGTCGCGGTGGTCAGCCCGATAAAGGTATGGTTCGCGTTGGCTGTCAGCGTGACCGTGGCGGTGTAGACCGTACCGGGTTGGAACGGGTTGTGATTCGGATTCCATGTTACCGCGCCGATGCTGAAGTTGCCCGTGCCGCTTGCGGTAGTGTTCGGCGTAGCGCCTTTCACCGGAGCGGTCACGTCGATAGAGGCGGTCGTGATGGGTGTGGAACCGGCCCCGCTGCCGCTGCCGTTGCCGTTACCGCCGCTTGGAGGGTTTGTCGGCGAGGGCGTGGGTTCGGGTGTGGGCTGTGGTGTGGGTTGCGGGGTCGGCGCGGGTGTGGGTTCGGGTGTAGGTTGCGGTGTAGGCTGCGGTGTAGGTTGTGGTGTAGGCTGCGGGGTTGGCGCGGGAGTCGGCGCGGAGGTGGGTACGGGTGTGGGTTCGGGTGTGGGCGTAGGTTCCTGACCGGGAAACGGTTCAAATATTGGTTGTTGCGTTGGTTCGGTGATACCCGTGCCGGTGACAATTTCATTGCCTGCCGTGACGGGTACGCCTTCCCCGGCTTCTATGGTATCAACAGTTAAGTCCGCGCTGATGACAACGCCGGGCGTATGCGCTTCCACAAGGCCGACATCGCCGCCGCCGCTGATTTCGGCGGGTGTAAAAGTAGTGATTTTATCAACCGCCGCGCCCTCGGAAATAACCACGGCTTGCCTTTCCGCTCCGTCCTCCGGGGCAAACATATTAAATACAGTCACTTGACCGTCGCTGTCTATGATAACGGTTATATCTTCGCAAATAATGACTTCACGCATCGTACCCTCAAACAAAACTTTGGTGTCGCCGGTCTGCGCAACACGGAAGCGCACGGGTTCATCACCAACGACAGCGGGCTTGTCAACTACGACATTCTCGCCAACCGTGATATTTCTGACATGGATGGAGTTCTCCCCGCCGCCCGCGATAATCAGCCGCCCGTCTATGCGGAGGGTGTCGAGCCATACCGTGCCGTCGCCCACGCCCTCGGTGATGAACAAGTCACCGGTGATAACGGCGTTTGAAAGCGTAACGCCCGCTCCGCGGATGGTGACGTTCCCGTATGTCCTGCCGTCCGCGTCAAAATCATCGTCTATAAGTACGCCGAACACGTTAAGGAGAAGCTGCGCCGCTTGACCTCGCGTGAGGTGGTTTTTCGGCATGAAGCGATGGTTGTATCCGGTCATATAACCGGCTTGCTCCATTGCCAGCACGGAACCAACCGCCCATGAGGATACCTCGCTTATATCGGTGAAGCGTGTCGCCGTGCTTTCCGGTACGTTCAAGCGCATTACACGGGCTAAAATAACCGCTGCTTGTTCGTGGTTAATGGTGTCCCCCGGCGCGGCGATACCGTTGCCGTAGCCCGAAATAACGCCGAGCGCGATGGCTGTCCTCATAGGCCCCGCGTACCATTTGCCGGGTGTTATATCGGTAAAGCCGGTCAACTCCGGCACATCAAGCGCGCTATAACCGAATGACCGGTTGACCAGCGCGGCAAACTCGGCGCGGGTAATGACGCGGTCGGGTACGAAATAACCGTTGCCGACGCCGCCCATGATGCCGTATTCATAGAGCGTCCTGATGGCGGGCTCCGCCCAATGGCCGTCCAAATCCCTCGCCCACGGTTCCGGCTCCGCCGCGAACGCGTTCATCGGTAAGAGCGAGAGCGTCAGGCACAATGTCAGCAGAATTGATAAAACGCGTTTTGTTTTTTTATATTTCATATTAAGGATTCCCCTTTCCAAAATCATCGCTGTTTAAGTATTTGATACTGTCAACCATAACAAAAAAATATAATGAAAAAACGCGTTTGTGATGAAGCGACGTAAAAGCGTGACGAAATGCGTTATGTAAAATTCGTCATAAATGTGTTATGATAAACGCGGAGGGTTCACGATATGTACATACTTATCTGCGACGATATGATAGCCGAAGCGGACAAACTGGAAGGGCTGTTGAATGATTCGGGCTTTGAAATAAATACCGCGGTCTTTACCGACGCGAACGACGCGCTGGAGCATATCCGCTCAGGCGCGCCCGTTGACGTGTGCTTTTTGGATATTGTCATGCCGGAAATGAGCGGGGTTGAATTAGCGGAGGCTCTGCGCGCGGAAAAATATCCGGGGGAAATCGTTTTCCTCACCACCTCAAACGAATATGCCGCCGAATCCTATCAAGTCAAGGCGTTTTCCTACCTCATAAAGCCGCCCGATTCGGACGGCGTTTATAAAATCCTAAGCGAGCTTGAACAGGCAAAAAAAGACGATGATACAGTTGGTATCATCGTAAAAACCGCGGGCTCAAAAAGGCTTGTGCTGTTCCGCGATATATCCCACGTCGAAGTCATGGGTAACAACATACATTTCCGTTTGACTGACGGCACGGAATTGGTAACGCGGGCTACCTTCGCGGAAACCGCGCTTGCGCTGCTTGCGGACAAACGGTTTATCCAATGCCACCGTTCGTACATCGTCAACATAAGCGACATTAACCGTGTACAGGGAAGCGAGGATTTTATAACGCAAAACGGGGCGCGGGTGCCTATCTCAAGAAATTATCCGAACGCGGTAAAGCAGTATATCGCGTGGGTGGCGGGAGGTAAAAAATGAACATAGATACCGCGTTTTTACTAATAACCGCAATTACATTGATAATCAATTATCTGACCATGTTTATTGCGTTCCCGCACAGGTTCGGGAAGATTGCCACTATATGCGTACCCATAATATTTAGTGTCGTTGTGCATATCATCCTATACCTTACGGGAACGCAAAGCACGTTTTACAGATTTTACGGTGCTTTCGTTCATGCCCCGTTGTTTATTATCCTGTCGAAAGGATATTTTCTTCAAAGGGTATTCGTCATATTCTTCGTAATGGTATGTACGGGGTTTCAACTGGCGTTGGCAAGCGCGATTTCCGGGATATTCACCCAAGCGGAAAGCAGCGAATTCTGGCTGGCGGTGTTTAATTTAACGATGCTCATGTATACCGTGTACACTTTGTTTATTCTTCTATTTGCGCGGAGTCTGTTTGCAAAAATTTTCATAAGCAGCGGCAAAAAAATATGGCTGCTGTTTTCATTCATGGCAGCGTTCACATATGCCGCAATGGTGGTCGTCATTTCCGTTTCTGACGGAGTGCAACGTATTTCATTGCTGGTGTTCGCGTTTTGCACATTTTGTGCTTTGTGTTATGCCATTATCAACACACACGAAAAAACAAAGCGGCGCGTCGAAGCGGAGTTCGCGAACAGCATCATATCCTCCGGGCGCGGTCATTATGAGAAGATGAACGATCAGCAAAACTCGCTCCGTATCATGCGCCATGATGTCAAGTACCATATCAGCGCGGCGCGGGAAATGCTGCGCTCCGGCAAAGGGGACGAAGTGGACGGGTATTTGTCGGAAGTCGAATCCCTCGTCACGGAAAACGAACTGCCGGTTTTCTGCAAAAACACGGTTATAAACGCGCTGCTGTCGGGTTACGCGGAACGCTGCCGCAAGTCGGGCATTAGCTGCGGCTTTGAAGCCGCGTTGCCGGAACCCATGTCCGTTCCCAACTATGAAATGTGCGTTGTGCTTGGCAACCTTTTGGAGAACGCCGTGGAAGCCGCTCTTAAACTTGACAGCGGACGGTATATTGAATTGAAAGCCAATTACAAACATCAGCAATTTGCCGTCACGGTTAAGAACAGTTTTGACGGAACGGTTTTGTCTGACGACGGGCAGCCGGTCTCCGGCAAGAAGGACGGCGGGTTCGGGCTGCGAAGCGTACAGGCGGTAGTGGAACGGTACGGCGGGAAGCTGATTACCGAATGGGACGGGAATACGTTTACGGCTTATGTGATAATAGATGTGTGAAGCGGCGGGCGGAACGCGGGGAATCAAAAACAAAAACCCCATGCGGGAAGCTCAAGCATCATAAGATGCCCCCGCACAGGGTTATCACCCGCCTCCCGGTGTCACCGGGGAGGCGTTTTTATATAGCACCGCCTCGTACATCGGGCCGACGGTTTAATTTCCATGTACGTATATTTGGGGATTGCTTGACAATAGTATGTGTTCTATCATATTATGGATAGTAGAATATCTACTGCGGAGGAAGAAGTTATGGCCGAAAAAAAGTACCTGCCGGGGAATACCATTATGATGATACTCAAGCTCCTTGACAGCGAGGATATGTATGGGCATCAAATCATTGTAGCCCTTGCCAAAAAATCCTTCGACGCGTTTAACATAAAAACGGGAATCCTTTACCCTATCATGCACAATCTTGAAAATGATGGGTTGGTCACTTCTTACCGAAGTGAAACCGAGGAAGGCAAGGATCGGAAGTATTATCGAATTACGGCAAGCGGCAGGGAACATCTCGCAAAAAAATGGGATGAATGGCTGGCATACACAAACTCCGTAAATACCATCATGGGAGGGGGGCTGCGGTATGCGGTCGAAACATAAAATTGACGCTTACGTTAACGAAGTCGGCAATTACATCCGCTGGGAAAAAGCCCGTGCCGATGTGGCGGAGGAACTGCGTGAACATATCATTGACCGAAAGGATATGTATATAGCGCAGGGCATAGACGAAGAAACAGCCGCTATACGAGCCGTCACCCATATGGGAAACGCCGCGGAATTGGGAAAGGAACTCAACCGTGCCAACCGCCCCGCGCCGGAGTGGGCGAAAGGAAACGTATTTATACAATCATCCTTGCGTCAACCGGTTCGGACTGTATTTTTATTTTTGCTTGTCTGCCTTATTTCATTTGCTTTTGTTTTGCGCGGCACGGAATTTTTAGTGGTACGCGATAGGATTCATGAAATCGGCGGGTTTTACCGTTCCATTGGTTTCTTGCGGATGGATGGTGAAATGTATGCGAATATCCTTACGGGCGCGGAGGTTATTGCCGGCAGCAGCTTTGCGTTGACAGAGGACAGACGGCGCGGCGCGGAAGCCGTTTTACACGATAAACTTAGCGCGGACATACGTGGTTTTCGCTTTTTTGAAACAGATTATCCGCGCTCCGAACGGTTGCATTTTACGTTTTTTTATGCGGAATTGATACAAATGGATTATATGCGCGGCGGGTCGGCTGTGCGGTTACGGTTACGGGTAGACGATGTTGCCGTAGGTTTCCCCGAACACGCGGCGGCGGGATACAACGTAACCATGCACATGCATATACCCGATGACGGGGAAAATCCGCCGGCGGGCTTGGAAGTCGGACAGCGTTATTTTTTCAAAGGGGCGCACTATCTTTTCCATGAAATTGACGGATTTTTCGGAAGGCGCCCGACGGTCGGAGGTACGCTTGACCGTTTATACATGTACCCGTTAAATGATTACGGCTTGTGGTATGTTCCCGTACCGTTCGGAGAAGTAGACCCCAACACGCCGGGGTTGGAAGGATTAGACGGCGAAATCGAACGTATGCGTTACAACCACAGCGTTTTATGGTTACGGACAACGTCCGGTATGGACGCGATGCCCCAGGTACACATGGATATTTTTACATTACATGGCGGTCGCTTCCTTACCCGTGATGACTACATAAATAAAAATCCCGTGGTGGTTATCCATTATCTGTTTGCCGAGACAAGGGGACTGGAAACAGGTGACACAATAACCATCAGCATCCCCGCGAACCAGCGCGTTGTTGCAACCCGTTGGGGTTTCTTTACCGAACATTTCGGCCCCGGTGTTGAGAATATCCGCTTTCAAGACGGTTATGTGGAATTTTTGATTCACGGCGACCCGACAGAATTTATTGTTTCGGGTTTGGAATTGGAAATCGTGGGTATATTCGATAAACACGCACGGTGGGAACCTAATTTTGACAATTTAATATATATCCCCGATTCCCTTCTGCCGCATGATTTTAAACTTGTTGATGAAATCCACGGCTACGATGATTTTTTATGGGATGTGTGGTACAGCTTTGAATTGGCAAACCCCCGGAATGAAAGCGCGTTTCTGTTGGAGAACAGGGATGTGCTTGCTTCACGCGGTATAACCTTAACCTTGCTTCCCACGGGAGCGGCTAATTATTGGTTAACTGCCGAGCCTGTTTTACAGTCCATAACCGTTAATTTTATTGTTTTCAGCATAATGTCGGCTTTGGTATTGGGTTTTGTGACTTTTTTGTATATGTATCAGAGACGCAAGGATTTGGTTATTTTACGATTGCTGGGCAGTCCGATCCGCAGCGTGATACGCAAACTTTGTACACCGATATTATTTTTCGGTTTCTTGTCAATGATAACAGGCGGTATTATTGGGTGGTTTATCGCGTTAAAGGGAGCGGAAAATATTATGGGTGACATGGTAATGGGGTACGATATTGGTTTTGGCCTGCCGTTATATTGGTTCGCGGTTATGGTGGGTGCGTCATTCATTTTTATGCTTGCGGCGGTGTATTTGGGCGCGTTACTTATTGCAAAACGTCCCGTGTTGGTGCTTTTACAAGGCGGCGGCAGCAAGCGGGTAAAAAGAAGATGAACAAGGAGAGCTTACAATTTGTTATGCGTCAAATTTTCCGCGCGCCTGTAAAATCCGGTTTTTTGGTGTTAACGGCTTTAATCATTATTGTCGCTTTAGGTGTTTTGCAAAAAGTGATAAATAATTATGAACGTGAAGTTGACCGGCTTTATAACACAACGGTTGTGACCGGATATGTGCATAGGGCAGACCCTATGGGAATCAATATTTTGTCCCATTGGATGCGTAACGATATTTTACGTACTACGGTGGATAATCTGACGGCGTTGGAATTTATTAATAACACATATGTTGAAGCCTCATATCCGTGGTTTTTTATTATCCCAACCGATAGTGACGGAAATTTCCCCGCGGGGATTGAAAAAGATTTTTGGGACGAATTTTTTGAGGAAACCTATCTATATTACAACGCGCTGCATGGCCGTGATGACGGTTGGATAACGCGGGTTGACCCGCTTTTTTCGTTTAACGACCTTGACTTATTTAAACGTGAATTTGAAACGCGGCCCGATGTTGCCCCCGGTGGAATCAGGATGACGGATTTGGAAGGGCTTTGGCCGGATATGGTAGTCCCGCTTTTGGAAATTCATTTTATGCCGGGGTTTGATAAAAATAATTTTGTATACTCCGACGCCACCCTTCAATCGCCGATTCCCGTCATTGTTTCGGAACACACACTTGCACAAAGGGGGCTTAGTGTGGGGGATACGGCGTTTATTGGCCGCCCTTTCAACGATGAACCCCCCTTTCACAGAAGCATAAAACAACGGCACGAACAGTACCCAATCATCATTATTGGTTCACACAATGGCGGTATTGACCGTCAAATGGCGCGTAACGCCACACTTCTGCCATTATACGCATTGGAGTTGATTCGCGGGAATGAATTGGGTTATATCACGTTACGGTTTGAACTGGATACGGCGGTGAACAGGGATATAACTGCCATTCGGGAAGAAGTCACGGGCGTTGTCCGTAATTCACGGCAAAATCATTTTATGCAAATGAATGTATTTATACATGATGAGGAATTGCGGGTAGTCGTTGGGCAAATGGAAGATACGTTGGCTTTATTCCAACTTTTATATCCGGTTGCGATTGCTTTTTCCGTAGCGATTGGTACGGGGTTGTCGGTTTTGTTTACGCTCCAAAACGCTAAAATCGCCGCTATTATGCGTATGTTGGGAACGACGAAAACCCGTGTCCGTATTATGTTACTCGCGGAAAACACCGTTTTATGTTTAATAGGTGTGGCTTTGGGGGTTATATTCACGCAATTTTTAAGTATTGAAGGCATTGCAAAAATATTGCTTTTTGCGGTTTTATATCTGTTCGGAACAAGCATGGGGTCATTTGTCGGTGCTGTGTTGGTCAGCATACGCGCTCCGCTTGATTTGTTACAAGTTAAGGAATAACCGGGTATTACGTGGAGGGAAGACAAATGCTAAGACTTGAAAATGTAAGCTATCGTTATAAAAACAGCGGCCATGACGCTGTAAAAAATGTGTCCTGTATATTTGAGGATGGCAAACTTAATGTGGTGATGGGTACGTCCGGCAGCGGTAAAACAACTTTGCTGTCTGTTTTGGCGGGGCTTGACAAACCAACAAGCGGTGAAATCTTTATTGACAATGAAAGCCTGACGGAGCTTGACCCGGACTTGTACCGCCGTGAGCGTGTATCCATGATATTCCAAGCGTTTCATTTGTTCCCGCTTATGACGGCCATCGAAAATGTATGTTATCCCATGAAAATGAACGGCATCGTGCATTACAAGGCAAGGGAGCGGGCGAGGGGCTATTTGGAATCCGTAGGTATAAACGAAGAAAAGCACGGGCGTTACCCTTCAAACCTTTCCGGCGGCGAACAGCAGCGCGTCGCCATAGCCCGCGCGCTTTCCACAGGTGCGAAGGTACTGCTGGCAGATGAACCCACCGGAAACTTGGATGTTCAAAACGGTGAAAATGTAATGGACATCCTAAAGCATTTGGCGGATAAAAAAAATTATTGTGTGGTTGTTGTTACGCATAACATGGACATAGTTAAAAAAGCCGATGTTGTTTACAGAATGTCGGATGGGGTGATGCAATTCTAATATTACGATATTTTGGCTGCTGCCGATAAAGCCGCCGATTTTACAGATAAAATAATCAATACAAACTCGGCGCGTACCCCACAACCTTCTCGTACCCTGCGATAACACCTTCGGCGAAACCGTCAACCGCGTCCTTTTTCATCAGCGCGATCGCGCAGCCGCCAAACCCCGCCCCGGTCATCCTCGCGCCGATGCAAACGGGGTTTTTTTGCGCTTCGCTTACGAGGGTGTCGAGTTCAAGCCCCGTGACCTCGTAGTCGTCGCGCAGGGAAGCGTGGGATTGGTTTAATAATTCGCCCAGCGTTTCCATGTCGCCCGATTCGAGCGCGGCTACGGCTTGTTTGACGCGTTCGTTTTCTTGGATGACGTGACGCGCGCGGCGGCGCAGGGTTTCGTCGGGGATAAGGTGCGACAATTCCGCGAACGCCTCGGGGGTGAGGTCGGTCAACTTCGTGTCGAATTGACACGAAGTTGACGCGGATTTCGCTCTTAATAAAAACGCCAGCGCCTGCTCACATTCGCTTCGGCGTTCGTTGTATTTCGATTCGTTAAGCTGGCGGCGTTTGTTGGTGTTCATCACGACGATTGTGTATCCGCCCAAATTAAGCGGTACGTGCTTGTAATCCAGCGTATCGCAATGCAGGTAAATCGCGTGGCCGTCCTTGCCCATGCCCACGGCAAATTGGTCCATGATGCCGCAATTAACCCCGCAGAATTGGTTTTCGGCCCTTTGCGACAGCTTGACGAGCTCGATCGGCTCGTACCCAAGCGAAAAAACATCGTTGAGCGCGGTTGCCGTCACCAGTTCAATGGAAGCCGAAGACGACAACCCCGCGGCGTTGGGGATATCGCCCGAAAAAAGGATATCGAAGCCGCCGATCGTATGCCCGTCGTCCTGCATGAGGCGGACGATGCCCTTGGGGTAATTGGCCCAATCGTGCGCGGGGTCGAACGCTACATCATCGAGCGGTATCTCCGCTTGCAAATCAAAATTCGTACTCGCGAAGCGGGCGGTATCGTCGCCGCGTTTGCGGATCAACGCGTGCGTCCCCATCTTTAGGGAGCAGGGAAGGACGTACCCGCCGTTGTAATCGATATGTTCGCCGATGATGTTAATGCGCCCGGGAGTGAAGAACGATCGTATTTCATCACCCGTACCGCCGAAGGTTTGAATAAAAACGTTCATTAAATTATCCATAATATTCACCCGTTCCTCATAATTTTACAAACGGAGTGTAGCATCACGCGGAATAATTGCCAAGCCCTTCCTTTTTTTGCTATACTCGTACAAAAGGAGGGTTTCATATGCAGTATTCAACTTTCGGCAATACGGGCGTTAAGGTATCCAAGCTGGGCTTCGGGGCGATGCGCCTACCCATGCACCAAGTGGACGGTAAGAACATGGTCAACGACGAGCTCGCCATCCCGCTGATGCGCCGCGCGTTCGACTTGGGCGTGAATTATATCGATTCCGCGCCGTATTATAACGACAAGCAATCCGAAATCGCCGTCGGCAAAGCCATCAAGGGCTACCGCGACAAGGTCTACATCACCACCAAGAACCCCATCGAAAACGACTCCGGCGCGGATTGGACAAAACGCTTGGAATCTTCCCTCAAGCAAATGGACACCGATTATATCGATTTCTACCATTTTTGGGGTATCGGGCAAAAGGGTTTCAAACATTGGGAAACGCTGACCGACGGCCCGCTGCAAGCCGCGCAGAAAGCGTTGGACGAAGGATTGATCAAGTTCCTCTCGTTCTCCTACCATGACAGCGCGGAAAACTTAAAATACATCGCGGACAGCGGGCGTTTTTCGTCCTGCTTGATCCAGTATAACCTGCTGGACCGTTCTAACGAGGAAAACCTCGCCTACATGAAGGAAAAAGGTATGGGCGTGGTCGTTATGGGGCCGGTCGCGGGCGGTCGTTTGGGCGCGCCCAGCGAGGTAATCCGCGGCTTGCTTAAGGATAAACCCGCCAGCACCGCCGAAATGGCCCTGCGCTTCGTACTGGCCAACGATAACGTTCACATTTGCCTATCGGGTATGGAAAACATCGCCATGCTCGAGGAAAACGTAAAAATCGCGTCAAAAACAGGTCATCTGACCGCCGATGAACTAACCCAAGTCAAATCTATGATGGAAGAGAACAAAAAGCTGGCGGAGCTCTACTGCACCGCGTGCGATTATTGCAAACTCTGCCCCGCCAATATCAACATCCCGCACCTCTTCGGCATGATGAATACCCACAAGGTATACGGCCTGACCGAACACGCGAAAAAAGCCTACGCCGAAATGATGCGCGGCGAAGGCTGGACCAAAAGCGCGGACGCCGCCCAATGCACCGAATGCGGCGAATGTGAAAAAAAGTGCCCCCAAAAATTGCCCGTAATGGCACAACTAAAAGAGACACACAAAATATTAACGAATTAAACGACGTAAAGAACCGTATCAAAGGATACAGGAAAAGGATCGGCGGTTGCGGCGAACGACTTCGCCTTCAAGAGAGCGCAACCGCCGATCCTTTTCCGTGGCGTTGCGTAGCTATTACAACGCCGTTTCTTTTATCAACTGTTTAATCTCTTCCTCAGCAAATATCTTCCCGTATACCTTACAACCTGCCATCACTTGCGACAATTGCTCGCGGGTGATGGCCTTGTCAATGGTCAGCGCGCCCAATACACTGATATGCACCTTCGCGCCGAATGTTATCAAACTCTCTACATAAGCGTGCGTAAGCCGCATAAAACCCAACCCGCCGAAATAGCGCAGCCGTTCGGTTTCGGGCATTTCGGGCGCGAGGAAACGGTTAATATCCCCGGTATGCGATTCTGTTTGCTTACGGATGGCCAAACGGATGAAGTCCGAACGGTTGGTGTACAGGCCGCGTTCCACCAGGTAATCGATTTGCCCCACTTCGGTGGGGGTGAGGTTGATCGTAATTTTTTCGTTCTTGATTTTCTTTACCCTGCGTAACCTACGCATGGTTAAGCCTCCCGTCTCCCAAAAATACCGCCGCGACCGTCCCCGGGCCCGTATGCGCCCCGATCACCGGGCCGATATTATTTACCAGGAATTCGCACCGTCCGTATTTTTCGTTGATCATATCCATCAATTGCTGCGCAAGTTCGAGGGAATCGCTGTGGGCGATGGCGATGACCGGCTTCGGGTCGGCTTTATGGGCTTCCATACGGCTTAAGATATATTCGAAGGCCTTGTTATGGCCGCGCGCCTTGTGTACGGGAACCAACCGCCCGTCCCCGTAAACGGTAAGGATGGGCTTGATCTTAAGCATCGTCCCCACAAACGCCGCCGCGCCCGATACGCGCCCGCCGCGCCTCAAATGGTTCAAATCGTCCGCCATGATCCAATGCAGGATGCGCGGGATGATACCCAACGCGTATTCCGCCGTTTCGGCCAGGGTTTTGCCTTCATTCCGCGCGCGGGCGGTATGGTATACCAGCAGCGCTTCCCCAAGCGAGGCTGATTTGGAATCGATTGAAATGATTTCG
This sequence comes from Defluviitaleaceae bacterium, assembly GCA_009780585.1. GTDB lineage: Bacteria > Bacillota > Clostridia > Lachnospirales > WQUN01 > WQRX01. The sequence continues at coordinate 85,815 of WQZS01000012.1, read as the reverse complement.
CGCTCGGGGTATTTTTGCTTCAACTCCCGTACGGCGATCAGGCTTTGTTCATAGCTCTTACTCAACGCGCCGGAAAGGCAAAGGTACAGGATATCCTTCCCTTCCTTTAATATAGGTTCCCACGCTTCCATATAACGGAATTGCGTAATTTGCGTGGTCGAACCCGTCTTGCCCGCACGCAGCAAATCGTAGAACGTTTTGGTGCTGATTTCGCGTTCATCCAGGTAATTCATGTAATCCTTACCGTCAACGGTCACCATAAAAGGGATGACGGTCTTGATCCCCCAATCCTTCGCCCATTCGGGCGTAATGTCGGCGGTCGAGTCGATTACGAGCTCATAACGGTTTTGCATATATTTTCACCTCTATTGGATAAGTCTTGCGTGTAATACGTAACGCATGTTGCGCGCCATGGTGGTGCAGGTTGAAAGTGTAATGATACGGTCTTCGGTCGTGATGTCAAGCCCCGCGTCGTGCCAGGATAATTCCATGATATCCGATAACAAACGCCCGAATGAATCCGCGCCGGGGAAGATCACCTGTATATATTGGAAGCTCACATCCGTGGAGTAGAAGGCGAAAATCTCCCACACGGTGTCTTCATATATCGTATCAAATAATATAAACCGGTTTTCGCGGAAAAAGTTTTCATCTCGGAAGCGCGTCAGCGTGGCGAAGTGCGTACCCGCGGCTACCATGTTGTGTCCGTATAGGATCGTATTGCGGTCGGGTCGGGTCAGGCGGTTTTCATGGTCAAGGAAAATTGTACCCGCACGGTCGTGTTGCTTGTGCAAATCACGGTCAAGGTAAAAGACGTTGTCGCCGGCTTGCACCACCAAATAATCGATATCCGTACCCGGTATGATCAAATGCCCGATGATATCGTCGTTTTTATATTCCTCGCGAAAACGGAGGAGCTCGGCGTTCGGAGTCCGTGATTCGGAACCCGGAACGGGAATATCGGGAGCGGGGGTTAGGGGTTCGGAGTTCGGGGGAAAAAATTCGGAACCATATTCGGTACTATATATGGGGGGTTCGGTGTTGGGGGTGTAGGAAAGCTCCGGCGCGGGCGTTGCGGATGGAGGCGCGGATTCCCGCGAGGGGTCATATAGGAGCCATCCAATGAAAAACAATCCGCCGATCATGGGGAGGGCAAGCATGGTAATCAATGAAGGTTTGAATCTTCTCCCGCGCATGGATGGGTCACGGATACCGTATAAAATTGGACGTTATATACCAATCGTACTTCGCGTCGCCCGTGTTATGCACCACACCGATGCCGATGTGGGTCAGCGAGGGGTTAAGGAGTACGTTTCGGTGGTCGGGCGAATTTAGCCACGCTTTAATGATAAAACCCACGATTTCGTCTGATGGGTACGTACCGAGGCCGATGATCTCACCTACGCCCGAATTTGCGACGCCGCCCCGCGTGATACGCTGGTTAAAATTGGAACCGTCCGTCCCGGTATGGGGTGTATTGTCCTGCCTGTCGTTGTCGGATAAATCGCGGCTGTGCGCGCGGGCTACGTTGGCCAGCTCGTTATGCCAAGTCAATGCGGGGACGCCGTGGGTAGCCCGTTCGGCGTTCGTGGCTTCGAAGAATTCCCGCTCGATGGATGACGCGTTCATTGAGGACGGGGTGGGGGGAGGCACGGGGGTGGGGTCGGGTGCTGTGGTAGGGGAAGGCGTGGGGGATGGTACGGGGGAAGGTGTAGGGGAGGGATAGGGTGTTGGGGTTGGCGAAGGGGTGGGGGCAGACGTTATTTCGGGCGTCGGCGAAGGGTCGGGGGACGGTGTAGGTGTCGGTTCGGGTTCCCGTATAAAAAAAGCGACGAATGTACGCCGCGAGCTGTCCCATTCCCACGAGGCTTCAAAGGACCACGTAGGTTCCGATACTTCAAAATGACCTTCCTCCCAACTGACGAACCGCCAGCCGGGATTCGGCGTCGCCGTTAATGTGACCGTTTCGCCTATATTGTAGGTTCCCGCACCTGTAACGGTGCCGCCTTCTTCGGGATAGGCATGTGCGGATATTCCGATCGAATCAATCAACAAGGGTTCGGGGTCTTGAGTTGGGGAGGGGTCCGGGGCAGGGGAAGGCTCCGCCGCGTCCGGTGTCGGTGTCACGATAACCGGTACGGGGATTTCCGTAATAACGGACGTAGGGGTCGGCGAAAATTCGGATATCGATTCGCCGCCGTTATTGTTGCAACCCGCCAACATGCCTACGATTAAAAGCAAGGAGAAAAAAGCAACAAACCGCAAAGAATTTCCCCATTTCATGGAAACCAAGATGATTTCGCGTATTTTATCATAATATTATTTCACGCCGCAACGAATCATTACATAAATAAAACAAAAAAGCCACCCGACGCGTATCCCGATGTGATACGCGGCTGAGCGGCTTGGTTGGGGTCGGATATACCGCTTACGCTTCTGTCGGCGTTTCTCCGTACGTTTCTTCGGCGTTCGCCTCTTCTTCCCGCGGTAAGGCCGCCAAAGCCTCTTCATATTTGGCGAATATCGCGGTTTGGATCACATCCCTAAAACCCGCTTTAATCGGGTGGGCTATGTCCTGATAAGTACCGTCCTCCATCTTGCGGCTGGGCATGGCAATGAAGAGCTTCTCCGTGCCCTGTATCACCTTGATGTCGTGTACTACGAACTCGTTGTCCAATGTGATGGACACAATCGCGCGCATCTTGTTGGCCTGCAGGTTGGTCGTGTTTAACCGCCGCACGCGCACATCCGTGATTTCCATTAGGCAGCCCCTTTCCGTTGTCCCTTACTTCACGCTTCCTTTGGACAGGATGGTCGGTTTATCCGGCGTGCCGATTACGTTAGCCCCCGGGGACAGTACCACATCCTTATCCAGTATCGCATATTCAACCACGCATCCTTCGCCGATGCGTGTCCCTTCCATTACAATCGAATTACGTACCTGCGAATTTTCGCCCGTGTACACCTTACGGAAGATTACGCTCCTGTAGGCGTTACCGTCCAATATCGCGCCGCTGCCCACCAAGCAATTGGAAATGACCGCGCGGCCGTTAAACTTCGCGGGGGGTTCGTCCTTCGGTTTTGTTTTGATATACGGTTGTTCAATTGTCAAGAGCGCGCGGATGTCGCGCTTCAAAAAGTCCATGTTGCAATCGAAGTATGTCGAAACGCTGCCCAAATTGCGCCAATACCCGTCGAATTTGTAACCGAAGATCCGCTTTTGCTTACGGTAGCGGGCGAACACGTCGCGCACCAGGTTGTAACGGCCCTCGCGGGAAATCGTCTCCAGCAATTCGATCAACAGCGTACGCGAAATGACGTACACCCCGATGCTGGCAAGGTCGGATTGCGGGTCCAGCGGTTTTTCCTCAAGGTCGGTCATGCGTTCGTATTCGTCCAGTTCCAATACGCCGTAATTGCGGATGTCTTCGCTGTCGGGTACGCGGCGGTAGGCAATCGTAATGTCCGCGTTCTTGCGTTCGTGGTAGGTGATCATGTCGTTAAAGTCCATTTTGTACACGCAATCGCCCGAGGAAATGACGACATATTCCTCCTTACTGCGCCGCAGGAAGGTCAGGTTTTGGTAAATCGAATCCGCCGTATCCTTAAACCAACCGGAATTGTTCCCCGCCAAATACGGTGAAAGGACGAACATGCCCCCCTGTTTTGAACCCAAATCCCACCACTTGGGGCTGGAAAGATGGTCATGGAGTGAACGCGAATTGTGCTGCGTGATGATCGCGACCTTATTGATCCCCGAATTGGTCATATTGCTGAGGGGAAAGTCAATGGCGCGGTAGCAACTGCCCACGGGCATGGCAGACGTGGTGCGGTATGTCGTAAGGTCGGCCAACCGTTCATTGCCGCCCCCCGCCAGGATAATCCCTACGGCCCTCATGCTTCGTCGCCCCCTTCCGTTGTTTTTTGGCCGCGGATGATGCTCTCACCGCTGTTCAACACAGCGTCGGGATAATCCGACGGATAGGTTTCCCCGTAGATGACGCAATTCTGCCCGATGCGCATACCGTCCGGTACGACGGTGCGTTCCCCCAATACGGTAATGCCCGTATAATATATCTTGGGGCGCAGTTGGTTGGGGACGTTGCCGCCGCCGTGGCAGCCGATGACCACACCGTCGCCTACGGTACAGCCCGCGTCCACGATACAGCGTTCCAGCCGCGAATTCCTGCCGATGTAGCAATCTTCCATAATAATAGAATCTTTTACGGACGCGCCTTCTTCCACGATAACGCCCGGCCCCAGCACCGATCCCGTCACCTGGCCCAAAACTTCACAGCCCTCGGACAGGATCGCGCCCTGCACGACGGCGTTTGGCCCGGTAAAAATAGGGGGCTGGTGGTCGGATTCGGTATAAATCTTATTAAATTCTTCATATAAGTTAAAATCCGGTACGGTTTTGATCAAGTCCATGTTCGCTTCCCAATAGGATTCGATCGTGCCCACGTCGCGCCAATAATCGTTGAAGGGATAGGCGAACATCCTCGCGTCGTCATGCAATAACATAGGCAATACATGCATACCGAAGTCGGAATCGGGGTGTATCCTGTTGTCGCGCTCCAACGCGTCGCGCAGGATATCCCACTTAAAGATGTAGATACCCATATTGGCCAGGTTTGATTTGGGGTTTGGGGGCTTTTCCTCAAATTCGTAAATGCGTTGGTCGTCGTAGACGTTCATCAGGCCGAAGCGGGGGGCTTCCTCCCAGGGAACTTGCAACGCCGCGATGGTCACGTCCGCGCTGTTCACCTTATGGAAGTCAAGCATCGCGGAATAGTCCATCTTATAGATATGGTCACCGCCCAATATAAGCACGTACTCGGGGTTGTATTTATCGATGAAAGAGATATTTTGATAGATGGCGTTGGCCGTACCGGTAAACCATTCGCCCTGTTCGGCTTTTATATGGGGCGAAAGGATCGTCACACCCCCCGAACGGCGGTCCAAGTCCCACGGGATACCGATACCGATGTGCTGGTTGAGTTGCAGCGGCTGGTATTGCGTGAGGACCCCCACCGTATCCACCCCGGAGTTGACGCAATTGGACATGGGGAAGTCAATGATGCGGTACTTCCCGCCGAAGCTCACCCCCGGTTTCGCCTTAGTCGCGGTAAGTACACCCAATCGGCTCCCTTGCCCTCCGGCCAACAACATGGCGATCATTTCTTTTTTCCGCAAATATTTCACCTTCCCCCGTATATAATCCAAGTAATTTAGTTTATATTATACCATAAGTATAAAATATTTTATATATGAAAAACGCTTTAAATAAATTCGGTGGAATCCAACGAAATTATTTCGCGGTTTGCGGGAGGTTTACATGCAATACAAAATCGACTTGAAGGACGTGGAAAACGTCCATTTTATCGGTATCGGCGGCGCAAGTATGAACGGACTGGCACAGATACTGGCAAAAAACGGCTACCGCGTCAGCGGTTCGGACAACAAGGCGTCGGATATCACCGCGCATTTGCAAGGCTTGGGTATCACCATATACATACCCAACGCAAGTGAAAATATTCAAGCCCGTCATGATTTAATCGTATACACGGCGGCAATACTGCCCGATAACCCCGAATATATGGCGGCGCGGGAAAAAAGCGTTCCCATGATGGAGCGGTCCGTCCTGTTGGGCGAGATCACGCGCGGTTACGAAAAAACGGTTTGCGTCGCGGGCAGCCACGGCAAGACCACCACGACGACATTGTTGGCGGGCGTGACCGTTGGGGCGGGCTTGGACCCCACCGTACACATCGGTGCGAGCGTCACTATCAACAACCGTATCGGTACATCGCCGTATTTTATGCTGGAGGCTTGCGAATACAGGGATACCTTCCTGCAATTGACCCCTTATATCGGGACGATATTAAATGTGGACGCCGACCATTTGGACTTTTACGGCGGGATGGACGGGCTGATCCATTCGTTCGCGCAATTCGCTCGGAGGATCCGTCCGGAGGGCGCATTAGTAATTAATACCGCCGCGCAAGGTTACGAAAGGATCGTGGAAGGGCTGCCGTGCAGGGTAATCAATTTCGCTTCGGACGAAAGCCTTTGCAGGGGGAATGATTATTTCCCGAGAAATGTAGTTTTTGATCATACCGGCAAACCCGCTTTCGACGTGATGCGCGGCGGGGAATTCATCATAAGGGTGGAACTGCCTTTAAACGGGCAATTCAATATAATGAACGCGTTGGCTTGCTTCGCCGTATCGGAACAATTGGGGATCACACCGGACACGATTAAACGCGGACTTGAAGCCGCGCAAGGCGCAAAGCGCCGCTTCGAATATAAAGGCAGCTACAACGGTACGGATATCATCGACGATTACGCCCATCACCCCACGGAGGTACGCGCTTGTTTGGCCGCCGCAAGATTGGCTTCAAGTCAGCGGGGCAATATGGGGCGGATCGTATGTATTTTCCAACCACACCTGTATTCGCGCACACGGGACTTGATGGACGATTTTGCCCAAGCCTTCACGGAAGCGGACAAAGTATTGCTCCTTCCTATCTATGCCGCCCGCGAACCCTTCGATCCGACCATTAGTTCGGCCATGCTCGGCAAACGATTGTACGAAAACGAAATGGATGTGCAATGCTTCGAAGATTTTTACACAGCCGAACAATGGTTGCGGAAAAATCTTATCCCGAATGACCTGTTAATTACCATGGGGGCGGGAGACGTGCATTTAATAGGCGAACGTTTGTTATAAACAGTTTTATCCACAGTATCCACAGTATCGAACATTCATAATGAGGCGCATAAAAAACACAATTAGACACCATCTGCACCCTTCGTAAATACACACAATTTTATCGGTTTCCAAAAAAGCCTTGATTTTAAAGGCTTTTTTGATTGTATGGTATCAATTGCAAGCTGCGCCGCTGTGCATAACTACCGCTTGACAAAAAAATATAAGCGACAAAATGCGGTAAAATCAAACACCGGCGGCAATCAACGTTATCCACAGGCTTATTCACATAATCGATGCGTTTTGTTGATAAATTTTCGTGTTCAAGCCTGTACTTTTGGAGTAAGATGAGTAATACGGAGTTCGGAATTCGGCGTCCGGAGTATAAAAAAGAAGGCGATTACATGAGCGCGATACGCATGAAATTGGGTTACGAAAGTCCGACCATGGCATTATCGTGTCTCTTTATTGACCATTATATGAACGCTTGTCCGCCGGTATACGCGTTGATTTACATATACAGCCTTCGCCGCCTCAGCGAAGGCGAGGTATTGACCATGAAGGAAACCGCCGAGCATTTTAAGGTATGGGAAACCGAAGTATGCGCCGCGTGGCGGCATTGGGAAGACGCGGGCATCGTTTTGATTGAGGGGACCGCGCCTGATATGGCCGTGACCTTCCTTCCGCCGGAGCAATGGGGCAAGCCGGAACAAGGGGGTAAAAAGGAAAAAACCGTAAAAACCGTTAAACCGGTATTGTCGCCCGAGCGTCCCAACTACAACGCGAAGGAATTGGAGCTGTACAAGGATAACAGCACAGAAGTGGAAAGGTTGTTCAAGCACGCGGAAAAAACGTTAGGATTGGTCAAATATACGGACCTTAACATGGTTTTCGGCTTGTATGATTGGTTGCGGCTGCCCATTGACGTTATCGAGTACCTGCTCACCTATTGCGCCGATAAAAACATCCGCAATTTGAATTACATAGAAAGCTGCGCGCTCGACTGGTACGATAACGGCATCCGTACCGTAAGCGAAGCGGAGGAATACACGCAGACGTTCTTCGGCGAATACCGCGATATCTTGCAAGCCATGGGGCAAAGGATCGATTACCCCACGCCCATCATCAAGAAGCATATTGACAAGTGGCGCAAGGAATGGAATATACCCCTTAACCTAATTTTCGAAGCCTGCGAACGCTCCGAAGGGATAAGTATGGTCAAGAGCAGGCTTAAGCACATGAATACGACGATCGAGGCATGGCACAAAGCGGGGTTCACCAAGATTGACGAGGTGCGGGCTGCCGACGAAGCGTTCGCGAAAGCCAAGGATACCCTAAAAGCCCCCGCGCGGGTGGTCAAGCCCCGTGCCAGCCGCTTCGCAAACTTTACCCAACGCAAAAACGATTACGCCCATTTCGAGCAATTGCAACGGGACTATATCATTAAGGAATTGCAGGGATAACCGATGAATCGATTGAATGTATACAAGGAAATCATGCGCGAATACGAATCCGACCGAACCGCGGCGCAGGACCTTCATGAACGGCGGCAGAGTGCCTTGTACAAAAGGATTCCCCGCGTAAAACAAATCGACCGTGAAATAGCGGGCATTGGTTTATCCATGGCGCGCTTGGCTCTGACGGCGGGTGAGGAAAGCGTCGCCGAAGCGCGCACCCGGTCCCGTATGCTCGAATGTGAAAGAACGGACTTGCTGTCCGCGGAAGGTATCCCCGACGATTATTTGGCCGATATCTATCGCTGCGCGGTGTGCGCGGACACGGGGTATATCGGTTTGCATGGCGCGGTCCCGCAGCGTTGTAACTGCCTAAAGCAGCGATTGATCAATAAATTCTATGCGATGTCAAACCTGGGTGATGCATTATCTAGGGAGAACTTCGCGTCTTTTAAACTGACGCACTTCAGCCGGCAAGTCGTCGAAAACGAAGGGCTTTCCCCCCGCGACAATATGAAAGCGGTACGTAAAATCGCCGAACGCTTCGCCAAGGATTTCGAACCCGGTGAGGAAAACCTGCTCTTCTACGGTGAAACGGGGTTAGGCAAAACATTCATGTGCCGTTGCATCGCCAAAGCGGTATTGGACGAAGGTTTTATCGTGTTGTACGTAACCGCTCCCCACTTGTTCAAGTTGGTGCAAGCGCATCACTTTAACCGCGACAACGCGGAAGACGCCGGAGAACAATTGGATGCCGTACATGAAGCGGACCTGTTGATATTGGATGATTTGGGGGCGGAGTTCTCCACCATCGTCACCGATTCGGCGTTGTTTGAGGTGATCAACCAACGTTTGCTGGATAAACGCTCAACGGTTATATCAACGAATCTAACGATCGCCGAATTAAGGGACCATTATACCGAGCGTATCGTTTCGCGTTTTTTGGGGAGCTATAAAATGCTCAAATTCTTCGGCGACGATATACGCGAAAAGAAGAGATACCAACAAACGGAAGATTGATTTTTGACAAAAACGGCATACTACCCTTAAAGGAGTGTGTGCCGAATGAAAAGGATCCTCTGTTTTTTATGCACACTTTTAACGGTGTGCATTTTTATTACCGTCCTCCCGGTCATCGCGGGTGAATACGATGATTACGATGACTTGGACGATACCGCCGTATTTTTCAAACGCGATAAGGAAGCGGACGTACCCGTTATTATGTACCATTTGGTAACGGAGAAAAGTAAATATATCGGCAAGTACGGGATTACGCCCGCAGAGTTGGAAGCGGATTTAAAATTCCTTAAGGACAACGGCTACAAAACCGTCGTGATGGGGGATTTGATCAACTTCGTGCAACGGGGTAAAAGGCTGCCTAAGAAACCGATTGTACTGACCTTCGACGACGGCAATACGGGTGATTTGAACTATGTGTTGCCCTTACTCGAAAAGTACAAGATGAAGGCCGTATTTTCCGTCATCGGCGAAGCCGCCGACAAGTTCACCGCGCAGCGCGAAAAAAACCCCAACGCGAAATTCCCCAACCTTACATGGCCGCAGATACAGGAAATGCATGATTCCGGCCGATGCGAAATCCAAAGCCACGGATACGACCTGCATGGGCGCGGCGGTTCGGGTATACGCAGCGGCGAATCCACGCAAAATTATCACGCGCGTTTACGCACCGACTTGCAAAAGTTGCAAACCCTGTGTCATGAATACTTGGATTTTACCCCCACGACCTTTACGTATCCGCTGGGGGTAATCAGTAAGGAAGCGCAAGCGGTGCTGGAGGAAATAGGCTTCGAGGCCACCCTTTCCTGCCAGGAAGGGATGAACCGGGTAAAACAAGGCGACCCCAAATGCCTGTTCCGCTTGAAGCGGTCGAACCGCCCCAGCGGTAAACCGATCGGGGTCCTTTTGGAGGCGCTGGAATAATAGAAAGGTGTTGTATCTATCCCATCCATGGTTTATAATGCGAAAAAGCCCGCTTGGATGGAGGACGTTCCATGCATTTCTTGTTGGTACCCAAGCCGCTGTTCACCAGCGGCATGATCGTCGAGGGCTATTACCTTTCCTATCAGTATGGTAACGCCATATTGGAATCCGTTAAGTCCAACCCATTGGACAGGGCGATGACTTCCCCGTTCTTCGAGTTTATCAATAAAGTGGGACTCGATGCCCTTACCCAAAACAAACCCCTGTTCGTCCCCATCACCGAAATCCTGCTCATGACCGATATGGAGAAGGAAATATCCGAACCACCCAACAAAATCGTATTTATCATGGACAAGCAAACCCGGCCCGAACCGACCGTACTGGAACGTATGAAGCGGTTCACCAAGCTGGGTTTTCGTTTTGTCGTCATCTACCAAAATAACCTGGAGGATATACGGCCCTTCGTACCCTACACGGACTATCTTTTCCTGCGTTTACCCGTCAGCCATTTGGTGAGCCACGCGCGTATCGTGCAAAAGGAATTCCCCCGCGCGACGGTCGTAGCGACCGATATAGAAGAGCAACCCATCTTTGATATGATCAAGCATTCCAGCATCGATTTATTCGACGGGCCGTTCTATAAGGTTCACATCCCGTCCTCGGCCAAGCAAAACGCCCTTACGCCGTTAAAAGTCAATTACATCCAATTACTTAACATCGTTAACCAGGAAGACTTCGACTTCCAAACCTTTACCCGCACGGTACGGCAGGACATGGCGCTGGCTGTACAATTCATGAAACTGGTGAACACCTCCGCTTCGCGTACGCAAATCAAGAACCTTAACCAAGCCGCCGCCATGCTGGGCCAGCGCGAAATACGCAAATGGGTCGCCGCTGCGGTCACGAACGCCCTCTGCGCCGACAACCCGTCGGAGGTTACGCGGATATCCTTGCTCCGCGCCAAGTTTTGCGAAAACATGGGCAAACATTTCGAGATGGCGATGGCGGTTGAAAACCTGTTCCTCATGGGGCTTTTCTCCGTGCTGGATGTCGTGCTGTCCGTCCCCATCAAGGACGCGCTGGGCATGGTGTTCGTACCCTCCGCCATCTTTGAGGCGTTGGTGGACAAACGCGGGATGCATTACGAGGTGTTAAATTTTGTCCTTACCTACGAACACGGCGCTTGGGCGGAAATTTCGCGGGTCGCTTTAATGCGCCATATTTCCGTGGACGATATCCACGTAGCTTACCGCGACGCGCTCCTTTGGTACAGTAATATGATCAATATGGTTGTGGATGCGGATGATATTTAAGCAACCGCTGATTAACGCAGTTTAACCGCGTTGGCCGCCCGTCGGCGGTATTGTTCGTCCATTTTGGCGTAGTGCTTGCGGGTGGTGTTGACATCGGCATGACCAAGGACGTTGGCCACGAGGTAAATGTCCCCCGTTTCCGCGTAGAGCTGCGTACCAAAAGTCGAACGTAATTTATGAGGCGAAATATTCTTAAGCCGCGTGACCAGCGCGGCATATTTTTTTACCAAATTTTGTACGGCGCGGTCGGTGATGCGGCGGTTTTGCAAGGATAAAAACAGGGCTTGTTCATGCCCGGCCAGCGGGGTGGTCTTATCCCGTTCCGCCATGTAGGCTTCGAGTGCGGCGGCGACCTCCTCCCCGAAGTAAAGGACCATTTCGTCCCCGCCCTTGCGCGTGACTTTAATGCCGCCGACCTCGAAGTCGATGTGGTTAAGGTCGATACCCACACATTCCGATACGCGCATCCCCGTACCGAGTAAAAGCGTAATAATCGCCGCGTCGCGTAATTTTGTCCGTTCATGAAATTCTTTTTGCTTGGGGGATAATTTTTCGCCGCTGTCCACTTCGTCGAGTAATTTAGCGATTTCGTCCACTTCGAGTGTGGTGATTGTTTTATTGGTGATTTTGGGGAAACCCACCAACTCCGCCGGATTGGCGGGGATGTGTTTCTTCATATATAAATACTTAAACAAACCGCGCACGGCGGCGAGTTTGCGGGACTTGCCCAAGGCGGCGTTTTGCTGCGCTTCCTCCGTTTCGCCTTGGGGTATGTAGTAGGTGAGGTATTCCATAAACATTTGAACGTGGTCGGAGTCGATTTTGGTTAAATCATCGACCGTAATTTCGCGGATGGGTTTGCCGTCAAGGATTTCCTCCGATAAGTAATTGAAAAAAATCCGCAAATCATACGCGTACCCCACCCGCGTGAGCGAAGACGTTTGGTCACCCAAACTCATAAAATAAGGCCCGAGAAACAACGGCAACTGCCGGAGCATTTCACGCAGGCGCAGGGTTTCTTGGGCTTTCTTTTGGTCGTGGTAGTTGGCGGGCATGGGGAATTCGCCACCTTATCATTAAATATAGAGCAATGATAACATATACCGCATAGCTGAATAAACGGCGAATGAAGGTTCTTGCAAATACGTGTTGACACAATGTTCGATTCATGTATAATCATATTAAACCAAGGTCATCGTCTTTGCCGAGGTTTGCAAACGACCCATACAGGCTGCGCAGCCGGGTCACGGGTAATGCATATAATGGGTGCCCTCCCGAGTTATTTACATTTTATCATCACCGCAAAGAAGTAAAATTTAATAAAACAACCCCCAACCGCTTCCACCCGGACTTGGAGGCGAGTGACAACCCCGTGCGGGCGCATCTTTTGATGCTTGAGCTTCCCGCAGGGGGTTTTTATATTGCGTTTATTGTAATTATGACATACAGTTTTTACAGACCCAAAAAATGCGGACTAAACGGTTAATTATTATCAAACCACCCCAACCATTCCTTAACCTCGCTGCCGTCCATTTTATCAACGACATAACCCTTTCTGATCAATTCCTGCGGGACGTACGCGTCGTAGCGTTCGTAGACGGGGTTTTCCTTTTCGCCCACGAGGGAATTTAAGTCGGAATTATGATTAAAAAATGATTTAATATTATTTGTTAATTCATTTCCGTTGCCTTTATTTATGTTTAGCCGGATGTAATACCAATCGCCGTATTCGATGTCGGCCAGGCCGAATTTCTTCACGCAATTTCTTTTAATAAAACGCCGCAGCGCCCAATTCGACTTGGAACCCAACCACGGGAACAAGGCCCATTGCTTACCGCCCAAATGGACGATGGGTTGCGTCAACATCCCCGAGGATCGGGCGATTGCGCGTGCTTGGTTTAATCGTTCCGCCGCGCGGGGTTTTAGGTACGGGTAGGGTGTGTCCTCCATTAGGATTTTACGTATTTGGCGGATGATTTTAGTGTGGATGTCGCGGTACGTGCCGGGCCACGGGAACGCGCCGTAGCCTTCGGCTTTCTTTACGAGGATGATCTTTTGCGCGGGCACGACTTCGGCGACCTCCCACGTAATGCCCGCGAGGGTGAATATATCGCCGATGGGCATTTCGCCGGTGAGCGTGCCGATATGAGACGTGCCGTGCATCACCTTATATTCCTCGTACGCTTTAAAGGTGGCCAGGAATTTATAAGAATTAATCAACTTTTCACCCTCCAAGCCGACGATGACCGTGCGTTCGTCGGTGAGCTGGAGCATTTTTGTTTTCAGCATATGGCGTAGTAAGATGCGGTAATCTTCTTCCTCCACATGTCTAAAGGGCGACAGCGTGAGGATGCGCTCGAAAAAATCGTCGGGCTTTAATTCGTAAGCAGCGGCGAGGACGGTCAGCGTTTGGTGGAAGAGGAGGGAAAACGGCATTTTCTTAAGCACGGGGGGTTCGATCCAGCGTTCCTCGATGTAGAGCTGCGCGACGGCGATGGATTTAAGCAATTCCCACGGGAGGGAGTGGGGGAGGAGCGCGTTGGGTTTAACGATGTCCTCATTGATGATGATCATCATTTCCGGCGGGATGTCGCGCCTACCCGAACGCCCCATGCGCTGTAAAAACGACGAAACAGAATTGGGCGCACCCAAATGCACGATGCGTTCCAAGTAACCGATGTCGATACCTAGTTCCATCGAAACTGTGGCGCAGGTTACCGTTTGCTTGTGTTCGTCCTTCATGTCGGCTTCGGTTTCTTCGCGCAGTTGCTTGGAAATACTGCCGTGGTGGATGTAGAAGATGTCTTTTTCACGTTTGATTTCGGCGATGCCGCGCAGGGTTGCGGTCATGTATTCCGTTTCCTCGCGGGTATTTAAAAATATTAATGATTTTAATTTATTTTTAACGTGTTTATAAATATATTTATTCGCTTCGTCGGAGAAAAGGAAATACGAATACTTGTCCCCGTAATTCTCATACATTTGGTTTTCCTCAACGGTGTGGGACTTTGTGTCCGCCGTAAAAAAATGCTCGCACGCGAGTTTGAATTTATATTTTTCGTCCTTGATAAAGACGATGTCCGTACCGCGTTCGGTTTTTTCGCCCAGCCATTCGGCGGAGGCTTGCGGGTCGCCGATGGTCGCCGAAAGACCGATACGCCGTGGGTAGCGTTTGATAATACGCGCCAACCTTTCGAGGATGCATTTGATTTGGTTGCCCCGGTCCGTACCCGCCATAAAATGAATTTCGTCAATAATAATGAATTTTAAATCATTAAATAAATGATAAATATTATTTGTACGGTTAACCATCATCCCCTCGAGGGATTCGGGCGTGATTTGCAATATCCCCCGCGGGTTCTTAATCGCCGCTTTCTTATGCGAATAGGAAACGTCCCCGTGCCAATGGAAAACCGGGGTATTCGATTCCCGCAGCAATAAATCGATACGTTTGAATTGGTCGTTAATTAACGTTTTTAACGGAGCTAAATAGATTGCGCCGAAGCTCATCGGCGATTCCTTTTCCAGTTCCGACAAAACCGGGAAGAAAGCCGCTTCGGTTTTACCCGACGCGGTCTTGGCGCAAATCAGCACGTTATTATCCGAAAGGAAAATCGACTTAGCCGCTTCGGTTTGCACGGCGCGGATTTCCTTCCAGTTATTTTGGTAGATAAATTCCTGTATGAAGGGTGCGTAGTGGCTGAAGATATCCATTAATCCGCCAATTCCCCCTTCTCCCGTAAATCGCGTAGTATTTGCATGTGAAATATGTCCCCCCGCTTATGGGTCTATCTGTGTGCGATCGATTATACATGTTATAATGAAAAAAATCCCTTCGGGAGGAAATATAATGCCACAGGAAAAAGTCACCTTCGAGCAATTCATGTCAGCCGTAACCGACGCGAACAAACCCTTCATCCAATCGCTTCATGACTTAATTACCGAAAAAAACGGCAAATCCGCTTACGAGGAAAAGAAAAACGGCTACCTCGCTTCATACAAAGTCGGTAAACCGCCCAGGGCGTTGATCAATATGGGTTTCCGTAAAAACGGCATGTTCGTGCGCGTCTACGGTGAAAATATATCCGCTTACCCCGATTTCATGCACGCCCTGCCCGCTAAAATGATGGATTCCATCAAAGGTTCCGGCGAATGTAAACGGCTCACACAAAACGGATGCAACCCCAAATGCGCGGGATATGATTTTATAATCGCAGGCGAACGCTTCCAAAAATGCAGGTACAACTGCTTCGAATTCTTCATGGGGGAAGGAGACGATGAATACATTAAAACGTTTGTTGAAAATGAAATGAAGGAACGGGGTTTAATGTAAGCAATCCATAATCAATACCTCTTCGCCGCCGGAAAATTCACCGTTCGGTACAAAGCCCAGCCCGATATATAATCGCCTCGCCGCGTCATTTCCCGGGACGACGGACGTACGGAATATTTTGGGGTTAATCACATCCTTTACATATGAAAGGACCTCCAGCATCGCGGACTTGCCGTACCCTTTGCCTTGATATTTCTTATCAATCATAAACCGCCATAATGCGCATACCTTTGTACCGTTTGCAAAATAATCAAGGTCGAGCATTACGAACCCGACCATTACATCATCCTTATAAATCGCAAACGGTAGCGCGATATCGCCGAACAACCATGCCTCCGCCAAAGACCGGGCATTGTCAGCAACAAAGCGTTGCTGGTTTTCCGCCACGGTTAAGTCGAGACATTCATAAAAGTTTTCGGTGTTAATGGGTTTTAAGGTAATCATGTTATTCCCCCTTGTATTTAATCTCCGTAACACTAATCGTCCCATCCGCGCCGCTGACCATCCGCACCCCTTCGCTCATGGTGAAGAAAACCTCCGCGCCTACGTATTCCACCGCGTAAATCACGCGTTCGTCGGCGGGGCGTTCGGGGTAGTATGTTTCAATATCAGCGGGATGGAAGCCCGTGATTACGGCGTACCGCGGGCGCGTTGTATGGATCAGTTCCAAGCCGCGTCCGGTAAAGCGGCCATGACGCGGCAATTTAACAAACGCATAATCAAGCGCCATCAAAGTATCGTTCGCCAGCACTTCTTCCAAACGGATTTCCATCGCGTCACCCATGAACAGAAAATGATTGTCCCCATGGGACACGACCGTGACAATGGAAAAATTGTCCCCGACGGGTACGTGGTCAGCCGTGTATTCGAGGGAAAAACGATCGTCGTCGTGTTCATAGTCGGAGATATCCTCGTAACGGGGAATATATACATACCCCAATCCCGAAGGGTCAATAATAAAATCCGTATTATCCAACGTAAAACGCCGCGGTTCCATTAGTACATAAGGAACCAACCCCGCGCGGCGCACCGCGTCATTAAAGCGTTCCATATGCCGTGATTCGCGGCTGTAGTTGGGGACGATAACTTCACCGATTTCAAAATGATCGATGATCACATGCGCGCCGCCTACATGGTCTGAATCGAAATGGGTAATAATAAGATAATCCAAGCGTCCGATGCCCAATTCCGCCAAGCGCGTAACCAGGTATTCGCCGTGGCGATTTTCCCCGGTGTCGATCATCACGGCGTGGTTTTCGGTGGTGATCAGTATAGCGTCCGCGCGGCCTATGCCGAAGACGGTGACTTCCATCGTACCGATACAAACGTCGCGGGGGGGTGTTGCGATCAGCAAGATCAACACAAACAACGCAATTAACGCAATCACCGCCGATGCTTTCTTCGCGGACACAACCCGACCCCTTTCCGTTCCGTCCTATTATATACATGCCTCTATTGAAAAAATAGTATAAGCGTGTCAAAATAGATCGATTCCCACAAATAAAAAGGCGGCAAGCATGTTAAAAAATAATCGGCTTCGTAAAAAATTTATGAAATCGTTTTTATTCACCCTAATCGGCGGGCTTGCGGTCGTCGCTTGCACGATATTTCTGCTTCGCGTGATCATTTCCCCACCCACCATACCCACCCATGCGCAAGTTCCCTTCTTTCCCGAACCCGCGGTCATAGCGGAACGGAACCGTCCGGCTTTCGACGTCGCGGAAGCCCACCCCGAAGACGAACTGATCAATACCGAACTCCCGACGCAGGACGAATGGACGCGCAAGGAAAATTTCTTCACTTTGCTCATTTTCGGGTACGATACGGGGTTGAATACCGATACGATTATGGTGGCGTCCTTTGACGCGGTAAAGCGGGAAGCCTGTATCGTCAGCATCCCGCGCGATACCCGCGTCGATGCCCGCCGCAATATCGCCCGCATTAATTCCGCTTACCCCGTGGGGCGGCAAGGCGGACTCGGACACGACGGCGGCGTAGCGCAGCTTCGGCGTGAGGTGCAGACGATCATCGGTTTTATCCCCGATTTCTACGTAAGCGTGGAGGAACGCGCTTTTATCCGCATCGTGGACGCGGTCGGGGGTGTCAATATAAACGTTCCCTTCCATATGCGCTATACCGACCCCTGCGACGATTTGCATATCAATATCCCCGCGGGGCAGCAGCGTTTAAGCGGCCAACAGGCTCTGCACTTTGTACGTTACCGTTTGGGTGACAACCCCGGCCGTAATATATCCGATTACCAACGTATGCAAAACCAGCAGCAATTCATCCGCGCGATGATGGACGAACTCCTTTCCCCCCGTACGGTCTTGCGCGTGCCCGAGTTGATTTATACTTACCGTGATCATGTCCGTACCGATTTATCCCTTACGGAATTGCTTTGGTTCGCCGAGCAGTTTATTTTGGGTGATGTTACGCTCCACACCCACAATTACCCCACCGACAGCGTCCGCCTTACCCATTGGTATGAAATCCCCAAGGCTGAGGAGGCTCTTGAATTGATCAACCGTACGATTAACCCCTTTACGAAGGAACTTACGCTTGATAATTTGCAATTGGCGGGATAGGAATGGAAAAGGGGGCTGTCTTACTTGTTCTAATTCCGTGGGGTGGGAGCGGGCGGATGTTCCAACGCCGCGCTGAACGCAATCGGACGATGAACGGCTCCGTCCGCGAAGTGGTTGCATCGGTTGCAAGCACCCGATGCCAACCACATAACGCGCCCGTTCGCCGCTAATCGCCCGATTTTGTAGGCGCGGCTTATGGAACATCCGCCCACCCCCGCCCCACTGGTGTCCGGTGTGTTGGCATCCCGCTTTTTCTTTTGGAATATCCGGCTCAACTTCTGACCTAGTAGGACAGAAGTAAAAAACAGGCGTTTTTCCGGTTGTGTGGGTTTCAACTTGTGCTTAATTTGTGCGGAAGTTAAAATAACCGTCTTTCTGCTGTTGCTTGCCCCCGGTAGCTTTCTTTAAGTTTTCTTGTTAAAACAACCCCTATTTGGCGTTGATTCTGATACAACGAAATGCTAGGATGTGTGCTGTGAAGGGTGGAAATAACGCAATACGGAGCGATAATGCAAACATAAAATATGTTGCAAAATAAGCGATATAGACATACAATGTCATTAGATAGCCATACATTACGAGAGGAGAGGTTTCTATGTCAAAAGCAGTGGCGATACGCATTGATGAGGAATTGAAGCAACAAGCAGAACAAACGCTTGACGAAATCGGCTTAAATATGACAACTTATATAACTTCCAGCTTGAAGGCACTTGTTCGGGAACAGCGTGTTCCTTTTGAATTAATGACAAAACAGCCCACAAATGAAATGTATCTGACCAAGCTGGACGATGCACTGGATAGTTTAGTGAATAGTGGCGGTTATGAGTATCTTGGCAAGGGCAAGGACGGATTTGCTAAATTTGGCGACACACCTGTAAAGGCTACACTATGAAAGTAATTTTTGCAGGTTCAGCATTAAAAGAGTATGTAGCATGGGAAAAATCGAGTCCAAAAACCGTAGGGAAAATAGACGAACTCATCAAAGACATCTTGGAAACCGGTCTTAATAAAGGGCTGGGAAAGCCTGAAAAATTAAGGCATTACAAGAATCCGGTGCGATTCTCTCGTGAAATAAACAAAGGGAACAGGCTGGTTTATTTTTCTGACGGTCAGGCATTGTTTATCTTGTCGTGCAAAGGTCACTACGATGACCATTAACCTCGATAATTCCAACAGATGTAACTTTATATTCAAAGTATTACGCTCTTATGTACCATCGCAAGCGTGGTACGTGCGTAAAATGAATATTCTTGGGGGAATTATGGATTATTATCATGGTTCGTCGATTATGGGACTATCCGAATTAAAACCGTATGCGTCACCAACTTCTAATTTGCAAAATCCAGTCGTATATCTCACTACTAGCAAGCAATTGGCGTTGCATTATATTTGGGACGACAAGCGTGTAGGTACGAAATGGCCAATGCTTCATATCCGTGATGATGGGGTTTTGGTTTTCCAAGAGATGTTTAGTGGTGCGTTGGAGTTTCTATACAAAGGATTGAAAGGATGTATATATCGTTGTGTTGGTGATTATGACATCGACCCAAATTCCGGCGTTTTAACATGCTCCACATCAAAAAACATTGTCCCCGTTGTAGATTACGAAGCAGTTGACGATGTGTACGAAAAAATCCTTGATTATGAACGCAAAGGTACTTTTATATATGATAAATTTGAAGAAAGACCATTATCTGTCCATAACCGAATACGCGAAATAATTATCAATCAAATAAAACGAGTTGACTTGTTCAACAATCCGACTCATGCTTATTATGATTTTTTTCAAAGTAAATTTCCAGAATACTGGCATGAAGCAGAAGAACTGTATAAAAACAATAATTTATAGCGTTATTTCCACCTTTATTAGAACACGACGTATGATTTATCGGTGATAATTTTTATTTTGTACAAAAAGGGGATGCCATATGTCATCAAAGTTTTCACAAATACTGGAATGGGAATGTACGGAAAAAGCTAGGATACTAAAAATTATGAAAGAGCATTTTGGGGAGGAAGCCTACCAAGTATTTCTAAAGGCAGAAGAGGAAGAAGCCCATTCGTATTATAATGAAAAAGCTAAAGAACTGGGGGATAATTCGATTGAAGCATTTGTCAAAGATACATGGGAAGCGTCACGGGCACAAGGCATGGAGTTTACAATAGAAAAATCGGAATCGGGAGTACGGCAAATCGTAACGAAATGCCCGCTACATAACATCGCTAAACAACACGGAACGACAGAACAAATATTTTACGCATATTGTGAACGTGACCGGTTTATGGTAGAGGGGTTTAATTCTGATATAGAATTTATAAGAACAAAAACGCTTATGCGGGGAGATGATTGTTGCGACACATGTTTGCGTTATAAAAAAAGTAATAATTTATCCCAAACCAAGTCCCGACAATAAAGAAAGCCCCAAACATCAGCCGTTTGGGGCTTCTTGCATTTGTATCAACCTCGACGTACAACCTTTTTCCGGATAATTTTATGTTCTACGCGAAATCCCCGGTATATTCCACCAACACCACGTTTTCCACACCATCGATCGCCCTCAACGGCTCCAGGAACGCGGATTCGTTTTCCTTTACCTTCATTTCCGCGGTAAGCTCGGTGTAGCCGGTGCCGTGGGTTTTATTCTTTAATTTATATTTGAGCTTGGAAAGGTTCGTGTTTACGGCTTCTTCCGCGGTTGCGCCGTAGCGGATAATTAGTAGGAACGCCCGTTTATCCAAGCGTATATAAAAGAACGTGATATAAATAAACGCCACAAACGCCGTACCCAAGAGCGCGACGGTGTGCATCCCCGCGCCCGCGGTTAGCCCCGCCGCCACACCCCAAAAAAGGAAGCCCACGTCCAGCGGGTCCTTCACCGCCGCGCGAAAGCGCACGATGGACAGCGCCCCAACCATACCCAATGACAGCACAAGGTTGGTCCCGATGGTGATGATGATAAACGCGGTCACCACGCTGACCATAATGATAAGTAGGTTAAAACTTTCATTGTAAAGCACATTTCGGTTAAAATAGCGGTAGACGAGGTAAACGATCAATCCGCAAAAAGCAGCCACCCCCAACGTTAATACAATGTAAGCGGGTGGTACGTCTTCCATTAAGCTCATTTGCGGATTGCCGAGCATTTCGCGAAGCGTTTCGAATCTTCCCATGGGTTGCGTGACTCCTTTTATATGTTTTGGGGGAAAGATGAAAAAATATTTGGTTTTGGCCTTGGCCGTTGCGGTCTTTGCTGTTGCGTGGGTGCTGCATCGGACAGGCACAAACAACGGTGATTATACACCTTACATATCCGCACCTACAAGCCCGATGGGTTTGGGGCTGCCTTTTCCCGCTTTGTTTATCGATACCGGCTGCCGCCCGATTTCCAACCGCACGGATTGGGTGGACGCGTCCGTTTCCATGGATAATACCATCGAATCCTATACGTTCGAAGATATCGCCGCGCAAATCAGGGGGCGGGGCAATTCCTCGTGGGGTTTGCCCAAGCGGCCTTATCGGATCCGCCTCGAAGAAGCGCGGACGATGCTGTGCAGCGACCATGCCGCCCGCAATTGGACGCTGATCGCCAACCATTCGGACAAGACCCTCATGCGCAATTACGCCGCGTATTATTTGGCGGGGATGCTCGACGGTATGGCCTTTGCCCCGTATGCCCGTTTCGTGGACTTGTATATCAACGGGTTGTATCAAGGGGTTTATATGCTTTGCATCCAACCGGAGGTCGGTCCGGGACGGGTACAAGCGCAAGGCCACGCCGACCCGTATATTAGCGAATACTTCATCCAATTCGACCATCGGCAAACGGAAGGGGATGCCGTACGCGGCTTGGACTTCGTTACCGTCAATTCCAGGCATTATCAAATCCGCTACCCGCGCTCGCGCGTGCGTACCGAAAGCCACGCGGAATACGTGCGGCGGTTTATCGCCAACGCGGAAGCGCATATGTTTCGGCAGGACGAAGCGGTATTCGATTTGATATGTAAGGAGAGCTTCGTGGATTTTTATTTGGTACAGGAATTGTTCAAGAACCAGGACGTAGGATTTTCAAGTGTGTTTATGACGATAACGGGCCAAGGGAGCGATCGGCGTTTGGCGATGGGCCCCGTGTGGGATTTCGATATTTCCGCGGGCAACGCGTATTACCAGGGACGGCACGCGTACCAGGGCGGATACAGCCCGCAGGGTGTATGGGCGGCATCGGTTAACATATGGTTCCGCGCGTTGATGCAAATGCCCGCCTTCCGTGAAGCGGTTGCGGAACGCTGGCAGGGGATACGGGATACATACGTGCGGCAAACGATCGAACGCGTGGACTTCCTCGCGGAAGTGTACGCGGACAATTTTGAACGAAATTTCGAGCATTGGCCCATCATGGGCCGCTATGTTTGGCCCAACCCGCGCAATATCGTGGCAATCGATACCTTCCGCGGGCAAGTAGATTTTTTGATTCACTTCCTCGAGGAACGCATCCTTTGGATGGACGGGTTTTTGGCAAACCCTTAATCGAAGGGTGAGTATATTTCGATAACCTCTTCTTTTTTACGGGTGTACAGCACCGCGCACACGAACGCCGTCAGCGGCATCGTAAGGAAGATACCGAAGCTGCCGACGATGGCTTTTAATAATTCCACGATGATCAGCTCGCGGTTCATCAGGCGGAAGATCGAAACGTCAAAGCCGAGGAAGATCAAGATAATAGTCAGCGAGCTCCCGATATACGCAAGTATCAACGTGTTGATATTCGAGCCCAGTATATCCTTACCGATTTGTATGCCCGATTTGAGAATTTCTTGGAAGTCCGTATCGGGCTTTTTAATTTTTATTTCCCACAGGGAAGACGAGACGGATACCGACATGTCCATGATGGCGCCCACCGCGCCGATGATGATCCCTGCGAAGATGATGGCGTTTAAATTGATGGGTGTCGCGGTTAAGTGTAACAAGTGGATGGATTCCGATTGGGTGATCCCGGTCAGCATCATCGCGGCGTTCATGATGAACGTGAGCAACCCCGCGGCCACGACGCCCCCCAAACAGCCCGTTATGGCGGCGGCGGTCTTTTGTGAAACGCCGTTGATGATAAACAACGTTATTAAAACGGTATAAACGCACACGACGATCGATGACACATAGATATTATACCCTTCGAAAATCGAGGGAATAAATACCAAAAATACCGCGCCCGCGGTCAAACCCAACGCCAGCAGCGCGTTAAAACCCTTGCTCCGCCCGAAGATTAAAATCAACGCCGCGAACACACTACCCAGGATGACGATTTGATGGATGCGTACGTAATCGATGAAGTTCCATGCGCCTTGGGGAGAAAGGCCCAGCATAATACGGTCACCCGCTTGCGCCGCCCGCGGGAACCGCTCCAGGAAGTGTCCCCGTACATTTTGCGTAAACTGCGCCGTTTCGCCGCGCCGTTCACCTCGTTCGGTTATCCGCGCTTCAAAGACGATGGACCGCCAAACTTCATCCGCGGTGATATGCTCTTGTTCGCTTACGACCGAAACTACGCGCGCGCGGTAGACATACGCCTCACCGCTTTCCTCCGGTGCGTATCCGATTATACGGTTGCCCACGAAAATGAAGGCCAGCGCCAGGAAAACGATGGTCAAATAGGAAATAACCGCGCGTTTTTTATTTTCGCCCATTGGTTACACCCGAAGGACATCGCCCGCGGTTACGCCGTTTTCGTTGAAGCTGTCTACGGCGATATAATAATCTGTTCCCTTATTCAAAAAGGAAAGGTTCAATTCATTTTTGCCGAATAATTGCCAACTGTTATATAATTTATCCGCCGCGATGCCGTAGCGCACGTTGTAACCGTCGGCTCCTTTGCTTGGCGGCCATGATAAAAATACGTCCATCCCCCCGTCGGAACGTTCCGTTTTTATGGCTCCGGTTTTAGCGGGCGGTGTGCCGTTACCCATGCCGAATACGCGGAGTCCGCTGATCGCCGCCGCTCCGGCTGCCTCGCGGGAAATATGGGAAATACGGACAAAACGGAAATCCTGCGCCCCGTCCAATACGACAAAGTCATGCGGATTGTCCCGCGGCGCGTGGCGGGAATCCTTTAAGGTAACCCAGTCCGCCCCGGTTGCCGAGCCTTCCAATAAAAACGTAATACCGCCCAAGTCCTGATAGATACGCCGCCCGTACGTAACGATGGACGGATCGTGCCAATCCGCCGGGGGTATCGTTTGATGATCGGCGAAGTTGACCTGTACCGCGTGTACCCTGCATACGCTGCCCAAATCCAATTGATACCAAGGGGCCGCGTCGATTGGGTCCGGTGCCCACCATGTTTGGATGTCTTCGTTCGTCCCCATTTCCGGGCCGTGCCCCGCTTGGTGCGACGATGCCGCCGCTTCCTTGTTATAGGAAAGCAGATTCCACACGGGTGCGGTGCGGCCTATGTCCCCGCGCTTACCTTCGGGCAGCGCGTAGGGGTAATCGGCGAAATGTTGGTTGCAATGCTTGATCCCATCCGCGTCAAAATCGCACGGGTATAACCCCAGCCGCCGCTCGAATATTTCATTGACGCTGATGCGCATGGAGGCGATGTGCCACCAATTGCCGTCAAAATCCTGTACGGTACTGCCATGCCCCGCCGCCGTGATAAAACCGCCCGGCCGTGACGAAAATGGATTGTGCCGTTGGTATTCGAACGGCCCCAGCGGCATGTCAGCCACATACACGCCGTTGGCGTATACGTTAAACTCTGTACCCGGCGCGGAATATTGTAAATAATATTTTCCGTTGACTTTATTCACGAACGCGCCCTCGATGTAAGGGTGGTCGTGCGGATTTTGGTTATTTTCGCCGATGCGTTCCCAGCCGTGGATATCGTGCCGCGCCTTCATTACGGCAACCCTTTCGCCTATCGGTTCGAATGTATCGGCACACATTCCCACGCCCCATAGGGGATGCTCGTTTCCGCAGCCCCAATAAAAATATAAGCGCCCGTCGTCGTCTTGGAACAACGCGGGGTCCCAAAAGACAAACGGCGAAGCGACGGGTGCAAACGGTTCGTTCAACGGGTCCGCGCTCGCGTAGAACGTACACGGCTTGTCCCCCCGCGACGCGCTGAAGATAACGCGCCCGTTCACTTCATGCACATCGGGGGCGTAGTCATAATTAGGCAGCTCGGGTGTTTCTTTAAACCTCCAATCGTATAAATCCTTCGAATACCAATAACCGCCGCTCATGGACACGAACAGGTAAAAATAATCCTTAAACCGTATCAACGTGGGGTCCGCGGCTTCGCGGAACATCCTTACGTCGTTTTTACCACATTCCTTTACTTGATAACGGTAGGGCAGCGGGAGGGGATTGCAAATATAGCGCGTCATTTCGCCGCACCCGCGGAAATAGCGTAAACCGTATATTCGTTTATGCCGTCCAAGCCCAATACTTCATCGCACAGCGCCTGGTCGTACGCCGCCATACAGCAGCTCCCCAAGCCCAGCGCCGCCGCCGAAAGCATCACGTTCTGCCCCAAATGCCCCAGGTCAATGAGCATGACGCGGTGCGCCATATCCACATAACGCCACTCCGCGCGGTAAGGTACGCAGGTGTAGAACAGCACAACGGGTGCTTTCGCTGCCCAGCTTTGGCCCACAAGCATCGGTGTGATTTTATTTTCGAAGTCGAAGTCACATATCCGTCCGATGGCGGCTTTTTTTTCGCCGATGTTCGTCTGCGGCGTGTAGTGGTACAATCCCGGGTCGATACCGCTGACGAAGCGCACGGCGACATACGTTTCAAAGGGGTGGCGCGCGCCGCCCGACGGTACGGGGCGCAGGCTCGAATGTCCCCGCGTAAATTGTATCCCCTGCGCGCTCCATAACAAAAAGGACAACTGTTCCTGCGTCAGCGGTTTTTCCGCGTCGTACGTGCGCAGGGAACGGCGGTTGTCCAGCAAATCCTCATAAGCGGGGCAGGGGAGCTGGCCCGTAAAAGGGGTGAGCTTAATGGGGTCCGGTAAAGCGTCATTGTGGAACGGCGGTGCGGGGATTTCCTTAGACTGGTCACTTTCCGCCATCTTTTCCTTAAAAGACGGGCAATGCATGAAGCGGCGGTTCTGTTCGATAGCCGACATGGTATAAGCCTCCTTATATTTGGCGAAAATTTTCTTTAATAAACCAATTGTACGATGGAGGGTATATAATGACAACAGCCGAACGGGTAATCCTCATCCAAGGGGACGCCAACAAATGGTACGACCAAGCCATCTTCATCGTAAAACCCCACGCACCCGGGCATCAAATCCCCATCGACATGGTGGCCGAAGCGGAAAAGATCATCGAGAATTACATGGTAAAAAACAATAAACCCCTCCCCGTCGGTTTCCCCGCCCCATCCGTTAAGGGCTACGGCCTCGATGCTTCCGGAACAAAAAAAAGACGCTTTTCCAAGCGTTGGGACTTCTTCATTAATATACTTATGATGCTGGCGTGCTTGGCCATCGCGGGGATATTCCTATACGGTATAGCAACGTAAACAGATAAAATTTGATTATACTCTATCTATCACCCATAAGGCGCGGTATACTCACCGCGTCTTTTTTATTCCAAATTAGAGAGGAACGTGTTCTATGTTTAAACGTAATGAGAGAAGTGTCGCGAACCGGGAGGTTTGCTAACATTCGATTGCCAAACCTCCAAAAAAGTTGAGAACACCCAACTTTATCTTGTGGAGGAATTCATCTGAACCGTGAAAACAAACGAAAGCAGTACATGAAGGGTTATTACAAACACAACCCTTGC
Organism: Defluviitaleaceae bacterium; assembly: GCA_009780585.1. Lineage (GTDB taxonomy): Bacteria > Bacillota > Clostridia > Lachnospirales > WQUN01 > WQRX01. The sequence goes on along the minus strand of WQZS01000012.1, from coordinate 58,678 downwards.
AACGAAGGCTTTAAATGCAAGACCTGCGGCTACGATGTATATCCCGCGGGCGCAGGCTCCGACCACCGCAACCATTGCCCCAACTGCCTGTCCAGCCAACACCTCGACATTACGCCCGGCGACCGCAAGGCCGATTGCGGCGGCTCCATGGAGGCAATCGGCGTGTGGGTACGTAAAGACGGCGAATGGGCTGTCATCCACCGTTGTAAAATCTGCGGTCACATTTCATCCAACCGCATCGCTGCCGACGACAGCCCGTTGAAATTAATGTCGGTTGCGCTAAAACCGCTAAGCAACCCGCCGTTCCCCCTGGAGCGGATACAAGCACTAACATCAGCCATGAACGGGGAGTAGAAATACTCCCTGTTTTTTTGTTGCGGGGTTTTGGATGGAGGATAAAAATAAATTATCCCGCGGTTTTAGGGAACTGCGAGAACAACGCGATGTACTCTTGCAAGCCGTGGGCATTGAGGGAGGCGATGTAGCCGTCCCAGGTGGATACAACGCATATATCCCCGATCAATACATCGACAATGTATTGCGTTACCAGCCCTTGTTCCCCCAATAGGATGTGCCGATACTGTTCGTCCAGGGACGTTCTTTGAACGGCGAAAACGTTACGTACGTCTTCGCGTGAGGGAAGAAGGTTGAGCCGCATACCCGCGTCGCTTTGCGCGAAACGGTTGACAGCATCGAACCCGCCGAGGAAGCGTTGCTCCCAGTTGATTCCGTCAACAATGCCGGTAAAAAAGACGCCTTCACGCATCATTATGTTTAAAGGACGCCTGATTGTTATGGTTGAATCAAAAGGATCGCCGTTCCATATAAAACGTGACATTCCGACCCTTTCGTTCTCCGTTACGGGTATGTTGTTAAAAAGCACCCTGTCATAATCATTGCTGTCCGCCGTCCTGTAAAAAGGTGACATATTGTTAAAACCGTAAGCGGTTAACGCAATAAATTCGGGGTCGAAGGATAGGGCATCGAATATATTTAATATACGGGAAAGCATATCGTCATCAACATCCGCGTCGATTACCCATGCCGTACCGTTTGCATTAAACGGGCTGCTTCCCTGTGATAATCCCACTCCGCGGTTGCCGAGAGGCCCATGTTCGGGCGGGGTAATGAGGAACATACCGTTCGGGTTGTTTTGACGCGCTTCGCCGATAACATCGAATAAATCACGCGTTCTAACCGCCGCCCAGCCAATACGGAAAAATCCGCATGTGAAAAGTTCATGCTGCCCCGAACCGCCGTAGTTAAATATCGATTCGTTTGCGGCCAATTCTTCAAGGAAGAGCAACGCGTCCCTGTAGGCAAGGCTTGCGAAAAAGGGAACGGCAGCTCCATTTTCCTCCATGATGCCGGTGTTAACGCCGTACATACCTAAAATAGGAGCGACTGCCTGGAAAAGGTCGGCATTTAAGTTAACTTCCATACCCCATGCCCTGTCACGTCCCATTGCTTCAAACTGTTCATTAAAATGATAGGGCGGGGCGCTGCCGGGGTTGGGTCTGTTGTGGGTAAAGATATCCATAATTACTGTAAATTCATGAAATGTATATGACTCGGAAGAAAAATAAACCCCTTCGGCCAATTGCGTCAAATTACCCGAACCCGGCATGGGGAAGAGTGAATCTTGCAGCCAATCCAATCGGTATACCGAAAATAGGTCCAAATCGTTATGATATGCATCGAAGGTATTGAGTGCCATCTGTTCCCCGTCAGCCGAACGGCTTATAACCCATCCGTCGTTTATGTCCAATAATAAGGCGTAGTTGGGGGCGTACCGCCGTATCATTTCATCGGGGATGGTACGGGTAAGCCCCGATAAATTTGAAGCCAACGGGTTTGCCAAATAAATATCGGCATGGGGGTTCCGGTCGATGCCTGCCAGTAAATCAGCGCTCCATCTGCCCGTATGGTATATGTTTGTTACATGTATGCCTTCAAGCTGAACGTTAAAATGACGGTTTAACGCATTTTGCACAACGGGGCTAAAAATTTGAAAATTATGATTTCGATGGATTGCTTCCCCAATATTTAACGTAGCCAGGATGGTATCCGAACCGAACATGGCGGGGTTGTATCCCCATATGATGGGGATGTTTGTTACATGGGGCCTGACCGCGGGTTCGATAAACCCGGAATTAGATAATCCTTGGAATTCATCGTTCCCGCGTTGCGACGCGGTGGCTCCGTGGGTCATATCATCCCGCGGGAGGACAGGGCCGGATAAATCATTTATGCTTGTTTCATTTCTCCCGCAGGAGGACAAACACAAAAAGGCAACCGCAACGAACGCGAATACTTTAATAATCCTGTTCATACCTTCACCTCTAATCCGTATTAGGGAACTGTGAGAACAACGCGATGTACGCTTGCAAGCCGTAAGCGTTGAGGGATGTTATATAGTTGTCCCAGGTTTCCGATACGCTTACTTCCCCACGCAATACATCGGCCAGGTATAAAATCACCAAGCCCGCGTCCCATTCCCGCAACTCCGATTCCCATACCCATTCACCCATTAAGGTATTCCAATACACTTCATCCAAGCGGGCCCGTTCGGCAGCGAAGTCATTCCGCACATCTTCGCGGGCGGGCGGTATGTTGAGCCGCATACCCGGGGAGCTTTGTGCAAAGTGGGTGACGGTTTCGTATTCCCCGAGGAAACGCTGCGGAAATGCGATTCCGTTTTGGATGCCGGTGTAAAATAAACCCTCATACAATGTATTAACCGGAGGACGCAACATATTTATGTGGGAATCGTAACCGTAAGGTTCACCGACCCACGTAAAGCGATTATAATCCGATAATAAACCTGAATAACCGTCCGGCGGGCCTCCGAATCCTATTCCGTGTTGACTGCTGTATCCGGTTATAAAATAGGGTGATTCCTTATAAAAGCCATAAGCGGTAATCGCGAACACTTCGGGATCAAACGACATGGTATCAAACATATTTAATATACGGGACAACGTATCGTCATTTACATGTTCGGCGATTACCCATACGTTTCCATCGGGATTAAAAGGGCTGCTGTTCTGAACCAATCCGACACCCCTGTTGCCGAAGGTGCCGGTTTCCGGAGGCGTAATTAAAAACCTTCGGGTTGGGTCAACCGATTGTGACCGGGTAATGACTTGAAATAAATCCTGCGTGCGCACGGATGCCCAACCTATACGGAAAAATACATTTGTAAAGGCTTGGTACTGATCCGGAAAGCGAAAATGATTTTTCATGTGGAAAAATAACGCGTCGCGCGCGGCAAGGTCTTCCAAAAATATTAATGCATCCCTATAAGCGCGGGTTGCAAAGAAAGGTACTGCCTCCCCGTTTTCTTCCATAATGCTTGTATTGACGCCGAACATGCCCAATATAGGGGCAATCGAATGGAAAATATCACCAAATCCATTAATTTCCACCGCCCATGTGCGTTCACGGGCGGCTTGGATAACTTCGGCACCCCAATTTTGCTGATAATGACTTAATTCATCGTTTTGCCACCTCAATTCAACAGGGTTTGGTAATTCAACGGAAAACGAATCCATCACCCAAAGGAATTCATTTAAAGTAAACGATTCGGGCGTAAAGTACACACCCTCAGCTACCCGTGTTATATTTCCCAATCCCGGTAAGTCGATATCCATCCATTCCAACCAATCCAACCGGTACACCGAAAATATATCCAAGTCGTAGTGGTAAGCGTTAAATGTATTGAGCGCGAACTGTTCCCCGTTAGCCGCGCGGCTTATTTCCCATCCGTTGTTCATGTCCAGTAATAAAGCGTAGTTGGGGGCGTAGCGGCGTATCATTTCCTCGGGAATGGTACGGGCAAGCCCCGGTACATGCGCGTGCGTGACGTCAATCAAAAAAATATCGGGACGGGGCCGCGGCATAAGGAATACATTGGGTACATAAACACCCAGAAGTTGTACATCGAAATAATTGCTTAAAAAGGTTTCCACCGTGATGGGCCTGATTTGGTCAGAATTGCCTTGATTATTCAAGGTGTGTAATCGCTGGATATTGCCGCTTAAACCGGATTCGCCATACATAACAGGGTTAAACCCCCATGTGATGGGGAGTCCCCCCAACCCGGGGCGTACCTCGGGTACGCGCAGCGCAACGCCGGGGCGGGTAGAGGTTTGATGGCCCGGGTTGTTTCCGTTTATCGGCGATACGGGGACCACATAGGCCCCGTTCTCACGGGGGATAACGGGGCCTTCGGGTCCGGTGGGGTCGCTTCTCCCGCAAGAGGAAAAACATAAAAAGGCAACCGCAGCGGTCGCGAATGCCTTTATGATCAAAAATATTTTCTTCATATTGACCACCCATTGTTATAATATACATAATAAAGACATAAGGCAATGGTTGCGATGTAACACATTGTCATTTGTACGTACATAAATTTCCAATAAATCGGTCGCCGTCGTAACAAAAAAACGATAAAATCACCTTATATAAAATGTGACCAAGATGTGTCCAACGATTAATAAAAACAAAAATCCTTATTTTTCAATGGTTTTGGCATGTTTCCTTAATTGGGGTAAACATATATATTTTTGGCGCATCAAGCAATAAAATAGTACACGCAAAGGATTGAAAACGATGGATATGCGGGAAAAGATGAAGTGCATCAGATTAAAATTGAACCTTACCCAGCAAAAATTGGCCGATATGATGGGAGTTTCACGGTCCCATATCAATCAAATTGAAAACGGAAACAGACCGATCAAACCATATTATATAAAAACGTTTAAGGATGCGATAAACGCACCCCTTCTTCCATTAATCGAAAAGGAAGAAACGCAATTTATACAAAAATTACATGAATGGAAAGATAAAATATCATCGAATGAAGTAAGTGAAGCAAAGGAGTGGAAACCCCAACTGGCGCGTTGTGCGGAACTGACAACTTCCGATGAAATTAAAAATCTATATACCATATTCAGTCTGGCATATTACCGTTTAACAAACGAAATGGAAACCTATAATAGTATAATGGATCAACTCAAGCAAAACGCAGAAGGCTTTAACGATGAACAGGCTTATTGGTTTATGCGACAAATCGGTATCAATGAATTATATGCGTTTAATTATAAAACAGCGTACAATATATTTTTAGAAGCTGAAAAAAAGGGTTCGTCATTAAATACTAACAATGAAGGGATATATTTTAATATTAGCAGATGTCTTACAGAAATGGGTTTTGCTTCAAAAGCCATTGAATACATCGAGGAATCGCAAAAACAAGCGAATAAAGAAAAGAACCATTCAAATGACAACAACAGGCGGTTCATGTTGGTAAAAAATTTAATCGCAATCAATAAAACACGGGAGGCACTTGAAATACTTAATGGCTGCCTTCGTGAAGAAAGAAAAAATGTTAACGAAAGTAAATTAATGAGCCAAATATATCGGCAAATGGCGTTAGCTTATCTAAAAATGGATGATTATGATAATGCTAAAAAAAATATCGATATATCGTTTAACTACATTGACGAAAATAAGTCGTCATATGCTAACAACCTATATTATAAATCAATTATTTTACTGGCAGATGGGCAAATCGATAAAGGTATCGAATGTTTAGATCAATGTATTAAAATCGAAAAGGAAGGGACGTATCACAACATCTTATATAATGCGACAAGACATTCGATGACGATGGAAAATAATGCATCCCCGGAATATATCGAAAATATAGCCATACCCAAGTTTCAACATCATCATGTTAATTTAGTTTTAATTAAATATTATAAAATAATGTGCGACCACTACCGTAAGAAAAACAAGATGAAGGCTCTCATGTATAGTGAACGTGCTTTTATACTTAGCGAAAAATTAAGGGAAGGGGTGTTAACATGATGAAGAAACGCTTGTGTGCTGTATTATTATCAATGGCAAACAGGCTCTTTTTGTTATAATCGCCATAATGTCGTCGTAAAAACTGTACTGTAACCTGCAAAAGTCGTTGTATTTTTTGTACGTTTGTGGTGTAATTAACAAAACACGATGGACGGGGTGATTTTATGTATCGTACCGCAATGGAGCAACTATACCAATGGAAAGCGAAGGCCAACAAAAAGCCTTTGATTATCCGCGGTGCAAGGCAGGTCGGTAAAACATGGCTGATGAAAGAATTCGGGCGTGAAGCATTCGCCGAAACCGTTTATATTTCATTCGATAATAATCGGCGTATGCAGGGATTGTTCGACACGGACTTGGACGCGGAACGTATAATCATGGGTTTGGAGTTATTTTCGGGTAAAAAAATTAATCCCGCCGATACGCTTATTATTTTTGACGAAATTCAAGAAGTCCCGAAAGCGTTGACATCACTTAAATATTTTTACGAAAACGCGCCGCAGTATCAAATTATATGCGCGGGATCAATGCTCGGTGTTGCCTTGCATCAAGGCACATCATTCCCGGTCGGCAAAATTGAGTTTATGGATTTATACCCTTTGTCCTTTTCGGAATTTATGAAGGCAATGGGTAAAGAACGGTACGCGGAACTACTGGAAAAAAATGATTATACGATGGTTTCGACGTTTAAACAGGAATACATTGACTTGTTGAAATATTATTATTATGTCGGCGGTATGCCGGAAGCCGTACTGCATTTTTTGGAAAATAAGGACTTTATTGAAGTACGGGAAATCCAACAACGGATATTAAACGCTTATGAACAGGATTTTTCAAAACATGCCCCAAACGAAATCGTCCCGCGTATACGTATGTTGTGGAACAGTGTACCCGCGCAGCTTGCCAAAGAAAATAAGAAGTTTATTTATGGGCTAATCAAAGAGGGTGCGCGGGCGAAGGAATATGAACTCGCCATGTTGTGGCTTTCCGATTGCGGATTAATCCATCATGTATATAAGGCGATGACGCCGAACCTACCGTTAAAATTTTATGAGGATTTAAAAACGTTTAAATTGTTCCTATTGGATGTGGGTTTGCTTTCATGTATGACAGGGCTAAGGCAAAATGTTTTGCTCGACGGCAATGATTTGTTTAAGGAGTTTAAAGGAGCCTTAACGGAGCAATATGTCCTTCAACAATTAAAAACGCTGAGGAACATAAGACCGTATTACTGGACAAACGACAGGGGAAGTGCGGAGGTGGATTTTATCCTCGATAACGGGAACGAGGTAATCCCCCTTGAAGTAAAGGCAGAAATTAACCTACAAGCAAAGAGCCTTAAATTATACAGGGAAAAATATAACCCCAAAACCTCCGTAAGGAGTTCCATGGCTGATTATAAGGAACAGGACGGATTAATAAACCTGCCGCTGTATGCCGTTGTATATATAAACAACGTAATATAAAAAGAGGTTGGCTCGCCATGAAATAACCACGGCAAGCTAACCTTTTTGCGTTAAATCGCTTGTTTTTATTTTATGTGTTCGGGTACCCGATTGCGTTGCATTGCCTCATGAGGGCTTGGTGCCGTGCCTTTCGGAGGGTGACGTCTTGGGTGATATATTCGACTGAGCTCTTGGTCGGATACACTACCCCCTTCCGTGGGGTATAGCGGTGTTACGGGGTGTTACAGATTACAGCAGATGTTGAGGAAAAGCCGGCGTGGCGCGGTGCGGTCCGATTGAAGCGCGGGGCTTTACGGAGTTGGCGAAACCCGTCCTTGGCTCATGGCTGCCTCGGTCGTTTGCTGTAGCGCGAGTATAACACGCATGTCCGGACATTTGTTCAGACATTTTCTTAGAAAATGTCACAGCATACAAGATGTCCGGCAGGGTGAAGTTTTTATATATAAAAGGGACATCCTTGCGGATATCCCTCACGTTAAACAAACATTATTCGGTTTTTTATTAGCCGGGCATCACAAAACCGATTGCATTTTTTGTCTAAGCGTGTTAGACTATGTTCAGTCTAATACGTTTAGACAAAGGAGGAAGGGTATGAGCAAGCACATAAACCTAACCGCCGCGGAAGAAAAACTCGCGGCTTTGATATGGCGGGAAGCCCCGTTGACTTCGGTGGAACTGACCCAAATCGCTGACCGGGAAATGGATTGGAAAAGAACAACGACTTACACAGTCTTGAAAAAACTCTGCGACAAGGGTGTTTTCAAAAACGAAAACGCGAATGTATCGGTGGTGCTTACCCGCGACGAGTTAATCGCCCGCCGGAGCCGCGGATATGTTGAGGACACGTTCGGCGGTTCGCTGCCGAAGTTTATTGCTTCATTTTTCGGCGGCCGTGGAATATCCGAGGAACAAGCGGCAGAACTAAAACGTCTGATAGATGAACACAAAGGCGGTGATATGTAGTGGATAATATATTTCTTACTGTTTTAAATATGAGCTTGACCGGGGCGTTTGTTATTGCCGCGATTTGTATTGCGCGTTTGCCGCTTAAAAAAGCGCCGAAAATAATCTCTTATTGCCTATGGGCGGTGGCGGGGTTCCGGCTCGTATTCCCTTTTTCCATCGAAAGTATATTAAGTTTAATGCCATTTAATGCCGCGCCTATCCCAATGGACATTGCCATGCAGCTTGTACCGCGCATTGACAGCGGCATACCGTTTATGAACAACGCGGTCAGCGGTGTCCTTCCCGCTCCCATAATTGGTGACAGCGTGAACCCGTTGCAAGTTTGGACGGCAATCGGCGCGTATGCTTGGATTGTCGGTGCGGTTATTATGGTACTCTACGGCGTGGTTTCTTATTTCATCCTCAAACAAAAAATGCGCGGAGCGGTTCATACAGAAGCGAATATATATGAAGCCGACAACATCAAATCGCCGTTCGTTCTTGGCGTGTTTAATCCGAAAATTTATATGCCGATTGGATTATCCGCACAGGAACGCGGATATATCCTGCTCCATGAACAAACGCACATTAAACGGCGCGACCATATCGTAAAGTTTGGAGCGTATTTCATCTTATGCTTGCATTGGTTCAATCCGCTTGCTTGGGTTGCTTTCCTATTGATGGGTGTTGATATGGAGTTATCTTGTGACGAGCGCGTTTTGAAAGAAACGGGCGATGGCGTTCAAAAGGATTATTCGCGTTCACTGCTGGCATTGGCAACCGGGCGGCGTATCATCGGCGGAAGCCCTCTCGCTTTCGGCGAGAGCGGCGTGAAGCAGCGGATTAAGAATGTGCTGAACTTCCGCAAACCGTCACGGGTAATTATCCTTGCGGCGGTAATATTGGCTTCGGTGTTAAGTGTTGGGCTTGCGCTGAACCGTACTTCGGCAATATCGCTTGAGAACGATAATTTGTATGGAATGAGGATAGTTTACGAAGAAAATCCGGCTACCTTTTTTAGTGATATGAAGTTGATTTGGAATGAATCTGTTTATCATGTGACACCAATGACGGGAGTACGGCGCGGCAACCGAATCGGGATTGCCGACGACGAATACAGCACATGGCTTGTATATGAGTTGAGGGGTCATGACCGCGACTTTTTGTTTATCGCCGAAAGCCGGAATGAGGATGTGTGGAGAATAATGAGCAGCCACCCGCCCGAATCCCCGTTGCAACAGTATATTCTTGAAAACGCAACGGATAGACAAAAAATGGAACGCCTGTTGTCCGTAACGCTGTTTTTGGACGGCACGGCAATACTTGCAACGCCGCCAATCAGCAGTTTTATGATGAGGCAACCGAATTTTTACACATTTACAGATGGCGAACTGCTGATTCATTACGAGAACGGCGAAATGGTTGCGCGATTTGAGGTTCTTAATGACAGCGATATGATTTATGAACGTACGTTAGTATTCGTTGAATCATCCGTTCCGCTTTTTGCGGATGTTGGAGCGCGGTATGTAGCGCGGTATGTGGCGCAACAAATCCCTGCTCCGGTTGATGATACCATTACCATCTATATGTTCAAGGACGGCAGCGGGCAAGTCGGCTTTTCGCTGTTTAATTGGGAATTGACATTTGACCCGATTGTACTTTCAAGCAGCAACGGATACATCGATGTTGCCGGATTGAACGCTGCCCTTGCGAAATATCCGCAGGACACAATTCGCAGGGTATTTGTGAAGCACACGTCTGACTTCACTAAAGACGAAGTGATTGCGATTACAGACCAATTCGTTATTCCGTCCGGCAATTTCAACATGGGGACAGGTCTTGCCGAATGGGACGGCACTATGTAGAATAAATATTTTAACAACCCACGCAATATGACACAAAATATCCCGTCTATGAAAATGAGGCGGGATATTTTATGTAAGGAAGGAGGTGCGCGGAATGGACGACAGCAAGATTATAGAATTGTTTTGGCAGCGGTCAGAGGACGCTTTGACCGAGTGCAAGCGAAAATTCGGAGGGTACTGCCGGATAATTGCCAAAAACATTCTGTATAACGCCGAAGATGCCGACGAGTGCGTCAACGATACGCTTCTTCGCGCGTGGAAAGCAATGCCGCCCGAAAAACCGTCAAGGCTTAAAGCGTTTTTGGGTAAGATAACCCGCAATCTCGCTCTTGACCGATACGAAGCGGCACATTCGCAAAAACGCGGCGGCGGCAGTATGGAAGCGGCTTTGGAAGAACTTGCGGAAATTCCCGCGCCGGAAGCAACCGGTGTCGGTGAGCTTGTGAAGTCGATAAACGATTTCCTGCGTTCAGAACCGACCGAAAGTGCTGATATATTCGTCAAGCGTTATTGGTACTTCCATAACGTAAACGAAATCGCCGACGAATACGGGTGCAAAGCGAACAAAGTCGCTTCGATATTATTCCGTATGCGCGGACGGTTAAAGCAAAAACTTGAAAGCGAGGGTTTCATGTGAAAAATAATAAAATAGCAAGGTTAATCGGGGGCATCGACAATGAATTTGTTGAAAGAGCCGCTCCCCGAACCAAAGCGGTACGCAAAAGAACGGCATGGATTAAATGGGTAATGCCCGCCGCGGCTTGCACGGCTATGTTTATGTTCTGTATGTTGGCGATCCCCGGATTGTTTAACAATCCCATAACGAGCCCTAATGGTGACGGGCAAACCGTTAACGCGCCGGGAGATAGCGGTCATGGCTCAACCTTGGACAGTACATTACCGGAACCTTCGCAAAATAACACGATGTACACCCTTACATTAAACAAAGCGGATTCGTTAATGCCGTCACGCATTCTTATTCCGGGGCATTTTTGGTACAGCTTAACCGAATCGCAGCTTGAAGCCGTGTTTCCAAACTTATCGGATATTTTCCCCGGCGGTGTGGAGGCAACAGCGAATTATTCCGGCGACGGCTTATTGTTTGATGTAGCAATACATGAATTGTCGGCTGACGGTAACATAGCAGTCTATAATCAATTTTACGGGCTTACGGCTATCCGAATAGCCCGCGGCAGTATCGCGGAGGACGTTATATATAATAATCCGGAACCGGTTACATCGGAAGTCCACGGTGCTATAGTTACAGCCGGAATGTTTGACTACGGGCAGGACGATACCGCGATGTACCATGCTTCGTTTATGATAGGCGATATTGCGTATAAAATATCCCTGCACGACAGCGCAACGGGCGAACACGGGATTAACCGCCTTACCGAACTTGTCAACGCGATAATCAGTAACGGCGCAGCGGATTTAAGCGTTCTTGATAACCCTGTCATCCCCGAATTGCGCAATGAACGGCTGTCGCTTGCCGAAGCCCATTCCGACCCTGATTTCGGCGTGTATCTGCCAAATAACGTCCCGTCAAGGTTTAACTTTGAATCAGCGCAAAGGTTCATTAACCAAGATTATAACAGCCTTTCCGTTCTGTGGACTGACGGGCTCAACAATTTCGACTGGCGCGTTTCAAAAGCGACGAGCGATGATTTTAAGCGGATTGTTTCCCCGGCGGAACATGAAAAATACGATATGTCGTTATATTCGATACCGCTCTTTGATTCTGTGCCGGAGGAACTGCGCGAATATGTACATGGCCCTGTGTTCCGAGCGGAAGAAATTACGCTTGAAGTTGTACAAGCGCGGGTACTTCAAGGGAGACAAGGGAGAGATGGCGGACAAATGTACTTCAGCGTTCTTTTCGATGGCATTATAATAAACATCAATGCTATCGGCGTTTCGCCGGAACAGATATGGGATATGCTTGGGGAATTAAAAATTTAATATAGGCGTATCGCAATAACACAATAAAAACGGCAGTTTTGGGAAACCATAGCTGTCGTTTTTATGTTTATACAGGTTAACCGCGTATCGTCCCCCCGCCGATTACGGTATCGCCATCATACAAAACCACGGCTTGCCCGGGGGTTATCGCCCGTTGGGGTTGGTCGAATTCGACGTACAGTTGATCGTCATCGGTTTGCCGTACCGTTGCGTGTTGCGGCGTGTGACTGTAGCGGATTTTCGCCGTTACGCGCATGGGGGAGGGGAGCGCGTCGAAGGGGATCAAGTTGATTTCGTCGGCGGTTAGTGTCTTTGAAAAGAGCGCCTCGGACTTACCGAGGATTACATTGTTGTTTTCAACATCCAACGCGCACACGTACAGGGGATGCGGCGCGGAAATGCCCAGGCCCTTGCGTTGGCCGACGGTGTAGTGGATGAGGCCGCGATGCTTACCTAAAAAACGGCCCTCCGTGTCGATAAAATCCCCGCTTAACTTCTGACCTACTAGGTCAGAAGTTGCCCCGTTTTCTTCATACCGTTCGATAAACCCCGCGTAATCGCCGTCCGGCGCGAAGCATATGTCCTGGCTGTCGCGTTTTTTCGCGTTGATAAAGCCTTCTTGCGCGGCTAATCTTCGCACCGCGTCTTTGGTCAAGCCCCCGAGCGGGAACAGCGTGCGGGATAATTGCCGTTGCGTCATGGCGTACAGCACATAGCTTTGATCTTTGGTATTATCCAAGCCTTTTTTTAACAGGAACCGTCCGTTCGTGTCCCTTTCGGCGCGCGCGTAATGGCCCGTAGCGATATAGTCCCGATCGAGTTCCTCCGCGCGGTGTAAAAATTTTTCAAACTTAACGAAGCGGTTGCAATCGATGCAGGGGTTCGGCGTCCGTCCCATGCGGTACATGGCGGCGAAGCGCGCGATTATTTGTTCCTTGAACGTTTCGGTAAAATTGAAAACATGGAAGGGTATGCCCAATCCTTGCGCCACCGCGCGCGCGTCCTCGGCGTCGTCGAGGGAGCAGCAGCTTCCGTCCCCGTCGAAGAGCTTCATCATCGCGCCCGCGCAATCGTACCCCTTCCGTTGCAATAAAAAAGCGGCGACGGACGAATCCACGCCGCCGCTCATGGCAATGAGTACGCGTTTATTTCCAGTAGTCGAATTCGTGTTCATAGATTTGCACCGTGTCGTTTTCCTGTATGCCGAGTTCCTCCAATTTATCGATGATGCCTTTATCCCGCAGGAAGCGTTGGAAAAAGGCGAAGCCGCGTTCGTCGGCCAGGTTCGTGTAGCCCAGCATCCGTTCGATGCCGGGGCCTTCCACGCGGAATACGCCGTCCTCGCCGTCCTTTTCCACGGTGATATAGTCCTCGCGCCGTTCGGGTTCGAAGTACGTTTCATAATCGGTTTCGAAAGAGGATGCCTCCGGCGCTTCGGCTAAAACATGCGAAACGCCGCGCATCAGCTCCTGCATCCCTTGCCCCGTCGCTCCGGAAATTAGGAACATCGGCCAACCCTTGGCGGCGGCGTATTCCTCCAGTTCCTTTAATTGCGACGGATCGACGGGCAGGTCGATTTTATTCGCCGCGATGATTTGCGGGCGTTCCAATAATGCGGGGTTATACAGGCGCAGCTCTTCGTTGATTTTCTTCACGGCTTGAAGGGGCGTGAGGGTATCGTCCGACCCCGGGGTCCCCGTGAAGTCTGCTTCGTGGGGTGGGAACCTTGCCGCGTCCACCACATGCACCAATACCCGCGTGCGCTCGATGTGCCGCAGGAAATCGAAGCCCAACCCCACCCCTTGGCTCGCGCCTTCGATTAAGCCGGGTATATCCGCCAGCACGAATTCGGTCGTATGGTCGAGCCGTACCACGCCCAGGTTGGGCGCGAGCGTGGTGAATTGGTAGTCGGCAATCTTCGGTTTAGCGGCGGTCACGCGGGACAAAAGGGTGGACTTACCTGCGTTGGGGAAGCCGATAATCCCCGCGTCGGCGATGAGCTTTAATTCCAGCGTAACCTTATATTCCTTACCCGGTTTGCCGTCCTCGCAGAACTTGGGGGCTTGGCGCGCGGGTGTGGCGAAGTGTTGATTACCGCGCCCGCCCCGCCCGCCTTTGGCAAGGGTTCGTTGTACGCCGGGGGCGTTAAGGTCAGCCATGACCATACCCTTTTCGCCGTCATCGCCGCCCCAACCGTAGCGCACCAGCGTTCCCACGGGGACTTTTAATATCAGATGTTCGCCGTTCTTGCCCGAACGACGGCTTTTACCGCCGTTTTCCCCCGCCTGCGCGGTGAATTTCTTTTTATAACGGAAATCCGTCAGCGTATTCATGCCCGTATCCGCCACGAAAATAACGTCCCCGCCCCGACCGCCGTCGCCGCCGTCGGGTCCGCCGTTGGGTACGTATTTTTCACGGCGGAAGCTGATATGCCCGTGGCCTCCGCTGCCCGATGCGATTGTGATGCGTACGTGGTCGATGAACATGGTATAATCCTTTCGAATTTTGTAAATGAGGTGCATGAATGAAAATCTATGATATTACCGCAACGATTGATATGGATTTATGCGTATATGTGGAAAGCGACCGCCCCATTTTCGAGGATTTGATGCGAATCGATGAAGGAGGTTTTTGTAACTTGACGCGCATTTCCGCCACCACTCATATGGGTACGCACGCCGATATGCCGAAGCACTTCATTAATAATGGGGCATCGTGCCACGATATCACGCTCGATTATTTTTATGGCCGCGCGAAAGTTATCAAGATAAAAACGGCAGCACATATAAACAAAAGTGATTTGCTTCCGTTCGAAATTGATGCGGGCGATATTATCCTGCTCAATACGGGGCAATCGCATTATATACGCCAACCGAAGCTAAAAGAGGATTTTATCGCACTCACACCCGATGCCGCACAATATCTTGTCGATAAAAAAATTAAGACATTGGGCATCGATTACCTTTCCGTTGACCCGTACGGTGATTTAAACTTCCCTGCGCACAAAATCCTGTTGGGTAATCGAATCCCTATTTTGGAAGGCTTGATGCTTGGCGGCGTTCCCGAAGGGGAATACATCTTATCCGCATTTCCGCTTAAATATTATAACGGTGATGGCAGTCCGGTACGGGCGGTGTTAATCACACATTAAACCGTATCAACAAAACATCCCCGTCCTGCACGATGTATTCCTTGCCCTCCACGCGTACCGCGCCTTGTTCCTTGGCGGCGTTGTAACTTCCCGCTTTTTTAAGGTCTTCGAAGGCAACAACTTCCGCGCGGATGAAGCCCCTTTCCAGGTCCGAATGGATTTTGCCCGCGGCTTGGGGGGCTTTGCTGTTTTGGCGGACGGTCCAGGCGCGTACCTCCTTGGGTCCGGCGGTGAGGAAGCTGATTAAACCAAGCAGGGCATACCCCGCGGTGATGAGCCTGTCCAAGCCGTTGTGGTGCAACCCCATTTCGGTTAGGAATTCTTCCTTTTCCTCGGGGGGGAGCAGGGCGATTTCGGCCTCCAGCTTCGCGCAGGAAACGAAAAGGGCCGTGTCTTCGCTTTGCGCGAAGGCTTCCAGCCCTTGTATTTTTTCATCTTTATCGCCGAGCATATCCTCCGATACGTTGGCGGCGTACAGCACGGGTTTGGCGGTGATCAGGTTCATCGTGTTCGCCAGTTTTTCGTCCTCGGGGTCCGTCCATTCGATTTTACGTACGGGCTTGCCCGCTTCGAGCGCGGTTATAATCCGCGCCAGTACGTCCGCTTCCCGCGCGAAGGCTTTGTCTGTACGGGCGACCTTTTCCACGCGGGTTGCGCGGCGTTCGATCATTTCCAAATCGGCGAAGATGAGTTCGAGGTCAATGGTTTCGATGTCGCGCATGGGGTCGATGGTGTCGTATACGTGGGGGACGTTTTCATCTTCAAAGAGGCGCACGACGTGTACCAGCGCGTCCACCTCGCGGATATGCCCCAGGAATTGGTTGCCCAAGCCTTCGCCCTTGCCCGAGCCGCGCACCAAGCCCGCGATGTCCACCATTTCGATTGCGGCGGGGGTTATGGCCTTGGGTTTATAGATTTCCGCCAGTACCTCGAGGCGTTTGTCGGGCACGGGTACGCGCCCCACGTTGGGGTTGACGGTGCTGAAGGGATAATTGGCCGCTTGCGCGCCCGTTTGCATGATTGCGTTAAAGAGGGTGCTTTTGCCCGAATTGGGCAAGCCTACGATGCCGAGCTTCATATTCATTTCCTTCCGTTTTTGCGTTCAAAGGTCATTATATAGGATAATTGCTTGAAATCAAATGAAATCCCTGTATAATCAAGGAAGCGATATTTTACGGGGGATGTTTTATGGTTGACGATACGTGGGTTGCGTTATTTGAAGACGATGAAGATTGGGACGACGACGACGATATCTGGGATGACGAAGACCTCGGGGACGAAGCGGAGACCGAAGGCTTGTGGGAAGACGGCGACACCCTTTGGGATGACGACGGGGAAGATGACGAAGAGGAATGGAGCTGACATAAGTGGCAATAACCGTTAAGAAAGCCATATTACATATATTGGGCGGGTTCGGTTCGCCCCCCGTCCTTTCCCAAACGGAACTGGACATCGATTCGGAAACCTGTGAAACGTTCATCGTCAAGCATGTTAAGAAAATGATCAATAACCCCGCCGCGCGCACAGCGTTGTTTAAGCCGGATTCGGCTTTGTATAAGTTGCTTACGGAATACCAAAGCGGGGCGGCTTTTTTTATGGATACGGCAAGCGCCGTAACGTTAAAGTTACAGGAGTCGGTTTCCGCCATCAAGGACTTCCCCCCCGGCGATTTGCTGATTGCCCACGCGGCGGAAAAGGGCGCGGAATATTTCGCGGTCGTCGTACTGCCTTACCAGGAGACATACACCGGTCAGTTGAAGGGGAATTCGAACCAAATCGCCAAGGGCCGTGCCTTACCCTTCACGAGCGGCAAGGTCGAGTATGCCTGTTTAATCGGCTTGGACGGTTCGGCGATGCCCATCGGCTTGGTGGAAAAGGACGATTTCTTCTCCGCGTCGTTTTTGGAATGTGACACGACCCCTTCCAAAAAAGAGCAAGCCCAACTGATCAGCGACGTGAGCGGCGAATTCGTGCAGGAATACCATAACAATAATCCGAAGGTTTCCGCCCGAATCAAGGCCGCGTTGGTCGAGGAAGCCGAAGCCGAGGAAGGCTTCGTGTCGATGGACAACGTAGCCGCGAACGTCTTCGATGAAGACGAGGATGAAAAGGTCCGCTATCTTTCCGTGATGCGCGAAGCGGGTATCACCTCCGATTTGCCCCTCGGCGAACGTGTGGCGCGTTCACATTTCGCCGTACAGCGAATAATCGGGGATAACGGTATCGAAATCAAGTTCCCCGCCCACTTGGCGGCGGATGAAGATGAGCTGGAACTAACCCCCCATACAGACGGTACGGTTACGGTAACGATAAAAAGATTGTGTATAAGGAGCTAAAGGTATGTTTACGATTGCCGTGTGCGACGATTTTCCGGAGGAATTAAACATAATCAAGGCATTGCTTAATATGTACCGAAACGAGAGGCCGGGGATGGACATCCATTACGGCGTCTTCGATTCGTCCGAACAATTGGCGGACGCGCTCGGTGCAGGCCAGCGGTTTAATTTATATCTGCTGGACGTATTAATGCCCAAAATCGACGGCATTGCCTTGGCGCAGCAGATACGCGCGGTTGATATGGACGCCACGGTGGTCTTCCTCACGCAATCGGAAGACTACGCGCTGGACGCCTACCGCGTATCCGCGATGCAATATATCGTTAAGCCGATAAATAAGGGGATATTATTTACAATCCTGGATAAGATCATCGCCGGGCAAAAACAAGAGGAAGAGCTGTTTTACGTCCTTTCGGCGCCGGGGCGTACGGTCAATATCCTGTATTCCTCAATCGTGGCGATCGAATATATCGGACGCGCGCTCCGCTTCCATTTGACCAACGGCCAATACATCGAGTCCAAAACGATCCGCTCGGCGTTCAGCCAAGCCGTCGCGGAAATCGTTAAGGACAAGCGTTTCTTAAGCGTCCATCAATCGTTCGTCATCAATATGACGCACGTACGCGAACTGCATAACCGCTTCATTTATATGAACAATAACCTGGAAGTACCGATCCCGCGGCCCAAATTTGTAACGGTTAAAAACGCTTACCTGCGCTACCTGGCGGAAATCAGCGCCAAGCTGTGCGAAGGCGCGTAATATGCACGGAGTCCTTTTAGGCAAAATACATTCCCGCAGCGTGGGAATGTTTTTATTTACGTTCGCGCTTTGTTTGTCGCTGGTGGCGGTCATGGTGTTTAACCGCAACCGCGTGGAACACCTTAACATGGAACAATTGATCGCCGAAAAAAGCGCGTCCATCCAATACACGATGCTGCGGTTGCTGTTACGGACCGAAACCCTGGCCGCCTATATCCAATACAGGGGCGGCGATGTGGAGGAAATATCGTGGCTGGCTTCCATGCTGACGGATGACCCTGCCATCAGGAATATGCTGATCGCGCCGGGGGGGATCGTATCCGACGTTTATCCGCGCGAAGGGAACGAAGCGGTAATCGACTTGGATTTTTTTCTGCCGGGGGCGGGGAACCGTGAAGCCATCGCCGCCAAGGAAACGCGCCGGCTCGTATTGGGCGGCCCCTTTGAAGGGGTGCAGGGCGGTATGCTCATCGTGGGCAGGCTGCCCGTTTTTATCGGGGAGGAATTCTGGGGTATCGTTTCCGTCACGCTTAATTATCCGCAAGCCCTGGACGGCGCGAACCTCAACGAATTACATATGATGGGCTTCGATTATGAAGTGTGGCGGACTAACCCCGATACAAACGAACGCCAGCTTATCGCCGGGGGCGTGAACACGAAAACCGGCAGGCACTTTGTTGAAAAACCCATACAGATCGTTAACGCCGAATGGTATTTCCGTATTTTAACGGTCCGTTCGTGGTACACCTTCCCCGAAACGTGGGCGGCGGTGGCCATCAGCCTGTGCCTAAGCCTGCTGGTGGCGGCGGTGATCCAAAATTACCAGGACTTGAAGCGTTTGCGTCATCTGCACGACCATTCCACAATGAAGAACCACATGGCGGCCATGAACGTATTGGTCGCGTCGCTGGAGCAACAAGACGACACCACCCATCGGCAGCGTAAGGAAGCGAGTATGTTCTTCCACGATATGCGCCACATCGGGCAAATGGTGTATTCGGCATTAAAAGATAACGACGTGGCGACCGCAAAGGAATTGGTAAAAAACGCGGACACGCAAATGCGCGCCCTCGAGCAACGGCAAATACAGCGGGAAATGACCGGACAGCGCATTTTGGACGCGGTGCTGTGCCATTACATGGAATGGGGGCGCATTAACCATATCGAAGTGGAGATCCAAATGAAGCGGATCGACCATGTGGCGGCGGAGATAACCGAATTGGCGGTCGCCCTTTCAAACGCGTTGGAAAACGCGGTCAACGCGTGCAAAAAAATCCAGGAAGGGCATCCGCGTGTGATCAAGGTCTTCGGTATGTACCACGGCAACCAATATTTTATCGAAGTGGCTAATACGACGTACCACGAGGTTGTGATCGACGCGGAAACGGGCTTGCCGCACCGCCATCCGAATACGGGCGTCGGTTTCGGTACGCAAAGCATCCAGTACTTCATTAAAAAGAATAACGCGCAAATGACCTACGAATATAAGGACGGTTGGCTGCGCATGAGGCTGTTGATATGAACAACCGTTTGGCGGTAGACGTCGGCGCGTCTTCGGGACGGATGATCCTGGGGAACTTGTCCCCTAATAGGGGACAAGTTAAAACCGAGGAAATCCACCGTTTCGATAACGGCATGGTTTGGCGTTACGGGCAATTGTGCTGGGATTTTGAGCGCATCCTAAGCGAAATAACAGCGGGCATTGATAAATGCGCCGAAAACGGCAAATCCCCCTTAAGCGTCGGCATTGACACCTGGGGGGTGGACTTCGTATTGCTGGACGCGGCGGGTAATATGCTTGGCAACCCCGTGGCCTACCGCGACAAGCGCACGGCGGGGATGCGCGAAGCCGTACACGCGGTCATCCCCGAAGAGGAATTGTACGAACGTACGGGGATCCAAAGCCAGCCCTTTAATACGGTTTACCAGCTTATGGCGGTGAAGCGCACCCAACCCGAGCTGTTGGAAAAAGCCGCGCATTTTTTATTAGTCCCCGATTATCTGCACTACCGTTTATGCGGTGCCGTATCCAACGAATATACCAACGCCACGACGACGGGCTTGGTTAACGCTAAAACGCGCGGATGGGACTTAGGGATCATCGGACGGTTGGGGTTACCCGCGCGTTTGTTCAAGGAATTAACGCAGCCGGGGACGGAAATCGGAAGGCTTAGGGGACGCGAACATATCGCCGTTATCGCCCCCGCCACGCACGATACGGCAAGCGCGGTGATGGCGGCGAAGGACGACGCGATCTACATCAGCTCGGGTACGTGGTCGTTAATGGGGATCAAAAGGGATGAGGCTGATACCTCAACCGCGAGCCGCGCGGCAGGCTTTACCAACGAAGGCGGATACGGCGGCCAAATCCGGTATTTAAAGAACATCATGGGCTTATGGATGATCCAATCCGTGAAAAAAGAATTGGACGGGGCCTATAACTACGACGAATTATGCGAAGCCGCGGAACAAGCGGAAATCGAATCCGTCGTGGACTGCGGCGACGAACGTTTCTTTTCTCCCGCAAGCATGACAGACGAAATAAAAAAGGCGTGCGCGGAAAATAATCTGCGGGTGCCGAATACCCCGGGCCAATTGGCCAAGACCGTCTACCAAAGCCTCGCCCATTGCTACGCGAAGACGGCGGCGCAATTGGAGGAACTGACGGGAAAAACATACGATACGATCAACATCATCGGCGGCGGCGCGAAGGCGGAATATTTGAACCGCTTGACCGCGTTACACACAGGCAAGAAAATCATCACGGGCCCGATCGAGGCCACATCATACGGGAATCTAACCGCACAGGATAGGAGCGCGAATCCATGAAACTGGATTATCTTCACCCGGCCGACCAACTCGTCGCCATCATGAACCGCATCTACGAAAACGGCCTGACAACGACCTCGGGCGGCAACCTTTCGGTTATGGAGGACAACGGCGACATTTGGATAACGCCGTCAGGCATCGATAAGGGCGCGCTCACGCGTTCGGATATTTCCCTCGTCAAGCCCGACGGGACGGTCATCGGACCGCACAAGCCGTCGGTGGAGCTGCCGTTCCACGCCACGGTATATAAGAAACGCCCCGACATACGGGCGGTACTGCACGCGCACCCGCCGAAGCTGGTGGCGTTCTCCGTGGCACGCAAACTGCCGGAGTTGAATATGCTTTCCAACGTGCGGCACGCGTGCGGTAAGATTACCATGGCACCCTACGCCATCCCCGGTTCGCAGGAGTTGGGCGAAACCATCGCGGCCCAATTCGTAAAGGGCTTTAACCTCGTGATGCTGGAAAACCACGGTATTGTCGTGGGCGGGGGCAACCTGTTTGATTGTTTTATGAAATTCGAAACGCTGGAAGCCGCGGCCAAGACGCAATCCAACGCCAATAAGCTGGGTCCGTTAAAAACGTTTGACGACGCGGATTTCGCGCTTGCCTCCATGCGCGACCATATGGATATGATCGATTTTGTGGTGAGCAACCATTCCGCGGAGGAATGTGCCGCCCGCCGCGACATGGTGACCTTTATGAAGCGCGCCTACAAGCAAGGGCTGTTGGGCAGTACCAGCGGCACATTTTCCGCGCGTCTTTCCAACGGCATGTTTTTGATCACGCCCTACGGTTCGGACCGCGCCTATTTGTCGGAGGATGACCTCGTCCTCATCCAGGGGAACCGCAAGGAATACGGTAAAATACCGTCGCGTTCGGTACGGATGCACAAATTGATATACGACAAGCACCCCGCGATCAACGCCGTGCTCGGCGCCCAACCCCCCAACGCGATGGCCTTCGCCGTAACGGACGCCGTATTCGATACGCGGACGATACCCGAGAGTTATATCCAACTGCGCAACGTACGCAAGGTGGGGTTCGCGGATATCTTTGATAACGCGGATAACGTAGCGGACGCGTTTTCGGAGCAGACACCCGTCATTATTTGTGAAAATAACCAAATCCTGGCTACGGGAAGTACGCTGCTCCACGCCTTCGACCGTTTGGAGGTATGCGAAGCTACCGCACATTCGATCATCGCGGCCAAGGATATCGGTACGCTTGTGCATATCACGGAAGACGAAATCACGGCGATCAATAAAGCGTTCAACTTACCGGATTAAGGGATTGCCAATGGAGGTAATATGTCACGGTTGACGATACCCGCGGGGTACAAACCGATCTTGTCCGTATACGACACGCAGGTTGCCATCGGGCGGTTAAAGCGGGAATTTGAACAACGGCTTTCCGCCGCTTTGAATGTCAAGCGCGTTTCGGCGCCTTTGTTCGTGGAAGCGGGGAGCGGGCTTAACGACGACCTCAGCGGCGCGGAACGGCCCGTGGAATTCGACGTGCGTGAAACCGACAAACGCGTGCAAATCGTACATTCCCTGGCGAAGTGGAAACGGCTCGCGCTGCACCGATACGGCTTCCCCGTCGGTGAAGGCTTGTACACCGACATGAACGCCATCCGCCGCGACGAGGAATTCGACAACCTTCATTCCATCTATGTGGACCAATGGGACTGGGAAAAGGTAATCGATACGGAAATGCGCAACCTCATATACCTACGGGAAACGGTGACCCAAATCGTTGGCGCCATTTGCGATACGGAAGAAACCCTGCGCGGATTGTACCCCGCTTTGCGAACCGGGATGCCGATGTCGCGGGACGTACAGTTTATCACGACGCACGAATTGAATGATTTATACCCGAACATAACGCCGCAGGAGCGTGAAAATGCCTTCACCCAAGCATCGAAAACCGCTTGCGTCATGCAAATCGGCCTGGGTAACCGCGCACCCGACTACGACGATTGGCTGTTGAATTGCGACATCCTCGTGTGGAGCGATATCTTGCAATGCGCCGTGGAACTTTCTTCCATGGGTATCCGCGTGACGCCGCAGTCGTTGGATGATCAATTACGGCTGGCGAATTGCGAAAACCGCCGGGTACTCCCGTTCCACAAAATGCTGTTGGAAGGGCTGCTGCCGCTTACGATGGGCGGCGGTATCGGGCAGACGCGGCTCTCCATGATGATCTTGCAAAAAGCGCACGTAGGCGAAGTGCAGGTAAGCGTGTGGGACGAAGAAACGAAGGAAGGGTGCAGAAAGGCCGGGGTGCCGCTGCTGTAGATGGATTTATCTATGTAAATAGGAATATATTTTACCCTTTCACATAAAATAATGTACCGATACATTTCTCAACCCGAGAACGTAGGCCGGTACATTTTTTATTATGAAGGGAGCTTTTTATGGACTACCAAAACCTGTACCGCGATATCGCGGAGCGTACGCAAGGGGACATTTACATAGGGGTCGTAGGCCCCGTGCGTACGGGCAAATCGACGTTTATCAAGCGTTTCATGGATTTGCTGGTAATCCCCAACATCGAAAACGAATACGGTAAGGAACGCGCGAAGGACGAACTGCCCCAAAGCGCGGCAGGCCGTACGATCATGACCACCGAGCCCAAGTTCGTACCCAACGAAGCCGTGGAGGTAAAATTAGACGACGTATCGTCGTTTAAGGTGCGAATGATCGATTGCGTGGGCTACCTCGTGCCGGGCGCGATGGGCCACATGGACGCGGAAAGCGAGCTACCGCGCATGGTTTCGACGCCGTGGGCCGAGGATAAAATCCCCTTCGCCGAAGCGGCGGAAATGGGTACGAAAAAGGTCATCAACGACCATTCAACCATCGGCGTGGTGGTGACGACCGACGGCAGCATCGCCGAAATCGCGCGCGAGGATTACGTGGACGCGGAGGAACGCGTCATCCGCGAATTACGGCACATCAACAAGCCGTTCGTGATCCTGCTCAACACGAAGACACCCTTCGCGCCCGAAACGGAAACCTTGCGCGATACGCTGGCGGAACGTCATTCCGCGCCCGTGGTCGCCGTCAACGCCGCGCAACTAAAAATGGAAGACATCCACGGGATCATCGAAAAAGTGCTGTTCGAATTCCCCATGAAGGAAATCCGTATCAATTTCCCCAAATGGATTGAACCGCTGCCGCTGGAGCATTGGCTCAAGCAGAGCTTCGTCAAGACCGTGAAGGAAATGGTCGGCGGTATCGGCAAACTGCGCGAAATTAAGGACCATGTCGGCATCCTGGACGGCAACGAATATGTAAAAAAAGCCTTCCTCGACCGCATTGCGCTGGGCGAAGGAACGGCTTATATCGAACTTTCCGTGGACGACGGCCTCTTCTACCGAATCCTGTCTGAAACGACCGGCATGGACATCGCCAGCGAATACCAATTAATTTCCACGATCAAGGTCCTGGCCGAAGCCAAGCGCGAATACGATAAAATCAAGCACGCCCTCGAAGAAGTACGTACCCGCGGCTACGGCATCGTGACCCCCGCCACCGACGAAATGAAGCTGGAACCCCCCGTCCTCGTCAAACACGGCGCGAAATACGGGGTAAAAATAAAAGCGAGCGCGCCGAGCATTCACCTTATTAAAGCGGATATCGAAACCGAAATTAGCCCCCTCGTCGGCTCGGAAACGCAATCCAACGATTTGATCGCCTATATCAACGAGGAAATGGGCGAGGACCCTGCGCGTATTTGGGAATTAAATATGTTTGGCAAGTCTATGCACGACATGGTTCGGGATGGCTTGCAAAACAAACTATTTAGGATGCCCGAAACGGCGCAGGTCAAGTTCCAAGAAACGTTGCAAAAGATCATCAACGAAGGCACGGGCGGGTTGATCTGCATCATGCTGTAACGGCAGGGTTAATTGATCACCAACGGCGCGTTTGAGGTTTCGACGGTCATCTTCACCTTTTTGGCCGCGTGGTCAAAATGGGTTGAACGCGCTTCCGCAAGTGTTGGGTCGTTGATCAGGAATTGCAAGCCCGTCAAGCCGAGGCGTATTTCACCCATAGCGGCGTGCGCTTTGATATGGTAGCCCAGGTCGGGCAGGGTGGGGAGGTTCATGTTGAGTTTTGCGTTACCGGTTTCGATGCTCCACAGGTAATCGGAATGACGCGCGAAGGTGGACATGAGCAACGATAGCGGTCCGTTGTAGTTGGTGAGGGCGAGCTTGGCGATGTCGAGCTCGTCCGCTTCAACGGTACCCGTTACGTTTTCGAACGCGGCGGAATCGGCTGTGATGTTCGATACGATAAACCGCCCCGCGCTGCTTTCCGCGGTAATGTTCGTTGCGGAAATATTGGTCAGACGCAGGTTGCCGTTTGCGTTGGATACACGCAGATCGCTTGCGGAAAGGGACGAAATATCCATGTGCGTGTTTGTCCCGTCCACTTTAATCACGTTAAAGGCACGCTCCGGCACGTAAGCGTCGATAAGCACGCGCTCGAAGTCTTCGGAATCGTAATTCAACTGGTATTTATTGCCCAGCTTAATCAAATCGATTTCCGCTCCGGCCCGTTTTGCCTTGTAGGTGATGCGGGCCGTTATTTTGTCGCCGTTATAGCCTTTAATGCGTAAATCACCGTTGATACCCGACAGGGCCAGCTCGTTAAAGCCGGGCGCGACGCCCATTTCGATGTTCTTTTCCGTCATGCCGCCCGGTATGGTTGCGGGCCGCGGCGCGGGTTTGGAGGTATGGGATTGTTGGGAAGATGGCGCGTGATAACCGCCGGCCGCGCCTGTGCCGTGGTGGCCGTGTGACGGCGGGTGCGGATCGCCCGAAAATGCTTTGGAAAGCATGTCCGCTCCAGCGGTGATTTTTTCCGCCACGACTTCGGTGAATTTTTGGAGCTTGGGCTCCAAATCCTTGGCGAAGCCTTCGAAGCGTTTGCCCAAATCGTCAAGTGTGCTCGTACGGGGGGCGGGACGGCCGGAAGGGTTGTTTTGGCGCGGATCGCGGGGGGATTCGTAAGGCGCGGGTGCCGGACGCGGCGGGGGAGGGGGCAGGGCGGACGGCGGGGGAGGCGCGTTGTATCCGACGGGCACGGGTGCGCCCGAGTCGGCGGCTTGTAATAACCTTGCGGCTTCCGCCGATGTGATTTTGCCGTCTTCCAACATTTTTAGGATCATTAATTTTTCGTTCTGCATATGTGATTCTCCTCGCGTTGTATTTTTAACCATATATACGAGTATACCATACGAATCTATTGTTTATCGGGAATCGGCGTGATAGTATGCGAAAAAACGCGGGAGGTATTTTATGAAAATCGGGTGTATGCTGGAAAGTTTCGCGATTGATTTAAAGGAAGCGGTAAAGCGCGCGGCGGCGCTTGGCTGTGAGGGTATACAAGCCTACGCGGTTTCGGGTGAGCTTGCCCCGTGGAATATAACCGACGCGGCGGTCAAGGAATGGCTCGACAGGGTAAAGTCGCACGGTATGGTGTTTTCGGCTATTTGCGGTGATCTTATCTCCACGCCCGACGCGATCAGCCACGGCTTCGAAAGCCGTCAAGCCAACCCCATCCTTATCGAAAAATCAAAACGCATCCTCGACCTCGCGAAGCGTTTGGAATGTAATGTCGTGACCACGCACATCGGCACCGTCCCCGACGAAGAAAACGAAACGAAGAAAATCATGCGGGAAGCCTGCCGTGAGCTTGCGTTGTACGCCGATTCCATCGGTTCGTACTTCGCCGTGGAAACGGGACCTGAAACCGCCGTCGTTTTGCGCGATTTCCTGGACAGCTTGGGCGCGAAGGGCGTACGCGTTAACTACGACCCCGCCAACCTGGTTATGGTGAAGAACGACGACCCCGTGGCGGGTGTTTACACCCTGCGCGATTACATCGTGCATACCCACGCGAAGGATGGGATACAGGTATCCGCCGATCCGCTTAAATGGGAAGAACTTCCCCTCGGAAAAGGCGGGGTTAATTGGGACGGCTACCTAAAAGCGTTAAATAAAATCGGCTTCGGCGGCTTCCTCACGATCGAACGGGAATGCGGCGATACCCCCGAAGCGGATATCAAATTGGCGGCGGAATTCCTGCGGGAGCGATTAGCGGCGTTGGGGATCGCATAAACGCTTATAAGACGCTGCGTAACCGGCGGACGAATGACCAATCGGTTGATTACTGCCCTATCGCCCGTTTTAGATTCTTTTTTTCATAGTCCAATGTAATACGTATTTCACAGCCCGTTTCGGTTTGCTCCATGTCGAACTTCGAATCGATACCCGAGTGGCGCACCGTTTCGAGGCTTTCTTTTATTGAATTCGTGAGGATGCGGATGTCGCGTATGAAGGGGACGAATACGGTATTGCGTCCGGTTTTTACGTTGTCGTCCAGCATTTCTTCGATTAAATCCTCGGTTTTGCGGACGTTCATTTCCCGGTTGATGATTTTTTGGAGCACTTCCGCTTGGTCGGCTTCGTTTTTTAATTTAAGTAAGGCCCTGGCGTGGCGTTCGGTTAACCCGCTTTCCACGATCCTTTCCCGAATCGCGTCGGGGAGTTTAAGTATGCGTACCTTGTTGGCGACGGTGGATTGGGTCTTGCCCACACGCACGGCCAACGCTTCCTGCGTGAAACCGTAATCCGCCATCAGGTTGGCGAAGCCCTCCGCTTCCTCGAAGAAGTGAAGGTCCTGCCGTTGCAAGTTTTCGATCATCGCCAAAACGGCCGAATCCATTTCGCCCATGTCCACCACGATGGCGGGGATGATGGCGTGCCCCGCAAGGCGGCAAGCACGCAAACGCCGTTCGCCCGCGACCAGCTCATAATTGCCGTCGCTTACGAGCCTGACGCTGATGGGTTGCAATACGCCGTATGCGCGGATGGACGCGGCCAATTCCTCCAGCCGCGCGGGGTCGAAGAAACGGCGGGGCTGGTAGGGGTTGGGCCTGACTTCGTCCAGCGAAAGATGCAGAATTTCGTTGCTTGTCATGGTAAGTTCCCTCACTTTCCGTTGATTTGTTATTTTATGGAAATATAGCATACTGGAAAATATTGGGCAATACAAACCTTCGGACAAATTACGACAACGGCTTGCGGGATGACGGGTAGGGATGGTATATGCGAAAGGCGAGATATGTTATAATCCGAATCGAATCCGAAAGGAGCGAATCCCATGAAGGTTATCTTATTGGAAGACGTCAAGGGCGTGGGTAAAAAAGGCCAAATCATCAACGCCGCCGACGGCCACGCCGTCAACTTCCTGTTACCGCGCAAGCTCGCGGTCGAGGCCACCAAGGGCAATCTCAATAATCTGGAAAAACAACAGGAGCGCATCGCCAACAAGCACCAAACGGAAGTCGCCGCCGCGCAAGCCATAGCGGATAAAATCAAGGACGTTAAATTGACGTTGAAGGTAAAGGTCGGCGACAAAGGCAAGATGTTCGGTTCCGTCACCAACAAGGAGCTGGGTGAAGCCCTGCTGTCCCAGCGGAGCATTGAAGTGGACAAGAAGAAAATCGTCCTTTCGCAGCCGGTCAAGGCCGTCGGCGAATATTCCGCTACGGTAAAGCTGCACGCGGAAGTGACCGTCCCTTTGCATTTCGAAATAATCGGAGAATAAAATGCCCGAAACCAACATACCGCGCATCCCGCCGCACGATTTGGACGCCGAGCAAGCCGTACTGGCGAGTATGCTCTTCGACCGTGAGGCCATCGCCGCATCCTGCGAAGTGGTAAGCGGGGCGGATTTCTATTCCCCCGCCAATCAATCGTTGTTTGAAACGATGGTGGAGCTTTTTTCGAAGGGCGTCGCCGTCGATGTGCTGACCCTAAGCGACAAGCTCTCCGAAAAGGGCTTGCTGGAGCAAATCGGCGGACGCGATACCGTCGTGCGCTTGGCAGGCGCGTATTACACGTCCGCCAATATCAAGCAGCACGCGCAAATCGTGGCGGAAAAGTCGATCCTGCGGCAATTGATCAAGGCATCGGGGCAGATACTCGCGTCGGGCTACGACGCGCGCGAAAGCCTGGACGCGCTCTTGGAACACGCGGAAAAAAGCATCTTTGATATATCCCAGCGCAATACCAACCGCGACTTTACTTCCATGGGGTTCGTCATAACGGAAACGCTCGATAAATTGCAACAACTCTACCAAACCCAAGGCGCGGTAACGGGCGTGCCTACGGGGTTCGTGGACATCGACCGAAAGTTGGCCGGATTGCAACCCGCGGATTTGATCCTCGTCGGGTCGCGCCCTTCGATGGGTAAGACGGCCTTTTTGTTAAGTATCGCGCAAAACGCTTCGGTACGCGGCGGCGTACCCACGGCGATCTTTTCATTGGAAATGTCCTCATCGCAATTGGGTAACCGTTTATTAAGCGCGGAGGCTATGGTGGATTCGCAGCGTTTACGCACGGGACGGCTCGAAGGCGATGATTGGGACAAGGTATCGGAAGCAATCCCAAGCCTATCCGCCGCGCCGCTGTACATAGACGACACCGCGGGTATTTCGGTCACCGAAATGCGCGCCAAGTGCCGCCGTATGAAAACCGAAAAGCAACTCGGCTTGGTCATCGTCGATTA
The DNA here is from genome assembly GCA_009780585.1 of Defluviitaleaceae bacterium. GTDB lineage: Bacteria > Bacillota > Clostridia > Lachnospirales > WQUN01 > WQRX01. Next base: position 28,902 of record WQZS01000012.1, on the reverse strand, counting down.
CTTGCAACTCATGTCTTCGGCGGCGGGGTCGCGCCCCGAATCGCGCCAATTGGAGATTTCGGAAATTTCACGTTCATTAAAAGCGATGGCGAAGGAGTTGAGCGTGCCCGTGGTAGTGGCGGCGCAGCTCTCCCGCGCCGTCGAAGCCCGCAAGGACCGCCGTCCCATGCTTTCCGACCTGCGCGAATCGGGCGCGATCGAACAGGACGCGGATGTGGTCGCCTTCCTGTACCGCGACGAATATTACAACCCCGAAACCCTTAAAAGGAACCACGCCGAAGTAATCATCGCCAAGCAACGCAACGGCCCCACGGGTACGGTCGAATTGACCTTCCTGGGGGCGTACACGAAATTTATCAATATGATGAAGGGACCGATGTAAATCCATGGCAGAAGCTATTATTAAAGAAGGAACGTTGTATGAGGTTTTAAATAAAATGTTAGGCGCGGAGGTTATCCGCGCTTCTTTTAATGAAAGCGAGCTGCAAGGCGGTACGCTGGGCGATGTGCGCCTGGTGGAAGGGGTTGCGGAAACCGTTAACGGCGATTCATTACCGTATAAGGTCGTGTGGAAGAAGCAAAGGAAATGGGAACGCCCCGGTGACCCGCTTTCATGGCGGCGGGAGTATGACTTGTACCGGTCCGACTTCGGCACAATTTGTTCCGAAGTTCTTCGGTGGCCGATTTGCTATCATACCGAAATGAACGAGGCCGAAGACGAAATCCAAATCTGGATGGAATACGCCGAAGGCGCTTCCGGCAAGGCATTAACCATTGATATGTTGGAACGCGCCGCGTATGAAATCGGACGTTTACAAGGCAGGATATACGCGAACCCCGACGCGGTGGGGAAACTCGCCAACTTCGGTGACACGGGGTATCTGCGCAGGGATTACGAGCAATGGCATACGTTGAGCCATAACCTTGAAGCGCACCTTTCCGAATACAGCGAGCTTACGAATGAGCAAAAACAGCAGCTTCGCGACGGAAAGGTGCGGTTACGCGAAGGCGAATCTTTTGAGTATACTTACCTGCGCACCGATTATTGCCATATCCCGCAGCACTTGAAGCAAATGATCTATGACATCGACGATAACTTGGACGCGTTGTTCGAAGGCATCGCCCGCTTGCCCGTCGTGCTGTGCCACCGGGATTATTGGTTGGAGAACATCATATATAATGAAGGGAAAATCCGCTTCATCGATTGGGACACGTCCGGTTGGGGTTACCTGGGCGAGGACCTCGCAAGCCTGATCGCCGATGATTACGACTTCGATAGGTTCGAGGAATTCTGCGAACGCTTCATCCCCGCGTATTATAAAGGGGTAGGGGAATACATGGACGTTTCCGCCATCGCTTCCGGCGGGGAAAGGAATTTTATCAAGGAAATGATCCTGTTAAAGTTCGGGTATAGGCAGGTGCAGAATTATATATTCGCGGAGGAAGACGAAGAGGAGGACCGGATAGAAGCGGTTAAGGCGTTGCAAAAAATATATGAGATGAAATAAATTACCTTCCTTGAAAAATATCCGTGATTGGTTTAATTTATATTGTATTGGGGGGTCGATATGAAAAAAAGAATCGCCGTATTGATTGCGCTCATCATCGGAATCGTATTTTTATTTATCTTTTGGCCGAATGCGCCGTACATAACCATAGAGGGTGAAAGAATACCGGAAGGAACCGGGCAAGCGGAAGCGGCCCCGCAAGCGGAAACGTTGTATACCGAACCACTCGATTCACCCTTAACAATAACGCTGTCGGAAACGGGGCATTTCCATACACAGGATTTTTCCGTAGAGATAACGGCATCGCATCCGGACGCGCGGATTTTTTATACGTTCGACGGGTCCGTTCCCTCGGCGGAGTCGCCCGTGTATTCAGCGCCGTTGCAATTTAGGGCGGGCAGGAGTATGCGCGCCCATTCGTTAAGGGCGGTTGCCGTTTACGGGGATGCGGTTTCCGATTTGCTTACACATACATATTTTGTCGGGCGTGATGTGCTTAACCGCTTCGATACGCTGGTTTTTTCGTTGTCGTCGGACCCCGTCGGGCTTTTTGACCATCATTTGGGGATTTTTGTGCCGGGGATTATTAGAGAGGAATATATACTCGCCAACCCGCGTGCTCGCATTAACCCGCCCAGCCCCGCCAATTTTAACCAGCGCGGCATGGAAGCGGAACGCGCGGCGTCCTTGGAGGTATTCACGCCGCAGGGCGAGCGGGTCATCTTCCAAGAAGCGGGGATTCGCGTACACGGCGGATGGTCGCGCGCCGAGGAGCAAAAATCCATACGGCTGATCGCGCGAAGGGACTATTCGCCCGACACGAATCGGTTTTATTTCGATTTTTTCCCCGAAGATGTCGTTCGGGACGGTTCCGATACGCCGCTTGCGCGATACCAAACGTTGATCCTGCGTAACGGGGGCAATGACAGGAATTTCGGTATGCTGCGTCACGAGGTCGCCTCCGTTTTGGTGCGGAACGCGGGGTTTGCCGCCGTTTCGCCCGTGCGCCCCGTTGCGGTGTTCCTCAACGGCGAATATTACGGCTTCGCGTGGCTCCAGGTACGGATGAACGACCATTATTTGCGGGACCTTTTCGGTGCGCCCGCGCGTGAATTCGATAACGTGGGGATGGGCGAACGGTGGGTGCAAGCCGACGACCCGCAAGCACGCGCGGATATCAATTTTATGAACGATTTCGCAAACGAGAACCTCTTGGATGATGCGGTCTTTTCCGAGCTTGAGGCGATCGTTGATATCGATAACCTGCTGTTTTATTACGCCTTCCAAATATTCATGGGCAACGAGGATTGGCCGCATAACAACCTGCGGCGGTGGCGGTACACGGGGGAGCAAGTGCCGAGCCTTTCGCCCGAGCTTGACGGGCGATGGCGGTATATATTCTTCGATTTGGATTGGACGCTCGGGCTTTACGGCGATGATTTTACCAAACCCACGTTCCAACGGGTGCTGGAAGGCAACAGCCCGAGGAGCCCGCTGTTAAAAAACATATTGACGCGGCAGGACATGGCGAACCGCTTTACCATGATCATGTGCGACATCGCGGCGAATGTGGTGAACGAACGCCTGGTGCAAAACGTGCTTGAAGACTTGTACGGCGCGGCGGAAAGGGAAATCACTTACGCGCTCGCGGCGGGGAGGTACGCGCATTGGGTCGGCATCCATTCGGTACAAAATAACCACGACAATATGCTTGCCTTCGCGAGGCAGCGGCACGAGGTTATCTTTGAAAGCATGGTCCGGTTTTTTGGGTTCGGGGAAGATATGTACAGGGTATATGTGTTGGGGGGCGAGGCGGTCATCGGGACGCAACGGGGGACCTCCGCCCAATACTTTTTACACCTGGAAGTCCCCGTAACGCCGATATTGGCGGAATCCGCCGAATTTTACCATTGGTTGTTAAACGGCGAGCGCGTTTACGATGAAACGATCGTTGTTTCGCTTGCGGACGCCGTTGACGGTACGGTGGAGCTTACGTTAATTACCCGGTGAAACACTTCCTTCGCGGAGCCGTCCGCGTTAAAAAGCACGGGCGAACCCCAACTGCGCCAGCTTTTCCCGTCGTCTTTCCCCCAAAAGGTGATGCGGTCGATATAAGCGGAAAACTCGATGTACATAGTAAACAGCGTTTCATACATTTCCATTTGCCGCACCGCTTGTTCCCGCGTGAGGGGTACGGCGGGGTTCTCGCGGGAGCCGAAGGTGATATCCAATTCCGTCACCGCCAGCGCCGCTCCGGTTTTAATAAACCGTTCGATGCTTTCCCGTACCCATAAAAGGTTCGTATTTTGGTTGCAATGGGCTTGCATCCCGATTCCTTCTATCAGCAATCGTCCGTCATATTCGGGATGACCGCGCCATTGCGCGTTGATGTCCTCCACCATATGCGCGATGGCTTCGCGTTTCGTCGGGTATTCCTCGTTATAATCGTTGCAAAACAGCTTCGCGTGGGGGTCATACTTGCGCGTGAAATAAAACGCGTCGAAGATATAATCCCCGCTGTTGCCGTAAGCCAAATACCAATGCCCCACGGCATTGACATTGTCCGATCGGCCGCGCAGGTGGTCGCGCCAGTTACCTGTGAAGGGGATGTTGTCGTCGCGGAACACTTCGTTGATCACGTCCCAAGAATGGACCCTGCCGCTGTAACGGCCCGCGTATGTCTTGATAAAATCCTCCAGGTTTTTCTTCGCTTCATCCCGTGAAAGGGGCGTCCCGTCGGGATGCCTGTTAAGCCAAAGGGCGGACTGCCCGTGCCATACGAGGGTATGGCCGATCACCTTTAAACCGTTTTCGGTTGCGTAATCAACCAATTTATCCACCCGGGTAAAGTCGTATACGCCGGGCGCGCTTGTGACATGTACGGGCTTCATGATATTTTCGGCGGTTACGGCGTTGTAATGGTGAAGGAACATACCCATCGTATCCGATTGTCCCAAATCGTCGGGCGAATAGATATTTCCGAGTAAAAAATACCCTTCATACGCCTTATGTAATGAAGGTAAGGTCAAGTCCCATTTCATATAAACGGCCTCCTTAAAATAATAACGTGATTATTTTTACCGTTTTATTTTACGGTAAAATGTGTGATATGAAAAGCCAACCAACAACGCCCCCAATTGACAAACACAATAGCAAACTATATCGTTGGCAAAAATAAGATTTAACGTAACGGGTGGTTTAAAATGATAGAATTACCGGCATTTTTTAACGACGGCATGGTCATCGGCCTTAACGCCCGTATTTGGGGATGGGCGGAACCCGGGCGGCGGGTAGTGGTCGAGTTCTTGGGCGAACGGTACGAAGCCGAAGCGGATTGCGACGGACGGTTTGAAGTGACCGTAAAAGCAAACGGATACGGCGGCCCGTATACGATGCGTATCGCCGAACGTGAAATCAAGGACGTTTATGTAGGCCGTGTGTGGCTGTGCGGCGGCCAATCCAACATGGAAACGCCGCTGGGCCGCGTACGGTCTTTGCTCGGAAAATATATCGCGGATGACGGACGTATACGGGTCTTTCAAGGGGAAAAGGGCCTGCGCTTCGACGGCCCTTCGCGGGATATCAAAGGGGAATGGCGGTATGCGCAAGGCGAGGCGTTGGAATCGATGTATGCCGTCCCCTATTTTTTCGCCCGCGCGTTGTTGGAGAGCGATCCTTCACCCATCGGGCTTATTTGCGTGCCTGCGGGGGGTACACCCATCGAGGGCTGGCTGCCGGAGGAAATCATCCGCGGTTACCCCGCGTTGGATGAATCACTTCGCCAATGTAAGCAATCGGGTTATATAAAAGAAGTCACGGAAAAAGACGCCGTCCGTATCCAAAAATGGCACGGGGAGTTGGAAGGCGGGGACCCGGGCTTGTCGGAAGGTTGGCATCGCCCGGATTATAATGACGCCGCGTGGGATGAAGGATTTTTGACGGATTCCGCCGAAATGACGGGGCACGGCTCGGTATGGTTCCGCAAGCGCGTTACCCTTCCGGAAAATATCGGCTCGGCTACCCTCTGTTTGGGGCGCGCCATCAACAGCGTACGGGTATACGTCAACGGCGAATGGGTGCATACGGTGGATTATATGTATCCGCCCTGTACCTGTGCGATACCGGAGGGATTGCTAAAACCCGGCGAAAACCTAATCGCCGTGCGGGTTGTCGGGGACGCCTTGCCGCCGTCATTCGTGCCGGGTAAGCGGTACGCGCTGGAATATAGCGGCGGAAGCGTGGATTTGAACGGCCCGTGGAAACGGTGTATCGGTAAGATCATGCCCAAGCTCGAGCCGGGGTCATGGTTTTATAACCGGCCGTGCGGCGTATATAACGCCATGCTGGCCCCGGTATTGGGTTGCACCGTGGACGGAATGATTTGGTACCAAGGGGAATCCAACGTCGGAAATCCCCGTGTATACAAGGAACTTTTCACCGCGTTTGCCGGGCATGTGCGGTCGCGTTATGACGCGGACCTACCGATCGTCTTTACCCAACTGGCCAATTACATCGACCCGAACGATATGACGGGCGAAAATTGGGCTGTCTTAAGGGAACAGCAACGGCAATGCCTTTCCCTACCCGATACGGCTATGGCCGTCACCATCGATTGCGGCGAATGGAACGACCTGCACCCCTTGGATAAAAAAACCGTAGGCAACCGTTTGGCCTTATGCGCAAGACGCTTGGTATATTATGAAGATATCGTATCCGACGGCCCCGTTGTAAAAAAAGCCGAATACCGAAACGGCGAGTTGACCATCCGCTTCAACCACGCAAACGGGCTATGGGCGAAAAACGGCCGCCCCTTGATTGACGTCATCGATGAAAGCGGAAACACACACCGTTTCTACGCCGAAATCAAAGGCGAAACGCTGACGGCGCGAATCCCCTCAATCACTATTAAACGCATCCGCTTCGGATGGTCCGACTGCCCGCCCGTCACGCTTTACAATGCTTACAACCTACCCGCGTCACCCTTCGAAATCGAAATGTTACCCGTCAAACGTTTTTGTTCAACAAACCCAATTCCTTGATTTTTATCACGGCTTCGATCCCGCCCGGCACGTCCAATTTCTTGTATACCAACCCCAAGTGGGATTTAACGCCGTACGGCGTTATACCCATTTTTTCCGCGATTTCATTACGGCTGTGTCCTTCGCACAACAACCGCATGACGGTCGATTGCGCTTCGGTAAATTTAAGCGTCCTTATGACACGCCCGCCCGTCAGCCCTTTTTCCGATTTCGAACGGGCCAATACGGCAAAGTAAAGCGTCTTGACGAAAGCGCCGGACAATTCACCGTTATAGTCCTTCTGCGAGGCGACCTTGCTTAACCTTTGCAGCATATTGATAAGCTCCGCCCCTTCGTTGGAAAAAACCTGCGTATAAGCGTATTTCTCGGCGCAGGCAATCGCTTCCGTTATAAGGTCCAACGCTTCATTTTGGTTGCCGCGCCCCTTTTTCCAACAAGCGATGGACAGCAGTACCCTTGATTCAATGATATCGATCGGCCTTTGGTATGCTTCGCACAAGGCAAGGAGCTTTTTTGTAAAAATAATGGCGGTGCTGTAATCCCCCAATGTAATGTGCGCCCGCGTTGTGGTGAAGTGCTGATACAACTTGAATAACGATAATTCGTCGTAAATGCCGACGGCATATTCGCGGAGCCATTTTTTTGCCGCGTCCTCGTCGCCGTTTTCCAGCTTGCAACGGCATATGTAGGCTTGGAGGTTTGCGCCGAGGTAATATGCCCGATCCCGTTCTATCATCGAATGTACGTTATCCAATGACTTTTGCATATCCTCCGTTTGCCCCAGTACCCTGTAAACCTCCGCCAATATCATCATGGCGCAGAACTTGATTTCCGCCGCGAATTCATCACGCATTTTTACATTTGCCTCTATCGCGTGGAAAAGAGCCTTTACCATGTCACCCTGTTCGTAAAACAAACCGGCGCGTATACTATCCTCACACGTTTCATATTCATCACTTATTAATGAGCCGAATGTTTTTGCAAATACCTTTAGGTTTTTATCCATATCAACGAGGTATTCTGTAAAATCGCGGACGGAACGGTGGAAGAAAGGCAAATTCTGCGTAATCGAAGGCGTACCCCCCTTCGCCAAATATTTAATCGGGAGGTAACCCACGCTTTTCGTAACATCGATAAGGCTGTTTTTGAAATTCATGCAACGGAGCAAAAACATGACTTGTACGGAAGACGGGTTTTGCAAAAGAATCTTGGGGATTAGCTTAAAATAACGGTCGAGGTATTCCTCCATATCCTTATGGCGCCCTTCAACGAACGCGGCCCATGCCTGGACTTCCAATAAAAACGGGTATTTGTCAACGATGGAGCCGTCCACGGACAGCTTAATGATCGCAAGCGTATCTTCAATGGAAGCGTAGGGGGAATTGTAATCGTACATTTTCTTCAAACCTTTTGAAATGCCGCCCGAATCGCCGCTCCCCAAATAATACCGTACGGCCTTGTAATAATCCTTTTGTTTATAGAAATAATCGCCCGCTTTTCTATACAGATCCTTACTTAATTTTTCGCTTTCTTTGTCCAGCATATTTTTTAAGAATTGTTGGAACAAATGATGGAAATAATAGGTGTTTTCATCATAAACGCTTAGGAAAACGCTTTCGCTTACCAGTCTGTCAAGCAGCCTTCCGCTGTTTTTTTCACCCGTCAGCGCGTCGCAGAGTTCCGGGGTAAGTTTGTCCATAATCGAGCATTTGATCATGAACATTTTTATGCGGTCGTCCCATCTGTCCCATACTTCATTTTGGATAAACGTTTCCCAATGGCGCTCCGCTATTTTCTTGACGGATAAGCCCGCGCCGGAAAGCAATACCGCGTTGATCGCGATCGCCCAGCCGCCCGTTGAAGATAGGATTTCGTTCGCTTTATTTTGCGTAAGGGAATGGCCGTAAGCGGCAAAGAGGGATTTTATTTCATCAATGTCAAACAACAGCGCGTTGGCTTCTATAATGGCGAGGCTGTCCTTTACGATAAATTCGGCAAAATTGTCCGGCGGGGCTGTGCGGCTTAAGAAAAGGGGCGTGATGTTTTCCGGCATTTGCTTGATAAACAGGTTTAACCGTTTCAATATTTCATCATGGGTAATCAAATGCAAATCGTCGAGGATGAGGATATACGTATTATCATCGGACGCGAACGCCTCCAACGCGCGAAGCGTAAACTCAACCGGGGCGGAGGAAAACGCGTGGTGCTTCGTAATCTCGCGCAAATCGTTGTTATCCTGCTGCAGCTTTAAAAGCGAACCGGCGAAACCCTCATAAAACAACGCGGGCTTTTCATTCAGTTCCGTATTCAACGCGAACCGTACATAAGGATTCCCCGAATTTTTCGCCCACATGGAAACGGAAAAACTCTTTCCGTATCCGGCGGGGGCATGTATGTATACTTTTTTCTTTTCGGCCAGACTCGTTATCCGTTTCATCAGTTCGTTACGCGGTACGGCCGGTTTGGACGCCGGAGTTTTCATAAACGCACTTCCCAACGGTTATTATTAGTCGATTATATCACAATGAAGAATAAATATGAACAAATATCTTATAAAAACTACTCCCCATGGGGACTTTACCGAATAGCGTTTACTACATACTATGATGTGTGGGTAATGATATGAATGTTGTGTTTAAGTTGCTGGCTGTAAAATTCATTTAGGAATAGGGGCGTGTATCGCAATGAGCGTTTCGATCCGGCAAACGGAAAGATTGCTTTTGGAAAACCACAAGTTTACGCAGTTGGGGTTATCCATGATGATAACCCGGTTACAAAGGCTTTACGCGGGGGATCCGTCACAAGAGGTTTTACAAAAATCCATGGATGAAATTAATACATTTATCGATAAATTCAAGAGCATAGTGGTAAAGGATTATGAAATAATTTCACAATTGTAAACGATTAAAAACAATATCTGCATCTGATATATCGCTTCATATAATGGGAGGCTTTATTGAGTTCCTATATAAACGCTGAAAATCAGGATAAATTTGAACGTTATTCCGAAAAGGTAACGATGGTCACAGCCTTTTTGTATGTGTTTTTAACTACCGGGTATAATTATTTCTTTTTCCCCGATCCCGACCATTGGATCGTTCGGTTGATTTCGGGTACCTTTCTTATCATTTCAATAATCATCGTATTCAAATTGAAAAAATCGGGTAAAATCAGGCGGTCCTTCACGGCTTGGACGGTTTCCTCCCTCGTTATGATCATCAACACGGGTGTGGCTTCCTATTTGGGCGGCGACAGCCTGTTCTTTTGGTTTTTGATCGGGTGCTCAATGATATGCCTCACGTTTATGAACAAAAAGGCCATGCTTATGCACATCCTTTTTTCGAACGCGGTTGTGGCGGTTGTCATTTATGTCATGGGTATTCCGATATTGGGCCCTCAGTTCGGCGTTATAGCGACGGCAATCCAATATATGGCCTATAATTTTGTTAACATAATGATTTATTCGGTATGCGCGTATTCCGTCGCGAAGGCAAGCGATGAAGCGGAACGTTCGTTGGTCCAATTGACAAGCGCGTTGGAATCCGCGGACGCCGCCAACAAAGCTAAGTCCAACTTTTTGGCGACCATGTCCCACGAAATACGCACCCCCATGAACGCAATCCTGGGTATAACGCAAATCCTGATACAAAACGACGAGTTCCCGCGGGAGTACGTATCGGAAATCAATAAAATCTATGTATCCGGCAGCAATTTGCTGGGGATTATCAATGACATCCTCGATATGTCAAAAATCGAAACGGGGAAAATGGAACTAAGCCCGGAGGAATACGACGTACCCAGCCTTATCAACGACGCGGTGCAGTTGAATGTCGTGCGGATCGGGTCAAAACCGATCGAATTTATCCTGGACATTGACGAAACCCTGCCGTTAAGCCTGATCGGCGATGAACTGCGTTTAAAGCAAATATTAAACAACCTTTTATCCAACGGCATCAAGTATACGGAAAGCGGATACGTCAAGCTGTCGGTCAGCCATTCGGAAGAGGGCGGGGAAGTATCCCTGAATTTTGTCGTAGAGGACACGGGCCAGGGCATGAAACTTGAGGACCGTGACAGTTTCTTTTCGGAATATTCGCGCTTTAACACCGAAACGAACCGTTCCACCGAGGGGACGGGCTTGGGTTTGTCCATCACGAAAAAATTAGTGGAAATGATGGACGGTACGATTTGGGCGGAAAGCGAATACGGCAAAGGCAGTATATTTATGGTCATGGTCAAGCAAGGGGCTGTGGATTGCAAAACAATCGGGGCGGAGCTGGCAAAGCAACTCAGCAGCTTCGAATTCCGCGGGAACCAACAGTTTGACAATTTACAGATAACCCGTGAACCGATGCCCTACGGCAGTGTATTGGTTGTGGACGATGTGGAAACGAACCTGTATGTCGCCAAGGGGCTGATGATGCCGTATCATTTGAAAATTGAAACGGCGACAAGCGGTTTTTCGGCGATTGATTTGGTATCCGACGGCAGTATATACGACATAATCTTTATGGACCATATGATGCCGAAGATGGACGGCATAGAAACGACCAAGCGGTTGAGGGACGCGGGTTATGCAAAGCCGATTGTTGCGCTGACCGCCAACGCGGTAGTGGGCCAAGCGGAGGTCTTTTTTGAAAACGGCTTTGATGATTTTATTTCAAAGCCCATCGATATGCGGCAATTAAACGCGATACTCAATAAATATATCCGCGACAAACAATTGCCGGAAGTGGTGGAGGAAGCCAGGCGGCAAAATAACACAAAAAAAGAAAACACGGGTAATACCGCGCTTGAAGCCGAACTGTTAAAGGTTTTCGTAAAGGACGCCAAAAAGATTGTTCCGATCATCGAAGCGGTTTACAGAAATGTCGAATCCGCTACGGACGATGACTTTCGGACATATGTGATCAATGTCCATGCCATGAAAAGCGCGCTCGCCAATATCGGTGAAAAGAAAGCGTCAAAAACCGCGGACTTATTGGAAAGAGCAGGGAAAAACAAGGATAAAAATATCATCAAATCGGAAACGGGGGATTTTATTGAAGCGCTGCGTTCGATTATCGGAAGGATTGATCTGTCATCCCACAAAGATGAAAGCGGAAGCATCGACGAGGATTCGGATTTCCTGCGTGAACAGTTAAAGCTGATAAAAGCGGCTTGTGAGGATTATGATGATTTGGCTGTCGAATCAATTATAACCGGTTTAAGGAAGATGTCCTGGTCAAGTGAAACAAATGATCTGTTGGATAATATATCGGAGCTTATTTTACACAGCGAATTTGAAAAGGCGATTTTGGAATGTACGAAATAAAATGCCCGGATTTTACATAAATTTTACATAGTACCCCCCTTGCTTTTTACATATACTCTGTATCATCCCTCCTGTTGTTAAAACATTTGGAGGGATTTTTCATGCGCAGGATTCTTACGGTATTGGCGGCGGCGGTTGTATTGGGAGCGGCATTGGCGGGCTGCGGCGGTTCGGACGGCGGCGCTATCACAGTTTTTACCCGTGAAGACGGAAGCGGCACGCGGTCGGCGTTTGTGGAGATCGTGGGTATTGTTGAAAACGGCAACGACAATATTTACCGGGAAGCCGTCGTAACGCCGGGCACGAGTGTGATGATGACAAACGTAGCGGAGAACCCGCTGGGTATCGGTTACGCGTCAACGGGCGTGGCGCTTGGTGACGGTCGGGTAAAGGTGCTGCCGATCGACGGCGTCTTCCCCACGGCGGAAAACATGTTGAACGGTACATACGCGATACAGCGGCCGTTCATCATCGCATATGGCAGCCAAGCGGGCTTGACCGTATTGGCCCGTGACTTCGTGGATTTTATCTTTTCGGCGCAGGGGCAGGCGGTCGTGGCGGGCAGGAATTACGTACCCTTTGTACCGACGGGTGCGCCGGAATATACCGCCGGGGGCTTGAGCGGTACGGTCGTGGTCAACGGTTCGTCCTCCGTGTACGATTTAATGGGGTATTTGAGCGCGGCGTACCGCGAATTGAACCCGAACGTGCGCATCGACATCCACGGCGCGGGTACGGGCCACGGGATCAACGCGGTGCGTGACGGCCTTGCCGACATCGCCATGTCCAGCCGTGATTTGCGTGACAGCGAGCTAACGTTCCTTACGCCCATGGTCATCGCCATCGACGGGATCGCCGTCATCGTGCATCCCGACAACGGCGTCACGGGCCTGACGCTTGACGCCGTGCGGGATGTCTTCTTGGGGGAAGTTAAGGAATGGGACGGCGTACGTTAGTCGCGTGGAAAAAGGTATGTAACCGCGAGTTCGTCGCGAAGGTGATATTTATCGTATCGGCCTCGGCCGCCGTATTGGCGGTGGGGCTGATATGCGTGTTCCTGCTTGTGCAGGGCCTGCCCGCGATGTGGGATATCGGGATCGTCAGCTTCCTTACGGGGACGGACTGGCGCCCGACGTGGACGCCGCCCTTATTCGGCATATTGCCGATGATCTTAGGTTCGCTTTACGTGACGGTCGGGGCGGTTTTCTTCGGCGTACCCGTCGGTATCTTCGCGGCGGTATTTATGGCGCGGTTTTGCCCGCCGTATTTATACAAGGTATTAAAACCCGCGGTTAATTTACTGGCGGGTATACCGAGCGTGGTATACGGCTACTTCGGCATGGTGGTGCTGGTACCGTTTGTGCGGGGCCATATCGGCGGTAACGGCAACAGCATCCTTACCGCGTCGATTTTGCTGGGGATGATGATTCTGCCCACGATTATCACGATATCCGAGAGCGCCATCCGCGCCGTCCCCGAAGAAATCTACGAAGGCGCGGTTGCGTTGGGCGCGAGCCACGAACGGGCGGTGTTCTTCACCGTACTGCCCGCGGCCAAGTCGGGGGTGTTCGCCGCGGTTATCCTGGGCATCGGCCGCGCCGTGGGCGAAACGATGGCCGTGCGTATGGTGGCGGGTAACCAAGCCGTGTTGCGTATGCCGCATGAAATACTGAGCGGGACGCGGACGCTGACCGCAAACGTCGTAATCGAATTGGGCTACGCCGCCGACGAGCATCGGCAGGCGTTGATCGCGACGGGTGTGGTGCTTTTCGTTTTTATCATGGGAATCAACATAGCGTTTTCGATGTTGAAGAAGAAGGACGGTTTATAATATGAAGCGCAGGAAACCGCGCGACTTGGTTTTATTTTTGCTGACATGGGTTTGCGTCGGCGTCACGGCATTGGTTTTGCTAACGGTCGTGGGTTATATATTATTCAATGGTGTGCCGTATATCCGGCCGTCGCTCTTTGCGTGGGAATATACGGCGCAAAACAAATCCCTGATGCCCGCTTTGGTGGGTACATTGATGATCGTGGGTTTGGCGTTGGCGCTGGCCGTACCGCTGGGGGTATTCTCCGCTATTTACTTGGTGGAATACGCACGCCGGGGCAGCCGTTTCGTTAAGGTCGTACGCCTCACCACGGAGACGCTGGCGGGCATCCCTTCAATTGTGTACGGGTTGTTCGGATTTATTTTTTTCGGTGTTTTCCTGGGGTGGGGGCTGTCGCTGATGTCGGGGTCGTTCACCGTTTCGATCATGATTTTACCGCTCATCATGCGCACCACCGAGGAAAGCCTGAAATCCGTGCCGGATACATACAGGGAGGGTTCCTTCGGCTTGGGTGCGGGGCGGTTGCGTACGGTCGCGCGTATCGTATTGCCCGCCGCCATACCGGGTATATTGGCGGGGATCATCCTCGCGACGGGGCGGATCGTGGGCGAAACGGCGGCGATTATCTTTACGCTGGGCAACGTGGCGCGTATGCCCAACCACTTGTTTGACACGGGACGCACGCTTTCGGCGCATATGTACGCGCTCGCCAATGAAGGCACGCACGCGGGCGAGGCACACGCGACGGCGGCGGTTTTACTGCTGGTCGTGATTATATTGAACGCGGTTTCTTCTAAAATCGCGCGGATAATTAAGGCAAATTAAACAAGTAAGAATTTGGAATAAAAGAGCGGGGGAATGGATATGAACAAATTTATATTAGAAGGCGTTAATTTGTGGTACGGGGATTTCCAAGCGTTAAAGGGTATTGATATGGAAATACCGGCGAATAAAATAACGGCTTTTATCGGGCCGTCGGGCTGCGGTAAATCGACGCTGATCAAGAGCCTTAACCGCATGAACGATTTGATCGAGGGGTGCAAGGTCAGCGGAAATATTTTGTTGGACGGCGAAAGCATAAACGGGGATACCGATGTCAACGCCCTGCGCAAACGCGTCGGAATGGTTTTCCAAAAACCGAACCCCTTTCCCATGAGCGTGTTTGATAACATCGCTTACGGCCCGCGCACGCACGGGGTCAAGTCGAAGCTCGCGCTGGGTGAGATTGTGGAACGTTCCCTGCGCGACGCCGCCATATGGGACGAAGTGAAGGACCGCCTAAAAAAGAGCGCGCTTGGCCTTTCGGGCGGTCAGCAGCAACGGCTGTGTATCGCGCGCGCGTTGTCCGTCCAGCCGGACGTCCTCCTCATGGACGAACCCACCTCCGCGCTCGACCCCATTTCCACGGCCAAAATCGAGGAACTGGTCATCACGTTAAAGAAGCATTATACGATCGTCATCGTCACCCACAACATGCAGCAAGCGACGCGGATTTCCAACCGTACGGGGTTCTTTCTGTTGGGTGAGTTGGTGGAATTCGGTAAAACCAATAAATTATTTTCATTGCCCAAGGACAAGCGGACGGAGGACTATATCACGGGGAGGTTCGGATGATGCGCAGGTTCGATAAGCAATTGGCGGAACTCGGTAACATGCTGTTGGAAATGAGCGCGCTGGCGGAACGCTCGATTTCGCTCGCCGCGCGGGCGTTGATCAAACGGGACGCGGGATTGGCCGAAGAAGTGATCCGAATCGAGGAGGAAGTGAACCTTAAGGAAAGGGAAGTGGAAGCCCTTTGCCTTAAGTTATTGTTGCAACAGCAGCCCGTGGCGAAGGATTTGCGTTTGATTTCCTCGGTGTTGAAGATCATCACCGATTTGGAACGCATCGGCGACCAAGCTGCCGATATTTCGGGGATCGTGATTGCGATGGACGGCGGGGTATCCGCGGGGCAATCGGATTACATCCCGCAAATGGGCGCGGCCGTTATCAAAATGGTATCGGAAAGCATGGACGCGTTCGTAAAGAAGGACGCGAAGCTGGCGCGCGCGGTCATCGAATACGACGATGTGGTGGACGGCCTCTTTGACAGCGTCAAGAATGATTTGATAGAGTTGATACGCGCCGACAAGGCGAACGGCGGGCAAGCCATCGATTTATTGATGGCCGCCAAATATTTCGAACGCATCGGCGACCACGCGTGCAACATCGCGGAGTGGGTGGCGTATTCGGTCACGGGCAAGCGCAAGGGGAAGAAGGGGAAATAGATGCCGTATATTTGGCTGGTGGAGGACGACGGGGACATACGCGAAATCACGCTGTACGCGTTGCGGGCGGCGGATTTCCGCGCGGAGGGGTTTGGCGGGGGCGCGGATTTCTTCGCGGCCTTAGAGGGGGAGGGTAAACCCGATTTGGTGATCCTTGATATTATGCTGCCGGGCGAGGACGGGCTGGCGATTTTGAAAAGACTACGGTCCGACCGCCGCTACCGCGAACTGCCCGTTGTCATGCTCACCGCGAAGGGACGCGAATACGACAAGGTAAAGGGCCTGGACCTGGGCGCAGACGACTACATAACAAAGCCGCACGGCGTGATGGAGCTTATTTCGCGGATCAACGCGTTGCTGAGGCGAAGCAAGCCCCCCGCGCAAAAGGATTTGACGTATCGGGGTATTCATATCGACCCCGACCGGCGTTCCGCGTCTGTAAACGGTACAACCGTAACATTAACATATAAGGAATACGAACTGCTTCATTATATGATGCGCAACGCCGAAATCGTATTGCCGCGCGACAGGATACTGGAAGCCGTATGGGGCTACGATTTCGAGGGTGAGAGCCGTACGCTTGATGTGCATATTAAATCCCTGCGGCAAAAGCTGGGCGGCGCAAGCGTATGGGTAAAGACCGTCCGCAACGTAGGGTATAAATTGGGGGAATAGCGATGCACAGAAGGATTTTCCGCAGTTTCGCGGTATTGGTCTTGGCGAGCGTCGCCGTATTGGCGGTTGCCTTCGGCCTCCTCTTTATGAACCGTTCGCAAAACCATGAAAAGGAAGCCATCAGGGAAAAAGCCCATTTTATCGCCGGATTGTTGAACCATGGGTCGTTTGAAAGCTACAATGCCCTGCGCGTCGGCGATACCCGCATAACGTTGATTTCACCGCGGGGTGTGACGCTGTATGACAGTTACGCGGGTGCGGACATAACGGTTGACCGCGGCGACCGTACCGAATTTATCCGAGCGGCCGCGCACGGCAACGGCGAAGCCGTCCGCCCGTCCGATACGTTCGGCGCGGATACCTTTTATTACGCCGTACGGTTGGCGGACGGGCGCGTATTGCGCCTCTCGCGTACGCTTAATAATTTGAACGACGTATTTTCCGCGATGTTGCCTATGTTGACCGCGGTTACGCTGGCGATCGTGTGCGCGGCGTATTTTTTAACCTCCCGTTTGACGCGGCGCATCGTAAAGCCGCTTGCCGATGCCGACTTTGAGCGTACGGACGAAATGCCGTACGAAGAGATCGTCCCCTTCATGCAAAAAATCAACGCGCAAAGGCAAGAAATCACCGGGCAAATACATAAGCTCAAAAACCGCGCCGAAACGATCGACGCCATCATTTCCAACATGCGCGAAGGCATGGTGATGGTAAACGCCAAGGGTAATGTCATGACCGTTAACCAAAGCGCGCTCGATATCTTCGGTATACCCAAAAAGAAGCTCGTCGTCGATAAAAATATCCGCCATATCTGCCGTGACGCGGAATTCATGCGTTGTGTAGAACTATGCCTTGCGGGCGAATATACGGAAATCGCGGTTCCCCAAATCATCAAAAATACACCTTCCGGGGAAAGGTCATACAACGCGATCCTAAGCCCCGTTAAACGCGGCGGGGTTAACGACGGCGCGATCGTTTTTTTCCTGGACGTAACCGAACAGCGCAAGGCCGAAGCGCAGCGCAGGGAATTTACCGCCAATGTATCGCATGAATTAAAAACGCCGCTGACCTCCGTTTCCGCCATGTCGGAAATGATGGCCAACGGTATGGTCAAGGACGGGGACACCGCCGTTTTCGCCGATCGGATATCACGGCAGATAAACCGCCTGGCGTTGGTCATCGACGATATCATACGGCTGTCCGAATTCGATGAAGGTAAGGCCGCAAGGGATTTTACTTTGTTTGATATATTTGATATGGCGCAAACGATTATCGAAGCGTTTAAAGACAAAGCGAAGGAAAAAAACGTTTCAATATCTTTGGAAGGATACCCCGTGCAAATCAACGCGAACAGCCGTTTAATAGAGGAATTATTATACAATTTAATAGACAACGGCATTAAATATAACAGGGAAAACGGGAGCGTTACGTTGTACATCCGCGAAGACGGGGAACGGTGTATCCTGTCCGTATCGGACACGGGCATCGGCATCCCGCCCGAGCATCAGCCGCGCGTATTCGAACGTTTTTACCGTGTGGACGCGTCCCGTTCCAAGCAAACGGGCGGTACGGGCTTGGGTCTTTCCATTGTAAAGCACATCGCCGAGCATCACGGCGGTAAAATTTCATTGGAATCCGCCGAAAATAAAGGCACGAAAATCGAAATAACCTTGGCAAAGCGGTAAACATAGTGTTAGAATGGTTGGGATTATGGCGAACGGAGGGGTTTGTATATGATTACCAACCAGATTTTGCAGGGCGCGGTGGACGGCCTTAAGCAAATCACCCGTAAAGATATCACCGTAACCGACCGCGAAGGCAAGGTTGCCGCCAGCACGGAGATAAATATGCACCAGGGGTTAGCGCCGTTGGTGGACAGCTTTATCAACTCCCCGGCGGAAAACCAATTGATACAGGGCAACCAATATTTTAAGGTAATTGATAACGGGATTACCGAATATGTGGTGCTCATACACGGGGAGGACGAGGACACCTACCGTATGGGTAAAGTGGCTGCCTTCCACATACAGAGCCTGATGTTGGCCTATAAGGAACGCTTCGACCGGGACAACTTCATAAAGAACCTACTGTTGGACAACCTGTTATTGGTGGATATCTACAGCCGAGCCAAAAAGCTGCGCCTGGAGAATACCGTACGAAGGGTTGTCTATTTAATTCATACGGCGATCGACACCGACATGGGCGCGGTTGAAATCGTACGCGGCATCTTCCCCGACAAGCATAAGGACTTCGTCACCGCCGTGGACGAAAACAGCATTATATTAGTCAAGGAACTTTCCGAACGCGACTCCACGACGGAAATCGAAAGGATCGCCAAAAATATCGTGGACACGCTCACCACCGAAAACATGACAAAGGTTTTCGTTTCCATCGGCGCGGTCGTAACCGACCTTAAGAATGTTTCGTCTTCTTTTAAAGAGGCGCGCCTCGCGCAGGAAGTGGGCAAGATATTCGAAGCGGACAAGCAGATCGTCAACTACGAGCATTTGGGTATCGGCCGCTTGATTTATCAGCTTCCGTTGCCGCTGTGCCGTATCTTTATCAACGAAATGCTCCAGGGCTTTTCCATCGACGATATCGACGAGGAAATGTTCACCACCGTTACGAAATTCTTCGAAAACGACCTTAACGTATCGGAAACGGCGCGGGAGCTCTACATCCACAGGAACACGCTGGTGTACCGCTTGGATAAACTGCAAAAGCTGACGCGGTTGGATTTACGCAAGTTTTCGGACGCGATCACGTTCAAGATTACGCTTATGGTCAACAAATACATGCAGTACCGGGAAGGGCAACAATTCTGACATGATCGAATTTATCAACGCCACCAAAATATGGGAAAACGGGGCCAAGGGCTTACAGGATTTTAGCCTGACCATCGAACGGGGCGAATTCGTGTTCGTCGTGGGTTCCAGCGGGTCGGGCAAAACATCGCTGGTACGGCTCCTGTTAAAAGAGATCGAATTGACCTCCGGCCGTATTTATGTGGATGAATATGATTTGGGACGGATCAAAAGACGGCACCTGCCTTATTACCGGAGAAAGATGGGGGTCGTGTTCCAGGATTTCCGCCTGTTGCAGAACAAAACCGTGTACGAAAACGTCGCCTTCGCCATGAAGATCGTAGAAGCCACCCCGCGGGAAATCCGCCGCGCCGTACCGCAGGTGTTAAACCTCGTGGGATTGTCGAAGAAAGCGAAAGCCTACCCCAATCAGCTTTCCGGCGGGGAAAAGCAACGTACGGCCTTGGCGCGCGCCATCGTAAACCGCCCGCCTTTATTAGTGGCGGACGAGCCCACGGGCAACCTCGACCCCGATACCGCGTGGGAAATCATGACCCTGTTGGAAGATATTAACGACCTGGGTACGACCATCGTGATGGCCACCCACGCCCACGATATCGTAGACGCCATGCAAAAGCGGGTCATCGCGCTTTCCGACGGCCAACTGGTGCGCGACGCGGAGGGCGGGTATATCGACGAATACCCCGATTATGAGGTACGCGGCCGATGAAACCCAGGACCATCCGCCACTATATCAAGGAAGCGTTCCGCAGCCTGATTGTTAACCGCTTGATGAGCTTCGCCTCAATATTGACCGTGGCGTGCTGTATTTTTATCGTTTCGTTGTTCTACCTGCTGGCGGCGAACATCGAATTTTTTTTGTCCCAATTGGAAGACAACCTGAGCATCATGGTCTTTATCGACGAGGAACTGCCCGCGGCGCAAATGACACCGCTGCACGACCGGATATTGGCGTTGCCGCAGGTACGCAACACCGAGTTCATCCACCGGGACGACGCGTTGGAGGACTTGATCATCAGTATGCCCGGCGGGATCGCGGGGTTTGACAGCCTGCGGTATAACAATCCGCTGCGCCACTCCTTTATCATCGAATTGCGGGACCTGCGCTACCACGACGAAGTGCTTGCCGTCCTGGCGGAAATGCCCGAAATCGCCAATATCGGCGACTTCAGCGAAGCGGCGGATATCATGACCAACGTGCGGGACATCGTGCAAGTGGCGTCGCTGATATTAATTTTGATATTGGCGTTGATTTCGATTATTTTGATCATGAACACGATCCGCATTACCGTATCCACGCGGCAAGTGGAGATCGGCATCATGAAGTACGTGGGCGCGACGGACTGGTTTATCCGTTGGCCGTTTGTCATTGAGGGCTTGCTCATCGGTTTCTTCGGCGGGGTGATACCGGCGGCGCTGTGCCGCTTCGGGTACGAACGCGTGGTGGAGGCCATCGCGGGCATATCGTGGCTCAATTTCATCGAATTTATGCCGGGCGAGGATATATTTATGTACGTGATACCCCTCGCCGTCGGGCTGGGGATTTTGATCGGGCTTATCGGTTCGTTGGTTTCGGTGCGCAGGTATTTGAAGGTATAAACAGGGGGTACATATGCGGGGTATAATTAAAAAAATAATCTTGGTTATTATGATTGCGGTGATGTTTGTCCCCGCGCTTTCGATTATAGCGCAAGTGAATTTACAAGAACTGCGCAACAACCACACCGCTTTGCAAAGGAACATTAACGAAGCGAGGAGGAACATCGCCGACACCAACCGCCAAATCACCGAAGCCGAACGGGAAATGGATCGCATCGACGAGGAAATGATGCAATTGTTGGAGGATATGCTCATCCTCGATACAGACATCGCCATCGTGCGGGAACGGTACGATCAAGCCATCCTCGAATTGGAGAACGCCCGTGCCTACCGTGATTCGCAGGAGGTCATCGTCCACGACCGTCTGCGCGCGTTGCACGAACGCGGGCAGCCGAACCTCATGGACGTACTTGTGCAGTCCACCAGCGTGCGCGACTTTATGCTGCGTATGGAATGGATGACGCAAATCGCGCGGCAGGATCAGCAAATGCTGAAGCGTTTGGAGGAAGCGAACGAACGCTACTTGGATATCGTGGAGGACGCGGCACGGCTGGAAAATACATTAACATCATTGATGATCGAATTGGAGCGCAACGCCGCCGAATTGGAGCTCCTGATGGAGCAATGGCAAGAACGGCATGACGCGTTGATGGTTAACCGCCAAACCTTTGAAGAAATGCTGGCGGCCGACCAAGCCCAGGAACGCACGGTCGCGCAGCAAATCGCCCGTGAAGAGGCACGCCTGGAAGCCGAACGCCAAGCGCGGATACAGCGGGAAATGGCGGAGCGCGCCGCCCGTTTGACCGGCGGTTCGATGTTGTGGCCTGTACCGGGGTTTTGGAACATTTCCAGCGGGTACGGCAACCGCCCCAACCCCTTTAACCGCAGGCAAACCCAATTCCACACGGGGGTCGATATCGCCGGAAGCGGTATAATGGGCGCGGAGGTCGTCGCCGCCCAGCATGGGTTCGTAATCAGCGCGACTACCGGATGGAACGGCGGTTACGGTACGGTGATCATTTTGCAACACGCCAATAACTATGAAACGCGGTATGCCCACCTGTCGCGCATGTTGGTGAGGGAAGGGCAGGAGGTACACGCCGGACAGGTAATCGGACTCGTCGGCTCCTCGGGCAATTCCACCGGACCGCATTTGCACTTTGAGGTACGGCGTAACGGCAATCATGTTAATCCCATAGGATATTTACCAAGGTAAGTTATCGGCATCCTTATTGTACCCATATATTTGCCAACTCGCCCGCACCATATAAGCGGTTTTCGTGTTGTTTGCCGTGTAAGGCAGATTAAGAGGGATTGAACAATGTTAAAAAACAAGTGCCTAATGCTCTTCAACCGAGTAAGGGCAATGTCGACAACAACTAAAATCACGATGATTGTCTTACTCATTGTTTTATTAAATACCGTGATTATCGGCACTTCCGGTTTTTTATTCCAAAGGAACGAATCCATCCGTAATTACTCCAACAGGTCTGTGGCGATTGCAAAAACCGCCGCCATGGCTATAGATGCGAACGAATTTTGGTATGCCCTCAATACAAATGAAAAAAACGAACATTATATGCGCTTGCAAGGGCAATTTGAAAGGATCAAAGAAGAAGAGAATTTGCTGTATTTCTACGGCGGCACATTTGACCCCGAGTTCGGTATGATCATGTACATAGAAGGACACGGCAACATTTTTGGTTTAAACGGCCATGTACCGTTATCTATTTTTCCGCAAGCCGCTTTTGATACATTTGAATACGGCACAGCCCATGTAACCGATATTTACAGGCTCAACATAGACGGTACTTGGGGTATTTCGGCATATGCGCCTATTTTTAATGAAGATAATGAAACCATAGGCTTGATAGGCGTATTGATTTCGCTTAGCGTTCCACTCGAAAGAAGCAGTAATTACGCGTGGACGATGTTTGGAATTTCCTTTTTGGCTTTTTTTGTGCTTATATGGATCCCCATGTATTATGTAAGAAGACTGGAAGCCAAGCAAAAAAGCGTGCATAACCAAAATGAAATCCAACTTACCAAGCTAAACTTGGTGGTTCAATCGGAGCGCATCGGGTTATGGGATTTAATGATTCAAAAAACCGACCCGTTCAACCCCGCAAATATCAATGTCTATTCGGATCAGTTCAGAAATTTGATCGGTTACTCCGATGAAACGGATTTCCCCAATGTATTATCCAGTTGGGCGGATAAACTGCATCCCGACGATGCGGAAGTGACCCTAAACGCTTTGAAAGCGCATTTATATGACGCGACCGGCAACACACCTTTTGATGTTGAATACCGCTTGTTAAAGAAAAACGGCGAATACGCCTATTATTCGGAGGCGTGTGAAACCGTACGTGATAGAGACGGCGCACCGCTCCGCGCTTGCGGTTCGTTGATAGACATTACCGACAGAAAGAAAATGGTAAATAATTTACACGAAACATCATATCAGTTGGAAAATGCGCTAAACGAGGCAAATAAGGCAACAGAAGTAAAAAACAACTCCCTCAGAGCGTTGGAAAATATATTAAACAGCATTGACGCGGCTATTTATACAACCGTCCCCGAAACCGGCGAAATATTATTTATAAATACTTGGTTGAAAAATGCGTTTAACGTAAAAGGTGATGACGCAACCGGACAATATTGTTATAAAGTCCTTCGCAATCGTGATTCAATGTGCGGTTTTTGCCCGTGTTATGAACTTAAAAAAGAACCGGATAAAGTTATCGTATGGGAAGAGCATATACCCGAACTTGGCGGCGTCCATGTACGCCATTTTGACTGTCTGATCGACTGGCCCGACGGGCGAAAGGTTCACTTGCAACACGCGATTGACATAACCGCGCTGGTAAACGCGACGGAAGAAGCGCAGGCGGCAAACCGTGCGAAAAGTGTTTTTTTAGCGAATATAAACCATGAAATCCGCACCCCCCTAAACGCGATAACGGGTATGACGAACATCGGTAAATCCTCTGCCGATACGAAGCAAAAGAATAACTGCTTTGAAAGAATCGAGGAAGCATCCGGGCTTTTGCTGGGGATAATTAATAGTATATTGGATATGTCAAAAATCGAATCGGGAACATTTAACCTTTCATTATCCGAATTTAATTTTGAAAAAACGCTTCATAAGGTTGTTAATATCATCAGTTTGCAAATACACAAAAAACAAATAAAATTCAACGTATCCGTGGACACAAGCATCCCTGAAATTATAATTGGCGATGAACAGCGGCTTGCGCAAGTGATCACCAATCTTTTGGGCAATGCGGTAAAGTTTACGCCGGAAGAAGGTTCTATCCGCATCGATACATGTTTACTCGGTGAAGAAGACGGCGTTTGTACCGTTAAAGTAACGGTGACGGATTCCGGCATTGGCATAGACAAGGAACAGCAATCCAATCTGTTCCGTCCTTTTTGGCAGTCCGAAAACAATGTATCGCGCCAATTTGAAGGAACGGGACTTGGGCTTTCGATTTCTAAGAATATTGTGGAAATGATGGGCGGTGAAATATGGGTTGAATCCGAAATTGGAAAGGGAGCCTCCTTTATTTTTACAATTAAGGTTAAACGGGGCGAGGCGAAAGAACATCGCCTACTGAAACGCGGGGTAATTTGGAGCAATGTCCGCGTCCTCGCGGTGGATGACGAACAGGATACATTGGATTTCTTTACGAAAATAACCGACGAGTTAGGCATTAAATGCTGTGATACGGTTTTAAGCGGTGAAGAAGCCCTTAAACTTATTGAACAGGGCAGAATTTACGACATCTGTTTTATTGATTGGCGGCTGCCCGGTATTGACGGCATTGAACTGGCAAAAATACTAAAAACAAAAACGGAAAACCTTAAAAACGCCGCGGTTGTTCTCTTTTCGGCTGATGCGGTAAACGCGGCAAGCAACAACGATAATCACACATATATTGACAAATATTTATCCAAACCATTGTTTCCGTTCACCATAATTGATGCAATCAACGATTGTTTGGGAATGGCGGAGGATACACGTAACAATAATATAAAGCAAAAATCCGTGCCGCAATTTGCAAACCGCCGTATACTATTGGCTGAGGATGTGGAGATAAACCGCGAAATTTTTATTACGCTCTTAGAACCGTCATTGTTGGAAATCGACTGCGCTGTAAACGGTAAGGAAGCGGTCGCTATGTTTAGCGAATCCCCCGAAAAATACGACATGATTTTTATGGATTTGCAAATGCCGCAAATGAACGGATACGAAGCGACAGAAAGCATACGGGCGCTGGAAACGCCAAAAGCCAAAACCATACCCATAATAGCGATGACGGCAAACACATTTGCGGAAGATGTTGATAAATGCCTTAAAGTCGGGATGAACGGGCATGTCGGTAAACCGTTGGATTATGATAAAGTATTGGAATTGATTGCTGATTATTTATAGATTTTTGCGAATTGAAACCAGGCGAAGTCAATCGACTTTGCCGTTTTGTTGGAGTTCTTGCGCGGGCGAGGAAGAAACAACAAAGCGATAGCGGATATACTGGAAACCTCAAGCATGGGTGAGCATTTTTCTTGGTTCTTCCTTTCGGTAGGGTCAGTTGATACATCCTCAATCTTCGTTATCATCCGATTCCGCATCCGCAAGCTCTTTTAGTTCTCGGAGCTTGTTTTCCAACAATGTTTTATTAGGTAGATGCAGTTGATAATCGGCTATAAGCGCAGGTGACATACTGCGGCTCAAAGCATATTCAACAACCGCATCGTCCTTTCCGGCACAGAGAATAAGCCCAACGCTCGGATTTTCGTTCGGTTTGCGGACATCACGGTCGAGGGCTTCAAGATAAAATTCAAGTTGTCCAAGATATTCCGGTTTGAATTTTTTTACTTTTAATTCTATGGCAACAAGACAAGCTAATTCACGGTTAAACAACAACAGGTCGATATGGAAGTCCGTATTTCCAACTTGTATGCGATATTCTTCTCCCATCAAAGAAAAGTCTTTGCCGAACTCCAATATAAAATCGCGTAGGTTAGTGATTATTGCTTTACGCAACTCCACCTCTTTATGGTTTTCAGGTATGTCAAGAAATTCTAAAACATAATTATCGCGCAGAGCGGTCAATCCGGGGCTTTTAGAGATAAACAATTTATTCCTTTCGTCGGAAATCATTGTCCGTTCAAAATGTTTGCTGTCTATTTGGCGATCCAATTCACGGGCAGTATAATTGTTCTTTTGCGTCAATAAAAGATAAAATTCACGAGCCTCGTCCGTTTTCGCACCCATCATAATGAGTATGTTATTCGACCATGAAATTTCTCTCGACAGTGTTGAGAGTTTTTCGTTATCGTAATATGTTTCATAAAATTGCTTCATACGCCAAATGTTTTGTGGCGAAAATCCACGTATTCCAAAATATTGTGATTGGATAAATTGTGAAAAATCCTTTACCACGGATCGCCCCCAACCATCGCTTTTAACTCTATCGCTGACATAATTTCCAATTTCCCAATACATTGAGATAAGTTCGCGATTGACAGCGCGAAAAGCGTTCTCGCGGGCGCGTTCAATAATTAAAATAATTTCGCTGTAATCGGTGTGATTTTGGGGTAATAATTCCTCGTTTATAATGTTAGACCGCCTTTCCTTTTCGTACTTATTATTATTTTACCATGTTATGGTTAGGAAGAAAAACGCGACGTGTATGGTTAAGCCGACGGGGATAGACAAGCAATCGGGCAGGGTCTTTAACCGAAGGTCTATTTACTAATACCCGCTATTTTTATTCATTCATGCCTTCATTATAAAAAAACCCCGCGCAGGAGCATCTCAATGAGCCCCCGCGCAGGGTAGTCACTCAGCCGCCCGCATCAATAAGCGGCTTTCGTGTCGTTTGCGGTTATTTTTCGTTTTAAAAGTACGTAAAGCAGTCGGGAGGGCCCGTTACATGCATACCCGTAACCCCAATGACGCGGCCGGCCGGTACAGAAGGGTCGTTTGTGTAAGCCTCGGCGAAGTTGAAAATCGGGAACATAAGCATCAGGGACGATTGTACGCAGAAATCGGAATGACCGTATGACGTCAGGGTCGTATGGTGCCGTCCGTCAATAAGATGACCTCGGCTTGGGCCCATTATAACGCAATAGAACGCAATGTCAACATGATTTGAACAAGAACATATGTATGCATGACCCGCTTCGCCTGTTGGCTTGCGGTTCTTCTTGCGCGCGGGCGGCTTACGTGGTTGGTGTCGGGTGCTTGTCAACCGACACAACCATTTACCGCACGGAGCCGTTCATCACCCGATTGCGTTCAGCGCGGCGTTGGAACATCCGCCCGCCGCTCTCTCCATTTTTGATAAAAATATCACTCCACAACCCAATGCCCGGTTTTTCTTGAACCCTCGCGCCGAAGCAGTCCTGCTTTTTGATACTCCTTCAACTCACGCGATATTGTGCGCTGACCTTTACCAGTAGCTTCCATTAAATCAGGGATAGTCGCTTTTGGATTGTATTTTAATATATCAAGAACAGAATTTATCTTGCCAATTATCTTGCCGTTTACCATGCCATTTTGCGGAATGAACGCTTCCTCAAATGGAAACGTTACGACTGTAAAACTCGGCGATAATTCAAAAATTGAACGGTCATACGCCTTGAGAATCCTGCTCATACCCGAACCGATTTGCTCTACAAGCTCCATATCACGGAACACGCGCATAAGCTCACGGTTGCGTGGCATGGAACGGCATTTGAAAAAATCCTCCTCCGATAAATCCGCAACCAATCCGCCGCATGATGTGACAACGATTCTGTCCGCGTATATCTCAACAAGCGGAACGCCTTTTGTGTAATCGTTGTGTACGATTGCGTTAATGACAACCTCTTTAAGCGCGATGCTGTTCACTCGTTCTTTTTCAAGGCGGTTTTTAGCGGTAATCTTTGCAAATGTTCGGTTTTCGGAATCAAGGCGGTCAAGAATCCGGTGTGTCGTTGTTATCAGACAACGATTGCCGTATTCCCTTGTTTCGAGTAAATCTACTTTGTCTGTCCCGGCATATGTCGCCACTTTTACCGATACGCCGTTTTCGTCAGCTAACAAATACGCGATATAATTGTATTCGCCGTTGCTCTGCCGCAGGTCAAGACTGTTTATGAATTGCTCTGTCGGGTCAAGGTTTTTTTCCTCGTAATATATGCTGAGTTGTTTGAAAGTTAAGTTTTGGCGTGGTGCGTTCGTTGTCTGTAGTGTTATCTGCTGCCGCTTGGCAATCAGCTCTTCAATCATTTGCTCGGTCATGGGTTGCGCTGAACTGCCAACGCGGATGAAACAACCTTGTTCTGTCATTCCCTTTTTGCGCAGGTAATACGGGCGTTGTTGTCCGCACGACACTATGACACGAATAACATTTATACTGTCAATCTGCGTTAAAATCACATCGAATAATCCAAGCGTTTGCGGCCGGATGTTATTTCGGATGCGGTCAACGATTTGAAGTTGAACTTTATCAACATCGTTTAAACCGATAGGGCAGCCATTATCATCAACGCCAACGAGTATCTCGCCTCCGCCGGAATAATTTAAAAACGACACAACGGCTTTTTCAAAACGATCGTTCAACTCGCTTTTATATTCAATTCGGTTAGATTCTTGCATTTTCAGCCCACCTTGTCTTTAACTTACCCTATTACAACATATATCTTGCCACAATGCAAGATATCGGACACCAGTGGGGCGGGGGCGGGCGGATGTTCCATAAGCAGCGCCTACGCAATCGGACGATTAACGGCGAACGGGCGCGTTACGTGGTTGGCATCGGGTGCTTGC
Organism: Defluviitaleaceae bacterium; assembly: GCA_009780585.1. GTDB lineage: Bacteria > Bacillota > Clostridia > Lachnospirales > WQUN01 > WQRX01. The sequence continues at coordinate 21 of WQZS01000012.1, read as the reverse complement.
AACCGATGCAACCACTTCGCG
>WQZS01000011.1 GCA_009780585.1 Defluviitaleaceae bacterium | reverse complement strand
GGTGGATATGGATAATGCTTTTCGTCGAGCCTATTATACCAAACACCCGTGAGGAGTTGTTCTGTTCTTACAATAAATATATCCCGCTTCCTTGCGGGTTATGGCGTTTCGCAAACGCCTAATTTTTAACAAATGAAATGAGGTGTGCGGATGGAAGAAGAATTAAAGCGAATAGGCTTCTTCGAGGGCAGAACAATTCAACCGATTCAAGATAAATTCGGAATTAGCGTTTTTCGCATCGTTAATGAAAATGAGTCTTATGTTGGCAAGTTTTTTAGTGATGAATATAAGCATGGACAGCGTGAAATAAGTCATTACACAATGTTGAATAAAATCGGTGTTCCGACTTTAAAGGTAATCGCACATACCGATTGCCTTCTTTTGTTGGAAGATATATTGGCAAGTAATTTATATAGGCTTGGTACTGAGGATGATATGTCTGACATTAGGGTAGCACATTTAGTGGGTAAATGGATTAAACTGCTTCATACAAAAGGGCAGAAATACGAAGACTTATTGGAATTGCCCTTGTTGGATAATGTTAAAAACGAGTTGGATATTGAAAAAATATATACTGTCATTCAAAAGTCCGGGACGAGCGATAATCCATTTGGGATGCGTTGCTAAAAAATATTGAAAACATCAAACAAACATATCTTCTATTATGTAACACGATAACTTATAACGATTTTTGGTGGGATAATCTTGCGGTATCAAAAGATTATACAAGTGTTATTCCCTTTGATTACAACTGCGTATACCGCAAATATGCGTATGCAGATATAAGGCATATTTTATCTGTATTGTCCGATGAAGCAAGCGCGGCATTTCTTAAAGCGTATGGTGATTACGACGTAGAAGAAAAGATATTTGAAGATTTATATTGGTCAACAACAGGAATAATAGCGGCATTGAATATGGACGAGCTTCCTTCTTGGGGTGGTAAATTCGTTGATATGTTGAATAATGGTATGTTGATGGAATATATTATAACGTTTGATAATTATTTTATTAAGTAACATATGTTTGATAAATAAACCAGTGTTATTTACACCCTTAGCAGTATATGTCATATTCTTTCTACGTTTCCGACATGACGGGGAAGCGGAAATGCTCCGGTAAACCCCATCCGCTTCGGATGAAATAATGTTCGTCCAATACCTCCCGGCGTGGGATTACCTTAAGTCAATCCGGGTAAAAGCCGAACTCGACGCGGATAACCCCGGTGAAGGGAAGGAGCGGCGCGTTTCCGTTATTCATCGAAATGTTCATTGTTTATCCCCACCCACATATTTCGCCATGAACAAACAAGGATTACATTCATCCCATAACAACGGAAAAACTTCCAACGGTTTGAACCCGACCGATAAGTAAAAATTCCGCGTTTTTTCATACGGCGGCCAATCACGGGAAGCGTCCAGCGTCTTTACTGTTAGAAAATCCATGTTTCTTTCACGACAAAATTTTTCACAGCAAGCCACCAACATTTTACCGATGCCCCGTCGGTGGTATGGGTTGAGTACGCCCATTACACAAACTTCCGCGGTGTGGGGATTGTGAACTTTAACGGCGGTAAAACCCGCAACCGTTTCCCCATCATAGACGGCAAAAAAAGGCATGGACGGGACCTGATTTACATAATCGACAATCGAATCCTCAACGCCGAACCAATCGGGCAGCGCGCGGAGGATGGCACCGCAAATCCGTGATTTTTCATTCGCATCGATAATTTCCCGCATTTCAAACATACATTAATCCCTTTCCCATATTATATTTCGCACGGTATCCCCGGTTGTATACCGATTTTCGCACGGATATCCTTTTATATGCTGTTCAATCCCATGTACTCCACACCTCGGGTTGGTACCCGACCGTCGCCTTTTTGCCGTTACGCACGATGGGCGTTACGAACAGCGCGGGGTTGTCCAACAAACGTTCTTCGATGTCCGATTTGTCGGCGAGGTATTTAATGTGTTGGTTTTCGTATTCCTTTGATTTAACGTCGATTAATTGATCCATGCCGCCAACGGCGTTTTTAACGCTTTGGTATTCGCCCTTGGAAATGCCGTATTTAAGGATATCAACGAATTGGAATTTGATCTTCCGTTCCTTAAAATACCGTTCGGCCTTTTTCGTGTCGAAGCACTTCGCCTTGCCGAAGATTTGGATGTTCATTTATTCGATCCCTTTATATTGCCATTTGGGCTTGCCCGGGAAGAAGATGCTGATCGCTTGACGGGGGCATTGGTTAACGCAGCGGAAACAGAGCGTACAGTCCTTTCTGTTTACCGGACATATCCTTGCGCATAATCCGCATGAATTGCACCGCTTGGAAACGCGTACGCTTCGGCGCATCCATTTTTCCGCGAAGGCCATCCAGGGTATCCCCTGTATGCAGCCCGCTAAGCGCGAAAAAAGGTTAAACCCGCGTTTGACCGATATGCCCGATTTAATGTTTTGGCAGGTGCGTTCCATTTTTATTTCCAATTTATATAAATATTTATTTATTTTAATTTGATTTAATTCTTTATAAAATAATACGGGTGTGTTGCTCGGCATATTAAAATGCTCCGCGTAAATCACGTTGTCAGCGCAGCCCGGTACATCGGTCAACGCCCGTGCCCCGTCGCCGGAAAATATATTTTGCGTAATTAAAATAATTATATTTTTATTATTAATAAATTCTTTATTGTTTTTTATGAATCCGCGCATGATGGGCGGTACGCGCGAGCCGTAGACGGGATAGCAAAACGCCAGCGTATCGTGGTCGTTTATCAATGACGGGAAATCCGCATTTTCTTCGATGGAGAGACATACCGCGTCCATCTTTCGGCTGAACAATTCCGCCGCGTACTTCGTATTGCCCGTGCCCGAAAAATACAGCGTCAGCATTTTTCCAATCTCCGGATAATTTCCATACTCATACGAGCGTTGTGGTAGGGGCAGATGTAGGGGTTGCATTTATCGCGGGCGGTGTCGGGTGTAAGGCCGCGGTTGACGTAGGCGTGCCAACCGCCGTGCTTTCGGTCGATAAAATATTTTTCGATAAAATCCAACGCCGCCAAAGAAGCGTCTAAAAATTTACGTTCTCCGGTCATTTCGTAGGCGTGCAGGAAGCCCACGACACCTTCGTTCTGCTCCCACCAGGAAAATTGCTCGGAATACGTACGTTCGTGTACGTCGTATTCGGTATAGATGCCGCCCTCGGGCGAAATCCCCATATCGTACACAGCGCGCGCCATATTGGCGCATACGCGCTTCGTATCCGCCAGGGCTTCGGGTTCGCCTAAAATCTCCGCGGCTTCGTATAAAAGCCAACTGCCCTCGATATCATGACCCAAGCTGTAATTGGGGTTGGTGAGCGTCCAATCGCGCTTTTGAAAATAATTAAAATGCCAATTATCGTTATTTATTATTTTATTTAAAAATAAATATAATAATGTCCGCACGCGGTGGCGTAATAATTTATTATCGCCGTCGATGCGCAGCAGGTTCGCGTACGCTTCCAAAATATGCAGGTGCGTGTTCATCGTTTTTTGGCTTTCGGGCTCGTATTGGATCATTAAAATGTTGGGCATGTATTGCCAGTCGCGGCTGGCCACTTCGAAGTAACCCTTGTACTGCGCGTCCCACATGTGCGTATCCAGGTGGGCGGCGGTTTCCGTTGCCAGCTTCTTCGCGGTTTCGCAACCGAAGACGCGGGCGTATTCGGACAAGCCGTATACCGCGAAGACGTTGCCGTAGGTCATTTTGCGGTCGTTTGCCGCTGCGCCTTTATAATCGACATAGGTGTAAAATCCCCCGTGTTTTTTATCATAAAAAAACCGCGTCAGATAATCATAAGCGCGGTCGGCGTATTTTTTATATTCGTCGTTTTTCGTCAAATGGTACGCGGCGGAAAACGTCCACACCAAGCGGGCGTTGACGACGATAAAACGGTCGGCTGCTTCGTTGGGGGTATTATCGCCGCGTACCACGCCGTAAAAGCCGCCGTTACTTTCATCGGGGGTATGGGTTATCCACCACCCCAGCAAATCCCCCAAATCCTTATGCGCGAAAACTAATAGCTTGTCCGTTCCCATAATATCGGCTCCTTTATTGAGTTATTTCGGTTCCTAAAACCATAAATCCGGATCCTTATTCCCCCAACGCCGCCCTTGTCATGGCGAAATAATTTTCATGCGGTACATAATCGGGGACGCTGTTGCCCGTCCCCAGCGCGTAGCCTTTTTGCCCGATTTCGAACATTTTTTTGCAACGGGTGGTAATTTCCTCCGGTGTACTCGTAGTGATAAAACCCAAATCGATACCGCCCAATATGGCGATTCGATCGTTGTATTCGCGGTATGCGTCTTCTACGGGTTGGATTATATCCTCGTAGGAATGTTTGCCGTCGAACTTCATGTCATCGATGACGGCATCCATCACTTCACGTAAATTTCCGCAGGAATGGAGGACTGCCGGAATACCCGTATCGTGCGCGAGCGCGACGATTTTTTTATGCCACGGGAACACGAAACGCGCCATGTCCCGCGGCGAAATCATGGTTTGCGTGTTAAAGCCCCAATCGTCGTTGGACATCAGCAAGCCGACGTTTTTATTTTTAATGCTCAATTCGTAATAACAGAGAAGGCTCGAACCGACCTGCTCGAATACGTCGTACACCAGTTGCTCGTCATCGAAGATCATAAGCGCGAGGTTGTCGTAACCTACGAGGGAGATGACGTTTTCCAACACGCCGCACGGCCCGTTGACCATCAGCTTCATGCCCTCGGGTACGTCGGCTTCCCTTACGGCGGAATAGTCGAAGGTGTCGGGGTCGGGCCACGGGTAGGCATCAAAGTCCGCGCGGCACGCGATCGATACGCCGTCATTAAGCGAATAGGTTTGGTTGCGTTTCTTTTCAAGCGCGGGGAAGCCGAACGCGGACCCCGATACCGTTGCATAATCATACCCCGCGGCGTTAAAGGCACGGCACATGCTTTCTACGCTGTAGTCGAATTTTTCGGGCGCACATCCCGCCACGCGTGCGTATAGGTTATGGTTGAGGAAAAATTCGAAAAGCGTAGGGCGGTCGGGTGCTTCGCGGCGCAGGACCTTTAAAATGTTGTTAAAATCGGGTTTGCGCATAGGGTTATCCTCCTTTATTCACACGTTCCAATCCCGTTCGAACCAATCGTCGCACATGGGCAGCGGCTTGACAGGTTCAAATCGGGATTCGCCGTTGTATGTAATAATAACATGCTTGAAGTTATTTTCCTTTATCGGCGCGTCTTTTACAACCGCGCCGCCGTGGCTGCCCCATTCCCGCGCGGAAAACAACATAGCCGACAGCACCGCTGTTTGCGTAACCAACAGATCATAACATTTAAACAACGCCGGAACCTCGGCTTCGTTGGCGATTGTTATTTCCGTAAAATAATTTTCCAACCGTTTCCTGCATTGGTCATATAATTTTTGCATTTCATTTATATCACGTCTGTACGCCGCGAATCGACTCATGCGTTTTTGCAAATCACTATGTTTTTCTACGAAGTTCGCTTCCGCGGCGAAGGATACCGCGGGAAAAGCCGAGGCACCGGCTGAGGGCGGGAATTCCCCGAAGTGTGCCCCGAAGTGCGCCTTGAGCGAAGCGAATGAGCGTGTTAAGGGGACATTCCCGCCCTCGGCGGAAGCGGCACGTTTCGCGATATGCTCCGCCGCCCGCATCGACCCCACCATCGCGGAGTTAAGCGCGCTGCCGCCCGGACGGTATACGCCGAACGTCCCCGCCGCTTCGCCCGCGGCATACAGCCCGCGGATGTTCGTTTCCCAATTCGCGTCCACGGCGATACCGCCGTTGCAATGCTGGGCGCAAACGGCGATTTTAAGGGGTTCATTATATAAATCGATGCCGTTATTTCTATACAGTTCGATGGCCTTGGGGTTCATTTTCGCCAGCCGCTCCACGGGCGTACCGAAAAGCGCGTCGGATTTGCGCAAATATTCATACGCCTCGGGGGACAAACCGTCAAAACGCAAGCCGGACGGGTTCCGCCGGAAGTCCATGTAAACCGTGCGGCTGCGTTCGTTTATTTCCTTGGAAACAAGCAAATCAATGCGGGACGAACCCTCCGTTTTGCGCGAATCGAAGGGCCATTGGTAGCCTTTAAGGAACACGCGGTCATACGCTTCGGCGGCGGTGCTGTAATATTCGTGCAGGAATTCGTATTCGTTGCCCTGCGTGTCCACGGAAATATAACGCGGTAAAACCTGTTGGTACGTGCCGGAAACATTCCAGCGGAAATCGACGCTCGCGAGGCCGTACTGCCATTCCTGTAAATTACACGCCTTGGCACTCGCCGCAAGCGCAAGCCCCGTGCCTCCGGTTTGTGAAGCGGGGAACACGGTATCGGTGTAAATCCCCGCGGGGCCGCCCGTGGCGAGGATGATGTTTTGCGCGTACAACGTCGTAAAGCCTTCGCTCGCGCGGTAATATACCAAGCCGTAAACGCGTTCGTTTTCCGTCAACAATTTTACAACCTGTGCGCCGTCCAAAATCGGCACGCCTTTTTTGATTACCTCCCGTTCGAGCGCTTCGGTCATAAGGCGCGAGGTCAACGGCCCGCAGGAAGTGGCGCGCTGCCTTGGGTCGTGGTCGGTTTTGTAACCGATATACGCGCCGTAGGGGTTGGCGGGGAAGGGGAGGCCCAAATGCACCAGCTTCATAAAACACTTGACGGAGCAAGCGGCTTCGATTAAAGCCGTATCGCCGTGTACCGCTCCGCCGTTAAATAACGTACGCGCCATGTCATAAACGCTGTCGGGTTCCTCGCCCGCGAGGGTGAGCTTGTAATAGGTTTGTTTATCGCTGCCTGTATTGCGCGACGTCCCCATTTCGCGCCCTTCGGTAACGATGGCGATATCGGTCACGCCCAAATTATAGAGGCAATCCGCCGCGTTGTACCCCGCGCAGCCGCTGCCGATAATCAGCGTGTGGTAGTGTTCCTTCATTTATAATCTCCTTAAATGGAAGCCGCCGTCCGCGTTAAAGACCTGCCCCGTGGCGAAGTCGAACGCGCCGCTTGCGATGGCTAAGACGATATCGGCCACATCCTGCGGTTGGCCGATACGCTTTATAGGTGTAAGGCCGTTTGCGATGCGTTGTTCGTAATCGTCCTTTACTTTCGCGATCATATCGGTTTCGATAATGCCGGGGCGGATTTCGAACACGCCGATGCCGTATTCCGCCATACGGTCGGCGAAGAGCTGCGTCACCATGCTTACGCCGGCCTTCGAAACGCAATATTCTCCGCGTTTGGTGGAGGACGTATACGCGGAAATGGAGGAAATGTTAATTATTCGGCAGGGGTTTTCGCGCGGTTGCTTGCGCATTTGATTGGCGAATAATTGGCACATAAAAAACGTACCTTCCAAGTTGGTACGCAAAACGGTGCGGAAGCTGTCTGGGGTCGTTTCCAAAAGGTCCGCCCGTACGGCGGGGGCAATGCCCGCGTTATTAACCAGCAAATCCACGCGGCCATGTTTATTAAGTACATATTCCAACAGCCGTTCGCGGTCGGAGGCTTCGCCGATGTCGCACGGGGGATCGCCCGAACGGCTGGCGCGGACGACGGCGTATCCCGCGTTTTCCAAGCTGTCCGCGACGCAAAGGCCGATGCCGCGGGATGCGCCCGTTACGATAGCGGTTTTTTGCGCGTTCATGCTTGCGCCTCCTTCATTTGCTTGTACAGTTCTGTGTAAACCGGATCGCGCACCATGCAGCCCGCGCGTGAGCCGCGCATAAGCTCCGAACATTTGCCGCAGGTTATGCAGGTTTGCTTGTCGTCAAACGAGCCGTTTAATATATCCCGCGCGAAGGCGGGGTAGGCGAAGGCCATCCGCCCGAAGCCCACCGCGTCGGCGTAGTCTTGTTCGACCGCACCCGCCGCGAGGTACGGCGAATCGCCGCGTAAAAACGTCGGTGCCGAGGCGATGATTTTAACCCCGGGCAACGCGTCGCGGATGATTTTCGTCAGGCGGTACATGCGCTCCACGCCTTTAAGGTCGGTGGGGCGGTTTACCTGCGGGTTAAAGTACGGATTACCCATGGAGATATTAACCAGGGAAAAATCCATGTCTTTTAATAATTCGATGGGTTCGGTTAAATTGGGTTCGATGCCGCCGCCTTCGCGTACGCCGAAGCCGTAAGGGTAGGGGATGCCGTCGTAGATATTTACGCGCGTGGTAACGAGGAAACCGCGTTTCGCAACCGCGCGCGCGTTTTGCGTTGCGTTGCGGAAGAAGCGGGAGCGGTTTTCAAGCGGGCCGCCGTACGGGCCGGGGCGTTTGTACGCGGCAAGCAATTCGCCGTTTAAATAGCGGTGGCAGCCTTTTATATCGATGCCATCGAAGCCGCAATCCCGCGCCATACGCGCGATAACGCCGTAGCGTTCCTCGATTTGCTTCAACGTATCGTCGGAAACGATGCGTTCGGGAGGCAGGGGGTTATCGCTTTCGTAGATGGGGTTATTGCAAGCGATCATCGGCTCGAGCGGCCCGTCGGGGCGTGAATACCGCCCGCTGTGTGTGGCTTGCATGATGATAATGGGGTCGGGGTTGCCCGATTTAACGGCGTTTGTGCGGATGCGTGACACCAAGCGTTTAAAGTCGTCGGTATTCCCTTCATGCATCCACAACTGGCGCGGATTGGCGCGGCCATCGTGCCTGACCGCTACCGCTTCAAACCATATCAACCCCGCGCCGCTTTCGGCGAAGCGGTCGTAACGCCGTACCGCCAATTCGTCGGGCGCACCCTCGCGCGTGCCGTCCGCGCCTTCCATCGGCTGGATGGCCAAACGGTTGGGGAGGGTAAGGTGTTCGACGGTGAGGGGCTGCCGCAGGATTTCGATGTTTTTGGAAAGGGGCAGGTCCATGTTGCACATCCTTCCGTGTGGTGTATATTTATGTAAAAAATTTGGAGGACTTTATGCGTAAAGTAAGGGTAGGTGCGATACAATCGGCGGCGCTGCCGATACCCGACCGATACCAATGGACGAATAATGCCTACGCGCCCGACGTTGACGCCATTTTGGAGCGGGTCATCATCCCGCAAGCGGAGGTAACGTTCGGCTTGTTGGAGCAAGCGGGCGAAGCGGGGCTCGACATCGTCACCACTTCCGAGGATTTATCGCTTGCGAGCGCGTATGTGATGGATACCTCGGAAAATAACATCTTCCCCGAAATCGTGCGTCGCGGTTTTCCTTTATGGGAGGAGCGGATTTCACGCATCGCCGAAAGGTATGGCATGAACGTCGTCGCTTGTTATTTTAAACCGGACGGCGACGCTGTTTACAACACCGCTTCCGTGTTTAACCGCAAGGGCAAAATCATCGGCGAATACCGCAAAACGCACATCCCCTGCTTTGAGGCGTTTCAAGTAAACGAGGGGGATTCCATCCATACGGTCGATACCGACATCGGCAAAATCGGTATCATGATTTGTTACGACATGATGTTCCCTTCGGTGTCGGATGTGTTGTCGCAATTGGGCGCGGAGATTATCTTCCACCCCACGTTCGGCTACGGCTGGTACGATTCCATCGGCGAGGCTACGCTGCGTACCCGCGCCAACGACGGCTCGCTCTACATCGTAACCGCCAAGGATTACCGTTATAACGCGGCGGGTAAGTCCAGCGTCATCGATCCGTGGGGGCATGTACTGGCAGACGCGGCATATTCCCCCAACGTCATCGTTTCCGCCGAAATCGACCTTGACGCGCGCAAAACCCAGCCCGACTGGTACTTGCAAACGGAAATTACCGGCTGCGCCGATATGCGCAAGCGCCACGCCGCGGAACGGCGGCCCGAGCTGTACGCGGCTTTAGGTGAAGCCGCCCCCCAAAAATACAATGCTATTACATCGCCGGGCAAAGCGCAGGCGGAATTTTTGGAAAAATTCAAACGGGGGGTTTACCGCTGGTAGGTTGTTTTTCGTTTGGTTAGGTAATCCGCAATCTCCACGGCTTGCAAGCCCGAAGCGATTCCGTTACGTAAAATTTCGTCTCCGCTCCCTTCGCCGTTACGCAGCGCGTTAAAGAACAGGGCGTTTTCGCGGTAAAAGCCCGCGGCGACGAAATCTTCCGTGCCTTCTTCGCCGCGCCATACATAGGCTTCCCCGTCGTTTTCGTAATGTGTGAGCCTGCCCGTACCGTCGCGGCAGCCCGCCCATATGGGGAGGCGCAACTCTAACAAACCCCTTGTTGTGTTAATTTCCAACCGCTCGGTATTGACACCGGACATCGGCAGGAAATCCATCCCTACGGCGATGCCGTTTTCCGTCGTGCCGTTGATGTGGTAATCGGTTACGGGCGCGCCGTATTGCGGCATGGCACGGTACGCGATGTTTAGTTCCCCGTACGGGGAGCTTGCGATATGGCGTACCAAGTCGATGCCGTGTATGGCTGTGGTAGCGAAATTGGCGTCGGTACGGTTAACGCGCAGCATACGGTAGCGGATGTCCGTGATGCATCCTGCCCCGCCGAACCCCTCGATAAGTTCCATCGCCTTTTGTACCACGGGCATATGGCGGCGGTTAAACGCGGCGAAGTTGGGTATCCGTCCGCTCGGGTTTTGCTCGGCGGCCTTTGCCATGCGTCGGTTTTCCTCAACGTTTATACCGGGGGGTTTTTCGGTGATGAGGGGGAAACCCTTGGAAAGGACGCGGCAAGCCAAATCGGCGGTCAGTTCCACCGGGACACACAGGGAAACCGCATCGGGGCGTTCAATATCAAGCATTTTTTCCAAGTTTACATAAAAACGCGGTATGCCGAACCGTTCGGCGAAGGCACGCGCCCTTGCGGGGTCGATATCGCAGCACGCGGCAAATGCCGTATTTTTAGTTTCGCTTACATATTTATGTATCGCGGGGCCGTGCTGTTTGAGCGCGATATCGCCGCAGCCCGCGATGCATATTTTAAACATGCTTATCGAAGAACGGGTACACGTCCGTCCCCACCCAGCGGTGCCCTACGTCCAATACGCTGTGCTTCAGCTTATCCGCGTACCCCGCGGCGTCGTACGCCTTTTGCGCGACGCGTACTTGATCGTATACGTTTTCGATACCGCGTATCCCGTTGGAATCGTCATGCAACCCTGTTTCGATGATGAACGGGCGCGGGGCGATCAATGCCGCGATATCGCCCATATCGAAGTATTTCCATAAATTCGGTACGTAGTTGCAATCGCAATGGTGGTTGCCGTGCAAGCGGGATTCCAGCGCGCCGAAAAAATAACCGCTTGTACAAGCGCATTTTATGCGCGTATCAACGGCCGCGAAATAGAGCGTTTGCATTCCCCCGCCCGACAGGCCCGCGCAGGTAATGCGCGATGGGTCACAATCGCCGCGCGTTTCGATATAGTCGGCGAGCTTGATTAAATCCCATACCTGCATCCCCAGCGCGCTGCGCCCCAGCGGTATGCCCATGCGGTTAAGGTGCGCGCAAGAGCAATGCCATTTGTCTTGTACGGCTTTTTCCGCGCGTTCGCCGAAGCCCCGCGCGTCCGGACAAAAAGCGATGTAACCGCGCCTTACAAAATCTTCCGCGTGGTGGGTGTGGGCGTTTTCCATATCTTCAAGGACGCCTTCTTCGTGGCGTACGGCGGCGACGCTTTCCTTCGCGCGGTTAAAGTGGCCGTTGGGGCAGATGATCGCGGGGCGGCGTTCGCCCGGTTTCAAATCGGCGGGGATCAATGTAAAAAACGGCGTATAAACATATTCCTCGGTTTGCAGCACGTACTTGGTACGTACATATTCCCCGCAATCCTCCGAATCAAGTTCATATACCGTATCAGCGCAGCCTTCGAATGTACCGAAGCCCAGCAAGTCCCTGAGCAGCTCCCGCGCTTCGGCTTGCCACGCGGCAAGTTCGGCGGGTGTCGTACCCGTAAACCGCTTTGTGCAACCTTGTAAAAAAAGCCGCTCCATTTGCTTCACGCTTGTGTAGAAGCCGTTTTCGTCCGTTAACTTCATCGCGCACGCCCTGTTTCAACTTTGTCTCAAATTGAGACGAAGTTAATCGTTTTTACGCGATTATATCACACCAACGCGCCGATCGGCATGGCCAGGGATTCGGAAACGGACGGACGGTAAGGGGAAAAAATAAACGACATAATTGTTTCCTCCCGTACGGGTTTGCCTTCCACGTTAAACTCGCGTATGTACGACCAGCCGAACCGCTCCACGGCATACATGAGCGGCGTATCAGCGGGTATGGATAATATCTTAACCTTATGCTTCCTTTTCCCGCGTGAACCGCGCAGCAGGGCGGGCTTTTTTTGCAGCGTGAGGAAACATTCCATGCGAAGCTGCGCTTGCATCACTACGTTCTTGCGCCAAATAAAAATCGCCGCGCACAGGAGCGTGATGTTATAGGAGAATAAAATAATTTGCACAAGCCCCAAGACCGCCAACGCGACCGCGCATATCCGCCCGAAGCGCAGCATAAACCGGTTGGCGCGTAATATGCCGAACCCATTGCCCAGCACATGCTGTACCAGCCGCCCCCCGTCCAGCGGTAAAAGCGGGAGCAGATTAAATGCCGCGATAACCGCGTTGATCAACGCCAAATCGCGCAGCCATATCACACCGACATACGAAAGGTGATGCACCGTATACGCCCACGCGCCGATCATGATGTTGGCGAGCGGCCCCGAAAAGTACACGAACGCCCGTTGCCCCGGCAAGAGGTTGTCCATCCTGCGGACGCGCGCGAACATGCCGAACACGGACAGGCGTACCGCTTCGACCTTCGCGCCGTAACCCCGCGCGACGAAGACATGCGCCCATTCGTGCAGATACAACGAGCATAACGCAAGCGCGATACGGATAAATACGCCGATTACCGTTCCAACCATTGCAAGCCCAATGAATCGACGCCGAACCGCCTTGCGTCATCCGCGATTTCGCCCACCGTTACCGGGCCGGAGAGCGCTTCCCGTACGGCGGTTTGTATCGGATCAAGCCGCGTAAACGACAAAATGCTGATGATCATGACCGCAACCAGGATCAAGCCGCTGACGATCCCCTGCAGGATCAACGTTTCGCCCAGCGCGCCCGATTTTTCTTCGTATTGCCGCGGTTGCCCCCTGTAACGCCTGTATGGTACACGTTCCATTTACCGTCACCCTCTCGCTTGCTTGTTCAAATATATGAGGGAGAAGGTAAAATATGCATATTTAAACGCCGCGCGGTAAATACTGGCTGTATCAATATAAAGGTGAAGCGATAATGAAAAAACGTTCGGCGTTAATCGCGGGGATCGCGTTTATCCTTGCCTGTACCCCGTATTTGACAGCTTACGCCTCGGATGTTATGTATGTGGGCGAAACCCAAGGCATCATCACGCGGGTAAACCGCGACCGCGTCCGTATCGAGGGCGAGGTGTTGACCGACGGCGGCTTTACGATCGTAGATGTTAACGTCAAAAACGCGCCCGTGTACGATTTGATCACGGGTCAACGCGTATCGTATACCGAGGCGCGCAGGGGCATGAGCGCGCGCGCGGCGTACGCCGTGGACACACTACCCCCGCCGTACCCCGCCGTCGTGCTTTGGCTCAACGCCTGCCATAACGACGCGGCGGTCTTTACCGCGGTCGTAAGCGAAAACATCCGTTGGGAAGCGGGCCATTGCGTATTCCTGACCGCCGACGGAAGATACCGCGTCACGCTTTCAAGCGAAACGCCCGTCTACGGTCCGCGTTACGAAAGGATGGCCGTCGGTGAAATTATGCCGGGGCAGGAATTCTTTATTTGGGTGGACAGTATTACGGCCAGCTGCCCCGCGTTGGTATACCCCGACAAGGCGGTGCTGGTGGAATAGGGGCGTTTCATGGTTTCCGTCATTATCCCCGCGTCGGGGTCGGGTACGCGCTTCGGCGGTGAGGTACCCAAGCAATTCCTTCATATAAATAATGTGCCCGTATTGGCGCGAACGGTTATGGCTTTCCAACGCACGGAAGGGGTGGGGGAAATCACCGTAGCCGTACCGCCGGGTTACAAGGAAACCGTCCAAGGTATGATACATAAATATCAACTGACCAAAGTCAAGCACATCGCCGAAGGCGGTAAAAGCCGCTCGGAAAGCGTGCGTGCCGCGTTAGGAATGATTTCGCCCCGTACCGAAATCGTGCTGGTGCATGACGGGGTGCGGCCTTTCGTTTCCCGCGATTTGATCGAAAAAGTCATTGACGCGGCGCGCTTGCACGGCGCGGCGATCGCGGGGATACCCTTTACGGATACGGTGAAAGAAGTCGATCAAAACGGCTTCGTATACGCCACGCCCGAACGAGGGCGTTTTTGGCAAATACAAACGCCGCAGGGTTTCGCGTACGAGATTTTGGTGAATTCCACCGGAATTATTTCCGACTTGTCGGGCTTTACCGACGACAGCGCTATCGTGGAGGCGAACGGCGTTTCCGTTTATGTCGTGCCGGGCGAACGCGGCAATATCAAGATAACGACGCAAGAGGATATGATCATCGCGGAGGCGTTGCTCAAAGGGACCGCCATATGAAGGAAGTCACCCTGTATACCGACGGCGCGTGCTCAGGCAACCCCGGCCCGGGCGGATACGGCGTAGTGCTGCTCTACAAGAACCGCCGCAAGGAACTTTCCGGCGGATACGGCCAAACAACCAACAACCGCATGGAAATCCTCGGCGTGATTGTCGGGTTGGAAACGCTGAAGGAACCCTGTAAGGTAACCCTGTATTCCGATTCGCGTTACGTAATCGATGCTATCGATAAAGGCTGGGCATTACGCTGGCGGCAAAATAACTGGATGCGTAATAAAAAGGAACCCGCGCTCAACGTTGACCTTTGGGAGCGGTTACTAGCCCTGCTCGCTAAGCACCAAGTCACCTGCCGCTGGGTCAAGGGCCACGCGGGCAACCCGGAAAACGAACGCTGCGACGCGCTGGCGCGGGAAGCGATTAAAGAAGCGGACGGTTCATCCGCCGTATATTAAATTGACCCATATTATGTAAATGGCATCGGGGGAAGTATGAAAAAATTACTGATAGTAACAGGACTTACGGTAACGCTGTTAATCACCGCTTGCGGCGGATGCGGTTCGGAGCGGATCACCACTCCGCAAACGTTAGAAGATGTATTGGCAATAACGAACCAACGCAGAGCCGTTTCGCCCGAACCGGATATGAAAAAATTGCAAGCGTTGGTTGACGGGTATAACCCGAACATTGACTGGACGCGTTTTATCAACGACAACCGAAAGGAAATGATAACGCGCGAGGAAGCGGAATACGATGCCAAGGCTTTTTTTGAATTAATCCGGCATGTGTACGGCGCGTATGATTATTTCGGCGGGGACGGGGTTTTCCTGCCTCTCTTGGAGGACGTCCTGCAAGCCGTTGCCGTGCGGTGGGAGGGGCGGGACCTTTGGTATACCGTCGCGTTAAGCCAAATATTGTGGGAGACGATACCCACGGTCATAGCCGACAACCATTTTGTGGTGGACAACGCTTGGAGACCCTTCGCGACGGCTGATTATTTTGTTTGGGGCGTACCCTTTGACAAAACCGAAAACGGTTTCCGCCAGCGGGACACGGGTTTGTACGCGGTCAGCGTTGACGGTCATGATACGGACGAATTGTTCCGCCTGACCCTAAACGAGGACGGTGAATTTTTCTATACCGCCGTTGCCGTAAGGCTTGTCCGTCCCGGCTTTTCGGAGGACGGATACAGCCTTACCGTAACCTATTGCGACGGGAGCGTTACCACGGTTTATTTGACCCCCGAACCCTTCGTACCGTCCTTTGTTCGGACCGATACGTCCTGGAGGGCGCACTCCCTGCGGTATGAAAACGGAATACCCGTAGTCTCTATCAGAAGCATGAACAATCCCTTCCAAAACCGCTCCGTTGATTCCAGATACGCGCAGCGGGTTTTATCCTTCGCCGAGGATTTGAAGGATGAACCGATCGTTATCATCGACCTGCGCGGCAACGAAGGGGGGCATATGATACTTAACAAGATGTTTCTGCACGCTTTGCTGGGGGAAACGGTTCCAAGCAACAGCATACATTTGGGTACGGTCAGCAATATGTATCTGGAAAGCCGCATAACCTTACCGCCCGATATTAACCCGCCACGCAGTTGGAGCGGTATCGATGACATTGACATTCCTTTTTTCCCGCATGATGTATATGACTTCCATTACCCCAAAGTCCCTTTCGGCAACCATCATTATATATACATCCCCGACAGAAGGGTGGTACCCAACGACAGGCTTATCCTGCTCCTTGTCGATAGGGTGACCGCTTCCGCCGGGGAAGATTTTACGTTTAGGATATTAAACATGGAAAACACCCTGGTCATCGGTGAAAATACAAGCGGCACCCACCTAACAACGAATAACCGCAATTTATATCTCCCGAATTCCGGTATGCCTGCGGTTATGGGTGACCTCGTCATCCATCCCGAAGGTTTTTGGCAAGAAGGGATAGGGATCGCCCCCGATATTTGGGTTATCGGTGATGCATTGACCGTCGCGCTGGCAATGCTTGAAAACCGTTGACCCCGCCGCGCCCCTTGCCTTGATTTTCCCTAATCCTTAGCCCACAATATTCCCCCTAACTTGTCCCCTACAAGGGGACAAGTTAACTTTTGCTCGCGGCGAGCAAAAGTTTGAATCAAGGTACTTTTCAACATTTCGTAATAATTCCTACATTTTTTGGCTTTTTAAAATCAAAAATAACTATTTCATTCGATATTTTTTTACTATCAAAATATCCAACAATTGCCTGTATTAGTTCACGCGAACCTAACTTTACAGATTTATCCCATTCGTTACAACAGGGTATGAGCAATACGGGACGGTATACCGCACTTTCCGCAACCGCTCTTGTCGCTTCATCGGGATGAAGGCCGACAATTAAATCATAGTATGTTGCCATCCCGGATGAATATTCGGTTTGCTTTGACGGAACACCTTTAAGCACATATCCCCTGGGATCTACAACTTCCGCTTGATAATTATATTTTTTATTTAAAATACGGCTGAGTAATCCCTGTCCCCCGGCTACATCGGCAATGTATTTAATACTGTTTCCAAAATGTTCGTATATATATTCCGCAACGATTTCAAAACGGTTTTCATCCCCGTGACATTTTATTTGTTGCCGTCCCATTTAAAATTTCCGCCCCTAACATAAATTTTCATAATATTTAAAGTTGTAATCCAAAATTACAAATACCACAAATAAGTGAAGCACGCAATCCGCTCCCTCTTTCTTCCTTGATTTTCCTTAACCCATCATATAAAATATGACAAATACATTACAAAAAAGGGGATAAAGAAAATGGCGGGGAATTACATACTGGGTGTGGACGGCGGCAATTCAAAGACCGATTACCTGCTTTGCCGTGCGGACGGCACGTTCGTTGACATCCTGCGGGCTTCCAATTGCAGCCACGAAAACCACGAGCGCGGCTACGACTGGATGCAGGAAACCATGCAAGGCCATATCGACACTTTGTGCAACAAGAACGGGATCAAAGTAAGCGACATCGCCGCCGCGGGCTTTGGGCTGGCGGGAGCGGACGAACCGGGGCAAATCGCGGAGCTTAGCAACCGCGTACGCGCGATGGGTTTTACCCGATTCGAAGTGGCGAACGACGGTATCTTGGGTGTAAAGGCCATCGCGTCGTCGGGCGTGTGTTCGATATGCGGTTCGGGTACGGTCACGCTGGGCATCGACGATACGGGGAGCCTTTTGCAAGTGGGCGGCATCGGCAACCTTTCGGGCGACGCGGCGGGCGGCGGGCATATTTCGGGCATGGTGATCAAAATGGTTTATCATTCCGTTTTCCGCGCGGGCAAGGAAACATCCATGACGCGGGAAACGATGGATATATTGGGAATGAAGGGCCCGCGGGATTTCTTGACGGCCATTAACAATTACAGTTGGCGCGGCGCGAGTACGCGGGCGTTGATACAGCTCGCCGACAGGGAAGCGCAAAAAGGCGACACGGTAGCCGCCCAAATATTCGACGATATGGGCGTAAGCTGCGCCGAAGGCGTGGTCGGATGTGTGCGGAACCTTACGTTTAACGGCGAAGTGGTGGTCGTAAAAGCGGGCAGTATATGGAGCGTCATCGGTTACAAGGGCTTGGTGGACCGTTTTACCCAAACCGTCCGCGAAGGGCTTACCCAACCCGTGCGCTTCGAATTGTTGGAAACGACCCCCGCGCTGGGCGCGTTGTTTTGGGCGAAGGAAATGGCCGACGGCGCGATCGACCCCGGATACAGGAAGGAAATGCGCAGTTTTTTATCGCCCGAAAGGTACGCCGAGCTCGCAAGCAAATGACATATCTTCGACACAATCGGCTGATAAAATAAATTTAACTAAATCACAATGGAGGACGTTACATGCTCAAAATCACCGACGTAAGCAAAACGTACGGCAGCAACAAGGTAAAAGCCGTGGACAACATCCGATTGGAAGTGGCAAGCAAGCAAATCCTGGGCTTTATCGGGCCCAACGGCGCGGGCAAGACCACCACCATGAAGATGATCACGGGCGTACTCGTCCCCGACGCGGGCACGATTACGATCAACGGCCACGACATCGCCGCGGACCCCATCGCCGCCAAGCAGAGCTTCGGCTACGTGCCGGATTCGCCGGATATGTTCCTGCGGCTTAAAGGCATGGAATACTTGAATTTCATGGGGGATATGTACGGCGTTTCCGCCGAAGACAGGCGCGAAAAGATCGCCTCCATGGGCGAGATATTCGAAATGACGGGCGCACTCAACGGGCGCATCCAAAGCTACTCCCACGGTATGCGGCAAAAGATTGTCATCATGGGTGCGCTGTTGCACAACCCCGCTGTATGGATATTGGACGAACCGCTGACGGGCCTGGACCCGCGTTCGTCGTTCCAATTAAAGGAAATGATGCGCCGCCATGCCGACGCGGGCAACTGCGTACTGTTCTCCACGCATATGCTGGAAGTAGCGGAAAAGCTGTGCGATAAGATTGCGCTGATCAATAAGGGGCGCATCGTGTTCGACGGCGAATTGGACAGCTTGAAGGCGCAATACAACCAACTTTCCCTGGAGGATATCTTCATGGAGGTGACGGCCAATGCGTAAGTTTTGGTCAATGGTGCGGATCTTCCTCAAGGTGATTTTGGGGCAGATGTTTAATATGAAGGTAAGCGGAAAGGAAAATAAATGGGCGGGCCCGCTTCTTATAGGCTTGGTCGTGCTTTCCCTTGCGCCCATGGCGTGGCTGTTCTATTACATGCTTAACAGTATGTACGCGTTTTTCGCCGAATTCGGGTACTTGGATTTAATCGTCGGGGTTACGTTAAACTTGGGCGCGTTGATTATTTTTATCCTTTCCCTTTTGACCGCGCCGGCGATCTTTTATTTTTCGAAGGACGTGGAATACATCCTGCCGCTGCCGGTAAAGCCCGTGCAAATCATCGGGGCGAAGTTCGCCGTGGCGATGGTGTTCGAATATATCCTTGCGGTGTTTTTGGTGGGGGTCATGTTCGCGGCGTTGCTGGGTAACGTAGGCGCGGGGATGCTTTCGGTCAACATGGTCCTGATCGCTTTAACGCTGCCGATACTGCCGATGGTGTACTCGACGGTGATCATCATGTTGATGATGCGCTTCGTGCGTTTTATCCGCAACCCCGACCGGTACTCATGGATCATCGGCACCGTCGGATTGGGGCTGGGGCTGGCTTTTATGTTCGTTTCCCAATCGATGTTTTCGATCGACGAGGAAGCGTTGCTGGCGATGCTGATGGGCGAGCCCGTCGCCATGAACGCGCTTAACGCGATATTCATGACCAACTATTTTTCGGCTTTGGCCGTTAACGCGGCGGACCTCGGTGCGATGGCGGTAAACCAATTGGGCAACATCGTCGTTGCGGCGGCGGGATTATTTTTATTTTTCCTATTGGCGAAGGCTTTGTATTTCAAGGGCGTTATCGGCCTGTCGGAATCCAATTCCGGCGGCAAGAAGATGACCCGCGAGGATATCATGGCGGGCGCGGTGGGGCAGGGGGTCTTCCGCGCGTACGTAATGAAGGAGATACGCGTACTGTTCCGCAGCCCCGTGGCGTTTATGAACTGCGTGATCATGGTATTGTTCATGCCCATTATATTGGTTGTTTCGTTCATACCGATCCTTACTTCGGGCAGCGGCGACGGTATGATGGAATTGCTGGCCGCCGTCGATTTAACCGAACCGCGTACCGCCGCGATCGCTCTGGTGGGGATGATGGTGCTGGCTTTAACCATGAGCGGCGCGGCCACGATTACGGCATCGGCGATATCACGCGAGGGGCGCAACTTCTTCGTGATGAAATACCTGCCCGTACGCTACCGCACCCAGCTTAACGCGAAGGCCGCGTGCGGTTTGGCGGTGATCGGCGTGGGATTATTGCTGGTATTTATCCCGTTAATCATCATCTTCCGCCCGCCGGTATTGCTGGCGGTCGGTGCCGTGTTGCTTGCCGTAGTCGCCGCCGTTTTCCTCAATTACCTCGGGCTTTTCTTTGACCTGTTAAAACCCAAGTTGGAATGGGACAACGAAGCCGAGGCCGTGAAGCAAAACATGAACATCATGCTGATGATCTTCGGCGGGATGGCCGTGGCCGCGGGCGTAGGTGTGGCGGGGTGGTTTTGGCTGCACACACCGCTTACGGCGTTTATCGCGCTGTTCGGCGGCGGGCTGTTGTTGACGGCGCTGGCGTTGTACCTTGCTTTGGTAAGGGGCAGCGCGATGTTGAGGAATTTGTATTAGAATAAAAGCGCGGAATAAATAAATTTACGCCCGCGGATGATGGATAGCCGTCTCCGCGGGCGTTTTAATTAAGTGTGTATAAAATAGCGGTTGAAATATTCACAAAATAGCGGATGAAAAGTTCACAAAACAGCGGTTGTAATGTTTACAAAACAGCGGATAGGTGATAATGTAACATAAAAACAAGAGGTGCATGGTGAAATATCATCCCCGATTTGCGGACAATATCCTCTCCGATCGTTTAAAGGGTTCCGGCGCGGTGCTGATCGAAGGCGCGAAAGGTTGCGGTAAGACGGAAACCGCAACCCAAGCGGCGAAAAGCGTCGCCCGCTTTGATATCGACGAACAGATTCATATTAAAATGGAGGTTGACCCCAAGTCGGTATTAAACGGCTATACCCCGCGTTTGCTGGACGAATGGCAGGAACATCCGAAGATATGGAATTATATAAGGCATGAAGTGGACGAACGGAAGATGAAGGGTCAATTTATCCTTACCGGTTCGGCTACGCCGGATGATTCCGTCCGTCGTCATTCCGGCGCGGGGCGGTTTTCGGTTATTAAAATGCGTCCCATGTCCCTGTACGAAAAGGAATGGTCGAGCGGGGAGGTAGCGTTGGCGGATTTGATGAGCGGTGCCGTACCCCGGTCCGAAACCGCGTCGTTCGAAATCGGTGAATTTGCCGAAAAGATGATGTTGGGCGGTTGGCCGGGTACGCTGGGGGTCTCTTCCGCCGATGGGATGCGTTTTTCACAGGATTATATATCGTTAATTGCCGAAGCGGATATGAGCCGCGTATCGGATAAGAAGCGTGACCCCTATAAGATTACGCGCTTGCTTCGATCGTTGGCGAGGAATGTATCGACGGAGGTTACCTTGGCCGCTTTAGCGAAGGATACAGCAGGCAGCGATGCCGATTTGGACGGCGAAACCGTGAGGGATTATTTATCGGTGATGGAGCGGTTGATGGTGGTGGATAATATCCCCGCATGGAGTACGCATATCCGCTCGGCGGACACGTTGCGCAAATCATCCAAACGGTACTTCGCCGATCCTTCCCTGGCGGTGGGGGCGTTGGGATTGGGTGTTGATAAATTGTTGGATGATTTGTGTTTTTACGGCTTGCTGTTCGAATCGCTCGTGATACGCGATTTAAAGATCTATTCGGATGTGAACGACGGCAAGCTGTTCCACTACCGCGATTCGCGCGGGATGGAAATCGACGCGATCGTTGAATACCCCGATGGAGCTTGGGGCGCGTTTGAAATTAAATTAGGTATGGGTGCGGCGGATACAGCGGCGGAAAACCTTTTAAGGTTCGCCGCCAAGGTAGATACGGAAAAAATAAAACCGCCCTCCGCGCTGACGGTCATTACGGGGAACGGCTTTGCTCACCGCCGTGCGGACGGTGTCAACGTAGTGCCTGTATCGGTACTGACCGCATAAGGGGACATTTTTAATAAAATCAATTATCCAAAGTGAATAGCCCCCTCCGGCCATTCCGTTTCGAACACCATTTCCTTCCCCGTGGATGGGTGGATCAATTCCAGTCGCTTCGCGTGGAGCATTTGCCCTTGCGGGTGATACCCTGATGGGTGGCATCCGTTTATTTTTGGGGGCTGCTTCTCCGGCCCGTACAACGTATCACCCAATATCGGGTGCCCGATGTGCGCCATATGCACGCGGATTTGATGGGTGCGCCCCGTTTCCAGCCGCGCTTCAATATAGGTAAAGCGCGGTTTGTGCACAGGGAAGCGTTCCAGCACCCGTATGTGGGTGACGGCTTCACGCACGCCCGACGGAAGGCTACCACTTGGTATGCCCGAGGGAAGATCGCCGTTTGATACGCCCAACGGAAGGCTACCGTTTGGTGCGCCCATCGTAAAGTTCCCGCCCGATAAACCGATCATATTTCGCACCGCCATCTTCTGCCGATTGGCGGGGTGCCGCCCGATGGGGGCATTGACCGTAAACGCTTCCTTTTTTATTACGCCCAAACATATGGCATGGTAAATACGCACCATCGTACGGTCGGCGAGCTGCGCGCATAAGGCACGGTGCGCCGCGTCGTTTTTGGCCGCTACCAACAGACCGGATGTGTCCTTGTCCAGCCGATGTACGATGCCGGGCCGCTCCACCCCGCCAATGCCCGAAAGGTTACCCTTACAATGATGCAGCAACGCGTTGACCAAAGTCCCGTTAAAATGCCCCGCGGCAGGGTGTACCACCAAACCGCGGGGCTTATTGATTACAATGATGTCGTCGTCCTCGTACACGACGTCCAGCGGGATATCCTCCGCCGTAATTTCACTCGACGCAAGCGCGGGGATTCGCAGGGTTATCACATCACCCGCGAAAACGCGGTCGCTTTTCGCCAGTTCTTTGTGACCGCGGTGTACGTTCCCGTCCGCCAACAGCCTTTGCGCGGCGTTCCGGGTCAGCTCCGCTTCTTCGCACGCGGCGAGGAAGGCATCGGCGCGTATACCGCCGCAGCTTGCGGGGACAATGATTTCGATCGGGCTCGGCCCGGTCATTTACCGTCGTTAAACGGCCACGGCGCGTCCTTCCCCAACAATATGATTGCGGCGACCACCGTGAACGCGCCTACGGTAACGTATACATCCGCCAGATTAAAGATGGCGAAGTCGATGAATAAGAACTCCAGCATATCCACCACATAACCCAAGCGGAAGCGGTCGATCAGGTTGCCGATCCCCCCCGCGAAGATGAATATGAGCGGAACACGGGCGAACCACATCTTATTAAATAAGGGCAAACGCCAATAGTACCACATCACGGTTGCAAGCAGGACGATGACCAATGCCGTAATCGCCCAGCGTCCCCACGAAAAATCAGCCAAGAAGCCGAAAGCCGCGCCCGTATTGTGGAAATAGGTCAAGCCCAATATGTCGTTAAGCAACGCGCGCGGGGGGCTGTCGGCCAGGTTTTCCGTTGACCATAATTTTAACAGTTGGTCGAGGAAAATAAGCGTACCCGCGCCCATGCAAAAAACAGCCCATGAAATGAAGCTGTTTTTGCTGTTGCCGTTATTTTTATCAAGCATCGGCGAAGGAAATCCCCATCATCTTGGCTACCCGCACCATTTCCCCGTTGGGGTCAACCATTTTGTCGCCGCCTTTGGCGGTTTCCCCGGTGATCTTCGCGCCGCCCACCACGTCTTCCAGGCTTACATGGTTCATTTCACCGTTTTTGAGGCATACCATGTTGCCGAATTTGCCTTCCTTTATAAGCTCGGCCGCTTTTACGCCGTAACGCGCGGAAAGGATCCGATCCGCGGGGGAGGTA
Source organism: Defluviitaleaceae bacterium (assembly GCA_009780585.1). Classification (GTDB taxonomy): domain Bacteria; phylum Bacillota; class Clostridia; order Lachnospirales; family WQUN01; genus WQRX01. The sequence goes on along the minus strand of WQZS01000011.1, from coordinate 81,870 downwards.
TCGCCGCCGCGCTGGATGTGCCCGAGTGTGCAATGGCGCACCTCGTTGTCGATGCGTGATTCAAGCTGGTGGGCGATCTTCGCCGCCACGCCGCCGAAGCGCACCGCGTCGGGGCTGTCTTCCACGATCTTGCCGATACTCGCCGAACCGCCTCTTTCCACCGCGCCTTCGGTTACGCAAATGATCGTAAACTCTTTGTTGTGGGCTTTGCGTTCGTTGATCTTCGCGATGATTCCGTCTACGTTGTAGGGGATTTCGGGGATCAGTATCACGTCGGCCGATCCGGCGATGCCCGCGTGCAGGGCGATCCATCCGGCGGAACGTCCCATTACCTCCACGACCATAACGCGGTGGTGGCTCTCCGCCGTGGTGTGCAGGCGGCCGAGGTTTTCGGTCACGATATTCACCGCCGTGTCGAAGCCGAAGGTGACCTCCGTGGAGGCGAGGTCGTTGTCGATGGTCTTGGGTACGCCGATGACCTTGACGCCTTTGCGTGCGAAGTCGCGCGCGCTGGTGAGGGTACCGTCGCCGCCCAGCACGACCAATACCTCAACGCCTTCCCTTTTCATGTTTTCGACGGCTACGTCGGAAACGTCCTTGTTAACCTTCACGCCGTTTTCCTCAACGGTGTAGTTGAAGAGGTTGTCCTTATTGGAGTTATACAAAATCGTGCCGCCTTTGTGCAAAATACCCGAAGTCGTGTGGCGGTCGAGCTTGACGAAATCGTTTAAGTACAAACCGCGGTAGCCGAACTTGTAACCGATCAATTCGCAGTCCATCGTGTTAAGGCAGGCACGTACGAACGAATAGATAACCGCGTTAAGGCCCGGCGCGTCGCCTCCTCCGGTGAGGATCGCTATTTTTTTCTTTGCCATTTGAACGTTCTCCTTTTTGGAATGATTAATGATTTGAAAATGATAAAATAGATTTCATGAAACATTATATACCATCTTTACAAGTTTGTCTTGACAATTTAGAAGATTATGTCTAAGATTACAACCGAATGTCGGCGTCACAGCCCCGTGCGCTGAGTTACTACGGAATGAAAGAGGTATCCCATGCGCACCACAAGCATTACCAAACCCTTGGAAGTCGAGCGCAAATGGTACGTGGTGGACGCCGCGGACAAGAATCTCGGCCGCCTGTCCTCGCAGGTCGCGCACATACTGCGCGGTAAGCACAAGCCCATCTTCGCGCCCAATGTGGATGTCGGCGACTACGTGATTATCGTAAACGCCGAAAAAATCAAGGTAACGGGCAACAAATTGGACCAAAAGCACTACGTACGCCATTCGGGCTTTTTGGGCAAGCGCAAGGAAACGAACCTGCGCGAAATGCTCGTCAAAAACCCCGAATACGTGATGATGCACGCGGTAAAAGGTATGCTCCCGAAGAATAACCTGGGCCGTAAAATGCTCACCAAGGTACACATCTACGCGGGCCCCGACCATAAGCACGAAGCCCAAAAGCCGGAAGCGTTGGTTTTGGCGGAATAATAAAGCAGAAGGAGTAAATTATGCCATCAGTATCCTATTACGGCACCGGCAGAAGGAAGAGCGCGGTTGCGCGGGTATACCTGCTGCCCGGCAAAGGCGAGGTAACGATAAATAAGCGCGGCATCGACGATTATTTCGGGCTGGAAACATTAAAGCTCATCGTCCGTCAGCCCTTGACCCTGACCGATACGCTTACGAAGTTCGATATAAAGGTGAACGTTTACGGCGGCGGGTACACGGGCCAAGCGGGCGCGATCCGCCACGGCATCGCCCGCGCGTTGCTGGTAGCCGACGAGGATTTCCGCCAGCCGTTAAAGAAAGCGGGCTTCCTCACGCGCGACCCGCGCATGAAAGAACGTAAGAAATACGGCCTAAAAGGTGCGCGGCGTGCGCCCCAGTTCTCAAAGCGTTAATAACCGACCCCATAACTGCATCGCAAACCCTCGGCCTACGGCCGGGGGTTTTGTACAGATGAAGGCTTTTTCCAAGATTAACCTTATTTTGGAAGTATTGGAAAGAAGACCCGACGGTTACCATAACCTGCGCTCGGTAATGCAATCGCTGGATTTGCATGATTTACTTACGATACGGTGCGAAACCCCTGCACGGGATAAACCGTTTCTACAATTGGAATGTAGTGATCCCGTACTGCCCGCCGACGAACGGAACCTCGTATACCGCGCCGCCGATTATATGGTAAAGACGTACGGCATACGGCAGTCGATCCATATCCGCGTCGATAAACGAATCCCCATCGCGGCGGGATTGGGCGGCGGCTCAAGTGATTGCGCGGCGGCGTTGGTGGGGATGAACCAACTGTTTGCCCTGGGGTTGACCGCGGAAGAGCTGCGCGGGATCGGTTTACGGTTCGGCGCGGACGTACCGTTCTGCATTACGGGCGGCACAATGCTGGCCGAAGGGGTAGGGGAGATATTAACGGAGCTTCCGCCCCATCCGCCGTGTTGGATCGTGCTGGCGTGCTTACCGATATCGGTGTCCACCGCGGAAATTTTCAAGCGGTTCGGCGAAGGAGGGAACTTGTGCCCTACCAGGGCACAAGTTGGCGGGGGAACTTGTCCCCTAGTAGGGGACAAGTTAAAAAGCGATGGGGGTTTAACTTCGGACCTAATAGGACCGAAGTTGAAAAACGACCTGACCCCCGTTACCGCCGCTTTACACCCCGAAATCAACGGCCTCATTGACCGTATGAAGCGCTTGGGCGCGTCGGACGCCTCCATGAGCGGTTCCGGCCCTTCGGTCTTCGGTTTGTTCGATAGTGAATCCGCCGCGCGAGCGGCTGCACATACATTAAACGGAACGATAAAAAACGTGTACATAACACGGCCAGAAAGGATGAGATCAGTATGAAAAAGTATCCCCGTATTTTGGCTTTTGCTTTGGCGTTTGTGATGACGCTGGCTTGCACGCTCCCCGTGTCGGCCAACACGCAGGCGACATCCTTCCGCGACGTACCCGCCACGCATTTTGCCTTTAACGCCATCAACTGGATTTCCCACCCGGATAACGGCAGCTTGATGGTAGGCGACGCCGCCGGTAACTTCCACCCCAATCAAACGATCAATAAATTCGAAGCCGCACGCGTGTTCGCGATGGCCGCCGGATATCGGCCCGCCTCACACACCGTTGCGGCTGATTTGCGCGCGGAGATCAACCGCTCCTTCGACCAATGGCGTCCCTTCCTGGACGGCATGGCTGCGCAGCATCCCCAATGGAGCCGCATCGCGGACAGGGAGATCGCCTTCCTTTTATACAGGAATGTGCTGACCACGGCGGACGTCGAAAAGTTTATGGGCACGCGCCTGTCCCGCCAGGAAGCGGCCGCTTGGATGGTACGCCTGATGGGGCGCCAAGCCCACGCGGCGGCCATCGTCATCCCCTTTAGCAACCCTTACAACGATAACGCGCTCATCGCGCAGGAATATATCCGCTACGTTTACTACGCGCGGCAGGCGGGTTATATGTCGGGCGGAAGCAATAACATGTTCAACCCCACCGACGACATGACGCGGGCGCAATTGGCCGCCATCTTCTTTAATGTGCTGGGCAACGGGGACGTCGTGCCGCCCCCGGGTTCGACCACACCCGCTTCCACCGTATCGGGCACGGTCGAAATGGTGTACCGCAACACGCAGGTGTTCATTTCCTCCCCGTTGGGCCCGCAGAATTATCACATCGCGCAGGACGCCACGATCATCGTCGATAACGTACAGCGCACCGCCGCTTTTATTCGGGTGGGGATGAACATAAACGCCGTATTAAATACGCAGGGCGATATCATCAGCCTCGTCGCGCGGACGGTCACGGCGGAAAATAACTCCACCCAACCCACGCCCTCCCCAAGCCCGACTCCGGCCCCCATTACGTTGATCGAGGATGAAGGCTTCGTGGTTTCCACCGCCGCCAATCCAGCGGCGATCACGATCCGCATCCAGCGGGTGCGTATCACGGGACAGATCATAAATGAAGAAAGAACCTTCACCATCGCCCCGAACGCGGCGATCACGCGCGGCGGGGTAGCCGTCCCGCTTTCGGACGCGCAACCCAACGACATCGCGTTCTTCCGCTTTAACGGCGCGGTGATACATGAATTGGAACTCGAAGACCGTGAACGCGAATTGGACGGTACGCTGTTGGAAAAACGCCACGCGGATACGCAAGGCTACCAAATGATTATCGTAGAAGCGAAAACGGGTGAACTGTACGAGCTGCGCGTATTGGCGACGACGCTTATCTCCCGCGGCAACAGGGTTAACGTTACTTTGCAAGAGTTGCGTATCGGCGACAGCGTGACGGCTACGCTGGAAAGCGGCGTACTCACGAGGTTGCAAGCTACGGGCCAGCAAGCGGTCGTGCTGGGACGCTTGACGGAAATCCGCATCACGCAGCAATTCTCACAAATAACGGTGCTTAAGGATACGGGTCATTTCCATGTGTATACGATCATGCCGGGCGTATACGACGTATATTCCCTGCGTATCGGGATGGACTTGCGGATCTTCCTCGATAGCTGGGAAGTCATGGATATACAGGTCGTGGCGCAAACCGCGCAGCAAACGACCGCCGTTTTGGGTTATGTCCAGGCAATCCGCGCGGGACAGCAATTGGTCGTTATCAGCATGGACGGACAAGCCCAGCGCAGCCATACGATCATAATCAACAACGATACGACCAACACCGCCACGGGCGCGCGTTTGGACTTTAACCAGCTTCGGGTAAATATGAATGTATACATTGTCATGGCCGGACCCCAATCCAACGTGGCAAGAACGGTGACGATCCTGCCGTGAACGGAAAACCGTCCGACAACCTAAAGCCCTTGCCTAAACCGGTAAAACTGGAAATGCCGCCGCCGGGGGATACCTCCAATTGGAGGAAGCCTCCCCCGCGGCCCGAGCATCGGCAACCGCCGGACAAGGGCTTGCGCCATTTTGAGCAAGCCCAGCGGTCGCATGGGCACAAACGCCCCGCGCCGCCCCCCGCCAAGAAGAAGAAAAAGCCCCCCGGAAGGATTGCCGGGGGGCTGGGTCTTGCTTCCCTGGTGATTATTTGCGTGGGTTTGGTTGTTTTGGGCATTATCATGGTGCTGAGCAACAATGCCCTGGCGGTCTACGTAAACGACGAACGCGTCGGTTACCTGCCGCTTAACCGCGAAACCCGCGAATGGAACCCCGACAATATACAGCAGCAAGCCGTCGCCCACCGCGCGCGCAGCGTGGACGCGGTCATACACGTCAACGAACGCGTATCGCTCGAACCCGTGCGGGCCAACCGCCGATACCATGAAACGCTGGATGTGATCATCCGGGAGGTAAGCCAAATCTTTACCTACCGGATCGAGGCGACCGCCATATACGTGGATTCGGAGCGCATCGCGGTTATGCGTACACGGGCTTTAGCGGAGCATGTCGCCAACCATTTCATCGGCGCGTACCGCGACGCGAATACGACGGAAGCGTCTATAGACGGCTGGGAATACATAGTATTGATTATCATGGACGAAGGGTTGGACAGCGTGGATGCCGCCATCGAGCGGCTGGACCGTCAAATAGAAACGACCATCCCCTACATCGTGCGGAGCGGCGATACGAAGGGCGCGATCGCCCTACGCCACAGCATCCCCTTCGACCGCCTTTTGATTGACAACGGCTTGGCCGCGGACGCGATCATCCGTCCGGGCGATATCATAAATATACGAACCACGCGGCCGTTCCTGTCCGTGCGTACAACACGGGACGAAACCCGTACCGAAGTGATCCCCATGGAAGTGGTGCGGGAAACCAACGACCAAATGGCGCTGGGTGATATCAACGTCCTGCAAGAGGGCAGGGAAGGCGAACGGACGGTGGTGGTAAGGACGGTATACATCAACGGGCAGCTTATTTCCGAGGAAATTATTTCCGCCACGGTAACCACCCAACCCGAAACCCGCATAGTGCAGGAAGGCACGTCAACGACGGCGGCACCGGATTGGAGATAAAATAATAATTTAATATATCAGGGGGTCTTAACCATGCTTACAACCAAACCGAGCGGCATGTACTACAAAATCGAGGATTTGCGGTACATGCCTCCTTTTTTTATTAACGTGGCGAGTGCCGGGGACGTTTGGATGTACCTGTCGTCGAACGGCGCGCCCGCGGCGGGCCGGCAAAACGCGGGGTACAGTATCTTCCCGTACGAGACGGACGACAGGCTGCATTTGGCGGGTTCGACCGGGCCGAAGACGCTGGTTCGGGTAAACGGGCGTATATGGGAACCGTTTAACGCGGGGCATGACAACCCTTTCGACATCGAACGCAGCTTATACAAGCGTGTGAGCGGCGACGCGGTAATGTTCGAAGAGATCAACCGCGATTGGGGGCTGGCTTTCTCCTACCGTTGGGAAACGAGTGAAAAATACGGCTTGGTTCGCACGGCGGAGATCGTCAATATCGGGGGTGCGCCCTTACAAGCGGAAGTCCTTGACGGCGTGGAAAATATTATTCCGTACGGCATCCAGCCTTCACTCGCGCAAGGTTCGAGCTGTTTGACCGACGCGTACAAGGTAGCGGAACGCCCCGACGAAGGGAAACTGGCGGTATTTTATTTAACGTCCGCCATCGGCGACAGCGTTGAACCGATAGAGGTATTGCAAGCCAATATCGCGTGGCATGTCGGGGACGCGGAAACGTATTTGCTTTCCTCCCGCCAAATCATGGACTTTGCGGTGGGTAAGGCCGTTGAAAACGAATCCCAATCGAACGGGCGCAAATGCGCGTTTATGACCGTACAAACAATCGAACTCGCGCCAAACGGCGGAAAGACTTGGCTATTCGTATTCGATTCGAAGCTGAACCAATGCGATGTGTCGGCGTTGTCAAGCGAAATCAATCGGGAAAGCAATAATACTTTACGCAAGAACATCGAAGCCGACATAAAAAAGGGTACGGACGAATTGGTACGCATCGTGGCGGCCGCCGACGGTATGCAGCATACGGCTGACGAAAACGGCTGTATCCGCCATTATATGAACGTGCTGTACAACAATATGCGCGGCGGCGTGTTCTTGGACGGGTACGCGCTGGATTTGAACTTGTTTGAAAACTTTTTCGCAATCCGCAATAAAGTCACGGCGAAGCGGCGGGCGGATTTCCTGCAGGCTCTGCGCGACGACGGGGTGAAGGACATTATCGGGTTGCAAATGCGCGCTTTCGCCGACGGCGACCCCGACTTGGTACGCCTTTGTATGGAATTTTTGCCGCTTACGTTTTCGCGGCGGCACGGCGACCCTTCGCGCCCATGGAATTATTTTAATATCCGCGTAAAGGACGACGACGGCAACCATTTGTACCACTACGAAGGCAATTGGCGCGACATCTTCCAAAACTGGGAAGCGCTTTGTTTGAGCTTCCCCGGGTACATCGCGCCGATCATCGCGAAATTTTTAAACGCCTCCACGGCGGACGGATTTAACCCCTACCGCATCAACCATGAAGGCATCGATTGGGAAATCCCCGTGCCGAACGATCCGTGGGCGGGCATCGGCTATTGGGGCGACCATCAGATCGTATACCTGACCAAGCTGTTGGAATGGATGATGGCGTACGCGCCCGATACCCTAAAGAAGCTGACGCAATCCGACGCTTACACCTATTCCGATGTACCGTACGAAATCGTACCCTATACGAACATGATGCGCGATTCCAAGCGCACCATACGGTTTAACGCGGAAAAGCACGATGTGCTGATGGCCCGCGCGAAGCGGTACGGCACGGACGGTAAGCTGATCATGCACGGCGAAAGGGTCCACCATGTTTCCTTTACGGAAAAGTTGCTGGTACCCATACTCGCCAAGCTATCCAACCTCGTGATCGGCGGCGGCATATGGATGAACACCCAGCGCCCCGAGTGGAACGACGCCAACAACGCCATCGTCGGCAACGGTATGAGTATGGTGACGGTGTATCAATTGTACCGCCACTTGGGCTGCTGCGTAAAAATTATGCAAGGCATGGATGCAAGCGAAATAACTTTATATGTTGAAATAAAGGATTGGTTTGCAAAGATTTACAATGCGCTTAACGGCCGCGCGAATCTTACCCCCCGCGCGTTTTTAGATAAGGCGGGGGCGGCCTTCTGCGATTACCGCGGCAGGGTATACGCGGGCGGCTTCGTAAAAAGCGGGAATATCAGTACCAAGGAAGTGCTGACCGTCAAGGAGATCATCGCCTTCTTCGAGGCCGCGCGCCAAACCCTCGGCGAAACCATTGACATGAATAAACGCGAAGACGGCATGTACCATTCCTATAATATATTGACGCTGACCGAAAGCGGGTTGGAAATCGCACCCATGTTTTTAATGCTGGAAGGGCAGACCGCCGTATTGGGCAGCGGAAAGCTGAACGCGGAGGATGCGCTCGCGCTCACGCAAGCCATGGAAGCGAGCGATCTGTTTAACCCGCAAGCGAAGCAGTTCTTTTTGTATCCCATGAAGACGCTTAAATCATTCCTCGAGCGCAATACCATCCCGTCGTATATGGTGACGAAATCGCCTTTCCTGGTTTCGCTGCTTAACCAGGGGCATGAGGGCTTTATCGTTAAGGACGCGGCGGGGCAGGCGCGCTTCCACCATACGATCCGTCAATCGCGTGACGTTGACCAATGGCTGAACGCGTTAAAGACCCCGCCCCAAGACGCGGCGTACATCCGCGAACTCTATGAGCATGTGTTCGCCCACAAGCAATTTACGGGGCGGTCGGGCATCATGTACAAATACGAAGGCATCGGGTGCATCTATTGGCACCAAAACGCCAAATTTATGCTGAGCTTGCAAGAAGCCTTTATCCAAGCGGTAAAGGAAGACGGCGAGAGCGAACTGACAGGCGCGTTGCGGGACGCGTACTACCGCTTGCAAGAGGGCTTCGGTTTCCGCAAGACGCCGCGGGAGTGGGGTGCGTTCCCGCTGGAGCCGTATTCGCACAGCCCCTACAATATGCCCGCCCAGCAACCGGGCATGACGGGACAGGTAAAGGAAGACATCCTCACGCGCTTGGCCGAATTGGGCGTAATGGCGGAAGGCGGCGTGCTGACCTTCGGCCCGTCGATGCTGAAACCGTCGGAATTCTTCAAGGAACCCACGGTTTTCCGTTATATCAACGCCGCGAACGAAAGCGCCGAATTACCCCTTCCCGCGGATTCGCTGGCGTTTACCGTTTGCCAGGTCCCCGTGGTTTACCGACTGGCGCCGCGGGAGAAGATAACGGTTTATTCGAACGGGCAACCCGTTTACGAGTCCGATACGCTTGCCTTGGATAAAACGCAAAGCCACGCGTTGTTTATACGCGACGGCAGCATTGACCGAATTGAAATTTGTATCGAAAAATTTGCCGAAATAAATCGTTCGTTGTAGAAGACGAAAGGTTTGTTTATAATCATGCCGATATACAATCAAGGCGAATTGGTTTAAATTACATGCCAAAAAATTTGCCATAACGTGATAATCGTACTATACTGTCCGTTAAGGGAGGAATTTGTATGCTCGTACAGGCCATGCATAATCAAAACCGAGCGTTGGGGGCGGCTATGCACGCGACGGGTGCGCGGCTGGACGTCATCATGAACAACATCGCAAATAACGACACGCCGTACTTCGTAGCGGGTGCTGTGGACTTTGAGGCCGCTCTGGGGCAAGCCATCGATAATTGGCGCGCGACGGGGCGGTTGGATTTATCCGGCGTACGTCCCAACCTGCGTTCGCAGGACCCGGGCTTCGCCTTCCGCATGGACGGCAACAACGTGGATATGGAGTCCGAAATGGTGCGCCTGTACACCAGCACGGTAAGGTACGAAGCGATGGTCAACAGCGTATTGAATAACTCCAGACGTCTCAATATGGCTATATCCGGCCGATAGGGGGTAAGGCATGAGCTTCTTTAATTCCGTTAACATCGCCGCTTCGGGCTTGACGGCCCAGCGGCTTCGCATGGACGTAATCGCGGAAAATATCGCGAACGTCAACACCACCCGCACCGCCGACGGGGGCCCGTTCCAACGGCGGACGGTGCTTTTTGAACAAATACCGAGGGAAGGCCCGTTCCATAAGGTTTTCGGCGATACGCTTACGGGCTACCAAGGCGAGGGTGTGCGGGTCAGCCATGTGATAAAGGACCCCGGCCCCGGCCACCTCGTATACGACCCCACCCATCCCGACGCGGACGAAGCGGGCTACGTACGTATGCCCAACGTCAATATAGTGGAGGAAATGGTAAACATGATCTCCGCCAGCCGCTCCTATGAAGCGAATATCACATCCATGACCAGCTTCCGCGGGATCATCGCGCGCACGTTGGAAATCGGAAGGGGGAACTGATAAACCATGACAATCATCCCAACCAACATCAATCCCTTACAGCCCGCCGACATGAACCCCTTCGGCCTGGTCAGGCACGACCTGCGCCCCGAAGACGTACACGAAAACCCTTTTTCCGCCTTCTTCGGCGCAGCCGTGGACATGATGAAGGCTTCCAACGAACACCAACTGACGGCGGAACGCTTGCAACTGGACCTCGCCGTCGGCCGCACAGACGATATCATCGCCGTACAAATGGCGCAGGACAGGGCCGCCACGTCGCTTAACTTCACCGTGCAAGTAACCAACCGCATCATCGAATCCTATAGGGAAATCATGAGGATGCAAATATAAGAACGCAAATATAAAACAGATTTAAAATTCTGCTTATATATGCTAAGTTAATCCAACACAGGGATGTTGAAGATCACAAGGATGTGATGAGGACTTGCATAATATGGCTTTGCCAATGAGGTGAGCAATGCCTGAACAGTTGATAAAAATCCTTACGCCGATCAAGGCCAAGTGGGATGCCCTCACACGCCGCCAGCAGATACAACTGGTGAGCGTAACGGCCGCCCTGTTGCTGGTCTTGATTTTATTTTTGTTTTTCGCCTTGCGTACGCGCTGGATAACGCTGTACGACAGGCAAGACTACGCGCGTATCAGCCAAATCCACGCCGCGCTGGAGGCAGAAGGTATCCGTAACCGACCCCACCCTTCGTGGACGGGGATAGATGTACCCGCCCGCGACCGCACTGCCGCTTTGGGGGCCATTTTCGCCAACGCGGGTACCGCGGCTTCCCGCATGGAGCTGGAGGACGCGCTGGACTTGGTGGGCTTGGGTACGACCGAGGCGCAAAGCGCGGCGACGCTGTTAAAAGCGCACGAAACGGACGTTGCTAATATATTGGTACGTATCGACGGCATAGCCGACGCCAGCGTTTCCATTATCAACGCGGACCGTAACCTTTTGCTGCGCCCCAACCAACCGCCCGCTTCCATGGCTGTAGTATTGACCACGACCCGTCATTTTCCGCAATCGGAAGGCCGTACCTTGGCCGAACTGTTAAGGAATACGGTGCGGGGCTTGGAACTCGATAACATCACGATCGTCGATCAGCACAACAACGGGATATTCCTGGGCGGCATGATGCCCGAAACCGACAGCGCGATGGATGTTTTAAACATGCGCTTACGGCAGGAAGCGCAACTGATGGACGACGTACGCCGTTCGTTCAGCCATGTTTTCGATGAAGTGGATATCTTTAGGAACATCGTATATGACCAACACGTAGGTATGACGGAACGGATCATCACCCTTTCGGCGCCGTCCGGTTCGGAAGACGGCTTGCCAACCTTCAGACAATGGAGCCAGCAGGAAGCGGAAGGTATGCTGGGTATACCCTGGGGCCCCGGCTTGGGGGCGAACATGCAAGCCTCCCCCGCGTATATGATGGGTGACCCCGGAGCGGCGCGCGCCTCCGCCCGCGACAGGACCGAGAGCTTCGTACACGATCAGCATGTAATTGAAATCGAAAGCGGCCCCGGCGGCATAGATACGGGAGCGTCCTCCATCGCGGTGACCGCCACGCGCCTTACCACCATATATGAGGCGGACTGGCGCGAACGCAATCCCGAGGCCACCCGCGAGGATTGGCTGGAATTCGTTGATAATAACGTCCCCAACTTTGTATACGAGCACGACACAGAGGAAGCGATGGCCATGCGTATGTTTATCGCCATCGGTACGGGCATCCCCCTTTCCAACGTAGCCGTGCGCATCCAGGAAATATTCAGCATCGTCGAAGTGGAGGAAACCGGCCTCCCCATCGCCACGATCATTATGCTGGCGGTGCTTTTGCTCCTCATCGCCATGCTGCTGTTCGCCGTACTGGCCCGCAGGAAGGAAGAAGAGGAAGACGTCGAGCCCGAACTGTCCGTGGAAGACCTGCTCGCCACCACGCAGCTTGAGGAAGCCAAGGACGAAGCCGAACGCTTGAAGGAAATCGAATACGACCAAGACAACGAAATCAAGAAGCAAATCGATAAATTCGTAAACGAAAAACCCGAAGCCGTTGCCGCGCTCTTACGCAACTGGCTCAACGCGGAGGAGTGGTAGGATATGCCGACAGCCGTTTCCGTTGACCAACTGACAGGCCGCGAAAAGGCCGCGATACTCCTGATAACGCTCGGGCCGGAAAAGTCCGCCAATATCTTCAAGCACCTCAAGGAAGAGGAAATTGAGAGCTTAACGCTTGAAATCGCCAATACCCAACACGTCATGCCGGAAACCCGCGACGCCGTGCTGGATGAGTTCTACCAGATATGCTTGGCGCAGCAATACATCACCGAGGGCGGTATCGCCTACGCCAAGAGCATCTTGGAGAAAGCGCTGGGCGAAACCAAAGCCTACGAGGTGCTGTCCAAGCTGACCGTAAGCCTGCAGGTGCGGCCCTTCGACTTCGTACGCAAGGCCGAAGCCAGCCAAATCACCAACTTCATATCCGCCGAGCATCCGCAGACGATCGCGCTTATTTTGTCTTATCTCCGCCCCAAGCAAGCGGCGGACGTACTCTCCAGCCTCCCGACGGAAAAACAAGCCGACGTGGCGCGGCGTATCGCGCTCATGACGGGCGCGTCGCCGGAGGTCATCAAGGAAGTGGAGAAGGTATTCGAGAAACGCCTGTCGTCGCTTATGACCGAGGACTTTACGCAAGTGGGCGGCATCGACTATGTCGTGGAAATTTTGAGTGCCGTAGACCGCACGACGGAAAAGCACATCCTCGAAACGCTGGAAATCGAGGACGTGGAACTCTCCGAAGAAATCCGCAAAAAGATGTTCGTATTCGAAGATATCCTCGCGCTGGGTAATCGCGACGTGCAGAACGTACTGCGCGAAGTCGATCAAAAGGACCTTGCCATCGCGCTCAAGGGTGCGAGCGAGGAACTCAAGAACCACATTTTCGCCAACCTGTCGAAGCGTTTGGCGGCCATGATCCAGGAGGAAATGGACTACATGGGCCCGATACGCCGCTCCGACCGCGAGGAAGCGCAGCAAAAGATCGTAAATATCGTACGTCGTATGCAGGATTCGGGCGATATCGTAGTGGCCCGCGGCGGAGGGGACGATGTCATCGTCTAGGATTTTCCGCAACTACACGATGGACCGCGACAACGAGGTGGTCATTAATATTAATGACCCCTCGGTGTTTAATGTCGCGGCGGAAAGCGAAGCGGACGGGGACGATGAAGGTATCCCCGCGGCTTCACCGGAAGAACAAACCGCGCGGCTCTTGGAGGCCGCGCGCCACGAAGCCGATAGGATCATCCAAGACGCTCACGCCGCGGGTATCGCCGAACAGGCGGACCTGCGCAACGCCGCGAAATCGGAGATCAACGTATTAAAGGAGCAAGCCAAGGAAGAGGGCTACAACGAGGGCTTGACCATCGCCACGCGCGAAGGCGACAACATCAGGGCCCAGGCGCGCCAGGTATTGGCCCAAGCCGAAGCCGACCGTAAAAAAATGCAGGAACGCTTGGAACCGGAAATGGTGGATTTGCTGATCCGCATCGCCGATAAACTGATGGACAACGCGGTTAAACTCAATCCCAAAATTATCCTGTCTTTAGTAAAAATGGGCATACAAAGCGCGACGATTACGGGTGATGTGTCTGTATACGTTTCCCCCGATGATTACGATACCGTTATCGAAAATAAGGATATGGTAATGGCGTTGACTGATGGATCGGTCAAGCTCGATATTGTTAAGGATTTGAGTTTGAGTCCGATGGACTGTGTGATCGAAACACCCTTTGGTAATATTGATTGCAGTTTGGGGCAGCAATATGAAACGCTTCGTCAGAATATAACTTATTTGTTGAATGGTTAAATGTAGTTGTCCACACCCCGGCGAGCGGGGGGATTCCCCCGTCGCTTGTGACGAAAATGGGTACACGTCGGCTCGGTACGGCAAGTGAAATCGCTTGTCTCCGCAAGCGGAGCCTTCTCGATTTCACGTAAGCCGTCCCTTCGCCGCCATGCACCCATTTTCGCCAATCGCTCCGTGGGAATCCCCCCGCCCGCCGGGGTACGGTTGGCTCGGTAAAAGAGCAAATAAAAGGGCAAATAAAAAAGCAAATTTGTTTTTGTACATCTTAGCACTTATATGACCGCATTTGTATGAGCTTGCGTAATTTTTATTAGCTTACGTAATTTTTTTAACAGAGGTAGTGCTTAATGAGAACAGAACAGGATATGCTTAAAATAGTGTTGGGGATTGCAAAAGAAGATGAACGCATTAGAGCGGTTTATTTATTCGGGTCTCGTGCTAATCCCAATGCGAAAAAAGATGCTTTGCAAGATTATGATGTTGCTTTTGTTGTGACCGAAACCGAATCTTTCCAAGCGGACAAGAATTGGCTTAATGCGTTTGGCGATATTGCAATGGCTATTGAGAGCGAACGAAATGCGTTGCTTTTCTTTGGCAGAAAAGATATGTCTGCTTTGTCTCGCCGCTGTGTTTTTAATTTATTATTTAATGATAATAACAGCTTGGATTTAGTTCTTGAAATTAAAGATGAAGCCGCGAAAAATTTTGTTGAATATAAACCAAATATTATTCTGTTAGATAAAGATAATTTTTTATCGGGGATAAGTACGGCAACCGATGAAAATTATGAACACTTGAAACCGGACGAAAATGCGTACTGGGCTTGTTACGGTAACTTTTGGTGGTTCATGGTTTATCCGGCAAAAGGTATCGCCCGCGACCGGATTCCGCTTGCCATGGTTTCATTCAATTCATTCACAAGAACATTGTTGAACAGAATGATTGAATGGTATATCGGCGTTCAAACAGAATTTTCAATTCCTATAGGAAGCCGTGAAAGGTTTTACGAAAAATATTTACCAAAGGATATTTATGCGTTGTTTTCAAAGACATATACCGACAGCGATTATTGGAACATCGTTTTTGTAACCTGTGAATTGTTCAACAAGTTAGCTTTGGCTGTCGGAACCCATTTCAACTTTACTTACAACCAACAAGAGCAAGATAGTATGATTAAATATTTACAAAATATAAAAAATAATACTGTAAAATAAACATTGTCTTTTTTAAGCGGTAAATGCTTTTTAAACACCCGTAACCCCCGTGGGGAAATCGATAAAAACAAATCTTCATTGTTTACATAGCAACAAACATCATACAGCCAATAATTGGAGGCATATAAAAATGTGGAATACGCTGACAAAACCTTGGCAAGTTGCTTTTGAGCAAGCATGGGAATCTTTTATATGCGGTTCATATCCCGTCGGCGTGGTAATAACGGACGAAAACGACGAAATCATATCCCGGGGACGAAACCGTTCGTATGAAAAAGGCATATTAAATCCTATAATAGCCCATGCCGAAACGGACGCAATTCAAAAATTGGATGTCTTAAAATTTCCAAATGTCCGTAGTTACACTTTATATACAACCTTGGAACCTTGCCCGATGTGTATGGGCGCACTTGTTATGTCAAATCTACGAAAATTAAAGATTGCCGCGAGGGATGGATTTGGCGGAGCGGCGTATTATTGCGAAAAAGACCCGTATTTTATATCAAAAAAGGTAACGGTTGATTTTAATCCGGAATTGGAAACGGTACAGCTTGTTATCACGGCTTATTTCGTTCTTAAATCAAATAATGAATCAACGAACAGGTTTTTAACCTCTTTTGAAAAAGATAATCCAAAAGCTATGGAAACAGCAAAATTATTATATGCTGAAAAGCGTTTAGACAGGCATATTGAAAATAAAACGCCTTTGGGTAATATATTTGATGAAATTGTTTCTCAATTTTTATAAATCAAGACCCCACCCACCGGAGCAAATGAGGAGACAATCGGATTATATGAAACCCAATATAATCAAGGAACATAATATAACGCTGTATGAAATATTAAGAGAACATACCATCACCTTGCGCCCCCTCAGCGATGACCATTTGCCCCTTTTATATAAATGGAACAAAGACCCCGAAGTGCTTTACTGGAATGAAGGACCCGATGCAAACCCAAATAATAACAACGATGAAGCCGTACAATCCATTTACAGGGAAACCTCCAACGCCGGTTACTGTTTCATAATTGAAATAGACGGAAAAGCCATTGGCGAATGTTTACTTTGTAAAATGACCCTACAATACATCATTGAAAAATACCCCGCTTCCACCGACATACGGCGAATTGATATTCTAATCGGCGAAAAATCATATTGGAATATGGGCATTGGGTCAACCATCGTACAAATGTTAGTCAATTTAGCCTTCAACAATGAAAAAACCGATATTATTTACGGCATAACAAGTGACTATAACAAAAGAAGCGGTCGGGTATTTCAAAAAAATGGTTTCCATCTCTTTTCAACGTATCCAACCGATAACGACCCCACCAGTAACGACCCCGCTAATAAAGACCCCGCTAATAAAGACCCCGCAAAAAATAACTTGGAACTTCATTATCGTTTAACAAGAGAAGAATATGAAAACTGTTGAAAAAGATAATAACCAGCGTACCCAATAAGCCACTACCCTTAACTAAGCAGTAATTGCCTTTTAAACACCCGTAACCCCCGCGGGGCGCGATATGGCTAAGCGCGCCTCACGAAAATGTGATTAGCGGTGAAGGGCGGGGTTATGTGACTTCGTTGAGGCTCCGCTTGCGGAGACCAACGAAGTCACTTCCCCGACCGAACCGATCATCACATTTTCGTGCAAGCGCGCGTGCCATATCGCGCCCCGCGGGGGAGGCGATAACGGTACACATAAAAAAACAAAATCCCCCAATAGGTGATCCCCTCATATGAACGTAAACCTAACCAAGTACCATTCAATACTAAATAAAAACTACATCCGCAAACTGGGCCGCGTATCTCAGGTAGTAGGATTAACCATTGAATCCACCGGCCCCGACGTTTACATCGGGCAAACGTGCCATATAAAAGCAAAAAAATACGGCAAACCCGTCCTCGCCGAAGTCGTGGGGTTTAAGGACAACCATATCCTGTTAATGCCGCTGGACGATATGGCAGGCGTGGGCCCGGGCAATATCGTGGAAGCGCAGGACCGCCCCATCACCGTACGCGTTTCCGATAAGATGTTGGGCAGGGTACTTGACGGCTTAGGCCGCCCCATGGACGGCAAACCCGAAATCAACGACGGCGTGGAGTTTAACGTAACCAACCCCGCGCCCAACCCCCTGCACCGTACCCGTATCGAAAATCCGCTGACCTTGGGCGTAAAAGCGCTCGACGGCTTGCTGACCGTCGGCAAGGGACAACGCGTGGGTATCTTCGCCGGGTCGGGCGTGGGCAAGTCAACGCTGATGGGTATGATCGCGCGCAATACGAAAGCGGATATCAACGTCATATCGCTGGTGGGCGAGCGGGGCAGGGAAGTACGCGAGTTCATCGAAAAGGACTTGGGCGAGGAAGGGTTGGCGCGTTCGATCCTCGTAATCGCAACCTCGGACAAGCCCGCGCTGGTACGCCTAAAATGCGCCGAGGTCGCCACCAGCATCGCGGAATATTTCCGTTCCCAAGGCAAGGATGTCATGTTGCTGATGGACTCGCTCACCCGTTATGCCATGGCCCAGCGCGAAGTGGGTCTTGCCATCGGCGAACCGCCCGTATCGCGCGGGTATACGCCGTCGGTGTTCGCCAAAATCCCGCACCTGCTCGAGCGGGCGGGCAACGACGCGAAAGGGTCAATCACGGGCTTGTATACCGTTTTGGTGGACGGCGACGACTTGACCGAACCCGTTACCGACACCGCCCGGTCGGTGCTGGACGGGCATATCGTATTATCACGCAAGATCGCCAACCGCAACCACTACCCCGCGATCGACGTACTGGCCAGCGTTTCGCGCTGTATGTCCGACATCGTGGATAATGAGCATAAAAAGAACGCCAACGAAATCAAGAAATCCATGGCCGTGTACGCCAACTCTGAGGACTTGATCAACATCGGCGCGTACGTGAAAGGCTCCAGCGATGACATCGACGACGCGATTTCCAAACATGGCCCCATCAACGACTTTCTGACGCAGGCCGTGGAAGATAAGTTTTCCTACGAGGAAGCGCAGGAATTAATGAAGGGAATCCTGGCCTGATGGCGCGGTTTAACTTCCGTTTACAGCAATATTTGGGCGTAAAGGAACAAATCGAGGACCAAAAAGAGTTGGAATATTCCAAGGCCATCCGCAAGCTGGAGGAGGAAAAAAACCTCCTGCGGCAAATGAACGAACAGCGCAACCGGCAAATCGAGGAAATGCGCGCCGCGGTGCTTAACGCCATCGACCCCGTCGAAATACGGAACTTGAACAACTCGATCGAACGCCTGAAGAACCACATCAAGCAACAGGAAGAACGCATAAAGGCCGCCGAAGCCTTCGCGGAAAAAAAGCGGCTCGAACTCGTCGAAGCCATGAAGGAACGCAAGGCACTCGAAATCGTGCGCGACAACGCCCGCGAGCAATTTATCAAAGAAGAGCTGCTTGCGGAACAAAAACAAGTGGACGAATTGATCAGCTATAAATATAAGGAAGCAAGGGACGATAGGAGCGGGTAATATATGAACAATGATGAAATTACCAAACGCATGAACGATAACATGAAAAAACCCGCGAAAGGCAAAGGCAAGACCCCGCCGAAGAAAGGTAAAAAGGGTCTTATCATCATTATCTTGCTGGTGGTTATTATCGGCGGGGCCATCGCCGTCGTGGCGTTGAACCTGTTTAACTTCCGCGAAGGCACGCTTATGCCGTATCTGCGCAACGCCCCGTTGGTGGGGGGATTGTTCCCACCAGCCGAGGAGGAAAGCGACGAAGTCCCGCTGGAAGAAATGGACACCCGCCAATTGGCCAATATGATACGCGCGTTGGAACGGGATAACGAAGCGTTGCAAGACCAACTAAGCGCGGCGGCGGAACGTGAGCGGGCCGATGCCCTGCTGATCGCGCGGCTGCGCCCCTTCCGCGATCATTGGAGCGAATACCAGCGCGTGAGCGCGGAGTTCAGCGCTATGGTCGCCCACGGCGACCCGGACGCCTTCCTTAACCATGTGCGCTACATCATGCCCGAGTTCTACGAGCAACTGGCGCGTGACGCGATAAGCCTGCGTGACTTCGATGAATCGGTGATGTCACAAGTACGGACGTTAAGCAACATGCAGGAAAGGAACGCCGCCGATGTACTGGTGGACCTGCGGATTACCGATATCGATTTGTTGGTAAGCATATTAAACGCCATGTCAAATTCCTTGCGGGGCGCGATATTGGACGAAATGGATGCCGAAATCGCCGCCCATATGATTCGCTTGATATCCGTACCCGAACCCACCCTCAGGCCCCTGGCCCCCGCGTTATTTACGCCGCCTTTGCCCGAAACATTCGAAGATATAACGCCGGATGAAGATTATGACGATGAAGATGAGAACGGTGATGATGAAAACGGCGGAGATACCGAGTAAAATCGCGGTTCCCCAAATCATCAAACCAATTATTGCCAAATTCTAAGGAAAGGAGGAAACCCATGAAACCACTCGAATCATTAACCGCGCAAGGCTTAAACCTCGCGTCGCGCAACCTCTTCGCCGCCGAACGGGCAAACCAAGGCGGCTTTGAGCTTGTCTTCGCCGAAGCGCAGCGGCGCGAAAGCGTCCGCACGGCCGACATCATACCCATCCGAAACGAGCGTCGTTCCCCGTCGGAACAGCAACCGTCCGCAACGGAAGGCCAAGCATCCGCCGAACAACCCCGCAATACGCGGCGCACCGAGGAAACCCGCCCCGCCGAAAAGGAATCCGTATCAGCAACCGAAGAAGCGAATCAAGCGTACGCCCAAACGGAAGAAGCCGTACCCGCGGAAGCCTTGGATGACGGCGGAATCCCGCTTTACATCCCCGATGAGCAAATACTGGCGGCGGTAGCCGTAATCTTGCAAACCCCGCCGGAAGTATTGACGGAAATGCTTGCGCAAACGGAACTGACCCCGCAGGACTTGACCGAACCGCAAAACGTGGTGGCGTTGATGCAGGAAGTATACGAAGCGGAAACCCCCGCGGCGCTATTGTCCGACCCGGAATTCCCCGCGCAGTACAAAGCCGTAAACGAAGCCATGGCGCAATTGGCGGAATCGGCCAAAGCGGTTGTGCATGACACGCAGCAAGCAACCGACGCGAAACCGGCATCCGCCGCCGCCAACGCCGTAACAACGAACACACCCTTACCGGAAGGCTTGCAATACGCCGAAAAAGAAGGTGAAATCGTCGTAAGCGACGCACCCATCGAAGAGGAAGCCGATACGCAAGCGGCGAAACCCGCGGCTTCTTCGTCAAACGCGTCCGTTCCCGCGCAAGCGGCGGATACCGCAGTTGAAACAAGCGGACCGCAATTACTGCCCGCGGAAGGCGCGCCGCTCCTGCCCGCAAACGAAGCCCCCGTCGATCCCGCCGCCGCCAACGCAACCCCGATGGAAAGCATAACGGAAACCCGCGTGCAGTCCGTACAAGTCATCCAACAAACCCAAGACGCGCAAGCCGTCAACCCCGCCGACGTGATCAACCAAATCATGTCGCAAATCCGCGTGCACACGGGCGAACAAGTCACCGAAATGCGCCTGACGCTCAGGCCGGAATCCCTCGGCGATATCGTGCTGCGCGTACTGACGCAAAACGGCATCGTAACCGCCCAATTCATCGCGGAAAGCCAGCGCGTACGCGAAGCGCTCGAGTCCGGCTTTAACCAATTACGCGACGCGTTGGAGGAGCAGGGCATACAATTCTCGGAATTGAGCGTATCCGTACGGGATAACCAAGACGAACGGATGAACCAATTCGCCCGGGGCCGCCAAAACACGCGTAACCGCGCGGAAAGCGTCGAATCGCTCGAAGACGCCAATGCCCGCATCGCAAGCATCGACTTCGACGGCACGATCGACCTGTCGGCGTAATAAGGGACGCAACCCCATCCTAATGAAAGGAGAAATCAAATGGCAAACAATGTTTTATGGTCAAGCATCGGCGACATCCCGCAAAAGGAACTGACCAACTGCATGAACTCCGAACGCACGCCCAACTCGGAAATGGATAAGCAAGCGTTCCTTAATTTGTTAATGACGCAGCTCAAATTCCAGGACCCGCTCAACCCGATGGATGACCGTGATTTCATGGCACAGATGGCGCAATTTTCCGCGCTTGAGCAAATGGTCAACCTCAACCAATCCTTCGAACGCACCCAAGCCTTCGGCATGATCGGGCAGGAAGTGGAATTCGGCTTCCGCCATCCCCATTCGGGTGAATGGATTGAGGACTACGGCGTGGTACAGGGTGTCACGATGCAGGGCAGCGATGTATTTCTGTTTGTGGACGGTATAGACGTACCCTTCACGGCCGTACGCGCGGTCGGCGAAAACCCCGTCAACCCCATCAACAACGTACTGCAAGCCGTCAACCAAACCCGCATACAGGACATGGTGGGACGCACCATACAAGCCCTCCTGCACAACGCGCAAGGGGATGTCACGGACTTCGTGGAAGGAAAGGTCAATTACATCAAGATCAGCGGCAACCAATCGGTACTGGTCGTCGGCAACCGCGAAGTATTCCCGTGGGAAGTGGCCTCCGTGGCCGACGGGCCAATCCTCATCGGTTCCCAGCTATTCACCAACGGCGACAGGCTGGCGGGCGTGGATATCCACAACAGCCGCGCGTACCTGGTCTTCCAAAACGGCACGCGCGAATTCGTGGAGCGCATCAACTACGCCATGGAAGCGATCCAATTCGTAGACCGCACCATCCAACACGTCAATATCAGCGGTGTGGTGCAGGATATTACCATCCGCAACGGCGTTCCCTTCTTTAACGTACGGTCGGAGGACGAGGACGGCAACGTTACGATGCATGAAGTCAGCTACCTTATGTACCTGGCCGACCGCGTCGCGAGGAATAACGCGTGATCGCGCCGAACGTACGCCCGAACATCGCCGGTATCGAAAACGCGGCGAGGCAGATAACGCAGCAAGGCCAGCCCATCCAACAGCCGTCTATCAACTTCCGCGACGTATTGTTTTCCAAGCACGCGGCGTTGCGCTTGGACTCGCGGGACATTAAGCTCTCCGATGACCAAATCGCCCGATTGGGCACGGCGATAGGCAGGGCGCAGGAGAAAGGCATACGCGATTCGTTGGTCTTAATGGACGATGTCGCGCTGGTGGTGAACGTACGCTCCCGTACGGTGATCACCGCAATGAACCGCCAGGACAACGTATTCTCCAACATCGACGGCGCGGTGATCATCTAACGAAAAATATTGCCGGACCCCACGGGGAGGCAAGGATTCCCGACCGACAGAAGGAATCCACACATCGAAAGGGGTTATTTACAATGATGCGTTCCATGTTTACCGGAGTCTCGGGACTCCGCGTACATCAAACGAGAATGGACGTAATAGCGAACAACGTCGCCAACGTTAACACGATTGGCTATAAGACGGCGCGGGCCACCTTCCGCGACGCGTTCTACCAAAATTTATCGGGCGCGACTTCGGCCAACCCCGACGTGGGCCGCACGGGCGTAAACCCGCAGCAAATCGGCCTCGGGCTTTCCATGGGTTCAATTGACAATATCATGACGCAGGGAGCTTCCCAGCGTACCGACTTCGGTATGGACATCATGATCCAAAACGACGGCTTCTTCGTCGTGAGCGATTCGTCGGGTACGTTCTTTACCCGCGCGGGCAACGTGACCAAGGACGCGCGGGGCAACCTGGGCGTCAACGGTATGCAGCTCATGGGCTGGGACGTATTCGAAAACGAGGAAACCGGCCGTTGGGAGGTTAACCGCTCAAACCTCGTACCGCTGTCCATGAGCGGTTCGAAAGCCAATATGCCCAGCGAACCGACGACCTTTGTGGAGCTGGCGGGCAACTTGAATATCCGCGACTTGGTAAACGTGATACGGTTTACGGAAAGCTGCCCGGAGGTTGTGGGCAACGCGACTGCCACCCCGCCGATTCCGCCGAACCCTTCATTATTAAACCAAGTAAAGCAAGGCGACATCATGCGTACCATGACCATTTTCGACAGCCTCGGCCACAGCTACGTGATAGACGTACGCTTCACTTACCACAATACGCCGGGCGCGAACAACTACTGGACGTTCGAATTTATGGGCGAAGAAGTGTTTAACGACGCTTCACCGCCGGTTAGCGAAGGTTTTGTCGTACACGCGTGGCTTGACGGTACGCGTTCCACGGCGGCAAACCCGATAAGCCCCGCACACCTCCGTATCCACGCGGGGATGTTGCAACACGGAATAATGAATAATGCGAATCCGCCTGTAATGGTCGATATGCCGTTAGGTGCCGCCGGTGTAGACCCCGGACTCATGCGCCCCACGGGAACGCTGGCGTTCGACTCGATGGGTAACCTGTTGGGCATGGGGCCGGCGACGCAAGCGACGGGGACAGGCACCACCGTACGCCCCGATCCCGTTTTAAGAAGGCCGATACCGACGGCACCGGGTACATGGTCCGACGAAGCCTGGCAAGTAAACGCCGCCAACGATTTTAAGATGCATATCGTACCCATCCGCGGAACCAACCCGCGCGCCACCTTCGGCGACGCGGACGGCAGGGTAATCGTATATGACGGTACGGCGGGGGCCGGAAACATCGGCGGTGTAGTGGGTACGACCATCCCCATCGGTTCCATGACTTTCAGTATGCTTGAATTCTTCAACCGCGGCGGCATGAACACCAACGCGGGCTTCGAGCCCATCAACGGCAACCCCCCCGGTACGTTGCGCGACATTTCCATCGGCCGCGACGGTACGGTAACGGGTATGTTCACCAACGGACGCCTGCGTGTGCTGGGGCAAATCCCCGTGGCGATGTTTTCAAACCCGGCGGGCCTGCAGCGCATGGGGTCAAACCTTTGGGCGGCTACCGCCAACTCGGGTTCGTTCGACGGCATCGGCGAAATCGGCGACATACAGGCGGGCGCGCTGGAAATGTCGAACGTTGACCTGGCGCAGGAGTTCACCGACATGATCGTCACACAGCGCGGATTCCAGGCTTCAAGCCGGTTGATCTCCGTTTCGGACGAAATGATACAGGAACTGGTTAACTTAAGAAGGTAAAAATAAACGTACGCGGGTTGGTATAAAAAAACCAACCCGCGTTTTTTTAGCGTTTTTTGCGAAAAGTATATAATTTCCCATTGTAACGAAACCGTCATTATGGTACTATCAACTGTAATACGAGGGCGGAGGGATATTGTGATAATTGTCACCCGCATCAACGACCGGGACGTGCTGGTTAATTGCGACCAAATCGAATTAGTTGAGGAAGCCCCGGACACCACCATCACGACGATGTCAGGTAAAAGGGTTATCGTGCGCGAAACCGTGGACGAAGTGATGGAAAAAATCATCGCCTACAAGCAAAAAATAAACAAAACATAGATCAATCCTATGAGGAAATTCCCGAAAGGGGCTGTATAATTTGGAACTTGGTTCGCTCATTGGAATTGTAGCAGGTGTGCTTTTCATTATTATGTCCATCCTCATCACCGCTGACATGAATCCCGCCATGATTGGAGAATTCGGCGACGCCCCTTCCGTTATGATTGTTGTCGGGGGTACGGTCGCCGCTACGTTTCTTTCCGTCAAAATGAGTACGTTCGTCACGGCGATGAAAGCCGTCGGCATCATTTTCAAACCGCCCGCGCAGGACCCCGCCGCCGCCATCGACAAAATCGTTCAGCTCGCCAACACGGCCCGTAAGGAAGGCGTACTCGCGCTGGAGGAATCCGCCAATAACATGGACGACGCCTTCCTAAAGAAGGGCGTTATGCTGATCGTGGACGGTACCGACCCCGAGTTGGTTAAGGATATCATGGAAACCGAACGCTCCTGGACGGAGGACCGCCATGGCGCGATTGCCGGCGTGTGGGAAATGATGGCTACCTACGCCCCCTCGTGGGGTATGTTGGGTACGATGGTCGGCCTCGTCCTCATGCTTCTCAAATTGGACGAACCCGGCGGGATCGGCCCGATGCTCAGCGTCGCGCTCGTAACGACGTTCTACGGCTGTATATTGGCAAACTTCTTGTGTAACCCCATTTCCTCAAAATTAAAACAGGTAAGCAATGAAGAAATACTGTTAAAAACCGTACTTATTGAGGGAATGTTATCGATACAGGCGGGTGAAAACCCCCGTATCATTGAAGAAAAGTTAAAATCGTTCCTTTCCCCGGCTCTTCGCGGCGGTGTGGGCGCCAAGCAGGCCGAAGCGGCAGGCGGCGGCGGTGAAGAATAGTGAAGGGAAAAAAGAAAGAGCAAGGCGCGAAGATGGTTTTGCCCGGTTGGTTCGCCAGCTACGCCGACATGGTAACGGTGCTTATGGTGTTTTTTATCCTGCTGTTTACCATGGCGCAAGTGGACGAGGCTAAATTCCAGGAATTCTTACAAGGCATCCAAGGGGAAAACTTCGGCAGGGGTGCGGGGGACAGTATCTTCAACGATCCGTCGATGTTCGAATACCCCCCGCCGCCCGGTGATTTGTCGGTACCCATACCCACGCCGAATATCGCGGGCGAACTCCCCCCCGATACGCCCGTGCTTACCCAAGGGCAAATCGCGGCGATTATGGCAAGCGCGTTCCGTACGTATTTGGCACCCTACGATATAACCGACGTACCGGGCCAACCCGGGGATATAGGTGTTTTCGTTCCGGAGGATGCTTCCTATGTACGTATCGTTATGTATGACCGCGCGCATTTCCAGCCCGGTCAACCCGGTTTGTTGCCCCCCGCGATCGAAATGATCGACCGTATGGCTCCGGCTATTTTGGATTACGCCGTACAGGGCCATACCATCGTGGTAGAAGGCCACGCGGATAACGTACCCATGGCCCCCGGCAGCCCGTTTGTGGATAACTGGGGATTGTCGGCCGCGCGGGCGTCTTCCGTGGTAAGGCATTTGGTGGATGTGTGGAGCGTGCCCCCGGATATGATACAAGCGACCGGAATGGGCGAACACCATCCCACCGACACCAACGACACACCCGAAGGCAGGGCAAACAACAGGCGCGTGGAAATAAAGATATTCACCGCCCTCACCGAAACCACCACAAGGCCCGTACCCGCACCGCCGTTCCAAATCCCGGGCCTGTAAAATATAGAAGTAGGTAAGGAGAACACTATGGAAAAGAGCAAAGGCAGCCCCTTAATGCTGGTCATAATCGCCTTGCTTGTACTGCTTTTGGCCACGGTGGTAGTGGTTACGATTTATTTGGTCAACGCCTTCGGCGGCAGCGGCGAGGAAATCGACGCCCCCCGCACGACACCGGTTAAAATCCTTATGCCCGAAGACGTTGATTGGACCCGGGAGCTGGAAGAAATCCGTACCAATTTATTGGACGGCCCGCAGGGAAGGAACGCCTTTATCGTCACTACGATCTTAGTAGGTGTCGATACGACCGTACCCCGCAGGGAAATGGACGATTTCAACGTTAACTTCGGCTTCCAAAGGGCCAGGACCATCGCCAACGAAGTGCTTTTCGCCACCACCTACGCGGAGGCGAAAACACCCGAAGGGCGGGCCGCCATCGAGGAACGGATATTGGCGCGGTTGCAGATCGAATACGGCCCGATCGTCGTAGCCATCAGTACACCCAATTGGGCCATCCCCTAGATAGGCAGGTGATTTTTCTTGGGAGATATATTATCTCAAGCTGAGATTGATGCCCTACTGGAACAAATGAATTCGGGCGACGCCGCAGATACCATCATGCCGTTGGAATCAGCGGCAAAGGAAGCGCGTCTCTACGATTGGGCCAATCCCCAAAAATTCAATAGGGATCAGTTAAGGACCCTTGAAAACATATTCGAAAACTTCGCCCGCAACGTAACATCGTTTATGACGGGGTATTTACGTACATCCGCCACGATCGACGTCGTCAACTCGGAAGCGATCATGTACCGTGACTTTAACGTGGCGTTGTCCAGCCCGTGTATATTGGCGATCGTGGAGCTTCAGCCGCTTTCCGGCGGTTCGATAATCGTAGAGATGTCGAGTAATGTAGGATATGCTATAATAGATAGGATTTTGGGCGGGCCGGGGTTTGGGCTCAGGAAGCTGCGGGAGTTTTCCGAAGTGGAAAAAATCCTCCTGGAGCGGGTGATGTTGCAAATGCTCAATTTTTTGCCCGAACCGTGGGAAAATATCATCCCTATCCGCCCGCGTTTGGAGAAAATTGAAACCAACCCCCAATTCGCGCAAATCATCGCCCCTACGGATTTTGTGGCTTTGGTACTGTTAAACATTAAAATCGGCTCGGCGGAAGGCACCCTGTCGTTCTGTTTGCCGCATTTGATGCTCGAACCGATCATGGATAGGCTGTACGCGCGCTTCTCATATGACACGCGCAGGCGGCAGGACGATACGGCCGTCTACCGGGAGAAACTGACGGAGGAACTGGAAAAAGCCTTCGTTCCGGTATCGGCCGTAGTGGGTAGGACACAGGTAATGGTAAACGAATTCGTTAATTTGCAGGTTGGCGATGTTATCCCGTTGGATAGTTATACCGATTCCGACTTGATTATTAAGGTGGGTTCCATGCAAAAGTTCCACGCAAAACCGGGAACGAACCGCGGTAAATATGCAGTACAGATTACGGCTCTGATCGAGAGGGAGGATACGAAGTAATGGGCGATATGCTTTCTCAAGCTGAACTGGATGCGTTACTTGGCGGTATGTTGGCGGATGCGGATAACGCGGCGCCCGAACAGGAAGAAGCTCCGGCCCCCCCGTTACCCTTAACCAAGGGCGAAATCGTGGATCGGGCGGAAGAAGTGTTTACCCCCGACCAATGCGATGCCCTGGGCGAAATCGGCAACATAAGCATGGGCACGGCTTCGACGACTTTGTTTGCGCTGCTCAATCAAAAGGTGACGATAACCACCCCCAAAGTACGGGTGTTGGATTGGGGTTCACTCTCCAACAGCTACGACCGTCCTTGTGTGGGAATCCGTGTGGATTACCGCGCGGGGTTAAAAGGTTCGAATATATTGATTTTAAAAGACCGTGATGTTAAAATCATCGCGGATTTGATGATGGGTGGTACGGGGGATATCGTTGACCCGTTCGAGCTCAACGAAATCGACATGAGCGCGATCGGCGAAGCCATGAACCAAATGGTCGGTTCGTCGGCTACTTCGCTTTCCTCCATGATCAAGGAAAAAGTGGACATCAACACGCCCATGCCGTTTATGCTGGAGTTCCAAAAGGACGACTTCCTTAAAACCGTTGAGTTCGCGCCCGATGAATTGCTGGCATGTGTTTCGTTTAGGATGGAAATAGGTACGCTGATCGATTCGGAAATCATGCAGATATTACCGATCGATTTCGCGAGGGACATGGTCGTAAAGCTGCAAGGCGATATGATGGGTACATCCGCCCCGGCGGCCGCCGCGCCGCCGCCGCCTCCGGCCCCCGCGCCGCAGCCCGTTACGCCCCCGCCCCAACCCGCGGCACCCCCGCCCCAACAAGCACCGCCGCCGCAACCCATGTACGCGCCGCCGCCGGATTACGGCGCGCCCCAACCGCAGCCCATGTACTACGCGCCGCCGCCACAGCAATACGCCGCACCCCCGCCGCCGCACCAGTTCGCGCCGCCGCCAAACGTACAGCCCGCCGCTTTCCAACCGCTGGATTACAACGCGGTATTCCAACAAAAGGAAAATATGGGCATCATCATGGACGTACCGTTGGAAATAACGGTGGAGTTGGGACGCACGACCAAGAGTATTCAGGATATATTGGAATTCTCCCCCGGCACGGTCATCACCTTGGACCGTATGGCGGGCGAACCCATAGATATATTAGTAAACGGTAAGTTTGTAGCAAAAGGCGAAGTCGTCGTTATCGACGAAAACTTCGGTATCCGCATCACGGACATCGTAAGCGTGGAAAAAAGGATTTAAACGCCTCATGCAGGCATCAGATATTTAAGGGAGTGAACGTAATGGCTGACAAGACGATTCTTTTGGTGGATGATGCGGCTTTCATGCGGATGATGCTAAAGGATATCCTCACCAAAAACGGGTACAACGTTATCGGTGAGGCCGAAAATGGCGTTAAAGCCATCGAAAAATTTAAGGAATTAAAACCCGGTCTTTGCATACTGGATATAACCATGCCGGAAATGGACGGGATCGCCGCGGCGAAGGGTATCAAAGCCGCGGACCCGGCGGCGTTGATTATCATGTGTTCGGCGATGGGCCAACAGGCTATGGTAATCGAATCGATACAGGCGGGGGCGAGGGACTTTATCGTCAAGCCCTTCCAACCCGACAGGGTGCTGGAAGCGGTGAAGAAAGTAATCGGATAATATCGCCGTAACCATGGAGATACTTATGTTGTCCACGGACGGGCCGAGCGGTGGCGGTACGCTAGCGTTGTTTGGCTCGTTTTTTTATATCCTTTTGGTTATGGGCTTCATCATATTGTTTTGCTACTTTATTTTGCGGTTGATGGGGCGGGTAAAGGGACGCGGGGGCGCGTCGGGTAATTTGCAACTGATGGAAAGCATCGTCGTGGGCTCGCAAAATATGGTGCAATTGGTACGCGCGGGGGATAAATACCTGGTGATTGGGGTAACAAAGGAACAGATAACGGTGCTGGCGGAGCTGGACGAAACACAAGTGAAGGCAATCGAGCCGCTCCCGCCGATAAGGGATTCCTTTAAAAAGATATTGGAACGATATATGCCGTCCGGCGGCGGGGCTAAGGATGAGATGGATGACCGCAAGGATGAATAAAACCGCAAATCAGGTTACAGGGCAAACGCGTGGGAAGCAAGGTCTCATGTACTTGCTTTTTTTTGTGGTTTGTATTGCGCTTTTACTCCCGATGGGGGCGAACGCGGCCATGCCCACCCCGGTGCCTACGCCCGCGACGGTTATTGTGACACCTCCGCCGGAATGGTCGCCCTCGCAGGTATTCCCCGAGGGTAACTGGCCGGGGTTAAACGTACTGTGGGAAGGCTCGGAAGACCCGCAGGAGGTTTCGTCGGCGTTACAGATATTATTCCTGATGAGCCTGATCGCGCTGGCACCTTCGCTGCTGCTCCTGATGACGGGCTTTACGCGGATTATTATTGCATTATCGTTCTTGCGGCAGGCGATGGCGACCCAGCAAATGCCGCCCAACCAGGTGCTGATCGGGATCGCTTTGTTCCTCACGATTTTTATCATGACGCCGACCTTCCGGGATTTGAACAATAACGCCTTGCAGCCCTACAGCCGGGGCGAAATCACTTTTGAGGTCGCGTTCGAAGAGGGGATGCGGCCGATACGGAGCTTCATGTTGGCGCAGGTTGCCAGTAACGAACGTTACGTCCAGCTTTTCTTCGACCTTTCGGGGACGGAATATGTACCCGGCGACCCGGAGGAAGGATATGTATTTGGCGATGGGATTCCCAATTTCGTATTGATACCCGCGTTTATCCTGGGGGAACTGACGTGGGGGTTTATTATCGGGTTTATGATTTACCTGCCGTTTATCGTCATCGATATGGTGGTGGCGAGCGTATTGATGGCGATGGGTATGATGATGCTGCCCCCCGCGATGATTTCGCTGCCGTTTAAAATTATGCTGTTCATTATGTCGGGAGGTTGGGGGACGTATATCCGAAATATGCTATTGACATTCAGGGGCGGTGGCTGACGTGATTACGGACGCGACGATACTCGATTTAATCACCGAAGGCTTGGTGACGGTCATGTGGGTAGCCGCGCCGCCGCTGGCGATGGGGCTTATCGCGGGTTTGATCATGGCTATATTCCAAACCGTGACAAGCATACAGGAACCGACGCTGGCGTTTATCCCCAAGATATTGGCGGTGCTGGGGTCGCTGGTGTTCTTCGGGCCGTATATGCTGGAGCGGTTGACACGTTATTTCCATTTTGTGATGGCTTTTATCCAAGGGATGGGATAAAGGGATGGAATCCCTCCCGATAATCGCGGCGTTTTACGATCAAATCGATGTCTTCATGCTGGTGCTGGTGCGGACGCTGGCGTTTTTTATTTTCCTGCCGGTAATATCGGGTATGAGTATCCCAATGCTGGTACGTTTATTGCTGGCGGTGGTCGTGGGCGCGTCGATATTTTCTTCGGGGATCGTAACGGCGGTCGTGGCAACGGAGACGATACCCGCGTTTGTGCTGACCATATTGACGGAATTCCTCGCGGGGCTGATGATGAGTTATATCATCTATTTCGTGTTCAGCATTATCCTGTACGCGGGGCAAGTCATCGACTTTATGATGGGGCTTGCCATGGTGAATATGGTTGACCCGCTTTTACAAATACAGGTGCCCATCGTGGGTAACCTTTTTTTTATGGCGATCATGGCCCTGATGATAGTGACGGACGGGCTGGCGAATTTTATGTGGGCGTTTATGATCAGCTTTGAAATATTGCCCATCGGTGCGGCGCATATCCTGGGTAACCAACCCGTGGTCCAATTTATCATAGCGCAAATGACGGCGTTCGTCGTGATGGGGGTACAAATCGCGCTGCCCATCATTGGCGCGCTGACCGTCATAAACGTGGCGCTGGGCGTTATGGTAAAGGCCGCGCCGCAAATGAACGTATTCGTCGTGGGGATGCCGTTGAAGATCCTCGTCGGGTTCTTCCTGCTTCTGACGACCATGGCGGGGCCGGTGAACCGTATTTACCGATATTTATTTACTATGGCATACGATTCGCTGGGGGAGATTATTTGGGGATTGAGGCCGTATAACCTATGAGAAAATTATATATCCCGTTAAACCTGCGCTTCTTCGCCGACAGCGGCGGTTCGGAGAAAACGGAGAAGGCGACGCCCCGAAAAAAACAAAAGGCCCGCGAGGAAGGCCAAGTAGCGAAAAGCCAAGAGGTTAGCACGGCGTTTATGCTGTTGGCGATGTTCGCCGCACTACGGATGTTCGCGGGGTATATCGCGGACGGGTCTATCGGGCTGTTCTATTCCCATTATTCGGCGATACCCACCAGCTTGGAAGCGTTTGAGCGGGTGAGCATGGCGCGGCATGTGGCGTGGGTGTTTGGCCAAGTCCTGTTAATGTGCGCGCCGCTGTTTATGGTGGCGTTTCTCGTCGGGGTCGTAACCAACGTGGTACAGGTAGGCTGGAAAATAACGTCCAAACCGTTACAACCCAAATTTTCGAAGCTAAACCCCATAAAGGGCTTTAAAAAAATCATATCGCTGCAAAGTCTGATGAACTTATTGAAATCGTTATTAAAACTGGGCGTAATCGGCACGGTGGTTTTTATCATGATTTCGAACGCGGTGGAGGAGCTTCTGCCGACGCTCCTTTTCATGGAATTGGGGCTGGCGACGGCTAGCATCGGCAACCTGGTCATTAACATGGGGCTGGCGATCGGCGCATTATACCTCTTCGTTGCGGCGCTTGACTTCGGCTTTACCCGTTGGAAGCACGCAAAGGACCTCCGTATGACCAAGCACGAGGTAAAGGAAGAATACAAACAAATGGAGGGTAATCCCTTAATAAAAGGCAAAATCCGCCAAAAAATGCGCGAGGTAAGTATGCGCCGCATGATGCAAAACGTACCCAAGGCGGACGTCATCATCACCAACCCCACGCACTACGCCGTCGCGCTCAAATACGACATCCTGGGTGCGTTGACCGCGCCCATCCTCGTCGCCAAGGGCGTGGACTTCATGGCGCGGCGTATAAGAGAAGCGGGCATCGAAAACGGCATCACCATCGTCGAAAACCCGCCGCTGGCGCGGGCTATTTATAATGATGTGGAGTTGGATAAGGAAATACCGGAAGAATTGTACGTGGCTGTTGCGGAGATTATGGCGTATGTTTTCCAGTTGAAGAATCGAGTGTAGCCCCCACAAACGCCCGAAACAACGGACTCGGCCTTGTCATCCTTGATTTAAACTCCGGATGGAACTGCACAGCGACGAACCACGGATGCGTGCCGCGCGGCAGTTCGAAGGCTTCGATGTTTTGGTCGTCGGGGGAATGGCCGACGAGGTGCAGGTTACTATCCATGAGAAGCGTACGGAAAAGGTTGTTGATCTTGTACTTATGGCGGAAGCGTTCGTAGATGAGGAGTTCGCCGTAGGCGGCGGCTAAGAGGGAATCGGGGGCAAGTTTGATGGGGATCGCGCCTTTTCGCAGGGGGGCGATTTTTTCGTCCTCCTCGATGTTGGCGGCGATGGGGACGATGATGGGGAAAGGGGTTTCGCGGTTGAATTCCATGCTGTCAGCCTCGGGGTTGTTAGCCACGTTGCGCGCGAACTCGATGAGGGCGCATTGCATCCCTTGGCCGATAGCGAGGGTGGGTTTCCTTGATTCGCGGGCGTATCGGATGGCGTGTATGAGGCCGTCCGCGCCGCGTTCGCCGTAGCCGCCGGGCAGGATGATGCCGTCCAGGGCGTGGAGGCGCTCTTGGGCGTTGTGGGCGTTGATTTCCTCCGCGTGAATCCATTCGATATTGACCTTGGCGCGGTTGGCGATACCCGCGTGTTTGAAGGCTTCCGTCACGCTGTAATAAGCGTCGCGAAACTCCACATATTTGCCCACCAAGCCGATGGTGACGGTTTGGGTGGGTTTAATTTGCGTGAGGGCTTCCCACTCGGCCAAGTCGGGCGGGGGAGGGGTAAGGCCCAGGCGGCCGCATACGATTTGGGCGAAGTTTTCCTTTTCTAACAGGAGGGGGACTTCGTAGAGGCAATCGGCGTCTGTATTTTCGATGATGCAATTTTGATTGACGTGGCAGAATTGGGAGATTTTCTTGCGCATTTCCTCACCCAGCGGCTTGGGCGTGCGGCACACGAGGATGTCGGGGCGGATGCCCAGCGAGCGCAGCTCCTTCACCGAGTGCTGGGAGGGCTTCGTCTTCGGTTCCCCCGCGAAATCGAGGTACGGCACCAACGTAAGATGGATGTACATGGCGTTTTCGAAGCCGATATCCTCGCCGAACTGGCGGATAGCTTCCAAGAAAGGCAGTATTTCGAAGTCGCCGACGGTTCCGCCGATTTCGGTGATGACGATGTCGGCGTCGTGGTTGCCGGAAATATAATATTTGATCGCGTCGGTGATGTGGGGGATGATTTGGATGGTTTTGCCCATGAAAACGCCCTTGCGCTCCTTATTTAAAACCTCCCAATACACTTTGCCCGCGGAAATGCTGTTGTTAACGCTCAGGTTTTCATCGATGAAGCGCTCGTAGTGGCCGAGGTCGAGGTCCGATTCCGCGCCGTCCTCGGTGACGAATACCTCGCCGTGCTGGTAGGGGCTCAACAAACCTGGGAACATATTGATATAGGGCTCGAACTTTTGGATAGTGACGCGGTAGCCGCGGGCCTTAAGCAAACGCCCTAGCGACGCGGCCGTAATGCCCTTACCCAACCCCGAACACACGCCGCCCGTCATAAAGATGTACTTGGTTTGCATAATATCCCCTCCGCGAAATCAAAAAACCGGCCCGCCCCGAAGGGACGAGCTGTTTATTACAATTATATGACAAAAAATTTATTTTGCAAGGTGTTTTATGTCAAAATATACTGCCCCGATTGTAAATTCAACTGCCCCCTTCGGGGGTATAAAAAAGGTAGCCCAAAGAGTGGATACTTGTAGACTGTTGTTTGCGGAATAATAGTGACAGGGAGGTCAACCGATGAGCCGAGGAGAGCATACCATCGCGAAGCGCAAAAAACAACAGAAGAAGGTTTTGGGTAGGAGTATTGGAATGCGCCCCGTTTCCGTTGAAGGCCGTGAGGAGTTCGGTCATTGGGAAGGGGACGGCATCGTAGGCAAAGGGTACAAGGGACAACTCATCATATTGGTGGAACGGACTGCAGCGGATTATAAAAGGGCAGTTACCCGTCAAGCAGGGCGGCAGGGTGGGGCAATATAAGTAAAACAAACTTTTTTTAATCTGATGATAAAACCGATACTTTTTAAACATTTGTACCATAAGTCCATATATAAATATTTGCATATGCGTATGGTTATAGATATACTGCTTTTTGGAGGTGACTTTTATGACGGGGATCGCAAAAAAGACACGACTATTAAATATACAATGGTTTACCGCAGGAATGTGCGCACTCAAGGCTTAACCGCCAAAGGGTTTCTTTGGCGATGAGGAAATTAAGGATTCAATAAATCAAGAAATGCGAATATATTTCGAATTATAGGGGAGGTCCCATGAGCGCGAAAATTTTGGTAGTGGACGACGAAATGAGAATCGTAGACATTTTGACTTATAACTTGAGGAAGGAAGGCTACAACGTTTTGTCCGCTTATGACGGCGCGGCGGGTTTGAAGCTGGCGTTAAACGAAAAGCCCGATTTGGTACTGTTGGACATCATGATGCCCAAGATGGACGGTTACGAGGTATGCAAACGCATACGCGAGGTTTCGCAGGTGCCGATCATCATGCTGACGGCACGTGCGGACGAAACGGACAAGGTATTGAGCTTTGATTTGGGCGCGGACGATTACGTGACCAAACCCTTCGGCGTACGCGAGTTGATGAAGCGGGTCATGGCTAACTTGCGCCGATGGGACAAGGACGCGAAGAAGGAAGTCGGTAAACAGTTGATCTTTGGTGAGCTCATCGTCGATTTGGACCTGTACGAAGTGACGCGGGGCGGCGAGGTGGTTGAACTTACACGGCGCGAGTTTGAGGTCGTGCGCTTCTTGGCTACGCAGAATAACCAAGTGTTTTCGCGTGAAATGCTGCTTAAGGAGGTATGGGGCTTCGAATTCTTCGGTGACGTACGCACGGTGGATGTAACGATCCGTCGGCTACGCACCAAGCTCGAGCCCGAACCCGACAATCCCACGTATGTTCTCACCAAACGCGGTGTGGGTTACCATTTCACCGCGGAATTCGGTACGGGAACCGCTCAATGAAGGTAAGGCGATTCAACAGTATCAAATTAAAGCTGATGGTCATATATATCTCCGTGGTTTTGATCGTCATGGTATTAAGCGGTACGTTTATGTTGCGGCAGGTGCGCTCCATGGAGGAGGAAAGGGCGCGCGAAAGGCTGCGGGGTTTTGCCGTGCAGGCGTATAACACGATTGTGCAGCCCAACGATCGTTCGCGTTTTATGGACGCGCCCGAGTGGGAAACGCTGCAAAGTGAGTATGATATCGAAGTGATCCTGATGAGCGAGCTGGGCATCGGGATCGCACCTGCCGGGTTTGTGGGGGCGCGTTCCAACGACCGCGCCATATCATGGGCCATGAGCGGGCAGGAGGGCTTCTCCGTCGGGCGTGTGGGTATGGATTTGAACGATATTGAAGCGGAATGGCTGAGCTTTGCGATGCCCGTCGATCACCCCGACGGGCGTTTTATTATCAACACCCGCATGAAGACCGATGACATGAACGCGAACCTGTTCGAGCTCACACGGATTTTGTTACTTACGGTATTGGTGGCATTGATCATTATCCCCATTGCGTGGTATTTCCTGGCGAATACGATTACGCGGCCCATCGTGGCGATGTCACGCCATGCCCGCGCGGTGGCCGGGGGCGACTTGTCGAAAAAGATTCCCGTACACAGCAGAGATGAAATCGGCGTACTGGCCAACAGCGTAAACTACATGACGGATGAAATCGTGCAGCATTTGGAACAAAAGGAAAAGCAGGACAACATGCGCAAGGAATTTGTTGCCAATGTTTCCCACGAGCTGCGTACGCCGCTGACGTCCATCCGCACGTATACCGAAACGTTGATAGACGGCGCACTTGAAGACCCCAAAACCGCCATCGCTTTCTTGGAAATCATCGACGAGGAAGCGCGCCGCATGACAACGCTGGTGACGGATCTGTTGGAGTTATCACGCTTGGACAACAAGCAAACGACGCTGGAGCTGGATATCGTGGATTTACTGGGCTTGATCCGCATCACTATCCGCCAATGCCAAGTGCTGGCCGAGCAAAAGAACCAGGAGATCAAACTCGGCGGGACGGAAGAAGCGTGTTTTATACTAGCCAACGCCCCGCGCGTAAACCAGGTGATATCAAATATTTTGTCAAACGCCATCAAATACAGCCCCGAAGGCTCTACCGTACACGTAGTGGTCGAATCGGACGAAAGCCGCCACACGGTCAGCATCCGCGACGAGGGTATGGGTGTACCCGAAGAAGATTTGGCGCGGATATTCGATCGCTTTTACCGGGTGGACAAGGCACGTTCGCGCGCGCTCGGCGGTACGGGTTTGGGCCTTGCCATCGCCAAGGAAATCATGGAGGCGCATGGGGGGGCGATACACGCGTCAAGCACCCCGGGCGAAGGCACGACCATGGTTTTGCGCTTCAAACGCGAAGAGGGCGGGATGTCCCACGAAGGGGACGAATCCGGCGATAACTCTCCGACATTCCAACGGGTTAAATATGTTTAATATCAACAAAGGGATACTGCGCAGGATAAAAACCCTGGTGATCATCGTTTTGGGTGTTTTGGCCGTTTACCAAACGGGTCGCCTGTGGTTCGTCAATATTACGAACCGCAGTTTTTTTGTTTATTTCGCGGCTTTGTTCGACGCGCCCGCGCCCGACGGGTATACGGACATCGTACGTCCCATGCGGGTGGTATTCGGCAATGGGGACGGGCGGTTCGACATGCGCTACGGCGTTAACGAACCGACGGCGGACAATGCCATCGCGGAGATTTTACGCCGCGGCGATTTCGTTGGCACAAGCGATGCCGCGCCGACCCTAAACGCCGCGTTACGCGGGCCGATCGTGCTGTACGAATACGCGTTTACGGTAAATTCGGACATTTTCGCGCCGGCGTTTAATAGCCGTACGGGTGCGGCGCTGACGGACAGAGGACTCGAATCGTTTAACGCCGTGGCGGTCGTACCCGCGGGCGTGATATTTTTGGATAGCGAACGGGCTTGGACATTCGCCTTACCTTCGGGGCAATTCCAATTACCCGATTTTTATATCGATGACAACCTGTACTTTAACGCCACGGATACGCGGATTTTTCTGCCCCGCACGCAAGACGGCTGGCGGCATAATACGCTCCGCATGACGAACCCGTACGCCAACCGCTTGGGTGAGGTACAGCTTCATTCGGTCAACGCGCAGGTGTCGTATCTCTTCGACAACCCCGCCATACGGAACCCGCGTATGGTCGATAACGTTATCACGATTTCGACGATTAATACGCGGGTTCGTTATTTCCCGGGTAATATTTTGGAATACAATTGCTTCCGTCCCATCAGACGCGGCGAACGGCCCGATTTTATGACGGATTTTTCGGGTGCGCTGGCGTTCGTAAATAACGACCCCCACGCGTCGAGCCATGATTTTTACCTCGCGGGGTTTGAATCGCGCGGGCGCACGCATGTCTTTTGGTTTAATTATGTCATCGGGGGTACGGAGGCGGGCGGTTTCCCGCTCCTTACGCCGGAGGACGGGTGGGGGCCCACGCACGATCCGCTCCCGTACCCCATCGAGGTAGTGGTGGACCATGGGCGCGTAACGCGCTACCGCAAGCTGGCATTTACATTCGGTTTGGATACGTTAAACCGCCAAACGCTGACGCCCGGCGCGTTAAATATACCGACGAGAGAAGGGGAGCGTTTTATGCTGGGCTTTCCGGCTGAGCAGGGAGCGGGCTTGGAAATACGCTTGGAATCTCGCTTGGAAAGAACGGACGAACAATAATGGAATGGGAAAAGGCAAAGAATTTGATCCTGCTTTTCTTCGTACTGCTTAATCTTGCGATAGCGGGCTTTCTTATCGCGGAAAATCGGAGTTATGTGGTTTCCGCCGAACAGGAGGACATCATTCGCTCCGTTTTGGCTCGCCATAATATTACAATGGATACGGAAATGATACGCCGCTTCCCGTCGATGCGCGCGTTGCAAATATCGGGCTATTATTACGACGAGGAGGAATTGGTGGGGATTTTCTTCCGCGACGCCGGCCATGTCATACGTGAAGAAACGCCGTTCGGCGTTGACTTTACCGTGGGTAGTGCGCAGATGTGGATTACGGACGGTTTCGTCACGTATTTTAACCCCGACGGATGGGATACGACGGTCGATTCCGTCATATCGCGGTATTTCCCCGGTTTCGTGCGTGACGAACGCTTTACCCCCCACGACGAGGAAGGCCAACGCGTTGTGTATCGGCAGACCTACAGGGGGCATACGATTTATTCCAATTTTATCGAATTCCTGGTAACGGATGCGGGGATTATCGAGGTGGATATGCAGTTCGGGCGGGTGCTTGGCTTCGACGGCCCCGAACGGCCGCTCTTCGCGCCCGACGAAGCGTTGATCACCTTTTTGCAACGCGCGAACACGCTCCTGGGCAATCAACCCATTACTATTTGGCATATGGACATTGTTTATGTATTGGAGTTCGCCAACGCCGGCGATGAACGCGGCTCCGTCCATTTCGCGTTCCCGTTCTACCGTATCTTTATCCGCGATTCGGAGCTGCCGTTTTTAATCAGCGCTTATATGAACCTCAGTATCGACGCTTGATTCGGCGATTTGCGTCGTAAGCGCGTTGATGATTTGCCCGTAAAGGACGCTTGCGTTCTTTTGCCAATTGGTTTGGATAAACTTGGCTTGCTCGCGGGTATCCACCGAGATAAATAACTCCAAAAGCGCGCGTTTATCCTCGTATACGCCGCATTTTACGCGGAATTCGTCGTTATTTTCATCCGGAAAATAAGTAGCGGTCTTTTCGTAATCCTTCTTTATCTTCTGCCGGTTTTCGTTGGCGTAGCGGTTGATCGCCTGCCGCGTGCTGAAGGCGATCCGCCGTTCGAAAAATTCCAGCGTATTCGCTCCGTCCTCCGTGGCGGTATACCGCGTGGTATTGTTATCCGCTGCGTTCTCCTGCGAGGCGTCCAGGAAACCGATTTCCACCATTTCGGACAAATTTTGCTGCAAGGTAAAAAAATCCATGAATTCCCCGCTCAGCACCATTTCCGCGATTTGCCCCCGTGACATAGGCAACACCATGCGGTTAAGCAGGTACAGGATAATCAGTTTATTCTCAACGTCCTTATATTCCGGCATGGGGTCGGTCATGGTTATCACCCTTCGTTCCTTTGGATATGATTACTATATTAAAAACGGGTTATACTATTGTAACATCCGATTACATGAACGGTAAAGATTATACGGACGACAAAGGAAGCGGTGCGGTAATATCCCGAATCGCAAATTTGTATGTCCATAAATAATAAGTTTTTATGAAAATAAAAACCCTGCAAACGTTGAGTTGCAGGATTTTTTTGGGCTGTTGCTGCCCGAGAAGGGACTTGAACCCCCACGATGTCGCCATCAGTGGATTTTGAGTCCACCGCGTCTGCCGTTCCGCCACTCGGGCTTGGGGGGCCGCTTATCGGCGACCCCCGTTGCGTTTATTATACATGGATATGAAGCGTTGTGCAAATACCTGCCGCGTTTTTACTATAGGCGGAAGTATGCCACCAATTGCTGTAATACTTCGGCTTGCGAGTTGAGCTCCTCGGACGCGGCGGCGGTTTCCTCCGATACGGCGGAGTTGGACTGCACGACGCTGGAGATTTGCGCAAGGCCGATGGAGACTTGGGAAATGGAGTCGGCTTGTTCCTTGGAGGAAGCCGAGATTCCGTTGATGATTTGCAATACCTCGTCGGCGTTCTTTACGATGATCGCCAAGGATTCGCTGGTCGTTTCGGCGATGGTGGAGCCCGCGTCCACACGGTTAATGGAGTCGGAGATGAGTGCGGTGGTTTCCACGGTGGATTGCTGCGATTTGTTGGCGAGGTTGCGTACCTCGTCGGCTACGACCGCGAAGCCCCTGCCGTGTTCGCCCGCGCGCGCCGCTTCCACGGACGCGTTAAGCGACAGCAGGTTGGTTTGGAAGGTGATGTCTTGGATGGATTTGATGATCTTGGAAATGTCGTTGGAGGATTCCTTGATCTGATCCATCGCGCCCAGCATTTGCTT
This sequence comes from Defluviitaleaceae bacterium, assembly GCA_009780585.1. GTDB lineage: Bacteria > Bacillota > Clostridia > Lachnospirales > WQUN01 > WQRX01. The sequence goes on along the minus strand of WQZS01000011.1, from coordinate 40,454 downwards.
CATGGATTCGTTACCGGCATTTGCGTTTTCGGCGGACTTGCGCGAAAGCTCGCTGGCTTGGGCGGCGTTTTCGGCGTTGAGCTGGGTTTGTTGGTTAATGATGTCGATGCTGGCGTTGAGTTCTTCCACGCTGCTGGCTTGCTGCTGCGCGCCGTTGGCAAGGTCGATGGCGCTTGCCGAAATTTGCTTCGCGCCCATTAATACCTGGCTGGAAGCGGAATTGATATCGGACATGGTCTTGTGGAGGGTGGTGACGATGTTGTCAATCGACAGCTTGATTTGGTTGAAGTCGCCGTCAAACTGCATACGGATGTGGCGCGTAAGGTCGCCCTTAGATACATCCGACAGGCAATCGCCGATTTCGCGCACGTATTCGGACAAACCTTTGATTACGTGGTTGATGTCGTTCTTAATCGCGAGGAAGTCGCCCGCGTAGCTGCCGTCCACGAAGGTGTCGAAGCGGCCGCGGTTAAGGGCATCCATGGCGTTCTTGATATCCGCCAGGGGTTTGTCTACGGCTTCGGCTACGCTGTTAAGCCCCGACATAATCGTGCGCCAGTCCCCTTCGTACTTGGCGGTGTCGATGACGAACTTGAGGTTACCTTTTACGGCGGCGGCGTCAATCATGCCGTTAATTTCCGAATTTACGCCGGTGAGGTTGGATATAAGCGAATCCACCGCGACGTTCAAATCGGCTTTCTTACCGGGCAGCTTTTTCATATCGGATTTGAAGATACCCATGTTCACGTTGCCCAGTACCTTGATAACGGCTTTTATTTCGCTTACGTAGTCGTCCGTAAACTCGTTAAGCCCGGCAATCATTTCCTTGTACCCGCCTTGATACTTGGAAAGGTCGGAGCGGTAGTCGATGTCGCCTTCCTTGGCGACGTAGCGCGATATTTGATGCACGTCGTCCACCATACCGCGTATGACGTCCACCAATCCGTACACATCCTGTGAAATCGTGCCGATTTCGTCTTTGGTAAGTCCTTGCCTGTCCATGTTGATGTTAAAGTTACCCGCGGCTACGGCCTTGACGCTCTTGGTGAGCCCGTCCAGGGGCTTAAGCAGCTTGGTAATCAGCCAAAACATGATGCCGGCCGCAATCACAATGCTTATACCGCCGATGAGGATCAGCATCATTTGCTTGGCGGATACGGCGGTGTCCACATGCTCGGCGGAGAACGCGACCGAGAACATACCGACGGGGTTGTTGCTGAGGTTGGTTAAAGGATAATAGATGACGTTATAACTCGCTCCGAACAAATCGGTACGGGTGCTGTAAACAACACCGCGGTTGAGTACGGGGTCCGTAATTTCGGTGCTGTCCATCGTGGTGCCGGTTACGCGGTTCCCCGTTTCCCGCCCGAAGGTGGTGGCTACGCGCTCGTTGCCGTTCGCCCCGCCGAAGACCGTGATATGGGAGTTAAAGATTTCGGAAAAACGGTCCACGAAGCCGTTTGTGTGGATGAAGGTAAGCGGGGCTATGTTACCGATGATTTGGCCGTTGTGCCATACGGGGGCGGTGGTGTTAAGCCCCATCGGCATGGTCGCCGTCGAGGAGAAGCCTGTGGTGGTGCGCCCTTGCAAGGCTTGTACACTCGAGGCCGAACCGTCCGCCGAGCCGAAATTATTAATATCGTGCAAGCGGAGTATGACCACACCGTCGGCGTCGCGCACGATGAAGCTGTCCACATCCATATCGCGGGCGGTGGGGGTCAGGTAAGCGATCAGTTCCTGCCTTGCCCGGTCCTGATCGCCTTCGTTCCAGGCCAGGATGCTTTGGATGATATTGTAGTTAGTGGCGACGGCGTAAGCGACGAGCTCGGACCTTGCCTCAAGGTCCTTTAACTTGGAGGACACGGCGTTGGATGAAACATCCAGCCGCTCCTGGGTCAAGTCCTCCGCCAAATCGCGCGTGGCTGAGGATACGTAAACGATTATCACAACGACCGTAAATAACAGAACCGCCGCGATAGGGAGGATCAGTTTCCCTTTTAAACTGTTTAGCATACACTTTCCCCCTGCATATTTATTTGTAATGTAAGTGTAATAATAACACGTAAATTGCGCAAATTCAACATATACAAGCGTTTTTACATAAAGTTCTATTTAATTTTATTTTTGCTTGATTTTGGGATTCAATTCCCCAAGCAATTGAGACGCGCGTTTAAGCGTCGATTGCGGTAATCCGGCCAATCGCGCTACGTGTATGCCGTAGCTCTGCCCCGCTTCGCCGCGTACGAGCTTGCGCAGGAATACGATATCGCCGTCCGCGTCCCGTGTGGTGAAATAAAAATTGACGACGCCCGCGATGCGTTTCTCCAATAACGTCAGCTCGTGGTAGTGCGTGGCGAACAGCGTCTTCGCGCCGATTTCGCAGGCGATGTGTTCAAGTACCGCCCACGCGATCGAAAGCCCGTCGAACGTACTCGTCCCGCGGCCGATTTCGTCCAGGATGATCAGCGAGCGGGCGGTCGCGTTGTGCAGGATATTCGCAACCTCGGTCATTTCCACCATGAAAGTGCTTTGCCCCGTTGCCAAATCGTCCGACGCGCCCACGCGGGTGAAAATACGGTCCACCGTGCCGATGCGCGCTTCTTCGGCAGGCACGAACGACCCGATCTGCGCCATCAGCACGATCAGCGCGACTTGCCGCATATACGTCGATTTACCCGACATGTTGGGCCCCGTGATGATCGAAAGGCGGTTCCCGTCAACATCCATGTCCGTATCATTGGGAATAAACGCCTCGTTCCCCGCGTTCCGAATCCCTTCCAATACCGGATGCCGCCCTTCCTTGATATAGATACCCGTACCGTTGTCCACGGCGGGCCTTACATAGCGACCCCGGTCGGCGGCTTCGGCCAGGGATTGGAAGGCGTCCAGCGTCGCCAGCGCGATGGCTGTGAATTGCACGCGCGCCATTTGTTCCACGACCTCGCGGCGGGTCGCGTCGAACAAGTCGAATTCGAGCGCGTTGATTTGCTCATCCGCGCCCAATATGGTTTCTTCCAGTTGCTTTAATTCCTCCGTGATGAAACGTTCGCCGTTGGCGATGGTTTGCTTGCGGTGGTAATGCGCGGGGACCTTTGTCAAATTGGACGCGGTAACTTCAATGTAATAGCCGAACACGCGGTTGTTTTTTATTTTTAATGAAGCGATGCCTGTTTGCTCGCGTTCGCGGGTTTCCATTTGCGCGACGAAATCGGCGGCGTTATCACGTACGCCCCGCAATTCGTCAAGCCTCGCGTTGACGCCGCCGCGGATCATGCCGCCTTCGCGGACGCTGTGGGGCGGCGTTTCGACGATACGGGCGGTGATCATGGAAAAAAGGTCCGCCAAATCGTCGTACGTGCGGTAGATATCCTTTAATACGGGGCTTTGCGTTTCCTTTAATAACGCGCCAATGGCGGGCAAATCGTGCAAGGAGGCACGCAGCGCGGCCAAATCGCGGGCATTGGAATAGCTCGCGGCCAAACGTGACATCACGCGTTCCAAGTCGTGGATATTTTGCAAAAAGACCCGTAAATCGGCCCGTTGCATCGGGGAATCGTACCACTCGGCTACGGCGGATTGGCGGCGCACAATATCATCCGATTTAAGCAAGGGAAGTTCCACCCAATTGCGTAACAGCCTTGCGCCCATGGCGGTCTTGGTATGATCCAGCACGCCGAGGAGCGAGCCTTTTTTGCTCGGTTCGCGCATACGGGTGGTTAGCTCGAGGTTGCGGCGCGAAGGCGCGTCCAGCACCATATAGCCGTGTTGTGTGTAGGGTTTGATCGAAGTGATTTGTGCCAGCATATTCCGCTGTGTATCCGCCAAATAAAACAACAACGCGCCCGCGGCGGGGATTTCCGGCGCGTTTTGGGAAAGGCCGAAGCCTTCCAAGTGGAGTGTATAAAAATGCTCGGTCAAGCATTTGAAGGCGTTCGCGTGGGTAAATGTCCATACGGGAGCGGCGGTAGCTTTTAGGCCGGTGACGTTCTCCACCACACGAGCAAGGGTAAAGCCCTCGGGGAGGAGAATCTCCGCGGGAGCCAATCGGGTAAGTTCGTCCGTCATTTTTTGGCCGGAATCAACGGTTGTAGCTATAAATAAGCCCGTGGTGATGTCCGCCGTGGCGATGGTAAAGCGTTCGTCTTTGTCATGGGAATGGGAGGCCACGCACGTAATATAGTTGTGGCGGTTTTCCTCAAGTTGATTGGCGTCGGTAACCGTGCCGGGGGTGATGACCCGCACAACGTCGCGCTTGACGATGCCCTTGGCGTGCTTGGCGTCCTCCACTTGGTCGCACAGCGCGACGTGGTATCCCTGCGCCACCAAGCGGGCTATGTAGTTATCCACCGCGTGGGCGGGTACGCCGCACATGGGGGCGCGTTCCTCCTGCCCGCAGTCGCGTGCCGTCAACGCGATGCTCAGCGCTTGCGAAGCGGTCTTCGCGTCTTCGAAGAACATCTCGAAGAAGTCGCCCAAGCGGAACATGAGTATGCAATGCTCAAACTTCGCCTTGATTGAAAAATATTGTTCCATCATGGGTGTGTAAGCGGGCATGGGGATCACCTTTTGTCGGTTTATGTAAAATCCGTGGAATCATAGCATAACGGAATTAAGTTATCTATATTTTGTGCGAGTTGTGGTATGATTCAAAAAATTATCACGCAAATTTGGAGGAATCCCATGAAATACAACGCAGACAAACCGTCCGGCAACAATCTTTCCATTTTAGGCATGGGTTGTATGCGCTTCCCCGCGGGTAAAGCGGAAACCGAACGAATGGTACTTTCCGCCATCGAGGGCGGGGTTAACTTCTTCGACACGGCGTACATCTACCCCGGCAGCGAAAGGACGCTGGGTGATATCCTGTACAAAAACAGCAAACGCAAGGACGTACACATCGCAACCAAGCTGCCTTTATTAAGGTGCGCAAGCGCGGAAGACTTTGACATATATTTCAACGAGTCCTTAAAGCGGCTCAAAACGGATTACATCGACTACTACCTCTTGCACAGCGTCGTGGACAATAAGCAATGGGAGCATTTCCGTTCGCTGGGCATCACGGAATGGCTGGAAGGGAAGAAAAAAGCCGGATTGATCAAAAATATCGGCTTCTCTTACCACGGAACATGCGGCGATTTTATCAAGATATTGGAAGCCTACGATTGGGGCTTCTGTATGGTTCAATACAATTACTACGACGAAAATTACCAAGTGGGGCGCACGGGCGTACAAGCCGCCGCGCAAAAAGGCGTATCGGTCATGATCATGGAGCCTTTGCTGGGCGGGCGGCTGGCTACAGGTTTGCCCAAGCAAGCCGCAAGGATATTCAAGGACGCCGATCCAAACCGTTCCCCCGCCGATTGGGCGCTTGATTGGTTATGGGACCAGCCGGAAGTTACGGTCGTGGTCAGCGGCATGAGTTCGGCGCAAATTGTGGAAAAAAACTTGCAAGCCGTGGAAAGGCACAAACCCCTCACCGACGCGGATAAGGTTGTATACGCCAAAGTGGTCGAACATTTCCGCAAGTCGTACAAAGTCAACTGCACGGGGTGTAATTATTGTTTGCCCTGCCCGATGGGTATTAATATCCCCGCGTGCCTGTCCGCCTACAACGCGCGTTACACGCAGGGTTTTATCACGAGTATGGTATTGTACATGACTTCAACGGCGGCGATACGCAAGGTGACCTCCAGCCCGCGTAAATGCAACGGCTGCGGCAAATGCGAAAAACATTGCCCACAATCCATTCCCATACGTAAAGAGTTGAAGCGAATCGGTAAAAAGTTCGAACCGCTACCCATCCGCATGATTATGGCGCTGGCGCGGAAGATTATGGTGCGGTAACATGCATTGACGCCGCACATGCCGCGCTTTACTATGTACTTACCAAGTAGAGAAGGTGAAACGATGACAACGACCATTAACGTAAGGGTTGACGAAAACGTAAAACGGGATGTCGAATTCCTGCTGGATAAATTAGGGATGAACATCAGCGTGGCGGTCAACATGATGTTTAAACAGATGCTGATGGACGAAGCTCTGCCATTCCAACCCAAGTACAAGCGTAAACGTTTATCGTTGAAGGAACGGTTAAACGATTTTAAGGGCGGGTACACGTTTGAGGAATGGGATACGGGCGAGGATGTCGGGATTGAGGTAATAAAATGAATTACAGCGCGAAGCAAGGGGACATCATTAAAATTAACTTCAATCCGCAAACGGGAAACGAGCAAAAGGGAAGGCGTCCGGCGTTGGTGGTCAGCAATGCGATATTTAACGGCTTTACCAAAAAAGGAGCGATGGTATGCCCCATAACCAACACGGACAAAGGATTAAGGATTCAAATAAAATTGGATGCCAGGACGGCAACGATGGGCGTCATCATGTGCGATCAAGCGAAAATCCTCGACCTTTCCCAACGCGATGCCGAATATATTGAAAAAGCACCAAAAGATATAACATTGGAAGCTATCGATATTATCAACGGTTTTATTGAATATGACGGTTGACCTGTACGGGCGGTGTTGAATACCAATACTTTTTTTCGAACGGCAAGCTACGTTATTCGTCTTTTTTAGGGGATAAAATCGACCCGTTAACCAGCGTAATGACCGTGTCCGCTGCTTTCGCGCTCTCTAAATTGTGCGTGGCAATTAAAATTGTGTAGTCTTTACGCAGGGCATGGATCGTCTCCATGATTTGCCCTTCGGTTTCCGCATCCAAGGCACTTGTCGCTTCGTCGAAGACGAGGACGGGTGCTTTTTTTATGAGCGCGCGGGCGATGGCGATGCGTTGGCGTTGCCCGCCGGAAAGGGACGCGCCTTTCTCGCCGCAGGGGGTGGAGTAACCGTTTTCCAGCGTTTCGATGAAGTCGTGGATGGCGGCCTGTTTGGCGGCGGCGATGACATCGTCATCGGACGCGTCCGCGCATCCGAGGGCGATGTTCTCGCGGATGGTCATATCGAAGAGCTTGCCGCTTTGGTCCACGTAGGCGAAAAATTTGCGCCATTCCTCGATGGGGGTGTCCGCGAAGGCTTTTCCGCCGACGGATATATTCAAATCATCGCGTTCGTACATGCCGACGATGGCCTTTAACAGAGTCGATTTACCGCTGCCCGACGCCCCCACGAAGGCGACCATCCGGTTCTCGGGGATTTCCAGCGAAATATCTTTCAACGCAGGGGAAGCGGCATCGCGGTATTGAAAGGTGAAGTTATCGATGGATAAATGATAACTGTCGGCGTTAAGTAATGCGGGCGTATTTTGTATTGTTTTGGTTTTTTGTACTGTTTTGGTTTCGTGCGGTTCCCGGCGGTCGAGGATGGCGAAGTTACCGGATTTATGGGCTTCCTCGCGGTCGAGGATAGCAAAAATTCGCTTCGCGCCTTCGATGGGGGGTTGCAAGCCCGCGTAATTAGCCCCCAAGCTGCCGATGGCATTGGTCAGCGTCGCCGCCATGATATACACCGACGCAAGGGAATGGAATTCTATCTGCCCCATGGCTACCAACCAACCGCCGAAGCCGAATACGACCGCCAGCGTCAGCCAACCCTCCACCGTGCCGAAGAGCCTTTGCCCCATGCGAATCAACCCGCGGCGTATATCGAGTTTTTTCATGCGCAGGTTTTCCTTGTCAAAGGTGAGGAAGGCTTGGGGCTGCATATTGTACGCGCGGATGGCCATCGCCCCAGAAAACGCGTTACTTACGGCTTTGAGCGAATCGGCGTTCGCTTCCAATTGTTCTTTGCCCACACGCGCCAGCGGCTCCGTAAAGCGGTGCTGCATGAAGAAGCTGACGACCCCTACCACCACGACGGCAAAACCCAGCTTCCAATCCGCCGAAAACACGACGACCGTTGCGCCGATGATGGCGATAATGCTGTACATCAATTGCATGAGCGGCCCTTCGAATACACCCGATGCCGTGTTGGCGTCGGTATTAATCGCGGCGATGCCTTCACCGGAATGGCTCGCGTCCTCCAACCCCGTGCGCACGAATTTGCGGAACAGCTCGCGCTTCATGTCCATCGCCGCCTGTTCGATTGTCACGATATTTACATACACCCCTACGAGGAACACGACAATAAACGCGCCGAGCATAACCGCCAGCACGATGCCCGAGCGGAATACGGCATCGCGGTCGCCGTTTGCCACGGCGGCCATGATGTTCCCCGCGAACACCGAAAGCACGAACGGGAACGCGAACCCCTGCGATGAATAGATAATTTGGCTGATTGCGTAGCGAACGGCATACGGCCGCATGAAACGGAACATTTTATAAAAATACATCATTGTACGGCCTCCCTTATTTTGCCGTCGTCCATCGTAATGACCAAATCGCAAGCGGCGATGGTTTGCGGACGGTGCGACACCATGATTACGGTTTTCCCTTGCGTAACGGTGTCCAGCGTCTTTAATATTTCCGCTTCGGTCGAAGGGTCGAGGGACGCGGTGGCTTCGTCGAAGAGGATGATCGGCGCATCCTTGTAGAACGCCCTCGCCATGGCGATGCGCTGCCGTTGCCCGCCGGAGATATTTTCGGCAGATTCCCCCAAAATCGCATCGAAGCCTTCGGGCAGGGAATCAATGAAGCCGAGTATGTCTGCCTGTTCGCAGGCAAGGCGGAGACGGGCGTTGTTTGACGCCGCTTCCCGCTCCCGGTCAAAGCGGAAATGGGCGTTGTCGGTTTTTGCTTCTTGCCCCCATTCGAGGGTTATGTTCTTGCCGATGCTTTCCGGGAAGAGGAAGGAATCCTGCGGCACGTACGCAAATAAATCGCGTACGCGCGATTTGGGGAACTGCGATATTTCCTCCCCGCCAAACGTAATCGTCCCCCCGGTGGGCTCGTACAAACCGAGTAATAGCTTAAGGATCGTGGACTTGCCCGAACCGCTCGCGCCTACGATGGCCACGCGGCTGCCGGGCTTGATTGTGAATGACAGCGCATCCAAAGCGGGCGTAACGGTGGGTTCTTCCGTCGGTGCCGCAATCGATTCTTCCGTCGGTGCTGTAGCCGGTTCCTCCGTCGGTGCCGTAGACGGTTCTCCCACCGAAGGGGTTCCGTCATTTGCAGCACAATAGGAAAAGGTTACGTCATTAAAGCGTATTTCCCCTAACTTCGGCACACCTAACTTCGGTACGCCTAGCGTCGGCACGCCCAACTTCGGCACAATTTGTTCCGAAGTCCCTTCCGCGCCCTCGTCCAAGATTTCATGCGCGTCGTCCGTGTTTTCGTTCAGGCGTTTCGCCCCGGCGGAATCCGCCGCCAAGCGCCCCACATTCTGCGCGAGCTGCGTAACCGACGTCGCGGCTATGAATACCGTTGTGATGAAAGCGATGAACTCCGCAATCGCCAGTTCGCCCGCGATAGTCGCCAACGCTAACACGGTAAAAATGACGATCAACGGGCTTAACAAAATCGTCAACATCGTACCGAGCATAAAACCGAGAGAAACCGCGAATTTCATTAATGCCGCAAAATACTGCCCGTATACGTGCATGTAACGCGCTTCCAGGACGTTTTCAAGTCCGTAGGAAATGACGGTGGAAAGATTTTGCAACGAATCGTTGACCACAGCGTTAAATTCCGCTTGCTTTTCCGACATCCGCACCGACCATCGTTGGAGGGGTAATGCCAACCCAATTTGCAACACCAGCATCCCGATAGCGGCGACAAACGAAATCGCCGTAAAACGCGGGCTGATGACCATCAGGAAGATAAACGCGGAAACGAACGAAACGAAATCCGTGATTAAATCCAATATATCCGAAGCGATCAATGCTTCCGCTTTGGGTATATCATTGGAATAGATGGACAGGTTCTCCCCGCTTGCCGTCCGCTCAATCCGCGCGAAGGGTACCCGCAGGAAATGCCTGACGAAATACGCCCGCAAAGCGTACCCCGCGTTGGCGGTAAACCGCGCGTACAAGAACGTAGAGAGCGAAGTCACCGCCGCGCGCAATACCATTACGGCGGTGACCCACAAAAGCAACCGCACGAGGGTATCGGTGTGCCCGTAAAGCGCGGCTTCACCCATTTCCCCGGTCAGGCGGTTTGTGACTACCAGCCCCGCCGCGGCTACGGTCGCGGCCAATATGTACGGCAGCATCACTGCGGAATAGCTGAGCCGGGTTTTCCTTAGTGTGAGTAAAAAGGTTTTCATGTGTTGTCCCCCTCGAGTCGTAACAATGGCTTGCTGCGCTCCGCCGCGCTGATAACATGGTGCGTGGGCGTATGGATAACCGCCCGCATCAACATCAACACAGCGATGAAACTTTCCTTGGGTCTAAATTCGTAGAATTTTTGCCGTGTATCCTCCAATTCGATGTGGTATTCCTTTACGAAGCCCATGTCGGTGAGCGATGCGATGACCCGTTCCGTTCTTTCGGCGGACAATCCCGTTTCCTTCGCCAAATACCCCGCCGTAAAGTTCGTATTGGGTTTCTTCGTGTGGAGGAGGAGAAGGCTGCTGAGTATATCCTCATCGCCCAGCGCAGCGAAGGTTTTGCAATATTCCTCCCGTGGGAGCAAGCCCTCGCTCCAGCCCTTTTCCGGTTCGGGCATGAAAAAGAAGTACGGGAAGCTCCTCGTCGCGGAAGCGATTACCATACCCCGGTTATATACGACTCGCCCGTAAAGGGAGATTTCGCTGTCCATCTTCGCGACCATATCGTCGAACAATTCCTTCATGGGTAAACTCATTTGCTCGAAGATTCGCGTACCCAACATACCGTAGAGCACCGCCCAGCAAATTTTTTTCACCCGTTCAAAGACCGCCGTTTGACATTCATCCGGCGCGTCCCACGGTTCGCCGTCAAATTCATCTATGGCCTTTGCCACATGGTTGAACACGACTTCCTCAATGTTCCTCCGGTTTTCCGGCATCCGCCCAAACAAACAGTCAATCGCCACACCAAAATAATCCGCGATTGCCGGCAGCAGCGAGATATCCGGCGAGCCGCCGCCCTCCCACTTCGAGACCGCTTGCCCGCTCACGCCGATCGCCCGCGCCAACGCTTCCTGCGTTACGCCTTTGGCTTTGCGCAATTCCGTAATTTGCCCGCCGATATTCAATTCATGCATAAAAGCCTCCCAACGAATTAACCTTGCGTTGGGAGGCAGTATAAAATAAACGATCGGTTGGGACAATGGAGGCGTGTTTTGTAAAATCCAACGCAGGGTTGAGGCGATATTTTGGAAGAGTATGTTATAATCACTTGCAAATAACGAAAAAGGATGATTGCACATGATAGCCTACGTAAAAGGTCCGCTGGCCTACGTAACCGAGCAATACGCCGTCATCGACGTGTGCGGGTTGGGGATGCAGGTGCAAGCCTCCCCCGCCACCATCAGCCGCTTGCCCGCTAAGGGCACAGAAGTACAACTGTTTACATATTTACAATTAAGCGAAAACGCCCAAGCGCTGCACGGCTTCCTCACGCGGGAAGAGGTACGCCTTTTTACCCTGCTCATTTCCGTATCGGGTATCGGGCCGAAAGTAGCGGCAGGCATCCTGGGTACCTTGTCCCCCGAACAAGTAATGATCGCCATCATGGCCGAAGACGCAACCGCTTTAAGCAAAGCCCCCGGGGTAGGGAAGAAAACCGCCCAGCGCATCATGCTTGAGCTGCGCGACAAGATAAAAACCGAAGACGCGTGGGCGTCAGAAAACATAACAAACGCGCAAAGCATGACGTTGTTTGATAAAAGCGGTTCGGCCAAGCAGGACGCAATGGATGCCTTGCTCGCGCTGGGCTACGGCCGCGCGGAAGCCATGCAAGCCGTCTTGGAAATCGCCGACGAAGGTATGAAGGCGGAAGCGATCATTAAATCCGCGTTAAAAAAATTAGCGAGATAATTATAGAATATTGGAGTTACGATAATGGAAAAACACGATACATTACCGACACGTTCGGAAATAATTATGTACCTAAGCGATGATGGGAAAACAAAGGTTGACGTTATCATGGAAGGGGAAACCGTTTGGCTGACGCAAACACAAATGGCCGAATTGTTCCAAACCACAAAGCAAAACATCAGCCTGCATATTAACAATGCCTTTAAGGAAGGCGAATTGGAAAAGATTTCAGTTGTCAAGGAATACTTGACAACTGCCTCGGATGGGAAAAATTATATTATAAAATATTACAACCTTGATATGATTATATCCGTCGGATATCGGGTTAAATCCCTGCGTGGTACACAATTCCGCCGTTGGGCATTAACCATGTTGCGCGAATATCTCATCAAAGGATTTGTTATGAACGATGATTTATTAAAAAAAGCGAGTGGTGGAAATTATTGGCACGAATTGCTCGCACGTATTAGGGACATTCGTTCAAGCGAAAAAATGATGTACCGGCAAGTCCTTGATTTATACGCCACAAGCGTAGATTACGACCCGAAAACGCCGGAATCACGGGAATTTTTTAAAATCGTGCAAAATAAAATCCATTACGCGGCACATGGGCATACGGCTGCGGAGGTTATATCCCGACGGGCAAACGCGGATTTGCCGAACATGGGCATGACCGTATTCGCCGGGGAAATACCGACCAGAAGCGATGTTGGTATAGCTAAAAATTATTTAACGCGGGATGAGTTGGACATGTTAAACCGCATGGTTTCCGCGTTTTTTGATTTGGCGGAATTACGTGCCATGCAGCATCGGCCTATATACATGAAGGATTGGGTTACGGAATTGGATGACTTTGCCGCACGGTATGGAAAAGGGTTACTATCGGGAGCGGGAACGGTTAGCCATAAAACCGCGATAAACAAAGCGGAAGCCGAATTTGAAAAGTATCGCAAACAACTGGTAAACGAACTGTCCCCCGTCGAACGGGATTATATAGCAAGCATTAAAAACGCGCAGAAAAAACTTGAAAGAGCGGGGGATAAAATATGACGGGACTGCTCAACACCACGGGTTATAACCGCGAGGAAGATGAAGAAATCGAATTAAAGCTCCGCCCCACCCGTTTCGACGATTACATCGGGCAGGACAAGGTGAAGGAAAATATGAAGGTCTTCGTCGAGGCTGCCTTGCAACGCGGCGAAACCCTCGACCATGTCCTACTCTACGGGCAGCCGGGCTTGGGCAAGACGACCCTTTCCGGCATCATCGCCCATGCCATGGATGCCCGCCTGCGCATCACCGCCGGACCCGCCATCGAACGCCCCGGCGACATGGCTGCGATCCTCAACGACCTCAATGAAGGCGACTTCCTGTTCATCGACGAAATCCACCGCCTTAACCGCAACATTGAAGAAATCCTGTACCCCGCCATGGAGGACTTCGTGCTGGATATCATCATCGGCAAAGGTCCCGCTGCTCGCTCCATCCGCCTCGACCTCCCCAAGTTTACGTTAATCGGCGCCACCACGCGCATCGGTTTATTAACCGCACCCCTGCGCGACCGCTTCGGCGTGGTGCATCACCTCGAGCCGTACAGCGTAAACGACTTGCGCACGATTATTATCCGTTCCTCGAATGTACTCGGTGTGGAAACCCAACCCGAAGGCGCGGATGAGATCGCCCGCCGAGCCCGCGGCACCCCCCGCATCGCCAACCGTTTGCTTAAGCGCGTGCGCGACTTCGCTCAAGTACGTTACGACGGCATCATAACCCACGAAGTTGCGAAGGATTCCCTCGACCGCTTGGACATCGACCCCATGGGGCTCGACGCCGTGGACAAAAAAATCCTCCGCGCCATCATCGATAAGTTCGGCGGAGGGCCGGTAGGGTTGGATACGCTCGCCGCCAGCATCGACGAGGAAGCGGGGACGCTGGAGGACGTAGCGGAGCCGTACTTATTGCAACTCGGCTTCATCCAACGCACACCGCGGGGGCGGACGGTCACGAGGCTGGGGTATCAGCACCTGGGGCTTGTGCCGCCGGTGGAACAAGGGCAATTATTGTTAAACGAAATATAAGGAGGATTCACCCCATGATAAAAAGCGAATTTCCGATTTTGGAATATGACGAAGACAGGAACGCTTTAATACGCCCCGAAAGAATTATACAACCCATCGACATATCGGAGCGCGCCGTAATTTGCTTCTTCGGTGACGCCATCGAAAAAGTCCTTTCCGAGCATCCCCATAAAACCGTTGCGACCATACGGTTCGAAAGTTTTTCCATCCCCGTATATGAACTGGAATATAGGGGCGAGCGGGTGGCGTTGGTGCAGGCAATCGTCGGCGCGCCCTTGGCGGTGGGCCATATTGAGGAATTGACCGTTTACGGATGCAAAAAGTTCATCGCGTGCGGCGGCTGCGGCGTTTTGCAAAAGGACATCGCCGTGGGGCATTTAATCATCCCCGTAACCGCCGTGCGGGACGAAGGCGCGTCCTACCATTACGTAAAGCCGTCGAGGGTGATTTCGATGGACAGCCGCGTGGTTCAAATCATCGAATCTGTTTTACTTGAAAAGAACGTCCCCTTCATCAAGGCAAAGACATGGACGACGGATGCTTTCTACCGCGAAACCCCCGCAAAGGTACAGCGGCGCAGGGAGGAAGGCTGCGTCACCGTGGAAATGGAAGCCAGCGCTTTCATGGCGGCGGCGCAGTACAATCAAGTGGATTTTGGGCAAATCCTGTACGCCGGGGACAGCCTGGCCGGGGAGGAATGGGATAACCGCGAATGGACAACCCGCACCGATATCCGCGAATCCGTACTGCGCTTGGCGTTGGATGTTTGCCTTAGATTATAGAATACGGCGCGGTATGCATTAAAAAATCCCCTAACCGTCGCGGAAAGGGGATTTCTTATAATTATCAATGTTTCAGTTATACATACAATTCATCCACCGAAAGCTCTGTCACCACGCCGTCGGTGCTTAGGCTCCGCGCCGTAACCTTCAGCATATTATCCTGCCCGACGTGGAAGATAACCTTGACCTTCTCCTGCCCGCGCGGGCCTTGGGGGATGCCGCGCAGGGAAGTGCCCGCGAGGCGTTTCATGCCCTCTTGGTTGACGGAGGGGGTCTTTTCGCCGGTTTTGGGTAGGGTGCTTTCGTATACGACGATGGCTACGCTGGTAAGGTTGTCGTGGTTGGTGACGAGGGGTTCGGCGCAGTCAATCGTCAAGCCGTCCTTGGGGATGTCCTGCCCGGCGGGTACGATTTCGAGGAAGCGGCGGCCGCTGATTTCAAGGCCGAGCGGGTGGATTGTGCGTTCATGTACCACGGGACCGCGTACGGTGGGCATCATGATCATGTTGCAATAATGCGCCGCACCTTGCGAAATGGAGAGCGCGGGGCTGATGCGCGACTTGAAGGGTTCCTTCTTAAAGCGTTCGGTGATTCTTTCGCCCACGTATAAAATGGAGGAAGAACCGCCCACGAGGAACACCTCGTCGATGTCCTTTTCGGTGAGGTTACCCGCTTCCAGGCAGCGCGTGACGCACGCGAGGGTTTCGTCGATGAGGTCGGTAACGGATTTACCCTTAAATTTTTCGAAGGTCGTATCGCTGTCGCCGAGCGCGTTGACGCGCTTGTGCGTGAGGAACTGTTCGCGGGTGATTTCCATGTTGATGTTTACGATGCGCGGTTCTTGGATAAGCGGCGCGAGGGTTATTTTGGTTGATTTCGTGTGTGAAAGGCGTTCCTTCGCTTGGGTGGCGGCTTGCTGCAGGCGCACAAGGGCGACCTTTTTTTGCCGCTTGGATACGCCGTCGTCGGCGTTTTCGTCGAAGAGGTCGATTTCTTCATTGGTCAGCTTTTTAAATTCCTCGTACACGATGTCCATGATGACCTTGTCGATGTCGTTGCCGCCGAGGTTGTTGTCGCCATAGGTCGAAACGATTTGTATCGTGGGTTCGCCCGTTTCCTCTACCTTGATTTGCAAAACGCAAGCATCAAACGTACCGCCGCCGAAGTCGTACACCAGCACCTTTTTGTCATTCGATTCGCCCACCGCGTAGGAAATGGCCGACGCCGCAGGTTCCAAACGCAGAAAAACGTTTTCCGGGTCAAAGCCCGCGAGCACCGCCGCGTCGCGCGTCATTTTCTTTTGCTTGTCAGTGGAGTTTGCGGGGACGGTGATTACGCAACCGGAAAATTCGCCCGTAATACCGAGCTCCTCCTGCGCGTATTCGTCGGCCTTTTGCTTGAGGTGGCCGAGGATTTCCCCCGCGATTTGCTCAGGGGTAAAGGGGTATTCCTTTTCGTCCACGACGACGTTGATTTTCTGTTCGCTGCCGAGATACCGCTTGATCGAGAGCACCGTGGAAAGCGGGTAAATAATCGCCGCTTCCTTCGCTTGCACGCCGAAGATACGGGAAAGTTTGTTTTCGTCTTCGGGGTCGGATTCGAATTGTATGGCGGTGGGGAAGATGTTGGAGCCGTCAATGGGGATGGTTTGCGCCTCCCCCTCTTGGAAGTTATAGATGCTTACGACGGAATTGGTGGTGCCGAAGTCGATACCGAGGAATAATCCCCGTTCCGTGTCCAGTCCGAGTGTACCCATGAAACGTTCCTCCTTGGAAGTGGCCTTTGCGGATATATACTGCAAAACGCGCGCTTTGGTTTGCTTATATTACTATTCTTGCCAAAAAAAATCCATCATGCGCAATATACCCTCTTGTCTCATAGGATGTAATGAACCGATTCTATCAAACGGAGGTCTCATCATCATGCCAAGACGCATATTCAGACCACCCCCGAGAAGGCCAAACCCACATCCGAACCCGCGCCCGCCGCATCCGCCCAACCCGCCTATGCCGCATCCGCCGCGTCCGCCCCACCCACCAATGCCGCACCCGCCGCATCCGCCACACCCACCAATGCCGCGTCCGCCACACCACCCGCCGTATCCGCCCATGCCGGGACCCATCAGGCCGCCGTATCCGCCGCTTAGGCCGCCCATGCCTCCTCCCCTCCCACCGGAAATGATATTACGCGACTACGGTCCGCAGCCCTACGTCGTTAACATCAACGCCGCCACGATGCAAAACCATAATTTCCGCACGGCCTTGTGGACGGGACGCAACATGCAATTGACCGTTATGCTAATCCCGCCCGGGGAAAGCATCGGCCTGGAGGTCCATCCCCATACCGACCAATTCCTGCGCTTGGAAGGCGGGCAGGGGCTGGTGCAAATGGGGCCGGACCGCAATCATTTACCCTTCCGCCAAATGGCCTTCGAAGATTCCGCCATATTCGTACCCGCGGGTACGTGGCACAACCTGACCAATGTCGGACATGAACCGATAAGGCTCTATACCATCTACGCGCCGCCGGAGCACAAACACGGCACGGTTCACCACACGAAAGCGATAGCGGAAATGGAAGAAGGGCATTAAAACCTTGAAACGAAGAAACCCGCCGACGGCGGGTTTTTTGTTGCTCCGCTATGCTTCTATTTCGCCTCCCAATCCCCTTGCGAGAATTTCGGGTTTAACATGTCGCTGATGCCCGCCAGCAGCATGATAATCCCCTGTACACGATGCCCCGGTATGGCGTACACACCGCGGTTGCCTTCTTCTTGCACCAAATCGGCAGCAAGTAGCGGCTTGAGGTGATGGTACACCTGTCCGGTGGTGTTGTACCCGCATTGCTCCACCAATTGCGCGGCGGTGCGTGGGGTGCGCAGCAAGGCAAGCAGCATGTTTAATCGGTCGTTACTGCCGATACAGGCGAGTACCTTCGCAGCGGCGTTGCTTTCGATAAGTTCCAACAGCTTGTCGGTACTGACGCTGTTCATCCAATTGGATTGGTTGTCCCCCGAAGCGAACACGCCAAAGTAGGAAATTTCTCCCGTACCCCCTTTTTCGCTAACCCTTTCGCACAGCTCCTCCATCAGTATGGAGTAACGTTCGTCCATGGGGTGCATGTTTTTGGCGATATGGATATGCCCCCCCGGTTTTTTATCGGGCTTCTTCAGCAAGCCCCGTATTTCCTCCAACTGTTCACGGAGCCCGTCAATTTCCTTACCGTAATCACGTTCCATTTTTGCTACCTCCTTTATAATATGATATTACGTACGTACGCAAATGCATAATATCATAGACATATAATTATGACAACACGTAATTGCGCAATAACATAACTACGTAAAAACATAATTGTAAAGCAAAGTTACTTATATCCATTTTTTATCTTGCCCGGTAAAAACCACCCGTTTACAATCAAACCCGTAAAAAGCGTTACCGTCCAAAAGGGGGTAAATGAGTTTTGACTACTCCGGCAAACCGCGCATAGCAGAGGCTATCGCGTTTAATTGAATAAATGAGATAGCCTTTGCTCTTTCCTATTAAAATTTGGGAGGGGCACTATGTGCTATGTCAATTATAAAGAAGTAACGTGGCGCGTCATACCGACCGCCACGCCCGCGGTCATTAGGCATTGTTCCAAGTGTAACCGCAAGATGCCGTTTTATTGCAGCGAAAAGTTCCGCATGAACGGCAACAACACGCGCATCGACGTGTGGATCATCTACAAATGCACGAAATGCGACACGACGTTAAAGCTAACCATCATGAAGGGTATCAAACCGCATGATATCCCGCGTGAAATGTTCGACCAATTTACCCACAACGACGCGGCGCTGGCATGGCGGTACGCTTTCGACCGCGATTTTATGAAGCGCAACGCTTGCGTGGTGGATTGCTCGGGGGTGGGGTACCGCGTGGAGGGATTTGACCCGCGGGATTTGGAACAACCCCTTCATATCCATTTGCGAAGCAAGTATGTATTCGAATTAAAACTGGGTACATTGCTGGCGGGGGTAATGGGTATTTCCGTCGGTAAGCTGCGCGGTATAATAAAAGAGGGTCTCATTAATACAGACCCTCCTTGCGATATCGTTAAGCATAAAATTAAAACGGATATGGAATTATTTATTACCCCCGGCCCAAGTCCCCGTCAAGCGCGCCTAATTGGTTGTTCGCCTTGGTGAACGCGATGATTTCATCCACATAGCCGAACGCGACGGCGGTGTAGGTATCCGCCGCGCCGTAGTAAATGGCTAAGCGTCCGGTTGCTGCGTCGCACAGCGTAGCGCAAGGGAAGGCAACATTCGGCACAAAGCCCACGGTTTCGTAGGGTACTTCCGGCGTTAGGATGTAATACTTGGAGCGGTACAGTACCTTCGAGGGGTTTTCCAAGTCCAAGAGTGCGCTGCCCATGCTGTACACATAGCCGTTGCATGTCAGCACCACGCCGTGGTAAATCATCAGCCAGCCCTCGTCGGTTTCGATGGGGATGGGGCCCGCGCCGATTTTTAGGCTTTCCCACCCGCCGCCGGTACGCATTACCAAACGGTGCTTACCCCAATAGGTGAAGTCGGGGCTTTCGGAGAGGTAAATATCGCCGAAGGGTGTGTGCCCGTTGTCCGAAGGGCGGGAAAGTAACAGATATTTCCCGTTCACCTTCCGCGGAAAGAGTACGCCGTTCCTATTAAAAGGAAGGAACGCGTTTTCGTGCCGCGTGAAGGTCTTGAAGTCCTTCGTCGTGCCCAAGCCGATGGTGGGGAAGCCGTTCATGCTGGTACACCACATGATGTAATAGGTGCCGTCCAGTTCCATCAGGCGCGGATCGTAACAGTAACCCGGTTGGAAGGGCTTGCCGCTTTCGTCCACCCATTTGATGTCTTCATCTTCCAGCTCCCAATTGATCCCGTCTTTGCTTTTTCCGAAGTGGATGCGCATGGAAATGTCCTTATGGTCGGCACGGAACACGCCCACATAGGCATCCCCGTAGGGAATCACCGCCGAATTGAATACGCGTGCAATCTTGGGGTTGGTGTTGATGCCGATGACGGGATTCCCCGAATACCGCCAAAGTAATTCCTTACAGGCAGCGGGCTTTTCCTCCCAGGGGATATTTGGGAGGGGCTTTCCGACAATCTTAGCCATGTGTACGCTCCTTTAAATAATGTAATTATACGAATTATCTTATCACACAAAACCAAACAATCAATACAAACACAAGGGTTTGTGTTATACTTCTTATGGAAAAATAATCATTTAATATCAAGGAGGCTGCATCAATGGTAAAGGTAGGTATTCAAGGCTTCGGCCGTATCGGGCGGCTTGCGTTCCGTTACACGCTTTCGCGGGACGATGTGCGGGTAGTCGCAATCAACGACCCGTTCCTCGACTTGGATTACATGGCGTACATGCTCAAGTACGACTCCGTACACGGCCGCTTCGACGGAACGGTGGAAGTCAAGGACGGCAAACTGGTCGTCAACGGCAACCCCATTTGTGTGTACGACAAGCGCGACCCCGCGGAAATCCCCTGGCCCGAAGCGGGCGCGGAATATATCGCGGAATGTACGGGCATTTTTCACACCCAGGAGCTTTCGCAGGTATATTTGAAAGCCGGCGCGAAGAAAGTCATCTTCTCCGCCCCCGCTAAAGACGCCAACACCCCCACCTTCGTAATGGGCGTAAACCAGGAAAAATACACCAAGGACATGAACATCGTGTCCAACGCTTCCTGCACCACCAACTGTTTGGCACCGCTGGCGAAGGTCATCAACGATGCGTTCGGCATCACCGAGGGCCTGATGACCACCGTACACGCCACAACCGCGACCCAGCTTACCGTGGACGGTTCCTCCCGCAAGGATTGGCGCGGCGGGCGCGCGGCAAGCATTAATATTATCCCCTCCAGCACGGGCGCGGCGAAAGCCGTCGGGCTTGTTATCCCCGAGCTTAAAGGCAAACTTACGGGCATGGCGTTCCGCGTGCCGACCTCCAACGTTTCCGTGGTGGACCTGACCGTGCGCCTTGCGAAACCCGCCACTTACGAGGACATTAAAAACGCTGTGAAAGCCGCCGCCAACGGCCCCATGAAGGGCATCCTCGCCTACACGGAAGATGCCGTCGTATCTACAGACTTCATCGGTGAATCCTGCACGAGCATCTTCGACGCGGGCGCGGGGATTTCCCTCAACGACAACTTCGTGAAGCTCGTTAGCTGGTACGACAACGAATGGGGTTATTCTTGCAAGCTAATCGACCTCATCAGGCACATGCACAGCGTGGACAACGCGTAAAAAAGGTTTGACAAAATTATCAAGCGGCCCGCGAGCGTTTCGCGGGTTGTTTTTATAGTAATATATCCTCCTGTTGACACGGACACCGTGTCGTTCTTTATGATGGGGTTGTGAAGGGAGTGCGAACCCGATGGAATTAATAACCGCCGGTGCGGTATCGAAAAACCTTGGCGTATCAACCCGGATGCTCCGTTATTACGAGCAAGCGGGCTTAATTAAAAGCCAACGCACGTTGGATTACGCGTACAGGGTTTACGACGGGGACACGATACGCCGATTGCGTCAAATCATTATTTTGCGGAAGCTGCGCGTTCCGGTAAGGCAAATACGCGAGATATTTGACAACAACGATGCTGTAAAAGCAATCGAGGTATTCGAACAGAACATCAGCGAACTGGATGAGGAAATCACGGCGCTCGCCACGGTGAAGTCGATACTCGCCAACCTCGTGCGGGAGCTTCGCGAAATCGCGGATGTAAGGTTGCCGCTTGATTTGCTGGGTGACAGTTCCGTTTTTACCATCGTGGACGGTATTTCCCTTCCGAATAATATTTTGGAGGAGAAAGGGATGAACGATTTAAACCAAGCAAGTAAGGTTCTGGGCAGAAGGAACAAATTGCTGAACATGCGGGGGATTGAAATCCCTAAGTTCCGCGCGGTTTCATCCGGTTTGAAAACGATGGAGGAAATCTTCGGGGAGGGCGGCTTTCAAAGCTGGCTGGATGCGCATGACCATTTTATTTTAAAGCAAATTACGGACGAGCCGGGTTTTTTTTGGGAAGACCCCCCGGAGGGCAACGGAAAGTCGGTTCTGATCCGCCCGATAAAAGACGGCGTTACCGAAGCGGATGTTTACCCGTATGAGCTTATAGAATTCCCGGGTGGGCTTTACCTGGTTGCGACAGGCGACGAAAATGACGCGGATGACATCAACGAAACCATCGAATGTATGATGGAGTGGATAAACAGCCACGATGAATTTGAACACGGCACATTATCGGAGATGGTCGCGCTTTGCAACCGACCCGCGATGTGCAACATGCCGAACGTCGGCGGCGCGTTTGATTCGGTACTCGGCATCGCGCAACAACAAATTTTTATACCGTTAATGTTGAAAAAATAATGCTTACCGCGCGCTTAACAAGGCGTGCCGCGCTTGCGCGGTTGTGATAAAATCGCAACATGATAAACATAGCCATTTGTGACGACGAACCGGCAGAGGTCGCCTACCTAAACGCGCTGGCGCGGGAATGGGCAGCCGAAAGGCGAACGCCGATTAAAACAGCGGCGTTCGCCAATGCCGAGCATTTTATCGTGGGCGGGGAAATAACGCCGGATATTATTTTATTGGACATCCAAATGGGCGGAATGGACGGCATGAACCTGGCGCGGCATATCCGCAAAGGCAACGCGTCCATGCAGATTATTTTTATCACGGGGTACGCGGATTATATCGCCGATGGCTACGAAGTGGATGCATTGCATTACCTGATGAAACCGGTTGAAAAAGAAAGGCTGTTCGCCGTGTTGGACAAAGCGGCGGAACGCTTGGAAAAGGAAGAAGAAACGCTGGCGGTGCAAACAAACGACGGCACGGCACGGGTAAGGGTGGGGGACATACGCTGCATTGAAGCCTTTGCTCATTACGTACATATCAAATACAAAAACGAAACGATTGAAACCCGCGCTAAAATCAGCGACTTGGAAGACGCACTGGGCGAAGCCTTTGTACGGTGCCACCGTTCGTATCTGGTGGGGCTGCGGCACGTTCACCGCATCACCAAGAACGATGTCGTGCTGGAGGGCGGGGAATCGGTTCCCCTTTCCCGGCGGGTGTATAATGAGGTGAACCGGGCGTTTATAAAGTATTATACAAATTCGGAATAGAAACAAAAAGCCCGTATGTGATTTCGCTTGCAAACTTGCACTCCGAATTCTACAATAAGTATTTATTACATACTCCGATTCCAAACGAGGTGTTTCATGGGTTTGCTCTCTTGGCTACTTACGCCGATAATCGACAGGCGCATCGCGCAATTCCAAAACGGCTTGATGGCGACGCACATCGCCGAAGTGGAGCATATTTACAATCAGATGCGCGGCTGGCGGCACGATTACCATAACCATATGCAAAAATTGAAAGCGCATTTGCATTTGAAACAATACGGCGACATCGACGCGTACCTCACGGCGTTGGCAGACGACTTGGCGCAAGTGGATGTAATAATCAAAACAGGCAACGTAGCGGTAGATGCCATCTTAAACAGCAAAGTTTCCGTGGCGCGTGCCAAGGGGATAAACGTAAACGCGAAGGCAATCGTCCCCACTAAGTTGAACGTTGCTGAAATAGACCTTTGCGTCATCATCGGCAACTTGCTGGACAACGCCGTGGAAGCGTGCATGAGGCTGACCGACCCCGCGCGGCGTTTTATCCGTGTGTACATAGATATTTTAAAGGGGCAACTGTATATATCCGTGTCCAACGCCCGCGCGGGGGAGGTGAAGCGCAACGGCATGTCCTTCCTTTCCACGAAGGAAGAATCGGGGCACGGCTTCGGGCTGATGCGGATTGACCGTTTGGCGGATAAATACGGCGGCTTCGTAAACCGCCAAACCGAAGAAGGCGTGTTCGCCACGGAGGTTATGCTGCCTTTGTAGTAAATTATTATAATAGCTAGCCGTTGGAAATATGGAATGTTATGATAATAGCGAAGTGATAAATATGACCGCAACAAAATCAACGTTAAATGTGAAAATCGACAAAAGCGTAAAAGAAAAAGCCGCGCAGCTTTTGGAAAATATGGGACTGGATCATACAACGGCAATCGATATGTATTACAGGCAGATTATTAAGGAACGCCGGTTACCGTTTCAAATTAAATCAAGTCTTACGGTTGATGAACAAATCAAAGCGGCAGCACTAAAACGCAATCCTAAAAGGGTAATGCTTCAAACCGATGAAAACGGCAGCGTAATCGTTGACAAGGAAAAACACCCCGATATTTACGATTGGGCGTTAAACGGCTAATGTCACCTTATGAGATATATATTATTCACTTATCCTGGGGGAGCGGCGGCAAGATGCGCCCGGTGATGGCGTTTGTTGTGGACGAAGGCACCGTCGACATTTATCAAATAACAACGAAGTATAAAAATAAGTCCAAGGAAATCAAAGCCCTGTATTTCAAAATAATTGACTGGGCGCAAGCAGGACTTGATAGGGAGTCATATGTGGATACGGCTATATCAAATTAAGGACGTTCCGAATTCCTAAATTTAACGGCGAACACAACTCGCATTCGCCGTTATTAGATGTGAAAATTTCCGATGTATGATAAATATAAATCCACTTGTTGGCTTTCTTTTATACGTTTTTTGCCTTCCTTCATCACAGCCTCATGGACTACTATTTTTTCGATGAATGTCCGTGCTATTTCTTCGTTGAGTTCATTGATTTTACCGTATCGGTTTACCAACTTTATAAAACTTTTTACATTGGCAGTTTTACTTTTTAGTTCATCAATTTCGACATGGAGCATTTTTATTGTTTCGTTTAATTATGATTGCTCTGCTTCATAACTGGACAGCATTTTTGCGAACCTTTCATCAGTGAGTTTCCCCAAAACATGGTCTTCGTAAATGCGATTAATAATTGTATCAAGTTCAGCAATTCGGCGTTGCGCTCTGCCATGTTCAGAGGTTTTCGTTTTTATCGTTTTTTCGGTATCAATGTTTGTATTTTTATAAACACATTCGGAAAATCCATCTTCGTCAGTTAAGGCAAAGCCAACAGTCTCTTGTATTTTTAACAGTACGATTTGTTCAAGGACATCCGCACGTATGCTGTGCCTTGTGCATTTGCGTTCATTTAGTACGTTGGTGCTTCTGTAGCGGGAACAAATAAATGAAGGTATTGGGTTTTTCCTATTTGCGATGGCGTATGTTATAGCAACCCTTATTACGAAAAAACAATTCGGGGTCAATTGCCCCGATAAATCGGAAATAAATCTCCAGTTTCTGCGTTCGCCTATGCCGCCAGCCGCTACCTTCGTGCGCTACTATCCTGTCTACCAAAGTTAGGAGCATTTCGCGGTTAAGGGTTTCGGCTTCGGTATATGGCAGTATTTCTTGCAAAAAGCGCATCGTATCCCCAACGGCATCCTTTTGTTCATCAACCTTTTTGCTGAGTGCATCGAGGCGTTCTTTGAGGTTGGAATGCTCCTGCTCATATTTTCCCGACATACTTTGGAAACGGTCTGCACCAATGTTCCCCAACGCATATTCTTCAAAAAGCCGCTCCACAATTGTGTCCAATTCGCGGATGCGCTTGTTCATACGGTTTATTTCGGCTTGAGAATGCTGGAGTGCCTTGTCATCATTTTTCCCTGCAAAACGCCGCGCATAAGTTTCTAAATCATGCTCATGCTCCTTGGCTTTTGCCGCAAATACTCGGATATATGCCAAAACGGAGTCATTCACCAAAGACACAGGGGTATAGTGTGCGGTGCATAAACGATTTTCCCCAACAGCGGAATATGAGCGATATTTGTTACATATTAAAGATTCGTACACCGTGCCTTCTCTGCGCGAATGCATGAGAGAAAGGTTGGTATTGCAGGTAGCGCATTTTACAAGCCCTGCGAAGATGTTTTCGTGCTTTTCTTTCGTTTCGCGCCTTTTGACATGGATTAATTTTTGCGCTAAATTGAAAGTATCTTCGCTGATGAGCGGCTCGTGCATATTGGGAATTTCAATCCATTGGTCTTTGGGCTTTTTCACCAACTTGCTGTTTTTGAATGATTTAGTGGTGGTTTTCCCGTTTACCACATATCCCAAATATGTTTTGTTTTGCAACACTACGCGCACCGATGCCATGCTCCACATATTGGTTTTTGCTTTCATTCCCTCCGGGTAATCCTCGTAATTTTGCTCAGAAAACTGCCGGATTGTTGGGATGCCTTCTTCAGTTAGGGTTCGGGCAATCTTTGTAAGCCCATATCCCTGTACCGCTAAATTGAAAATGTGTCGGACGATTTTCGCACCTTCTTCATCGACAATTAAGCGATGTTTGTCTTTCGGGTCTTTGCGATACCCTATGGGAGCGACATAAGCTGAATACTCACCATTGTGCGCTCTCGCCTTTCGCGCAGACCTAATTTTTTTGCTGATATCACGCGCATAATACTCATTTATAACAGATTTGAAAGGTAAAATCTCGTTGTCACCGTGGGCTGTATCAATTCCGTCACCGATGGCAATCAGCCTTATATCCCTATCCGGGAAAAAAATCTCGGTGTAAAACGCAATCATGGCGTTATTTCGCCCAAGACGCGAAAGGTCTTTACAAACCACAATGGATACTTTTTCAGCCTCGATATCCGCAATCATCCGTTGGAAATTCGGTCGTTGGAAAGTTGTACCACTTATACCATCATCCACATATTCGTCAAATACAACAAAACCGTGGTCTTTGGCGTATTTTTGAAGCATCATGCGCTGAGTTTGAATACTGTTTGACTCGGCATCGCCCCCATCATCCCGACTAAGGCGTAGGTACAATGCCGCTATGTTTTGCCGCTTAATCATCTCTCTGCCCCTTTCGGAAGCGGCAAAACGCCTTGAATCGCACTGTCCACTATACCGTGAAAAGCCGCTAAATTCAAGGGTTTTGCCGATGGATTATATTGCGAACTTCCGTTTAAGGGTGTCTTTCACCACTTCCTCATACGTTTTGTCTCCGATGAAATGTGCAACCACTTCTACCGTTGTATTTCCGCTTTTTATGTACATTGTGTGTGTCGGCACAGGGGTTTCTTTATCAAGTGTGATTGTTTCATTTTGAACATTTGCAATTTTGTCCAAAGAAAAACACCTCGCATACATCTTTCAACTAATGTATGCGGTGCGGAAAGGCTATATATTTTGTCCGCAATAAAGGAAAAGCCCCAGCAAAAGCCGAGGCAAAGTTCAAAACATTTTAAGCACAGTGTGTTATTCTATGCCCCTGCCATCTTCAACAGCTTTATGGCTTCCGGCAGAATAAGTTTTCCATCAATCCGCTCTGTGGCAAAAAAACCAATTTGGTCACGTTCGGCATACAATTCATTCAGCACACGAAAACGAATGTCCCTGCGGTCGGCAATCCAATAATAGTTAAAGTCACCAAAGGCTACAGGGTATGCATCTTCTGCCATTTCCGGCGCGTATGGCGATACATACACAGGTCTGCCCAAAATTGTGTCGGGAGTTTTTTCCTTAACAGATGGTTGCCATATATACTGTCCGTCACCTGATTTTATTTTACGCAGAACCTTCATTGTGCTATCATTTACGAGAAAGACAGCCCTGTTTCGATATGGAGGCTTGAGGCTGTAGAATAAATCTATCATGTTGTCGAAGTTTATGGTCGTGGTTGCCGATGCGCCTTCTTGTGCGCCTCCAGTGCCGCCAAATATGCCTGTGGGCTTCCCTGTTCCATCCCCAAGGCAGAAGGCTTCCTCTTCCCGTGAGCCGATACGCCGAGCAAATTCCTGCGCGATGTAGGATTGGATATTAAACGCAGAATCCTCCACCAATTCAGTGGAAGAACGCATCATTGTTCCCAATTTATACGCATTCAGCGTGATTTGGCTAAAGGTGGATTCGCTTTCGGGAATGACCTCATTCTCGTCAATCCACGAAGCTGTGCCGACAGCAGTTGCAACAGGCACTTTTAATTTATCGCTGGATGTGCGTACAATTCTTGCAATCTGACGGAAAATGTTTTGTTCTTCCAGAGCGATAATTAATTCATTGGCAAATTCCTCCGGCACTAAATATCCGCCGGAAGTATCCTCGCCAACAGAAAGAACATTGCTGATACCCCTGCCGCGCAGGGCATTCCAGAAGGCTTTTGTGTATTCGCCATTATTATGATTAGCGCGATTATATACGCTGGGTTTGCTGTGAAGCGGTGTGGATGTAGGCATATTCATCTGGTCACCCAAATCCCGGTGGCGTTCGAGCCGCTCGATTTGCTTTCCAATGTCCATAATCTCGGTTTCCATTTTATCAAACACCTCACCATCAGCGGCTGATAAAATCCCATCCACACGCCGGGAATCCAAGAAAGCCTGTGCTTGATTCCAAAGTTTTGTGCGCTTTTCACGCAGTTCTGCAATTGTCATATTGACCTCCCATGTTTTAGCCTTTCAAGGCGTTTGTAGTAATTATCCATGCCGTTTTGCGGCTTTGGAATTTTATTCAATAATGAATTTGTAACAGCCATGCGAGAAAATAATACAGCCTGTGAGTTATCAGTTTGTTGTTGCTCTGAGTATAAAATGCCATCTGCGAAGCCCAATTCCACAGCCTTTTTTGCATTGAAACAGGATTCTTCATCCATCAAGCGGCTAATCTCAGCCCTCGGAATTCGAGCCTTTTGTTCGTAAGAATTAATGATGCCCTCTTTTATTTCAGCCAGTGTTGCTTTTGCCTTTAACATTTCCGCGCTGTCACCGATGGCAATGGTAGCCGGATTGTGGATAATCATATATGATACAGGGGACATCAAAACTTCTGTGCCAGCCATCGCAACAATGGATGCGGCACTCGCGGCAATGCCATCAATTTTCACTGTCACTTTGCCGGGATATTCGCGCAGTGCGTTGTAAATTTGGGAAGCGGCAAAAACATCACCACCGGGAGAATTTATCCAAACAGTAACATCGCCCGTGCCGGAATATAATTCACGCTTAAAAGCGGCTGGCGTTAATTCATCACCAAACCAAGACACCTCGGAAATAGCACCATCCAAGCGGAGGATGCGTTCGCCATCATTTGCGACAAAATTCCAAAACTTATTCATCGACATTAGCATCCTTTCTCGCAAAATGCCTTGCGTGTTTCAAATCCACCATATTTCCGTTTACCATGTATCTATCGCCACCTTCCTCAGCGGAAATAGGTGTCATACGTTCTAAGGCTCGGATGTCGTTGGCACTAAGCCAGCCACCCTGCCGACCGATGGAATACCCCTCCATCCGGGTTTTGTAATCACCTCGAAGCAGACCATCAAGGTTAAACTTAATCATGTATTGTTTCCGCTCGGCTGGTGTTAATAACGCCATATCCATTGCCTGTTCTAATCGTATTACCCACGGCTCTACGGTGTGCATTACGAACTCGATTCCTTGATGCTCAATGTTGTTATATGTCGCTTTTTCCAAGTCACCAATAAGGTGTGGTGGTACTCTGAAAATACGTGCAATCTCGTTTAGTTGAAAACGCCGTGTCTCCAAAAACTGTGCTTGGTCTGGTGGGATGCCAACTTGCTTGAATGTAAGCCCATCTTCCAGTACAGCGATGCGGTGTGCGCCTTTGCCGCGATAGATGGCTTCCCATGTGGTGCGAATTTTTGTCGGGTCGTTTAGCGTGGATGGATGCTCTAACACTCCACCGGGGTTCGCACCATTTGCAAAGAAATTTGCACCATAATCTTCTGCGGCGATTGCCATGCCGATTGCATTCTTTGCCAGTGCAACAGGCGAATACCCCACCAAACCATCAAAGCTGAGTCCGGGGATATGCAACACATCTTCGCGCTGCAGGGTAATTCCACCTTTTTTCTCATGGGGTCGCGTTTCGTCTGCATCGCGGTAATATGTGTAATAGATTTCACCATCATCATCGCGCCAAACGTCCATTTTATTGGGTAACAGCGGATAAATGTGCTTTATTCTGCCTGTTCCGTCACGAATTAACTGACAAAAACCATTTCCCCAAAGTAAAATATGTGACATCAATACTTCACGCCAAATGAAGCTGGTCATTTCCGGATTAGGCACAGTGTGTAATATGTCATACAGCGGATGCCCGGTTTCCACCAATGCACCATTTCCTTTATATTTGTACAAGTGCAGTGGAAGCTGTGCTACTGCTTCTGATATAATACGAACACAAGCATAAACTCCAGCAGTAGCCAGTGCGGTGCGTTCGTTTACCGCAACATCAGAAGAAGCCCTCCCGAAAAAGAATGGACGGCTTGTTGTCAAACTATTTTGAGGCGAATTGCCTTTTTTGAACAAGCGTGAAAATAAGCCAGCGAAGATAATCACCCCCACATATATAAACAGAACCACCTCGCGGTGGCTCTGGCTTGTAAAAATTATATGTGGAAGTTTACAAGATTATGATTTAAGCACAGTGTTTTATTCCTCTGTTGCCTCCTCCTGTGGCTCGGCTTTTGTTTTGCGTCTTGGGTCGATACCCGATGACCAAGCGGCGTTACCGGGCAGGGATTTGCAGAGGATGCGCCTCGCGGTGGAATACTCCGAGCCCACCATACCCAGCGAAATTAGCCAAACACGAAAACTGAAACGTGGGTTTTGGAAATCCTTAACAGCGGCTGTGACGCGCTTTTTCTCGCTGGCTGTTTTTACAATTTGCGTTATGAATTGTGCGTAAGCATCTGTTATTTCGCGTGAATTTTCCGGCTTAAACCAATGGAAAATTATGTCC
Organism: Defluviitaleaceae bacterium; assembly: GCA_009780585.1. Lineage (GTDB taxonomy): Bacteria > Bacillota > Clostridia > Lachnospirales > WQUN01 > WQRX01. Next base: position 9,946 of record WQZS01000011.1, on the reverse strand, counting down.
GTATCCCTAACCTCGATGGGGAGTTCATCAACCCCAAGTGCCATTTTTATGAGCGGTGCTTTGGCTTCCACCATTTTGTTGATGTTGGCAATGGCTTCTTCGGAAAGTCCTGCCCGTGGGTATGCGATGGAAATTCGTTCAAATTCCGGCTTTTCTGCCTCGGTGCTTTCCGTGCCATCTTCTGCAACAAAGCCCTCAGCTTTCAATGCATCCAGCACCTGCGCAAGCTGTTCTTCCTCAACGGTCGCGCTGTCAAAAATAAGCGTTCCGTTTTTATCGAGCGTAAAGTTTGCCACACGATATTCGTATGACGGTGTCCCTGCGTAGGTGTGCTTTTCCCCAAGCACCTCCGCGATAATGGTAATCATTTGTTTCCGGGCTTTGCCCTGCTGATTAAATGCAATTTTCATACTGCCACCAACCCTTCTTTGTTTTTGGTGACACCATGTTCGCTCTAAACGCTGATTAAATCAACGGATATGCATGGGTGAAACTCATGGGGAAGGACGCGTCTTGGCATGGCAAGATTTGCAAAGGGAAATTAAATTATCGTCATCATGTGTGCCACCTTCATCGACAGGTTGTATATGGTGAACCTCGTCAACAGGAACATACCGACCATCCTCAAGGCACTTCTCGCACAGGGGATGCTTCGCCACGTAAAGCTGTCTACGTTTACGCCAATCCCAACCATAATGTTTGTTATGATTGCGGCGATGCTGTTTGTCATATTCACGATTGGCTATGGTTTTGTGTTTGTCACAATAACGACCTACTTCGATAGTAGCCGGGCAACCGTGGTAAGCACAGGGTTTCTTGGGTGAAAGTGCCGCCATAAAATGACCTCCTAGTCCGCCAAATTACAAATCATATCCAAATAATGTCTCGCGTTCGATGCGGCGCATCCGTTCCTCGGAAGTTTCCGACTTTTTATCCGGCGCGGAAATAACCTCACCATCGCGTGTTGCGGTGTCGGTGTCGTAATCGTATACAACAATTCCGCCCTTGCCCTTATCTTCCTGTCGGATTGCCCGCTCTAAAGCCATGAGTGTGCCAATAACACCATCAATCTTTTCACGACTTTTTTTCTTGGTTGGTTTTATGTTCCCAGCGGCATCGGTTTCAATGTAAACATTTTCAAACATCCAGCGCAGTACAGGATTTCCACCATGCTGAACTTTCTCATCCAAAACAATCCGCATGAACTCTTTTGCCGGCGGTGACAACGATTTGAAGCCCTGCCGCGTTTTTACCATTTCGAAGTTTTGCCCCATTAAATTCTGTGCCATTTGAAGCGCACCCCATTCATCGAATGCAACTTCGCGAATGTCGTAAATTTCACCCAGCTTGTTTATTTCGGCTTCGATGAAATCGTAATATATAATTCTGCCATCGGTAGCACTCAAAAAGCCCTGCCGCCACCATTTGTCGTAAGGTACATGATGGTCTCTCACTCGTTCGTGCATTTGTTCCATTGGAATCCAAAATTTCGGCAGTATGTAATATTGTGGGTCATCATCCGTAGGTGGGAACACCAACACAAATGCGGCGATGTCGTTCGTAGAAGCCAAGTCCAGCCCACCATAGCATTTGCGCCCAGCCAAATCCATCGGGTCGAAAGGCTCTGCGCCCTTGTCGTATTTATCCATCGGCAACCATTTTGTTTCCGATGAAGTCCATTGACAGAGGAAATCCCTGCGAAACTTCATCTCCAATGCCGGGTCGCGTTTTGCGGCATCGCATTCGATTATCATATTTTTCATGGAAACTGTTACACCGAGAGATGGATTACATTTCTCCCACACGGCTGGGTCTGTCCAGTCCTCTTCCATCGGGGTCGAGTACACAACAGGGTAGAACGTACCGTCAATTTTTCGTCCTTCCAAAATATCCAATGCCAAAGTGTGCATTTCCCAGCAGATGGATGTGCGGTCATACCCTGCTGTGGTGATTACAAAACTCAAAGGCTCTCTACGCGAAACAGTCGCGCCGCGAGTCATTACATCGAAAAGTTGTCTGTCGGTTTGCCCCAATAATTCGTCAAAGATGCAACCATGAACATTTAATCCATATTTGTTCCGAACTTCGGACGAGATTGCCGTATAAAAACTGCGCGTGGGAAGGAACACAATTCTTTTCTGCGCATCTGTAATTTTGCACATCTTGCGCAGGCTTGGATTAAGAAGCACCATATCCCTCGCAACGTTGAAAACAATGGACGCTTGGTTGCGGTCATTCGCGCATCCATATATTTCTGCGCCAAATTCTTGGTCTGCGCATAACAGATACAGCGCGATTGCCGCCGCAAGCTCTGATTTGCCTTGTTTCTTGGGTATTTCCACAAATCCCATGCGGAATTGGCGCGTTCCATCTGCGCGGTCAACGATGCCAAAAATATCGCGCACTATTTGCTCTTGCCAACCCATCATGGAAAATGGCTTCCCTGCCCATTCGCTTTTTGTATGGCACAGTTGGTTGATGAAGTTTACAGCGTGGTCGGCTTTTTCCTTGTTGTAGTACGAACTGGGCAACATGAAGGGGCTGGGTGTGTATATAAATTCTGCCATGCGCGTTACCTCGGTTTATTACTGAGCAAGCGCGACATTATATCGTGGCTGGGGTCATCGCCATAGTAGGTCTCGCTGTTCTGTTCCACGATGCGCCAAATCCTATCCCAAACAGCCAGTGCATCAGCAAGATAGCCTTTCGAGATTCCAACCAGCGGATTTGCGTCCACACGCAATTCGCCCCTTTTGGATTGATAAACCGTGTTGCTGATTGCAATGGAGTGTTCATTTTCGTGATAGCGCAATAACGAAATGACGTAATATGCGATAAGTGTTGGGTTTATTAAATGCAAACAGCCTGTTTTTTCGAGATAGTCCACTTCTGCTTCCCAAAACTCTTTTATGCTTGGCACACCCTCCCAATTGCTGTCGTGGCAATTCAGCCATTCGGGATATTCCAGTTTGTATTCTTCTGCCGATTCCGGGAAATTTAGCACCTTTGGGCGGCGTTTTCCGTACAGCCCTTCCAACTTCTTGTCCGCAAGACTCTTTCTCGGTCTCCCTGCGCCACTGCGCTTGCCGCTATGATGCGCATAAGCGCAATAAAATTTTGCTTAATTTTGGCAACAAATAAGTCGATATCGTGCTATGCAAAAAAGGCTGTTGCCATGCATAATTACTGGATGGCAACAGCCTAAAAAGAATTAAATACATTTTAATTTGTTCATTGAATTATGATAATTCAAATAGTGTTTATAATACAGACTGCCTTGTAAGTGATAACCAAAGAAAAACCATTTTTTGGCTAAGTTAATGGTCGGCCTCTAGGTTTAGTCTGAGGAACTCATACGCTTCTTCGAAATGTTTACAATCGAATTCTATTCTCAAAATACCTGAAATATTTGAAAATAAATCGACTCCTTTTTCACAAAGCAAAATAACATTTTCTCTTCCATATTTCCCTTGGAAAAAACCTATTTCATGAATTACATTTTGCCGCGCTCTCATACTTCCATCAGAGGTCTCATCGTCTTTTGTCAGTAGTACAACCGCTTGATTACATAGTTTACTGGTTTTTTCTAATGTTTCAACTATTGTCAGTCCACGGCTGGGAAACTCGCTTAAAATTAAGGTGTCACGTTTTAACCTATCCCGTATAAAATCCTTGAGCTTAAGTTTTAACACTTCATTGTGGCCGTGACTAATAAAAATCCTATCGCTCATTTTGTTTTCCACTTCTCTTACCGCACCGTCTAATTGAATCATAAAATCATCCTCCTTTTTGTCTAAAAATGTATGTATCCCTATAGAGAATGCACGAGACACTACAGAAGTCATTTTTTCGTTTTTTACTGAAATCATTATCACTTCAGTTTTTGGACTCTTTTTTCGTATTTTTTGTAATATATCCATACCTTCGTGGCCAGAAGCAAGAATAAGGTCAATTATAGCCAAATTGTATTTATCTTTAAACGCATTATTAAATATCTCGTGATGTGCAGACATTATATTTAAACATGACGTTACTGAATGCCCAAGATATTCTAGATGCCCGACTAAGGAATTAATAATATCAATATCGTCATCAATTATTAGTACATTCATAAAAACATTCTCCTTTTGTTTTCAAGGGAAAGCACACAAATATTGAAAATTTAATTATTACTTAATTCATTAATTTTGGATATTAGTTTGTTTATGACTTCCCCATCACTTTTTTCAAAAATGTTAAATCTTTTTATTTTTTCAAAGGGCATATTGTCAAAATAAGCTGATACCAGTAGAATTTTTTCAATTTCACTAGGAAAATAGCGCATTATAAAGTTTTCGATAAAATATAATGAAGGAGAATAATGTACACTTTCATTATATGGTACGCCATAATTGGGCAAATTGTATATAGGCAATCTCATATCGAAAAGAATGGCAACAAAACTATCAATTCCGGGGTTGTCAAAGAGCCAGTATTCAACAGACTTCCAGTCGTATGCCGTATGATATATATTGTATCCATAAAACTCCTCTAGCAAATTCATTACAGAAAGTGCGCCCCCATCATCTTCCAAAAATAATAAATTATTTTTTATCATAAAATCATACATCCTTATAACTTGGTATTTTTATTGTAAAACTAACTTTATGTGTTCTTTCTTGAAGCTGGTCGTATAAAGCCAGCGCAGGAATTTTTTTAAGAATACCATAGTCATAATCATTTACAATCTGATCAATAATTCCTGCTTCCTTCAAATTCATAAATTCTGATTGAATGGTATCGTAAAACAATTCGTCGCTTGGTTTAGAATGAACATCCCACATCTCTTTAAACTTGGTGTCATGTTCGTAGCTATCCAGAAATGTCCACATTAAAGAAACATTATAGCGAGATATTTCTTCACATGTATGGATGATATTTCCTTGGAGAACTTCCACTAACTTCTTTGATAAGTATAAACCAATGCCCTTACCTTCTACCGTCCTTATGTTTTTGAATTCACTAATGGCCGTAACATCATCAATGTTTCGTAAGCTTTTACGATGAACACCACGCACACCTCGGTGATATATGGAATAATCAGACACATCAAGATAGCTTCCGTAATCAGTAACAGTAATCTCATGATAATCAGTCTTTTTTACGAATTCAATATATATCCGTGTGTTAATATAAGCATACTTTATAGCATTACTTACTATATTGTATACAGCATGTTCTAAAAATCCCGGATCGGTATACATTCTACGTTCTAGAGACCGATTTATCGGAGGATAGTATATTTTTGCCCATTTATTCTCAGCACGACACATTGAAGTGAACGCATATTCCCATTTTGACAAAAATGCTTTTGCAACATCAAAATATTTGGGGTTGGCTACAGGCTTGTCATCATATACAACGGAAAGCATTTTTATTCTTGTAAAAAGTCCGTTAATATCACCAGAATATAACATGCTTTTTTCGATAAAACTAAATAGCTCTTGCTTAAATTCATCATTTGTAACAGCTCGTTGAGCTTTGTTTTTCAAAGATTCGCATCGCATCCTAAAAGTCATATTTAGACCTTGAATCGCCGCATATATTTGACCAGATTCGTGTTCCAGTGTAATTCGGCTCTCTTCGATAGCTTCTGCTTGTTTATGGGCAGCTACTGTAAGTAATAAGTTTTGAGTGAAAATAATAAACTTTTCTAGGACATAGTTAACCCAATCCCGTTCTTGATTTCGATAATATTTCCCCTTGCCTGTCGCGCCTCCTTTATATTTTATGCCAACAATCAAAGGTGGTAATTCCTTATTTCTACCTGTTTCATCTTTATATGACGAATTTTCAAACATTACAACAGACCAGCTGGGATCGCATGGGTAAAAATTATCCATCATAGTATTTTCTTTTTGTGATGATTTGTTGGTTATCTTAAATAAATCTCCAACACCATCTTCACCATTAATAACACTATATATTTTATTTCTATTTCCACGTTCAGTAGCCATCCATTGTGTGTAAAAAAAACCATTAATATTTACCTCTGGCTCCAAGTTATCATCAAGATACAAAGAAATTCTCTCTAACCCAAATCCTCTTTCAATAATTGACAAATTGTTCACTAAAAATGTGTGCGCTGCCTGTTTTATGTCGTTTTCGTCCGATATTAAAGGGTATGCGTTGCCGGACATTGTGTGATATCTATACAAAGAAAATTTACGCTGTTCTTCTGTTATAATATCCAGAACGCTATTCATAATGCGTTTTCGCTCTAAGTCTACCTGTTGTTGATATAGTTTTTCTATATCGTTTATAGATTTAAACACTGTACTGATAACTACGTTTATATCGCATGATTTTAGAGAAGCAAAATCAAAATCAATAAAATTAAAATCGTCAAGGGAGTTTATAGAATTTATATTCTCATGTAAATCCTCAATAATCTGATATACACTTACGAGTCCAATAGTAGTGCTTTCGCACATAATAGGAAAGACTAATTCCGTAAAATTTAAGTAAGGACATTTATACATAAAATAAACCCTATCCTCAAAAGATTTCACATTTATGATTATGTCATTTGAGTTATCTATAGAAATTCGCAAACCACTATCAACATTCCGAGTTTCTTCCTCTAAGAATTCAAAGATGCTTTTTGCTATATACGAATCCTTCCTCAGCATAATGTTGTTAAAATCTTCAGAATAATGTCTTACCTTACTTAAAACAGGAGATACATTATCATAGAATCTTTTAACATCAATTTGACCTATATCCCAGTCACTGTCAAAAATTCTTTTAGTCCAAACAGAAATAGAGCATGCGATTCCGCTAGAATGCAGACTTTCGTTAATTCCTAGCACCCAACCTAAAATGAGTGGTTTTTGAAGCCCTATCCTATAATCAGTCTCAAATTCGTGGAGGATATGATTATCTTGCAATTCCAAACTAAATGGAATTACAGGCCATTGTTTAGGATTATTCGTATATTGATGACGACAAAGGAATAAATTCATTTTCGGGTTCACTCCAATCAATATTAATATTTAAAAATCCCAGCTCTATAAATTCATCGGAGTTTTATAGTAACGCGCCCAAGCCTTCTCCGCATATACATATAGCTACAAAATATCCAAGGAGAGGCTTGTATATGCTAGAAAAAGACAAGTTTCCACGTAAAGATGACTTGCCACAGGAACTACATTCGCTTCGCCAGTACGTTTGCTGGCGGTATGAACAAGACAAACGAACAGGCAAACCAGCCAAAGTTCCATACTCGCCAATCACAGGACATCGAGCATCTGCCAGCAACCCGTCAACGTGGGGTACACTGGATGAAGCACTAACCTGTGCTGAAAAATACAACTACAACGGCATTGGCTTTGTAACGGTTGCCGAGGATGGTATAATCCTCATAGACATTGACAACTGCTTGGACGAAGTTGGCAACCTCAACGAAATCGCCGCTGATATCATCGCTCATCTGCCGCCAACCTACATTGAGATAAGCCCCAGCGGTAAAGGTTTCCATGTCTACATCAAGGGTGACATGCCAGCCGGGGGAAACCGCAACAGCAAAACAGGTGTCGAAATGTACTCGTCTAATAGATATTTTACATTAACAGGTCGAAAAATTCAAGATGCAATTGAAAAAATTGGTACGGATTCGGGTGGCGCACTTGAATATATTCACCAAAAATATGTCGCTCCGGCAAAGAAATCAAAAAAGCAATCAAAAAATCATCCCGGCGCAGTGTCCGAGCTGGACGATGACCAGCTAATCCAATTGGCACAGGCTTCTAAGGATGGTGAGGGCTTCTCCACGCTTTGGGATAGGAAATGGCAGGGCAAGTTCAAATCACAATCAGAAGCCGATTTCGCCCTATGCCGGAAGCTGGCTTTCTGGTCGGGCAAAAATGTACAGCAGATTGACCGCTTATTCCGAAGGTCGTCACTATTTCGGGAAAAATGGGATGTGCGGCATTCTGCTGATGGAACAACCTATGGCGAACAGACAATCACAAACGCTTGCAACATGACGGACTCTGTATATTCGCCTCCGGCACAGAAAAAACAACCTGATATTTATGCAAGCGGCGGATGCTACTTCCGCAATAAAGGCGACAAGTTCTACCAAATCACAAACTTCACCGTCATTCCTCACGAAATGGTGGTCGCGGATGACGAAGCTCAAATTTCGTGTGAGTTTGTCGCAGAAAGCGGCGAAAAATTCCCACAAAACCTACTGTCCAGCGACTTTTCCACGGTTGCCAAGCTGAAAAACGTATTGAACAAAAATACAATTGCCCTGTCCTTCATGGGTGGCGAAAACGACTTAGAGCTGTTCAAGATTTATTTGTATGCGATGAAATGGCAGAAAAAGCGCGGCGTAAGAGTCATCGGAATATATCCGCGAAATAAACAGCTCGTATATGTGGATACAACAGGGGCAGTAGGTGTCGGTGGTAAAAAGAATAACGACATCGTTCAAATGGAGCGGTTCAAAGTTTTAGAGAGCCACATTCTGAAAGCCGATTTTATAACGCTTGACAGCTTGCGTATGTTATCGCAACATATTTTAACATACAACGAGCCAGCCAAGACTGTACCGATACTGGCATGGACAGCAGGGTGTTTTATAAAGCCGCATTTGCGCAGGATGATAATAAAATATCCGCATTTGTTTTTAATTGGCGAAGCCGGAAGCGGAAAGTCAAACACGATGGAACGCATTATTTTGCCGATTCTTTCGCGGGTAAAGGTTACAGCTTCGGGGCAAGTCACAGCGTTCACGTTGATGCGAGAATCCAATTCGTCAAATATTTTCCCACAAGCATTCGATGAATTTAAACCCAGCAAAATAGACAAAAACAGGCTTAACTGGCTGTACAATCACCTTAGAGATAGTTACGATTTTCACGAAGGTGTCCGAGGACGCGCTGACCAGACCGCAGTTGTATATGATTTGCTTGCACCAATCGTTGTTGCTGGGGAAGAGAGCGCGAACGAGTCTGCCATCCGTGAACGCACGGTTGAGCTGTTGTTCTCAAAAAAAGACATCAACAAGGAATCCGGGCATCGGGACAGCTTTTTGTGGTTGCGGAATAATAGCAAGGTACTGAATGCGCTGGGTCGGTCGCTGTTGGATGTCGCCCTCGGCACAACGCCGGACGAAGCCGTTGGTTGGTTCGAAGAAGGTCGTGCATTCTTTTCCGAAGAATTCCCAATCCGCATACAGGATAACCTGTGCTGTATATATGCCGGGTTGTGCCTGATGGCAAAACTATGCGGAAAGCTGGGTGTTTCGTGGAATGAAGTGTTCAAGATTGACCGCGAGGCTTGCACATCTCATATCGAATACAGCGCAAAGGAATATCTGTTGGACGGAGGATATTTTAACAAATCCATCGTTGAGCAGTCATTCGAAATTATGAGCCGGATGTCGCTGAAGGAAAAAACGGACTTCGCCTTCGAGAACAACCGGGACTTCTTGTGTATATGGCTGGATGGCATTTATGACAAGTATACCCGATATCGCAAGGATTGTGCCATTGTTGGGGAGGTTCTCAATCTTGACCAGTTTCGCAAACAATTGGCAAGCTCCGAGTTCTTCGTTGAGAACAAGCAGAAGCGGCTGGGCGAAGCCAACCGAAAGGTATGGGTCGTGGATTACATCAAGCTGTCCAAGCGGTGCGACGTGTCCGGCTTTATCCGGGAGGAATAGCTTGCCAACGCTACAGGGGCTACACTTGGGGCTACACCAAAAACCTAGTGTTTATCAGCAAAACTCCCCTTATGTAGATGTGTAGAGTATGTAGACTATATATTATATACATATGAGAAATGTTATTTTTATTTTGTCGCGCACGCGTGCGTGTGTATAAAAAAATAGATACCTATGTTTCAGCACAGGTTTGGGTCTACAGGTCTACAAATATAATTCAGCTCACAACAACCT
>WQZS01000010.1 GCA_009780585.1 Defluviitaleaceae bacterium | reverse complement strand
TGCTTCCTGTACTGTGTGACCTTTGTCGATGTATTTCAACACACGACCCCGAAATTTCGCGTCATATGCCATGCTTTTATTTTATCACTTTTGTCGACCGTTGTCGATTTATGTTATTATATCATTCGTACCTGTATAAAAATAATGGTATTCATCCGTGTCTATAGCCACAATGCTGGCAATTTCTTTATTTGATTTTTTTATTGCTTTGGGGTCGCTTGGCTTTGGGATTACCTTTTTATCCTGTTCCATGTCATACAGCCATAAACACAGCGCGTCCTGTGCCATTATGATTGCATCCGCAACATCATAACCGCACGAAACGCACCCCGGTAAATCCGGAAAACGTACGCTGTATGCGCCGTTTTTTTCCAATGTAATTATTGACGGATATGCATACCTCATACGCGCTCACCCTTTCTGCATTAAAAATAGTATAGACGGTTTGCGTGTTTTTTACAAACATATTATTCGATTATTAAAGGCCCAGCTTCTTTTTTATGTCTTCCTCCGTACCTGTGGGTATCTCCTTCCCTTGATGCCGCGGTATGGGAGCGGTACCCCCTGTAGCGGGGTTTATCCAAATATCATGTTTTTTTCCGTTCCGTTTAATGAAGCAGCCGTGTTTTTTCGCCAATCGGGTAATTTCACTAACCTTCATTGCGAACCTCCCTTTTCCAAAGGGTGTGAACGTTTTTTATTTTCATAAAGCAGCCTGTGGATATACAGAAGATTATATAAGGAATCCCATAATAAGTTTGATTTGCCGATCTTATCGGGGCTGTTGCCGAGGTCCTTTGACGTATCCATTACTTGAACTACGAGCGCACCCTTTTTTTCATCCCATACGGTAAAAGGATCCATTGCCCAAGTTAATTTATCCCCATCCCCTTTCCTAACAAGCGAACGGAACGCGCCGACCGTTGGATACATAAGCCCTTTGGGCATTGTAATTTTCATTTCTTTATTTGAAAACATCGATAATTTTTCAATGATTTCTTCTTTATGGTTTGAATAAGGCCGTGAACTGTAATTCTTGTTTTCCTTATTTGCTGTTTCAGCAAATTCAAGTTCTATTTTATCCCATAATTTGAATATATCCGGTATGATATCTGACATTTGCGTAATTACCGATTCCCTAAAATTACTATTATTATCGCCCCGTTTGCCTCCGCGGGGGGCAAGGTTGATAAATTTGTTTAATCCGGCTTCCTTCCCGGAATAGGATTGTATGGGGTGGATGTTTACTTCCGGATCATACATTTCCGGATTAAACATGTTGATTATCGCTATGATTTCACGTACGTCGATAAAGTTCCCTTTTTTCCCCGCGAATTCATTCTGCTTGAAAGCGATCTTTTTAATAAAAGCATCCGAACCGACCTTTACGTTTTCGATAATCGCTTTTATCGGCTCGAATGAACCCCGTAATTCTTCAATTGACGCTTTGTTCACCGGTATGGACGTATTGCGTGCATCGGCAATCGTATCAATGTCATTGGAATGGGTAATGACCTCGAATTGCACGTATTTATCGACTATGCCCTTCAAATCATCATTATTGTGTTTCATTATCGATTTAAACGTATGCCCGCCGTCAATAATCCCATGTTTATCAATGGACGATAAAGTAATTTCAACATTTTTTACTTGGTTGTCGTATTTTATTTCTTCCGCAGCCAAGCAAATACCGCGGTTTAACAAGTGGAATATTTTATCGCTGCTCCTTAGTGAATCCCTGATCGCACGGCCGACATCGGTATTCAAATTTTGCCCCCTGGGGTTTACCTTAAGCCATTCTTCAAGGTCATCCGGCACATCCGAAACCTTTACGAAGAATTGATACTTAACGGGTGCTTCATTTTGGTCGTACGGATTTTCAAATTTTTTAAACGAACTTACCCGAAACCTTAACTTTTTTGACATGGCATGTCCCTCCTTAAAATAAAAAACGCTATTGCTTACGCATAGCGAAACAGAGGCGCATAAATATCATTTAAACGCGTCACCTTCTATATCGCTTAGCCGATAATAGAACGTTACGGAGAGACAAAGCGTCCCTCGAACGAACATGCTTATCATAAACAAATTTGATAATTATGTCAAATCGCGCGACAGTTTGCGCGCTGCATCTTGGGGAACGGTGAATGTGTGCTTTTTAAGTATTATGATAGCGACATTTCACTATCAAGCCACGTTTCGATATCCCCGCCTATATCCAATATTAATTCATCCAAGGGTATGCGAATCCCTTGGCAGCCGCCTTGACAGCGTTCGTTACGCTTCCTGTCGCAGCCGTAGCTTTTTTCGATTTTCTCCCGCAGATGTGAAGGGAATTTTTCGATAATGTCTTTGTATTTATCCGTTTTCTTGGGTCTTATGAATAGGGAATAACCTTTTTTCATGGAAATGGAAACTTGCCATATACTGAGCGAATAGATATCCGTGGGTGATAAGTCCCTCCGGCTTTTCCTTACGTCTGCATAAGCAAAATTGATATCGCCCAATACCCTTATTGAACAGGTCATTCCCATGCTTGTATAACGATGATGTAATTTTAAGGCAAAGGCTTGGATTTGCTCGGGTAACGGGTGCAAAAAATCCTTCAAAACATCGCTTGTATCTGTGTCTTCTTCTTTGAGCAGCCTGTAATCGCACCGTAAAATGCTGTTATCGTTCCACCCTCTTCTCTTGCGCAGCTCTTTATCCGCAATCGCCATGGCTTTTAGTCCCGTAAGCATTACGGGATGATTCGGATAGGTCACTTCCAACGGTTGGGCTTGCGAAATAACAACCGTTTTTGCTTCAAAATCAATACCGTTGAAGGCAAAACCGCAAAGCGATAAAAACCGCAGACATTCCATCGTATTAACGCCGGAAATATTGGGGCCCTTTCTTTTTCCGTTTTCATCTATATATGCGTTGCATGACGGCATTTCGGTTATCAATAACGATTCGCCGCTATCGGCTAATTTGCTGTAATAGCCCATTTCAACCAACAGACAGGCAACATTACTTAAAAACGGGTAGTCCGTCATACTGCTCGGTTTTTTGGGCGGTTTGGCATATAAATGTCCGTCCGTAATCAGACGATCAAAAAATAAGTACATAAAGTCCTTAAAAGCAACGACAGCGTTTCGTATGCGTTCCCCGCTTGCAAGACTTTCAAGCCTTGGCTTTAACGTATACGCTTCGGGTATGTTCACGGGTATTAAATTTTTCATAAATTTCGCGACTTCATCGATGGGTTTTACCGTTACTTCGTGACGCGTACTCATTAAATCGCTCCCTTTTATAAACCCCTCGAAACGCGTTGATTTCGGGGGGTAAAATTTACAAAGGCTCATTCGGGGGGTTAGTTTTTTATTCCCCCGTTATCCCCGTACTCTCAATCCCCTTAATAAAACGTTTCTGCACAAAGAAATACAATATCACCAGCGGTGCCATGGATATCAGCGTCCCCGCCATGATATAGGCTTCGTTGACCATCGCCATCGCGCCGCCGGGCGTGGGCATTTGCGGGGCGTTCGAACTAAACATGTTTTCAAACCGGATCAGGTTGGACGGAAGCAAATCAATGCTCCCCCGCAGGAACATGCTGGTCATAAAAGTTTCGTTCCAATTCCACACCACCGAAAGCAGGAAGACGACCAACAGCGTCGAAAGTGAAATGCGGATGCCGATGTGGTAAAAGACCTGCATTTTGTTGGCACCGTCGATCTCCGCCGCTTCGTCCAACGATTTGGGTATCATCTGCATGAAGTTGTAGAAGATCAAGACAAGGATGGACGAATACACACCCTGCCCCAAAATAGCCAGTATGGTTTGCGGGTAGATGGTGCCGATGAAGCGGATTTCCGTCAGGCGGTGCAGTTCAATGAACATCATATTGCGCGGCACGGATAAAAGCGGTATGGGCAATACAAAGGTTACGATGAGCATTACCAGCCAAAACCGTTTGAATTTGAAGTCGAAGCGCGCAAGGGCATAACCCGTCAGCGCGGCTACGATGGTTTGGAACGCCGCCAGCATGGACGAATACCACATGGAGTTGAACGTGGCGCGCGCCGCGTCCATTACTTCGAACGCGATGCGCAGGTTGGCGAACGTCGGCTCGGTGGGTATCCACGTAACCGTCGGGTCCAGCAAGTCGTGCCGCGTCATCAGGGATATCATGATCATCCTGAACAACGGAAAAACGAATTCGTAACTGATGGTCGCCAATACGATGAACACCAATACCTGTGTGAAGAAGCCCCGCTTAACCTTAATCCGCGCGCGGTAATCGGAGAGCCTTTGCGCTAATTTTTCAATCATCGCTCATCCCTCCTCGTGCGGAAGATGAACAATCCGATACCGATGAACATCAGCACGATTATGCTGTATACCAGCGAGAACGTCGCCGCGTGGCCCATGCCGTCCAGCGTGTTGTCCATCATTTCCAGTATCAGCTCGTATACCGGATTGACCGCGAACACGCTCAATTGCACGATGGCGAAGATTGTCACCGTCAGGGCGATGGGTTTGATAATCGGGATGATGATTTTCCACAGGATTTGCCACCCGGTTGCGCCGTCGATTTGCGCGGCTTCGAGTATCTGCTCGCCGATTTTTTGCAAACCATTGATGAACAAAACGATGGGTATCCCGGTAAACCATAAGACAAGCACGAAATTTTCAAAAAGGTAGGAAAAGGCGTTGGCGATCAACGGGCTGTATTCCCAAATGATGTCGTACACGAAGATGCCGCGCAGGCTGAACACCTGCGTCGTGCCCGCGTCCATCAGGCGGTGCATGGTGGGGCCGGACAGGGCAATCGCGGGCAGGAAGAAAATCGAACGGAAGCCCGATTTGAACCTTACGCGGGAGTTTAACGCCAGCGCCAGCAAAAACGCCACGATTACGATAACCGGTATATACGTCGCCAGCATTACAAAGAACGAAATCAACGCGGGCGTAAAGTCCGTGTTGCGTAAAAACGCCGACGCGAAGTTGTCGAACCCGACGGGGACGAATTCCCAACCGAACACGAAGCTGAGGCTGACCCGGTGCAGGCTCAGATAAATGGTGAAGAAGAACGGGATGACCGTAAGTACGACAAAGCCGAGCAGCCAGGGGGACATGAAGATATAGGCGAGGCGATTTTCCCTTCTTGATTTAAAGCCGCTTTTCTTCCTACGCACCTTGCACCCCCTTCGCGCTTAAGGCATCGACGGTAACGCCGAAGATCGTTACGGCTTCGGCGGTATAGTTGATGATGACGCGCATACCGTTATCGTAGGTATTAACGACCACGCCCGGGCTGACGACTTCGCGGTTGACCCATTGCGCGCCAGCGGTCATACGAAGTATGCCGTTTACCTTCGCGTATACATCGTACAAAAGCGCTTCATATTGGGAAAATTCCGTACTGAAGCGGTGGGACGAGTTGGTTTGCGCCAGCAAATACGACGGCTGCATGGTGAACATGAAGGACGGGAAAACGTTGTAATCAATCATGCGCAGCATATCCGCGCGGCTGTAGAATGAAAAGTTAACGTGGGGCGAAAACATATCGACGGAACCGTGCAGGACAAGCTGTAAAAACGGCACCGTGTCCGTCGTCGCCAGAAATTGCGACGAAAACATCGGCGTGTTAAGGAAGCGGTCCGTATACGCCCACAGGTATTGGTTGGGCGCGTCGGCATTGACAAGCATTTGCGAGGAAACGTCGCAGAACGCGCCGCGGATGATGTCCATGTTTTGCGTCACGCTGAACGTCGCGTTGCGGTTGTGCTGGCTGTAGAGCTGGTTGGAGATACCCATGATTGTGATCGAATCCGTAAAATCCATTGTGTTTGAGAAATTGCGGATCATGTCCGCCGCTTTATCGAAGCGGAGCAGCGCCGTTGATTCCACGGGCATATTCGTAGCCCAGGCGGACATCCTGTCGAAGTATGTTTCCACAAACCTGCCGTTAATGTGGCGCACCGCATGGTTAATGAACGTGGAATTATGGTTGTTGATGTTCGCGTAGTCCTGCGCGAAGGATATATCCGCGCCCTGTTGCCGTTGGCGGTTGATTAAATTTTCGAAATCGCGGCGGGTGCCGATGGCGTTGGAGAAGTTGTTCCGATCGATGCGTGCCGCCGTCCAGCCGTTTTCCTTAAAGCCCATCAGGGACGCGTGGATATTCGTAATGCCGTTTGCGCGGATCAAGTCGAGCATCGTATCCACGTCGTCCGCGGTCGTAACCACGACATTGGTGATACCCGCCAGCGCGCTGCGTACGTCCGACATCAGGATATCCACATGCAGGGGGATGTCGCCCTCGCGGGGTATCCTTGAAGGGGTCAATTGCCCCGTGGAAAGCAGATAATCACGGTAATAACGGGCCATACCCGCGTAGTTGGCGGCATGTTCCCCCGCGCTCGCAAGGAACTCGATGTTCAACGCCAAATCGAAGCGGTTCGGCGGCTCCAATAAGGATTGGAAACCGTCGCCGCCATATGTGCTGCCCAATGTATGAAAGAGCTGGAAATAGAACCGGTTGTATTCAAACCGCGCGAACACGCAGTTATAGAACGTTACGTTTTGCGCGGGGCGGAAGATGACCTCCATATATTCCCCGCCACTTACGGCGTGGGCAAGGAAGGCAAATTCATCATGGCCGTACGCTACGCCGTACAAGGGCATCAGCGGGTCGAATGGCGGGATGATGAAGCCGCGGTAATTCATATTGTCAAAATGGTGGGAATAGTTTGACCCGAATACGGGTTGCCTGTACATGGTTAATTCCACGTAATTCTCCCTAAAGCGCGCCAGCGCGCCGCTGCCGTCGGGCAGCAGGGCATAGGCCGGGGGCATTTCGTTGGGTACGCGTATGTCGAATTGCTGCGTTTCGGGGTTGTAATGCAAACGCGCGCCTCCGGCCGCACCCAAAAACGGCGCGAGCGTAATAGCGGCCAAACGGTACGCTTCCTCACCCCGTATGCTTGATTGCGGCACGCTTAATTCCATACCCGTGGGCGTAAAACGGATATGAAGCCACAATTGTATGTCCGCTTCCTCGATCGTGATTATCATTACATAACGGGAAGGGTCATGCTCCACGCCGTAAAACGCGGACTCAACACCCCTGCGCGACGCGTTGCCGACCGTAGTGGTATTGTTGGTGCGCGGGTTGATAAATTCCACAAGAATCAACGAATTGGCAAACGCGACGTGGATGTCGGACAAACGGTCCTCCTTCGTGATGCCGCGCGCGGTGATTTCGTCCGCGTCCATACCGATGAGCATTACGTCGATGTCCGAATTAAAGGGTATATCCAAGCCCGTTTTCCATACGAAAGGCGTTTCGCCGCGCTTGTCGGATACGGCAATGTTACCGAAGGGTGTGTAGTAGAAGGACAGGTACTCCGTTTCGTAAAGAAGCAGATAATTTTCGGTCGTATCGATTGCAGACGTCAATTGAAGCGGCGGGGGGAGCGTTTCGCGTATCGTGGGGATGTGCGCGCTTAACCGAAACGCGGAAAACACACCCGCGGCAATCAAAACCGCCGCAAGCCCCGCAAATATTTTAACCTTGAACCGCTTAGAAGCTGCGTGTGACATTGCGCCAAATCTCCCCTCCGATGTTTAATAAAAATTGGGTGACCTGCGTCCACATGACCGAAAAAATCATGAGGATTAACCCGCTCACCAGCATTAATATAAATGTGGCAAACACGCTCTTGAGCGTTTCGCGGAAGAAGTAGCTGTGTATCTCCGTCAAGCCCAGCAATACGTTGACTACCGTCCACGATATACCCAAGCCCAAAAAGAACCAAATAAAGACGATTTCGTTAAGCGTAAATACATGGGTGATGAGCGTCACACCCACCAGCGCCAATATTAAAGGCATACTCGCGTACGCCAGCACTACATAGATTTCCTTCATCTTTCCGTCCCCGTCCAAGATAGAGGACGCCAAATAATTACCGAAGATGAACATGAACAAAAGCACGAAAAAGCCGAATATAAGCGAAACCAAGTCCATTTCCGCCAGCGTTTGGTATTGGAAGATGAAGCCCTTGCCCGCTTGGTAGTACAAAAACGCGGCGAACAGAAGCGCGTACAGGATTGTCGCACCCGCAAACGAGCCTGCTTTTTGCATCTTAATTTGATAATAACCGTCCACGGGGTGCCGCGCCACATGGAAGGAATACAACACGCCGTACAAGAGCGGCACACGCTTGATTTGCTTTCCGATAAACGCTTTCGCGCGTTTTACCCGTTTCCTCTTATCAAACCGTACAAACAGCGATACCGCGATAAATACCGCGGCGATAGCCGCCGCGAACGTCCCCAGGTATTGCTGCAACCATATATTCCTGATTTCCCAAAACGCCTGCGAATACATATAGCGGTTGCCCGCCACGCGGAAGTGGTGCAGGGCCTGTTCGTATTCGAAGTCGAATATATACGCGTTGCCCATGCCCGAATGTGCCAGCGAGGACATTTGGTTGAGCCGCAGCACCTCTGTCCATACCCTGCGCGATTGTTCGTATTCGCCCTCGTTGAACAGCGTCAGCGCGAAGTACGTATTTAAGGCGTAGGACGTGGGCCCCAAACTCTGCAAGAAGCCCTTGTGGCTGTCCAAAACCCATATATACCCGCGCGAATCCGTCGCTATCGCCGACACCGTGTGGAACAACCCCGCGCGGTCATCCCCGAGGCCCGCGCCGTAGGGACGCCCGATAGCGGGCATTAAAAACAGCAAACCGCCGTCGGGCGAATACACGTTGATAATCCCATCCACGGATATGCCGTACATAATGCCTTGCTCGTCCACCCACACCGCCACTACGGACCCGCCGGGGGAAAACGCCTCAATCATATTTACGCCGGCGGCGTTGTGTTTTTGTATCGCGTCTTCGAACGTACCCCCCGTTGCCGTGTAAATAATCCCCCGCCTGTCGATGAAAATGTTCGCAATCGTGGGGGGTACGCGGTCGGCCACGCGTTCAAGCTGCGTGCGGGTGTAGATCAAGTTCTGTATCATTTCCAAAAAGGAAAGGCGCGTGCGGTTGGTGGTGAAGAAGCCGAGGAAGTTGCCGTTATTGGACAACTGTATAACACCGCTCGCCACGCCCTCGCTTACGATGAACATATTGCCCCGGTTGTTAACGACAACTTTTGAAGGGTTAAAGGAAGTCGTGCCGAACGCGGGCTCCGTCGGCCGCCCGAAGGTTTCCAACAGCTCACCCGCGGGCGAAAAACGGAAGACCGCCATCGCGGCGGCATCCGCTACATAGATATAACCCCGCTCGGTAACGAAGACGCCGCGCGGCGAATTAAAGGACGGATGCTCCAGCACCCAATTAATCTCGCCCGATCGGCTGTCGTACACGACGATACGGCGGTTGCCCGTATCGGCGATAAATATATTGTCATTGCGGTCGATAAACATATCCTGCGGGCCGTTAAGCCCCAAGCCCGTAAGCGCGATACCGGGCAGATAAGCGTTTTGGCTTCGGGTAAAGCCGCGCTGGGTCAACACATAGGTAAAGGACGTGGACGGGTCGGCACCCACCCGAACCGGCGCAAGCAAAAAGAAAGCGATTATGATTAATAACGCGTACATTATTTTTTTCGTCATGGCTTCACCCGCTTTCCGTCCTTAACGTTATTTAATCCCCGAATGCGTCATCGTACTCATTACCTTGGACTGCATAAAGATGAATATAATCAAGTTGGGGACAAACATAATCAACCCCGCCGCCGCCGCGATACCCGCGCCGCCGATGACCGACGCCGCACCCGCAATTAAAGAATTGAAGAAATAGGCAAGTGTCCGCATCGCTTCCTCGGTGGTAAAGAGGTTGGAGGTTTCCGTATTGCCCCAGGTCATTTGGAAGGAGAGGATGGCCATGGTGGCGAGGGCGGGCTTCGTTAGGGGGATGACGATGCTCTTTACGATGTAGAAGTCGTTAGCGCCGTCGATTTTCGCCGCTTCGAACAGCGCGTCGGGCAACACGTCAATGAACTGCTTCAACAGGAAAAGCCCTACGGGAATCGCCATAATGGGCAGGATATGCCCGAAGAAAGTATTCATAATACCGATGTTGGAAACGACGAGGTAACGGGGAATTGTCACCGCCGTAGCCACGAACATAAGCGCCACTTGGTTCATCTTGAAAAATACTCGGGTGAAGCGGTACTTTTTCTTGGAAAGTACATACGCGCCCGAAACGGTGACGACCATGTTAAGCGCAACCACGGAAACCGCCACAATCAGCGTATTAATCAAAAAGCGCCACATGGGGATGGCCATAATCGACGACTGGAGGAACAACGTGCGGAAATTTATGGTGGTGGGGCGCAGGGGGATAATCGAAGGCGGGAACATAAAAAGCTCACCCAGCGATTTAAACGCCTGCCCGATGACGAAGATAATCGGCACAGCCATAAAGACGCATATGGGCAGGAGTATCAAGTAAAACTTTACCTGCGACCGATGGAAGGTGGTCGGGTTTATCTTGGTCCCGGCGAATTTGGAACGTCTTCGTCTATTCATCAGGCTTCTCCCCGAACAAGGAATAGGACAGCTTGGAAAAGAACCAAATCATCAGCAAAAGTACCACGCTCAACGCCGCCGCGTATCCCATCTCGAAGCGGATCAAACCGAAATCGTCGATATGGTTTAGGATTAACTGCCCCGCGTATTGGGGCGTGGGGTTCACGTTCGTTAACTGCACGCCGATAGCGCCCGCGGTAAACGCGCCCACGATGCTCATAATCGCGCCGAAGAGCATTTGAGGGCGCATGTTGGGGATGGTTACGTACACGATTTCCTGGAAGCGGTTGTTCAAGCCGTCGATGTACGCGGCTTCGTAATATTCCTCATTAATGTTCAATATACCCGCCAACAGCGCCAGGAAGCCGATGCCCATGCTCGACCACAGCGTAACCAATATAATAATGGGCATTATCCACGTAGGGCTTAACAGGAACTGGATAGGCTGTTCGACAATCCCCCAATTGATCAACGCCGCGTTAACCAAACCTCGGCGGTCGCCGGAAAAAATCATCCGCCATATGACAGGCACGAACACACCGCCAACCATGGACGGCGCGTATACGATTAAGGCGATAACCGTACGCGGCCCTTTTTGTATCTGCGATAACAGCCATGCCATCATAAAGGACAAAATAAACCCGCCCGGCCCCACGATAATGGAAAACAAAAACGTGTTGGGCAGTACGTGCCGTACAAAGATTTCATCCTGCGTCAACAGCGTAATATAGTTGAGCATCCCCGCGAAGGTCGGGCGCTGCACCGCGTCGAACACGGTGAAGGACAAGCCGATGGCGATAACGACGGGCACGGCGATAAACAGCGTAAACAAAATCGCGTAAGGTGCCAGCATCCCAAGCGACGAAAAGAACTCTATCCTGCGGTCGCGTGAATACTTCCTTATCTTTTTATTTTCAACGCCCTCCATCACCTCACCCCCCCGTACCGCTCAAGCATTTCGATTACCCAATCAATTTCCCGCACGACGTACGGGCGCGTTTGGTATCCCGCCGCGTTTACGAAGCCCAGCTCGCGCATCTTGCGCGTCAGTTCGCGGTTAATGGTCGGCATCGCCGAATCAACCGCGTTGCGCGGCGGCGTGCCGTCAAAGACGATGGTGTTCCATATGTTCGACAAGCCGCGCTCCAGCTCATAGAAGCCCGGGGTAAAGGGTACGGTGCGCAGCCATTCGATTTGGTCGAGGATGACGTCCAAGTCGTCGGGGTTAATCGGCGCTTGCGCAAGCGCTTCCATGTTGGAGGAGAACCACATAAACGTCCGCCCGTACAGCGTTTGCATGGTGTTTGCGAAGCCCGCTTGCACGGGCGTGGATGTCCACCACTTGATAAATTCCCACGCCGCGTCGATATGGGGCGAATCGGCGAAGATGACGCAAGCCGAATTGCTTTCGGTCACGAACCAACGCTGTACCTCGCCGTTCGCGTCCGTTATGCCCGGCGGGGGTGCCAACGACCATAGGCCCTCCAGTTCGGGCGCGCCGTTCCGTATCATGTTATAGGTCATGTTGTCCACGATGCCGATGGGGACAAGCGACGTCCTGAAGGAGTTGAAAAACGACGCCACCGTCGTGGGCAAGGCATGGTAGGTAAAGAGTGAACTCAAAAAGCGTATGCCCGCCATCGACTCCGGCGAAGTAATCACGGAGGCCAAGCCGTTCTCCGCGTACAGGGAACCGCCGTGCTGATAAATCATGGGCACGGTGTTCGGGAAGCCCTTAAAACCGTCCACGAACGCGATATTATGGTAGAAGTCCATGCCGAAGCGTTGCAATTCGGGCAGGATATCGATGACGTCGTTCCATGTGTCGGGTACGGCTAAGCCCAACGAATTAAACACGTCCGTGCGGTACACCAGCGCGTTAAAGTTGATTTGGTCGGGCACGGCGAACACGCCCTCGTTGAATATATAAGACACCAACGACCCCGGCGGGAAGCGCGACGCCACTTGCCAAAAGTCGGGCTGCAAGGACAAGTCATGCAACGCGTTGCGTGAGGATAAGTTAAACGCGCCCCCCGCGGAAAGCCCCATGGCGATGTCGGGCGTTTCCCCCGCGGCGTTGGCAAGCACCAAGCGGTTAAGGTCGGGGATGAGCGATACGCGCACGTCGATACCCGTGCGCCGCGTAAAGTCGCCGTCTATCATGGATTGCAAGGTGTTGATATGCATGGGGGAAAGGTTGACCCACACATTCAATATTTCCGGATCGGGTACGACGCGGTAACGGTCGCTTACGAAGGACAGCCAAATCTGCTCGGTAATCGACGCAACCCGCCGGGGGAAGGACAGGTTCGCCCTCGGCAACGGATAATCGTTGTATACGAACACTTGGCTGAACACCATATTCTGGTACATGATGAAGTTTAGCGCGTGGGAAATATAGTCCATGACCGAGCCCGCTTCACCCGCCAGCAGTTCCAAATGCAGGGGCAGCTCGTCGGGGAACACAAGCATAAAGCGGATATGCGAAACCGCGTCGATTAATGACGCAATCACATCGGAATGGATGCCCGACGCCATATAAGGCTCGATGCGGCGGATGGATTCTTCTAAGATCACTTGATACGCTTCCAGGAAGGGTACGGTGTTGGGCAGGTAGCGGGTCAAACGCCACGTACGGTTGGTGTCCACCTCCGCGCCGGTGATCTTGCGCACGTCCAGTATAAATTCGCTTATGTGGAGCAAAAGCGTTTGCAAATCGTCGATGACGGACGCGTACGGGCCGCGCACGCCCTTGATGGATATGATATTGCTGCCTTCATGCAAAAATACCCGTAATGGTTTACCATTATCATCAAGGATTTCCAGGTTGCCCAAATTCATGCCTGTGGCGGTTGCCTCCACGGCGGCGAAGGATGCGGAGGGGATTTCCCCGTTGACCATGATGTTATGGAAATGGCTCGCTTCCACGTAGGGGTTGCCGTAATGGAAGGCGACGCTGTAAAAGCCCGCGCGCGGTACGGTAAACTCAAACGCGACCTCCGAGCCGAATAAATGGTAAAACGCGAAGTTAATCAACAGCGAACGGTTGGAAAAACGCGCGAAGGACGGGTCGTTCCAACTCCGCACAGCGATGTCCGACGATACGGTAAAGGCGTATTCATTTGCGGTGAGGGCTTGCATAAAAGGCTCACCCGCTTCGTAAGGGACGCCGTGTTGGGCGACCATTTGCGCAATATATTCCTCGTGTGTGGGTAATACCCGCGCGGGTTTGAAGATTACGTCCCGTATCCACACATCGCTGCGCACGATATTACGCAGGCTTATCTCATGCTCGCCCGCTTCCAGGTAATATTCCAGCGGCATCAGCGACACGTAGTTGGAATCGAACAACTGCTGCCCGCGCCAGTCGCGTACGCGGATTTGCGGGGGCAGCATTTCGTCGCCGAAGCGGTCGAGTTCGTAATTTTTATGCTCGTCCTTGAAAATAAAGGGCAAGTCCAGCGTACGGCTTTCCCTAAAAGGGAGCTGCCCGTTTATATACAGCGATACGGTAACGGGCAGGAGCGTTTCCCCCGGTATCCGGTAATTTACATAGATGTTATATAAACCCGTTTCGGGTACGGTGACGCGTAAATCCAGGGCTTCGCCGCGCGCAAGCACCGCGTGGCCGTCCCCGTTTGCGCTGAAAGCGGCAATGTCCCCGCCCGCGGCAGGGCGCGCGTGGGGGTGCCGCGCTTGGTAATGGAAATAATTGAAATCGAAGTTAACCAGCGTACGGTTAATTAAATCAACGGCCGCGGTATATAAGGCAGGGTCGGCCGTATCGGCCAAAAATTGATTGACACGGCGCATTCCGGCGGCGCGGTAAGCGAAAACGACGACCAAAACGGGAATGATGACAAACAGGAATACCTTAAGTTTAGGTACGATTTTGTCTTTCATCCGCCATCACATCCAAGGGAAAATAAGATATGTAAAAACCGGGAGGAGGAAGTTTTCCTCCCCCTCCCAATTCCAATTTAATCTGTCCGTTTATTCATACCTGAATTCGTAGCCGTAGAAGCGTGCCATCGCGTCGCGGATGGCTTGGTTGGCCAATTGCAAGCCGTGGTTGGTCGTTTCCGTCCATTCGGCCAGCCTTGCTTTTACGCGGTCGGGCCACGCGGGGTCGGAGAAGGGTACGCCCGCTACGCTTTCCTCCATGCGGTCGTTCCAATCCGCGAACGCGTTTACGATTTGGCCATCCCTGACAAATTCATCGGGGAAGGTACGCGCGTCCATGTTCCAAATTTGCCCCTCCGCAAGCAGACGCAGGATGTTTTGGAAGCCGGGCAGGGTGCGGAACAAGTCGGATTGGCTTTCATACCAAATTTCCATGTGTTGGTCGAAGTACGGGGCGCGTACCACCGGCCAGGAGTCGCTGACGGAGGTGTAGAATACGCGTTCGCCTTCTTCGTTGGTCACATATACGCCTTCAACGTGGCGCGCGCGGGTACCTTCAACGCTGCCGTACAGGAAAGCGGCAAAGGCGTAGGTGAGGTCCAGTTGCAAATCCGCGTTGGCTTGCCCCGTGAAGTTGCGGATTACGACGGGGTCGAATACCGTAGACAGCGACGGCCCCATTTCACCGGAACCGGGCACGGGCCACATGTCCCAACGGCCGGGCATGTATAAAGCCCACGCATTCCCTCCGCCGGGGTTGGCGTGGTTGCCGTAGTCCCAACCGCCCCAACTGTTGGCCAGCAGCACGTCACTGGCGAACATGTAAGGGGCCCACCACCAATATTCGTTCAACAGCGTTTCTACGGACTGTACATTCCAATTGCTGGGGTATACGGTAAACGCCCCCGTGCGGTGCTCAAGGTCAATCAAACGCCTTACTTCCGGGGTATCGAAGTTGACGTAGCCGTTATGGGTCGCGCTCCAGGCGATGTCCCTCGCGCCGATGCCCAGCCACGAACCGATCGTTTGTATGTCGCCGATTACGTTTACCATGTCGGCCTGGGAAATGAAATCCACGTACTGGTCATAATTCCAATTGAGCGGCGGAACCGGGATGTTCAAGGATTCCGCAAGGTCGATGTTGATTGTCGTTGCCCATGAGCCGAACCACGCGGGTAAGCCCATTTGCGCGCCGTTGTAGTTCATCATGTCCATCAGCGCGGGGTTGAATACGCCGAAGGACGCTTCGTTCCTGTAGCGGGACAGGTCGGAAACCTCGCCCTGCAGGACATGGAGGACCAAACTATGCGTTTCCCAAATGTCGGGTAAAATACCCCATTGGGCCTGTGAATTAAGCAGCCCTTGGGAGAACGTGACTTCATCCGTATTCTTATAGTAATTTACGCTCATAACGTTAAAGATGACGTTGGGGTACAGTTCGTTGAAGGCTTTCGCCGCCGTATAGTTAACCAGCAGCGCGCCCCAGTTGTCGGATGTGAATTCCGGCGGGTTGTTAACGATGTCCCTGAACAAGCCGTGGTCCCCGCCCGCTAAAATGGTAATTTCACCCACCGTATCGGCGGGCAGCGTTGAAAGCGGCTGGAAGCCGGAGGCCGTGCGCGGGCCCACATTGGGGCCGGATACCGGGTCGGCGCTCGCCGGGGGCACAATCACGAGGTTAAGCTCGGGCTCCACGGGGTCGATTACCGTCTCTTGCAACTGCGGCGTGGGCGCGGGGGCCGGGGTCGCGGTTTGCTGGGGCGTACCGCCCGGTGTGGGTTCGGGGTCGTTGTTCCCCCTGCCGCAAGCCGCGACGGTTACAACCAGCGCAAGCATGAGGCAGACCGGCAAAAGCCGGTTGATTTTCCTTAACATGTAAATCCTCCTCTTTTTGGCGGAGCTTTTTAACTTCGGACCTAATAGGACAGAAGTTAATGTTTGTTAAAAATGATGATAACTGTGTACCATATTTATGCTTCTTTTGTCAATCCATACATATTATTATGGCGATACTATTGCATTATGTAAACAATTTCACTATATTTAAGCCGCTTCGCAAATAATTCCAAATATAATCCGATGGAGGTTCGTTATGGAAGGGTTTAATAATACTTTGTTGGTCTTTATCGACGCGGCGCAATACCGCGCGGACGCTGAAGTGCGGGGGCTGGTCAATTTTTGCAAAAGTATGCAGGCGCATTACCGCGGCGCGGGCCTTACGGTTAAATTGGCGGACGCGAAAGGCACGGCGGACGGTAACTTCATATACGACGCGGCGTTGGGTGAACTCGGATTTATCAAGGACGCGCGCGCGCTGGTTGACAGGTATGAAGCCGAGCATACGCCGCTGCTTGTCCTGCTGTCGGATACGGGGGAGGCTGTATGGCGCTGCGCCGGTATACCGCGCGCCTATACGCTCGCCTTCGCCGTCGAGTCGCTGCTGGGCGAGCCCGATTACCGCGCGCACCGCTTCGATAAAAACGTCGAGTTAAAGCTCCCCTACTTCACCCACACACCCGAGGAAGGCCCCGCTCTGCCGTGCGAGTGCGGCGGCCAAGCCGCGGACGGCGTTTATTGCATCCAAACCCAGGAGGAATATGACGCGATCAAAACGAAGACGTTTAAACCGGGCGACGTAATCAAGCTCGCGCGGGGTAAGGTCTTTTACGGCATGTTCGCGCCGTTGGGCGCGGGCACGGCGGATAAACCCATCACGGTAACTTCCTGCGGGGAGGGTCCGCGCCCCGTTATCAACGCGTGGCGCGACGCGGGCGGGATCGTCCTGTACAACACAAGCGGGTGGGTCATTGACGGCATTAACATAACCGGCGGGCGGATATGGGGCATCTTCGTCGGCTCGGACAGGGATGACGGGCATGTCTATTCGGGCTTTACGGTTAGGAATTGCTCCGTGTACGAAGTCGGGCAGGAATGGCCGAGCCGTAAGGACGACGCCTATTCGGGGCCGATTTGCTTCAACGTGTACGACGCCCGCACCACCCATACCGCAACCGTGCATTGGGACAACGTACTGATCGAAAACTGCGAGGCGTACAACACGACCCGCGGCGAAGGGATATTCGTGTGCAGCGCGTACGGGACGAAAAAACGCGGCGAAAATATTATCGTACAAAATTGCTTCGTACATGACGTGGGCCACGACGGCATCCTCGTCATGTGTTCCAAAAACGTTTTGATCAAGGACAACGTCGCCTTCCACACGGGCAAGTCACCCGTCAACGTGGGTTATTCCCCCAATTCCATATGGACGTGGCGCTGTACCGACGCGCTCGTTACGGGCAACGACGCGTCCTTCGCGCACAGCCCCATGCACGGCACGGACGGCGGCGCGTTCGACATCGACTTCTATTGCAAGAACAACACCTACGAATACAACTATGCCCACGACAACGACACCTACGGCATCAGCGTATTCGGCGCGGGCTACTACGAAGGGATGCCCGAACCCGACGAACATATCACGTCAAACACGGTCATCAGGCACAATTACTTCGGCAACAACCAAGTTGTGGGCTGGGGCGAGGTTTACTTCCTCACATGGAATGGGGGGAAGATCGACGGCTTCGACTTCCACGATAACTTTATCTATTCAAACCCCGCGGACGGCAAACAGCCCGCTATAACTTCCCCCAATGTGGACTACGCGGGTACGGGGCGCAGGGTGTTCCGCGATAATATTATCTATTCGTCGTCGGGGTTTTTCATAAACATAAAGAATACGAGGGCGGTGGAATTCGAAGGCAACCGTTATTACAGCGACGCCGCGAAGCTGAGATGGCGCTGGATCACAAACGACCACAGGACATTCGAACAATATAAAGGTAAAACGAAACGGGATAAAAACGGCACCTTCACCCAAGGCAAGCCCGAAAAGGCGCAAACCAAGGGGTTTGTTCATGTCCGTTAAATTTATCGCGTTCGCCGATTTGCATGTGGACATCATGTTCGACGCCGTAAGGAGGGTGCGGGCGGTCATCGAGGCCGCCGAAAAGGAACGCGCCGATTTTATCCTCAACTTAGGCGATATTATGTATCCGCCGAACGATTTTCTGATAAAAAACGGCGTCGCGCTACGCAAGGATAAATGGTTCTACTGCGAACGGGACGAAGAAAAGCGCGAAATCCTCGCGTTGCTTAACGGTTGCGGCATACCCGTTTACCATGTTATGGGCAACCACGATTCGGACGCCTGTCCGAAGGGTGTATTCGTTGATTTTATGGGGATGCCGCACACCTTCCATTCATTTGAGGTTAACGGTTACCTCTTCGCCGCGCTTGACACAAGCGAAGGCCCGGAACCCTCTATATCGGAAGGACAGCTCGCGTGGTTGGAAGCGGAAATTTTATCCTCCGGCAAACCGGCGATACTCCTTTCTCACCATCCTTTATACGAAGGCGGCATCGAAAACCACGACCGTGTTGCACGGTTTATCACCCGCATAAACGCCGATAAAAAACGCGTATGCCTAAGCATCAACGGCCATACGCACCTCGACGGCATGCAGTACTTCGCGGGCGTACCCTGTTTGGATATCAACAGCATTTCCTGCCATTGGGTGGGGTGGGAATACAGGTACGCCCGCTACGATGACGCAACCGAAAAGGCATATCCGTATATCAATTGCGTCGTGCCGTATGAGGAGGCCGTATTCGCTTGCGTTACGGTTTCGCGGGGGAACGCTTCGGTGAAAGGTACCTCCGGCGCGTTCGCGGAACCGTGCCCGTATACGTTGGGGATGCCGGAAAGCGAACGGCATTATATTTGTACCGCGGGAATTACGGACAGGGAAATTCCCCTGTAAATGGAACGGGTCTTTTTTTCAAAGAAGGACATTATATTGATTGTTTCGGTATTGGCAATCGGGTTTTTATTGCTTTTTATACGGCAATGCGGGAGCGGTCCCGCCGACAACAACGCGCGGATTTACGCGGAGATAACCCACAACGGCACAGCGTACACCGTTTACTTGGATGAAGATAAAACCTTTTCCTTGCCGTCCGCGCCCCATGTTGTTTTTGAAATCAATAACGGGCGCATCGCTTTCACCGAATCCGATTGCCCCGACCGTATATGCATCCGCACCGGATTCATAAGCCTGCCCGGGCAAATGGCCGCTTGCTTGCCCAACCGTTTGGTTATGGTAATATTGGGCGAAGACGGCAACGCCGACGGAATAGATATGTTTACGCGTTAAAGGATGTATAACGGTTGAAACCATCGGTTAAAAAAACGGCTTTCATGGGGACGATGCTTTCCCTTGCCATCATTTTGATATTCCTCGAACGGATGCTGCCGCCGCTGCCCATGCTGCCGCCGCAATTCTCCAAAATCGGCTTGTCCAACATCATTGTTATGTACATATTCTTTTTTGTCGGGAAAAAAGAAGCCTTTGCCATGGGGGCGTTGAAGGCGTTTTTTAATTTGCTGCTGCGCGGGCCCGTCGCCGGATTGTTGAGCTTGTGCGGCGGGTTGTTTTCGATTGCGGTGATGTATCTCTTGTGGCGGCTTTTTAAGGACAAGGTTTCCTACGTCTCCTTAAGCGTCGCCGGGGCGGTCGGGCATAACGCCGCGCAGCTTTTCGCCGCTTGCTTGCTGTTGCAAAATTGGGTGCTGTTCATGTTCTACCTGCCGATATTGTTGATCGCCGGGGCAATCTTCGGCACGATTACGGGGCTGTCCCTTCGGGTGATCATGCCGGTATTCAAGAAAATACACGGGGGTTGGTAGCCGTGCGAAGGTTGATATATTTATTCCTTTTACTGATCCTTACGGGTTGCCGCGACACATCGCCCCCGTTTAAAAACGATATACCGTACGATTCACCCTCTGGTAGCCATGCGATACCGAATAATATGCCGCCCGCGGAATACACGCGCTTTAGCTTCGTTTCCCTGGAATTGTTCGATACGGTGACCCACATCATGGGTTACGCGCGGTCACAGGAGGAATTCGACGCGTTCGTAAATATCATGTACGGCGAACTGCAACGGCTGTACCGTTTGTTCGACGCTTTTAACGGATACTCGGATATCCATAATATCTTCACGATAAACGCCGAAGCGGGGATACGCCCCGTGGAAGCGCACCCCGATTTGCTGGACATGATCAAGACGGGTATCCGCGCTTATCACATGACCGACGGCGTTGTGAATATCGCCATCGGCCCGATAACGGCCATTTGGCGGACTTATATTTCATCCGGCGAAGCAAGTCTGCCCGATATGGACGCGCTGCGGGCCGCCGACCGCTTCACCGATATCAACGGAATCATCATTGACGAGGAAAAAGGTACGGTTTTTTTATCCCATGCGGGCATGGCGCTGGACGTGGGTAGCATCGGCAAAGGCTACGCCTTGGAACGCGCTGTGCAAAAGGCCATTGACGCGGGGTTCGCGTCGTTCATATTATCCGTGGGCGGCGACGTACGCACGGCGAACGGCCCGCCCGGCGGAAACGGAAACAGAAACGGAAACGCCTGGAGGATAGGGGTTAATGATCCTATCCATCCGAGCGCGATGATCGATACGCTGTCGGTTGCCGACCTTGCCGTGTTCACCAGCGGCGATTACCTGCGCGGCCCCCACATCATCGACCCGCGTACGCTTTTGCCCGCCGATACCGTACGCTCCGCCACCGTCATCCACCCCGACGGCATTACGGCGGAAATCCTTTCCCTCGCCGTTTTTATCATGGACATAGGCACGGCGCGGGAGCTGCTTGCTAACCACGGTGCCGAGGTTTTATGGGTGATGGCGGACGGTTCGGTCATATCGACCGAAGGCTTCGGACGCTACCGTTGATTTTACATTTATACAAACAAGCGACGAAACCATGGTATCATGCGTATAAAATAACCGACGGAAGGTGATGTAAATGAAGGAATACAGGTACGAGTACATGTTCCCCAACGATTTCGTGCAGGCGTTAAAGGAATGTCCCGTCTTTATCGTGCCGACGGGTTTATTGGAATGGCACGCCAACCATTTGCCGCTGGGGCAGGACGCGCTCAAAATCCACATCATTTGCCTGGAAGCCGCGCGCAAGCTGGGCGGCGGCATCGTACTCCCGCCCAATTATTACGGTCGGCCGGGTTTTTCCACTTATGCGGGTACGCTCACGTACTCCGAGGAACTGATGTATCCCCTCTTCTACGAAACGATGGAGCAATTGAAAAAAGCGGGCGGGAAGGTCATCGCCATTATTACGGGGCATTATGGGGATTGCCAGGTGGATTTTTTGAAGAAGGTTGCCGCCGATTTCCAACGCGCAAACCCCGACGTGCGCATCATCGCCAAGCCCGAATACGAGGGCGTTACCGTGGACGGTAAGGTGCCCGGCGACCACGCGGGTAAGTGGGAGACGTCCATGTTCTGGTACTTGTACCCCGATAAAATCCGCTGGGAAACTTATGACCAAAAGATGGATGATATGAAAATTTACTTCGACGCGCCGTATGATGTTTATCGGGAAAGCGCGAATTGGGACTTTGGTGAGGATTTGCGGGAGACTTCTTCGGTGGAGTTGGGCAGGAAAGCGGTGGACGCGATATCGGATGTGATTGTCGCGGATATACGGCGGGCGTTGGGGGAGTTGTAATTTTAGTATAAGGGTGTCGCCCCGCCGCTGCATGAACGTTATGCGATGTTTAAATACTCCTTTAATGCCGTTTGGAGGATTCCCGAAAAATTTACGTGCGCTTTTTCGGCTTTCGTGTTTAACCACGCGGGGATTGTCAGGTTTTTCCTTACGGCACGGTTGTCGTTGGCTTGACGCCATTCGTCGGTGTCGGTTTTCACGAGGTTAATAAATTGCGGTTTTTTGTGTGGTAAGGTTTCCGATGGTTGGGGTATTGGTAAGTTATTATCTTCAAGGTGCGCAAGCAACATGGCTGCCGCGTCTTCCGCCATTTCCATTGCTTCGGCTAACGTGTCCCCGCATGTACGGCAATGGGGGATGTCCGGCAAGTGTACATCGTAGCTGCCATCTACGGGTGTAAATATCGCGGGGTATACATATTTCATTTGACAGCCGCCTTTCTATAATAATCCGGCATCCTTGAGGATTTCTCTTGCGGTATATTCGTTTATATTGCTTCCGCGCGGTACGGGGATTATTTTTTCGGGTTTTTTGGGGTGGACGGCTTTGTTATGCTTACCGCCGCTTTCGATAATCCAACCGCCTCTGCGTAACCTTCGTTCCAATTCCGTACGTTTCATAGTATGCCTCATATGTTTATTTTAATGCGCATTATGCGCATTGTAAAGAAAAGTTTATCGATGTACGTGTTTTTTATTTTCGACGGGTTTATCCATCGTTATATTTCCAGCACCGTCAGCGAATACGGCGGGAGGGAGATTTTATCGCCGAGGGTGTGGGTACCTTTTTGGCGGAAGGTGGGGTACAGGTCGTGGGGTTCGGTGCCGCCGTAGAGATAGCGGTTTGCGGTTTTACCTTGCCATGGGGGGGCGATGAGTTCGGCTTCGTGTGTGACGCCTTGCTTATTTATGAGGAAGACGGTCAAGTGTTCGGCTTCTTTTGAAGCGTAACATACGACGCCGTTGCCGTCGTATTCCGTTTCGAGGATTTGTTCGCGCATGAAGCGCCCCCACAGGTATAGGCACATGGTGGCGGGGGTGAGGCCGTTGTTGGGGTCGAAACCGTAGAAGATGTCGTTGTGGGGTTTGTGCTGGTCCATCCAGCGGGTGTTCCATATCATGCCGTAGGCGATTTTGGGGTCGCGGACGATTTGCCCGCACATGTCGATGTTGACGAGGGCGTGGCCGAGGTTGTTCTCGTTGTCCCATCCGTGGCCTTCGAACTCGCCCGCGTAATCGCGTGAATTGAATTCGGAAATGACGACGTTTAAGCGCTCCGCGTGTTGGGGGGCGTATTTTTTTATGGCGTTTACGGCGGCGCGGGCTTCGCCCAGCAGAAATTTGTCTTCGTTGGCGTAGGTGTCGTAGCGCATGTACGCCCAGCAAGCGTATTCGCTCACGGAAAGGTAGTCGATATTTTCTGCCGCTTCGGGCAGGAATTTCACCCACCATTCGTCACCTTTTCCGCTGGCGCCAATTTTGATTGTAGGGTCGGCTTCCTTCATACCCTTGGCGAATCGGGTGACGATCCGCCCGAATTCATCGGCGGGGATTTGCTTCGCGTTCCAGTTTTCGTTGCCGATTTCCCAATACTTGACACCGTAATTCTTTTCCACGTTGGCGTAGCGCACCCAGCGCACAGCGTTTTCGTAGTATTGATCTAAGGTGGTGTTGCGCCGCTCGAAAGAATCGCAGCCTACGACCACATGGGGTTCGCAGCCCGCTTTTTTGCACACAGCAATGTATTCGTCGAAGCCCATCGGCTCGGCTTCCTTGGAATAGCGTATATACGGCTCGCTGGTGGGGCGCGGCCTACAGGTGTCGTAAGGGGGGTCGAAGAAGATGACAGCCGTGGATTTTTCCCCGCCGGGGTAGCGTACGTGGCCCATGTTGGCGGCTTTGACGGTTTCCCACAGGGGGCGCGCTTGTTGGCGGTTGCTGTCGGAATCACGCAAGTAATTTACATTGATACCCAGCGGCGGTTTTGCGCGCTTGGTTATGATGGTTTCCGATACTTTTATTTGCATGGTAGACCCTCCCTTTTTTTATAAACAGCGATTGGTTACATAAGGAAGCATACCCCGTGAATGGGTGCAAAACAATGGAATGTATGTTCGCTTCCCGCGGGGCGACGGGTCGTTTATCATGGGTAAAAATGAATTGCGGGGTGCTTTATGCGTAAGGTAAAGTTCGCCATCATCGGCGCGGGCAGTATCAGCTTCTGCCCGGGGACGGTCACAGATATTTTGCAAAACGAAAGTTTTAAACAAGTTGACGTGGAAATTTATTTGATGGACATCGCGCCCGAAGCGCTGGCGCTGTCACGCAATTACTGCGAAGGCTTGGCGAAGCGTTTGAACCGCAGCGTAAAAATCGACGCGTCAACGGATTTGCACCGCGCGTTACACGGCGCGGATTTTGTGATTACCGCCATCGAAAAGGAACGCTACCATTATTGGTCACAAGATTTCCATATCCCCCGCCGTTACGGCTTCCGCCAGGTGTACGGCGAAAACGGCGGCCCCGGCGGCATGTTCCACACGCTGCGCAACCTCCCGCCTATGCTGGAAATCGCCCGCGCCATGGAAAAGGAATGTCCCAACGCGTGGATGCTCAATTATACGAACCCCGAAGCCAAATTGGTGGAAGCCTTGTATGACTTGACCAAAATCAAGGCCGTGGGCATTTGCCATGGCGAGGTGATGGGCGCGTATCCGCTGTCGTTATTCTTGCAAATGCCGATGGAGCGCATCGGGTACCGCTGCGTGGGGCTTAACCATTTCGGCTGGTATACCATGATTTGGGACAAGGAAACGGGGGAAGACTTATACCCCAAGCTGCGCGAAGGTGACCGCAACGGCAAACCGCTGGCGCATTGGGAGGAATACGCCATCATGCGCACGATGTTCCGCGTGTACGGTTTGTGGCCCTACCCGGGCACGAACCATATCGGCGAGTACATGGCGTGGAGCGACGGCTTTATGGCAAGCCCGAACTTGCAATTCTACTTCGACCCGCTGACGGATGACCCCTGGGGTACGCGCAAGCCGCCGGAATTTGTGTATTCCATTGATTATAACCCCACGGGGCACCTCCCCTTCCCCGATGAAGATGAAGATGAAGAAAACGACGAACCCCGCGAAGCGGAACTGGCGAAAGGCGAATACGAAAAAGCCTTCGACCCCGAAAAAGAAATCGAGGGCTCGGGCGAATACGGCATACCCATCGCGGAGGCGATTTTTTTCGACAAGCCCGCGGAATTTGCTGCGTTAAACATACCCAACGACGGTTGCGCCAAGGATTTACCCCTCGGTATGGTTATCGAGGTGGGGGCGAAAGTGGACGGTAAGGGCATCCACCCGCTCCCCTGCGACCCGCTACCCCGCGCCGTTGCGCAGATGATTTCCGTACAGGGGACAATCCACAAGCTCGTCATTGAAGCGTACGCGGAAAAATCGCGGTTAAAATTACTGCAAGCGGTTTTGCTTGACCCCACCGTTTCGAACTACCACAACGCCGTGTGTATGATCAATGAAATGTGCGAATTGCAAAAAGATGCCCTGCCGCAGTTAAATTGGTAAATACGTAAAAACAACCGCTAAGGAGGCTTGCTTACCGCCATGCGCGACCTTTTAATCGGTATCGATATCGGCTCCACCAATATCCGATGTGCCGTATATGACACGGCAGGGCGGTTGGTTTCCCTTGCCTCGTGCGGCTCGGAACGTGCCATGAGCAAGGAAACTTGGGGCTTCGGAGAAGATGAGCTGCCGGATACGGTCATCGGGTTGTGCAACGAGGCAATCGCTCAAATCGAAGACACGTACCATATCCACGGCATGGCGGTGGCGTGTATCGGCTGCGGCGCGATGGTTATAGGGCATGACGGCAAGTTAATTCACTTGAAGGGTGATTATAAAGCGCAAGCCCGCGCGTTTTTTGATGCCATTTCCCTGCGTGAAGTATTTAATATCACGGGGTACCCCCCCAACCATGACAATCTCGCCTTCCGTATGGGTGCGCACACGGGAGCGGAAATTTTTGGCATGGGTGCGCATATAGGAGCAGAGATCGCCGCTGTGCTGAGCATTGCTGACTACGTGGCTTTCCGCCTGACGGGGGAGAAAAGCCGCGAATACAGCACGGCTTGCTCCATGGGCTTGTGGGATAACCGTAACCGCGAATGGTGGAAGGATTTATTCAACGCGGCGGGCGCGGATACAACGAAGATGGGCGAAGTCGTCAACAGCGGTACCCTCGTCGGCGAAGTGCTGCCGTATATCTCCGACACTTCCCGCATCCCCCGCGGCACAAAGGTATACACGGGCGGACATGATTATTTATGTTCGTCCTTCGCGGCAAATGGCCATAACAACCAAGTCATCGTAAACATCGTGGGTACGTATGAAATCATGGCGTCCTTCCACGATAAACCTTGGCAGCGGGAACCCGGCAATACCGACCCCATCCGCCCCTTGGTGGACAACCATGTACTGCCCGGTAAATACAGCTATCAAATCGAAGTCTACGGCGCGGGGCAGACGGAATGGCTGCGGAACAAAGTTTTTGCCGCCGACGCGGCGCAATGGGGGGATTGCTTCGCGCAATTGGAGCAACGCGATTTTACGGCTCCCTCAACCGAGCTTTTTATCCCCCATTTGTTCGGGCAAATCGTGCCTTCCGTTAACATGGACGCCAAAGGCGCGTATTTATTCCTCACGGACAAGACCGACCGTATATCCCTGCTGATGGCAACCATCGAAGGGTTGTGTTATAAATCCCGTGAAATGCTGGACGCCCAGCGCAAGGTAGCCGCGCTGGACTTTACGCTTAAAATGGTGGGCGGCGGCAGTAAAAGCCGCGCGTGGGTACAGGCGAAAGCGGATATTTTAAACATCCCCGTGCATGTCCCCAATATAAAGGAAGCGACTGCGCTGGGCGCGGCGATGCTGGCGGGTGTGGGCGCGGGCGTGTACAGCGATTATATTGAAGCGATGCAAGCCATAGCCCGGCTCGGTGAGGAAGTATTCGAACCGCGTAAGGTCATCGCCGAGCAATACGAAGAAATCTACCATTACCAATATTTAACTTGTGCCCTACTAGGGGACAAGTTACGGAAGCATAAGATTACCAATATTTAACTTGTACCCTACTAGGGGACAAGTTGCGGAGGCATGGGTATGGATAGGAAATTGAATATCGGTGTTATCGGCGGCGGGAGTATTTTTACACCGGAGCTTATTGACCTGCTGGGGCAATACACGGCGCAAATAGGTGCGATGCGCGTTGTTATGATGGACGTAAACACCGAAAGGCAGCGCACCGTGGTCGGCTTGTGCGAACGCATCATCAAGCGAACGGGGCGTCCCGTGGAAATCGCTTACACGGACAGCTACGAGGAAGCTATAAAGGGAATGGACTTTATCCTCGTACAGTACCGCGTGGGCTTCGAAGAAGGGCGCATTTCCGACGACGCTATTGCCAAAAAACACAAAATCCCCTTTGTGGAAACGGTGAGCGTCCCCGGCATGGGCGCGTTCCTGCGTTCATATTATCAGGCGGAAATTATCGCGGAGTTGGTGCAAAAATACGCGCCCGAAGCGTGGATCATGAACTTTGCCAACCCCTCCGGCGCGCTCTCCGAGGCTTTTTACCGCTTGGGCTGTAAAATGGTGTTGGGCGTGTGCAACGGCCCCACGGGCTACCGCGAATGGCTTGCCAAGGAGCTGGGCGCGGAAAACCCGCAGGAGGTTTTTATGAACTGGCGCGGGCTCAACCATTTAAACTTTATAGACGGTATTTTTTATAAAGGTGAAAACAAATATCCGTGGTTTGCAAACCGCGAAGATAAGAAACGCAAGGACAAACCCCAACCCGATACAAATTTTAATTTTACCGAAGGACTGGGCTTCTTTTACAATTCCTACGTGCGGTATTTTTATCACAAGGAAAGCATCGTTGATTGGTTGCAAAAAGAGGAAAAGACCCGCGGCGAAGCGGTGAAGGAAGTTAACGCGGAAATCCTCGAACTCTATAAAGATGAAGCCCTTGACACCCTGCCCGAAAAGTTAACCCACCGAGGCGGCTTCGGCTACGCGAAGGCCGTGGCGGATTTAATGCGTTGTTTGATCACGGGGGAAGCACAGGTACACTTCCCCAGCCTGCGTAACGGTACAATTTTCCCCGAGTTGCCCGAAGATGCTTTCATCGAAGTCCCCGCAATCGCTTTCGCCAACGACGTACGCGCGTTACAAATGGAACCCCTCCCCCCAGCCGCTAAGGTGCTGGTGTACACCATGAAGCAATACGAACGCGCGCTGTTCGACGCGGCGAAGGCACGGGATAAAAATAAGCTTCTCGCCGCTATGGTGATGAACCCGTTGTTCGGTTCGGAATGTCTGTCGCGTCCGGTGCTGGAGGATGTACTGGAAGCGAACCGTGCATACCTCCCCGAAACGCTGTACAAATAAATGCTGACCGAAGCGATATTCAACGCCGGGGTATATAAAATTATCCTAAGCAGCCCGACAGAAAACAGCCGCCATACCCGCGTCGAAATTATAAAAACGGGCGAAGGCTTCCAAGCCGCGATGTACACGGCGAAACAGGTATTCCACCACAACATGGGAGCCGACGCGGTTAAGGCCTTTACGGAGGGCTTGCTGGGTACGGACTTTAAGCAGTACACCGCATGGGACGGCCGATACCGATACACGGCACGGGTCAGAAAAAAGGGAAAATACTTGACATCCCGCACGGCGGATACGACACCGCAAAAAGAAGAAAAGAAAAAGAACGCCCTAATCCGCGAAGGGATGGATATCCCCGCGCTGGCGGATATGGGAGCGGACCGCGAAAAGCTGATACAAATCAACCGTTTTTTGGAGTTGCTTTCCGACGGAACGCGCCGGTTATCGCAAGGCGACGCGGTCAACATCATCGACTTCGGCTGCGGCAAGTCGTACCTTTCTTTTTTAATCTACCATTATTTTACCGTGACGCGGGGCTTGCGGGTTCGCATGTGCGGGCTGGACAACGACGAAAAATTGGTGGCGCAATGCAACGAAGCCTCGCGGCGTTACGGCTACACGGGGCTTTTTTTCCTGCACGGCGATATCGGGGAGCAAAAAAATCCCCCGCTTCCCGATTGGGGACAAGAGGGCGCGTTTAATATTGTGGTGAGCCTGCACGCCTGCGATACGGCTACCGATTATGCGTTTTACAACGCGGTTAAATGGGACGCGGACTTGATTTGCGCCGTGCCGTGCTGCCAGCACGAGCTGCGCGGGCAAATGCGTCCGGGGGTGTTACCGCTATTTTCCCGTTACGGCATCATACAGGAACGGGTGGCATCCCTCGCCACGGACGCCATCCGCGCGGCACTTTTGGAATCCCAAGGGTACAAGACGCAAATCATCGAATTAACCGACCGCGAAAACACGGCGAAAAATCTGATGATACGCGCCGTAAAAACCGAACGCGCAGCGCGGAGCGAACACGAAAAAGCCGCCTGCCATGAGGTTGAACAAATGGCGGCGGCGTTTGGGTTTGAGCCGATGTTACGGATGCTGTTGCGTTAAATACACAATCTCATCAAACAACCCCTGGAAGCGTTCGTCGCTTTCGTGGGTGATGGCAATGACGGTCAAGTCTTTATCCTTGAATACATCCGAAAGGATACCGCACGCGGTTTCCAAATCCACGCCGGAGGTGATTTCGTCCAGCACGAGGATTTTAGGCTTGTGCAGGAGGGCGCGGGCCAGGACGATGCGCTGCTTTTGCCCGCCGGACAAACCGGAGGTGTTGGAAATGGGTCGGCCGAGGGCTTCATCGTCGGGCAGGAAGTCGGCTACGCGGGTGAGCGCGAGTA
The DNA here is from genome assembly GCA_009780585.1 of Defluviitaleaceae bacterium. Lineage (GTDB taxonomy): Bacteria > Bacillota > Clostridia > Lachnospirales > WQUN01 > WQRX01. The sequence continues at coordinate 79,825 of WQZS01000010.1, read as the reverse complement.
CGCGGTCAAATTCGGCGCGTTCGGGCAATTCATCGAAGAAGGCGATGTTGTTCACGGCGGAATCGCTGAACAGGTAGGGGTCTTGCCGTACATAGCGCAAAATCCTATTATAATCTTGGGTATCCAGGCTGCGGATATCCTGTCCGTCCAAGGTTATCGCGCCGTCGAATTCGGCGAATTCCAAAGCCAAGGCGCGGGCAACGCTGGTCTTGCCGTAGCCGCTGGGCGCGAACACGGCGTATTTGCCGCCCTTTTTAAAGGAAAGGTTAAGGTTTTGGATTATATATTCGTCCTCGGTGTAGCGCAAGCCGAGGTCTTTTATTTCGATGGCGCGGTTAAAGCCGGAAACGGGGGCGCGTGCGGGTTCGGGCGGGTTGGTTTCGGCGGCTTTTTGGCGGATTTCCTTGGCGGAGCGTATGGCGTTGACGGCTTCGATGATTTGTTGGATGGGGTTGAATACGTGGTTCATCAATTGCACGATGGCAATCATGAAGCCGAAGGTCATGCGCCCCGTGATGACGAAATAACAACTTAAGCCCATAATGACGACCTGCACCAAGCCGCCCATGTAACCGGGGATGATGCCCGCCATCGCTTCGAAGAAGTCCTTTTTCAAGCGGGCGGTTTCGACGTTTTTATTTTGCGTTTCGTGGCGGTTAAGGAAGATTTTTTGCTTATCGTACGCCACGATTTCCCGCTTGCCGTCGATACATTCCTTCACGGTTTCCACATAGGTTTCGGCGGCTTCGGAATATTGCTTCGTTCGCTTGGAAAGCCCGCCGGAAAAGAATCCGCTGGCGAGCATGGGCAGCATGGCGACGGCGATGGCGACTAAGGTGACAATCCAATTAATCCAAAGGAGCGACGCCAACGCGAACACAAACGTGGCAACCAGCAACGGGAGCCGCGTCAGCGCGGTGTAATACGAGCGGTCGAGGATATCCGTATCGGCGGTGAAGAAGCTCAGGTCCTTGCCGTTTTCCCCCGCCGGAGTTTTGGGGCGGCGGAAGAAGAGGAAGTCCATGCGGTTGCGCTTCGCCGTCAGTAACATATCGCGTACGTATCCCCTACGGAGCCTCACCGCCGCCAGCCAACACAGCGCGTCAAACACCAGTACCGCTACCGCGAGGGAAAGCACGAATAAAAGTCCGCGCAAGTCCCCCCGCGCGGCGGCGTCCACGGCTTGTTGTAAAATAAACGCGACCGAAACTGTCAAAGCGGCGCTCAACACGCCAAATACTCCCGCGAATATCAAGGACGTACGGGTTTTACGGGTCATCTTCATATAAAACTTCCTTCCACATAGTATTTGATATAATTACATACGTGCAAAGCATGATTCATGTCTGCGCACGATAATGGCGTTTATTTCTATTTTTTGTATAATAGCGCAGGAGTGTGATGCATATGCCCATAAAGCCGCTGATACGGGAAGCCGTTTTTTCGGACGAGACCCGGCAGTTTGTTTCCCCCTACGACGCCCGGCCCGGCGATACGGTGACCTTTACCCTACGCACGGCGAAGGATAACGCGGATGCCGTTACGATACATTTTGCGGACAATGAAGAAGCGGAGGACCCGACGCGGCCCGATTCCGCGAAGGAAACGCGCTGCGGGATGATTCGGGGGCAATCCGACGACCCCCTGTTTGATTATTATACCGTTTCCGTACCCATACAAAGTTCCGTCCGTTATTATTTCACCGTCACCCACGGCGGCAGGACCTTCTATTACAATAAGGAAGGTCTTTTTGATGTGCTTAACACGTATTACAATTTCCGTTTGATCCCCGGGTGGCGTATGCCGGATTGGTCGCGGGGCGCGCTGACGTATCAGATATTCGTGGACCGTTTTTATAACGGCGACCCGACGAACGACGTGGTTGACCACGAATACCTTTACTTAGGCACGACGGCGAAGGCATGGCCCTGGGGCAAGGACTTGCAAAACCTGGACGTATGCAACTTCTGCGGCGGTGATTTACGCGGCGTAATGGAAAAGATGCCGTACCTCAAGTCCCTGGGCGTGGAGGTTTTGTACTTAAACCCCATCTTCGTGTCGCCTTCGAACCATAAGTACGATGCGCAGGACTACGACTACGTGGACCCGCACTACGGCGTCATCGAGGAAGACGGCGGCGGCGTACTCCGCTTCGAACGGACAAACAACAAATACGCGACCCGTTACGTAAAGCGGGTTACGAGTAAGGTAAATTTGGAAAAAAGCAATGCGCTGATGGCGGAATTCATCGCCGCGGCGCACGACCACGGCATACGCGTGATATTGGACGGCGTGTTCAACCATTGCGGTGATTTTAACAAGTGGATGGATAAGGCGGGCTTTTACAAGGCGGCGGGTTGGGCGGACGGCGCGTACCATTCGGCTTCCAGCCCGTACCGCGGTTATTTTTTATGGCATAACGAAGACCCCGACGCATGGCCCGGTAACGATAGCTACGACGGCTGGTGGGGCAACACCGCTCAGCCCAAGTTAAATTATGAAGATTCGCCGGAGCTGTGCGATTATATATTAAAAGTGGCGAAAAAATGGGTATCTCCCCCCTACAACGCCGACGGCTGGCGGTTGGACGTACCCTACGACCTGGGGAAAACCCGCGAGTTTAATCACAAGTTTTGGCGGAGGTTCCGCAAGGCCGTGAAGGAAGCCAACCCCAACGCGGTCATCTTAGCCGAGCATTACCATTACAACGGCGAAACGCAAAAATGGCTGCAAGGCGACCAATGGGACACGGTGATGAACTACGACGCTTTTATGGTACCACTGACGTGGTTCCTCACGGGCGTGTGCAAACATTCCGAGGAATCGCGTCCCCACATGCGCAACGACGCGATGGCCTTCGAAAACGCGATGCGCTACCACATGGCGCAGCTTCCCATCCAGGCGTTGGAAACATCCATGAACCAACTGTCGAACCACGATCATTCACGCTTTTTGACGCGCACCAACGGCATGGTGGGGCGGCTGCATACCGTAGGCGCGCGCGCCGCCGAGCGCGGCATCAATAAGAACATCATGATGGAAGCCCTTGTTTTCCAAATGACGTGGCCGGGCGCGCCCACGGTGTACTACGGCGACGAAGCAGGCATGATGGGCTGGACCGACCCCGACAACCGCCGCACCTTCCCCTGGGGGGATGAGGACCCCCTCCTGATGGAGGTACACCGCGCGCTTATTACTTTGCGGCGGGAATATCCCATGCTGCGCCACGGTTCGGTTATGTTCCTGTGGAACAACACGGGCTTTATTTCCTACGCGCGGTGGGATGGGGAGCATACGTTGATCGTAGCCATCAATAACAATAACAAGCCGATTACCGTAGACCTGCCCGTGTGGAAAGCGGGGGTCGGCGGGGGATATATTACGAGTATCCTCGCCACGCACGATCATTACCTTAACCGATTGCCGTTGAGGCACCCCGTTACGGACGGTTTTGCGAAGCTGGCCGTCCCCGCGCACGGCGCGGTTATCCTTGAGGCGGAACGGTGAACTGCGGGGTCATGCCCAACTACCGATGCACGGCGGCTTGCAAGCATTGCCTGTACGCCTGCGATCCGCATTGGGAAGACGAATACATGACGGAAGATACGATGCGCGAAGTGTGCGAAACGCTTAAAAAAGCGGGCTGCCGAAGCGTACACATCGGCGGCGGCGAGCCGTTTATTAACTTCGGCGGACTGTGTAAATTGGTGAAGATGTGCCGCAAGCACGGCATCCATGTGGATTACGTGGAAACGAACGCATACTGGGCGGATGAGGAGGAGCGCACCGTCCGTTATCTGAACGAACTGCGCCGCGCGGGGGTGGACGCGCTCTGCATTTCCCACGACGCGTACCACGCGGAATTTGTCCCGCCCGAGCTGCCGAAAGGGTTGGCGCAAACTTGCCGCCGCGTGGGATACGGGTATTTCCTGTGGGAAACACAACTTGACCGCTTGCGCTTTAACGGGCGCGCTGTTTTGCTGGAAGCGGACCATGTACAAAAAAAGCCCCTTGCCGATATCCAACGCGAGGCGCTGCGGCGCGGGGCTTGCAAGCATTTGACCTCGACGAACCATTTTCATGTGGATTTATACGGGCGTTACATCCCGCCGGGGTGTACGGGGATCGTCCTGCCGCTTGAAAAAATAATTTCATCCAATTCAAACGGCATTTACCCTGCGTTCGACGCGCTATACAACGGGGGGTTATCCGCGTTATTGGCTTTGGCACGGGAAAGGGGATTCGAGCCCGACCCCGCGGGTTACCCGTCGGTATGCGCGTGTTGCTTCCACACACGCAAGTGGCTGAGCGAAACGGGGGGATTCGCGGAGTTGGATCGGGAGCATTACATACACGCGGTTATGTAATAACCCATGACGTCATCGACAGGAAACCCGCCGACGATACGCAGTACGCAGGGTCCGCTTTCGTTAAAGCGGTGCGTTTCTTCCGCTAAGCCGTCCCACCTTAAAAGGGATATCGCGCATGGCGGCGGTTCGGCGGCCCGCGCTTGGTTTGGAGCGTGACGGGTAAGTTCCCCGTTAGGGCGTTGAATGTCCGCTGATGTTTGCCGATAAAGCCTTTGATATCGCTCGGCGTAGGACCCGGCGATTTTTTTGATTACGGAGCTTACGCGCCACACCCTAAGCGGTGAGGTATCTTTTTGCGTATCCGGCTGTTCTTCTTCGAACACGCCGCATAAATAATTTTCTATAAAGAACCCTTCCGCCCTGTCACCGAATAACGCGCGCTCCGCTTCCTTAAGTGTAAAGCCGCGCAATCGGAAAATACCGATCGGTTTATACGCGATGCTTAACATCCGGTTAACGATGCTTTTGGACGGCACGGCGGGTAGAACCGTTGCCATAAACGGCGGTTTTTTTTCGGCATCGGGGTATTTGATCCCCGCCGAAAGGTACAGCGGCTTACCTTCCGCGATTTCCTTCGCTTCCAACGATTCGTACAGGCGCGAATCCGTCATATACACCGACGGCAAACGGGCGAGGGTTTCATAGATAAACGGCCAATGCGAAGGATGGACGGTATCGCGCTCGTTGCGGTCGCTCAACAAAAATGTCCTTTCAAAGGGCGCGGATAATTCCGTCAATGCGGATAAAAACGCGCGCGTTTCCTTCACGCGCGCGGCGTAATCCATGGGATCGCTTTCATACGGCTCGAGCGATTCGTACAATAACGCGCACAGATTCATGTCCGGCACGGCGAAGCCTTCGGCGAACCATTCCCGTAAACGGGCAAAAGGGGGATTGTCCCGATCGAGACGATGCGCCTGCACCACTACATATATGTACATCCGTTTAAGGTTAAGGGCGGCTTCGTTGCGTTGGATACGCGCCTTTTTCGCCTGTACGGCAGCGTGCGTATCCTCCGATAAGAAAAATACGCCGCGGGGGTTGACCCGTTCGGCGCGTTCCTTGATTTTCGCTTCCAACGCGCGCGCGCCGCCAAGGAATACATATACGATCGGATACATCACCCTTACGCCAACGCCGCGATAAACGTGTCGGCACGGAGCAGCGCGTTTTTGTAAAAACCGTACGCCGCGGCGTCCGACGGGTCTCGTTCGCGTTCCAAGGCTTCTTTTCGCAAGGCGAAAACCCCTTGCCATTTGCGCAGGTTTAACAGGAGCCTACCTTCGGGGAGGGATTCGCGGTTATTTACGGCGCGTCGTTTTACGCGTTCCTTTTTGTCGGGGGGGAAGGTTTTATATTCGAGGAACAGAGCGTACTCGGGATGGTCGGGCGGCGGCCAAAACGCTTCCTCCCGCGCGTCGCCGTACAGGAACCGGCCGTCCTGTTTGATGATGGCCCCGCACGCCAAAGCGGTAATCAAATCGTCCGTATCGGTTTTTTCCTGTTCGCGCGCGGCTTGCAAATCGGTCAGCGCACGCAGGATTTCCGCTATGCGGATGTGTTTTTCGTTTTCCGAGCGAACGGCTTCAGCCAGCTTCGGGTTGCGCAGCAAGTGCGCCAGGGCTTTTTCGCTGTCGGGGCTGTTGTAAAGGGGTCTTTTTTCGATAATGGGCATACCACCGTTTTTTTGCACATTACGCAGACGTTGCGCTAATTCATGGATTGTGCGGGCGTCGCTTGTTTCGTCGAAGGCATACGGCTCGGGGTCGAAATCTTCCCGCAGTACCGCTACATAACGGCTGTTGGCCGACTCCCCGCTTGCGCTGATACTCCCCCGCGTCAACGCTTCGGCGAAGATCCCGCGTATGCGGTCGTTTTCAGCTTTTTGGCGGGCGTTAAAGTATGTTTCGCCCCAAAGGCTTTCCGGCAACGGCGACGGAAGGTTGTGCCAAAAATGCCGCCCCACGCCCTCTTTGCCATTGATCGTACGCTCGTACAGTTCCTCGTACACGCGTAGAGGTGTATAGGCGAACAGCGGTACACCGTTTTGTGTGTTAAGCCAAAAGACGCGGTCGGTCATTTTTGAACGTCGTATATTAAATTTGAGGCCGGAGAGGGATTGCTCGCGATAACGTTCGATGCCGCGCAATACGGCGGGCGCGTCATTGGGTACGCTGACCATGCTGTACGAAGGGTAGTTGTACAGCCCGACCGCGTTATCCAAATGGAAAACAGGCAACGCGTCGCGGTACAAGCGGGGCGCGATTTCCGATTCCACTTCTTCTTCGGTGAAGTAATCCCCCATCGTACGGTGAGCAACCGTGCCGAACCGTTCGTGGATAAAATCGGACAGGAAACCGACGATATCGGGCTTTTCCTCATCCGTCCAACGCTCGGGGTTTTCCGCCAGCGATTTCGTGAAGGCCTTGACCAACGCGTCCGCTCCCATGTCCTTTATTAGTTCATCCGCGTCGTTCGCCGCTTCGGATACCGTTACGATTTGATAGCCGTAGTGCGTGTCCGGCTGTTCAGCGTTTTTCGTCAGCACCTTTTTTACTTCCCGCAACGCGTCCGCGATTTTACCGTATACACGCCGGTATTCCTCCTCCAGCGAAGCATGGACGGCTTTATAGACATTGATCAGATAACCGAAGCAATCCTTTTGAAGGCGCGACCGGTACGCGCGTACCATGGCCGCGATGAAGGCGTTCTTCTTACCCTCGCGTGTGAAGAAGAGGGCTTTTTGCGCCGCTTCAAACAGGTTTTCGGCGTTTATTTCGTGGGCATCCGCTTCTTCGGCGGCTTTCCGCTGTTTTTCCAGCAAATGCGCCATACACGTTTCCATCCACGGGAGCAAACAGGGATTCCCCTCACCTTCAATCAAACGCGCGGCATAGATCGGGCCCTGCGTGGGATTGGTGAAAACCCCGCGCAACGCGGCTTTTACGGATTCGGTTATAGCGGCGGCTTCACGCTTACCCTCACCGATGGACGCCTTTACTTGCATATACAGCTCGTTTAATTTTTCGTTTACATCCACGCGGCGGGTTTTAATCACGTTCGCGTATCCGTAAAAATCCGTCCCCGCGTAATCCAATTTAAACGGCGGCAACCGCCTTACAAGGTCCTCGGTCATCGTTTCCGTATCGATACCGGCTTTTAAGGTAAAGTCCTTTAAGCCGTAAGCGTCGGGCGCGGCGTCGAATATCATTTCCATTTCCTCAAACATACGGTGCGCAAGCCGCGTGTTGACTTCCCCCGCGGGCAGCACAGCCGCGCTCGCGCCGATGATGTTGTAGATATAGTTCGCGTTGTGGTCCGCTCCCGCGGGCAGTCCGCTCTTCATGGCGGCGATATTGGCGAGCAGGTTTGAGTTGTAATCGTGGATGGCGAACTCCTGCCCCGAGCTTTTTTCCTCCTGCGCGAGGAAGTTGACGACATTTTCGGCGGTGACGTTCAGGCAAAAGTCGTACGCGTCCTTCAAGTAAACGCCGTCGATGTTGGTCGCGCTCACCAAATGGCACAAATTAAACGGCGGCAAACCCGAATTGACCGTAAGCCGCGTGCCGTACCGCTGCATAAAACGTTCGCCCGCGCGCTCCTCGATGTTCATCCAGTAATCGAGTTCCTTAAGCGCCGCGTAGCCGTTGCGTTGTATGTATTCCTCGGTATGTACGTTAAGCGCGTTACCCGCGATGTGTACGTCGGGCGTGAACAAATATCCCATGATATCCGCCCGGTCGATACCCTTCGCGCCGTAATCGCGCTCCATCAAGCCGCGCACGATGTAGGCAACGTCCAAAAACATGCCGCCGCCCGTGCCGCCCGACAAACCCGTTAAAATAAATACCAACAGCTTGTTCCCCGCGTTGACGCGCAAGCCGCGCATTTTATTATCCACGGCGTCGATCGTGGAATTTATTTTTTCAAACAAAAGCAAACGCCCCGCCTGGCGGTTGCCGCTCGCCCCTTTCGTGCCGTCCGATATCGTAAGCTCGGGCGCGAGCCAATCGCGTATGTAATCCGGTAATGTCGATCGGTTATTCAAAATCGCGCCGATGCCCGCGTTGGATAAAAGCACCAACTCGTGCGCCTCAAACCCCAATCCGTCATATTTCTTTTTATCATGCTCGTTGGTTTCGAACGCGAGGAATTCGATGTTGTCGGGCTTTTTCCCGTTTACAGCGAAACGCCTGTACACCTGCGACTTAACCCGCAGGAGCGCGTCCACCCCCGTACCGCCCAGCCCGATAATTAAAATCGGGTGGTTAATCGTATCCACGCGCGTATGCCCGCCGTTTAAACCGCCGCCCAAGGAGATATCCAACCGGCGGATATGGTTGTAGGTTGCCCGGTTCATAAAAAATCCCCCTTCGCTTCATACTATTGTATGCGTGCCGGAGGGGGGCCATACGGGTAATAACGGCTAATAAAATTTGTTAAATGTGTAAGGAATGTGTATAGTATGGTGTCTGGAGGGTAAGCTATGAAACGCAGGGACTGGATAAAAATATTAGAACGCAACGGTTGGTATTTTAAACGGGACGGCGGCAATCATGATATCTATACCGATGGTACCAATAACGAACCGGTGTCACGTCAAAAAGAAATTAACGATCAATTAATACGTAACATAATGAAACGGCGAAACTTAAAAAAATAGGAGGACGCCCATGAAAACGGCATATCCTGTGATTTTTACTAAGGTTATGAATGGTTATATCGCACACGCACCCGATTTTCCGCTCGACACACAGGGCGGAGACATAACGGAAGCGATCGAAATGGCACGTGACGCAATCGGAATCATGGGTATAGATATGGAAGATGAAAAAAAATGCCTCCCCCCACCCTCAGACCCCGAAAGCGTAACGCTTAAACAGGGCGAAATCGTTTCCATGGTGGATATTGATTTCGTTGCGTATCGAAAGGCGAATGATAAGCGAACCGTTCGCCGTAATGTTTCGTTGCCTTCGTGGTTGAACAGGGAAGCGGACAGGGCGGGTATCAATGTGTCCGCGATTTTACAAACCGCGTTAAAACGTGAATTAAAGTTCGCCGAATAAAGGAGCGACATCACTTGGAACCCGCTGCCATTGCCCTCATCATCATCGGTATCATGATGGTTCTGTTCATATCTGAATACATCCCCCTCGCCACCACGTCGATATTAGCGTGCTTGGCGATGGCGGTATTCGGTGTCATCCCATTTACCACGGCGTTCGCCGGGTTTGGGAACGACATCGTTTTTTTGATGGCGGGGATGATTACCGTGGGCAACGCGCTGTTTGAAACGGGCGCGGCTCCGCTGATGGGCAAGAAAATCATCGGGCTCGTCGGCACGAATGAAAAGGTGTTCATCGCCGCGTTGATTTTAGTAGCGATCCCCATTTCCGCTTTTTTATCCAATACCGCTACGGCGGCGATTATGCTGCCCCTTGCGGCGTCGTCCATCGGAGCGAGCGGGGGCAAGCTGACTAAAAAGAATACCTATATGATCGTAGGCATGGCGGCGGTGACGGGCGGGGGGCTAACGCTCGTTAGCAGCCCGCCGCAGTTGATTGCGCAGCGGATACTTATCGACGGCGGTCATGAGCCGATGGGGTTCTTCGATATAGGCATGTTCGGGCTGCCGTTGTTCGCGCTGCTGCTGGTGTATGCGCTGACCGTCGGTTACAAAGTGCAAAAAAAGGCGTTCAGCTTTGAAGAAGTGACGGACGACATCGGCACAAATTGTTCCGAAGTTGAAACCGCTCCCGTTAAGTATTCGAAAGCGCAAATCATCCGTATGGTTATCGCCGTAAGCGTGCTGGTCTTTTGCGTGACGGCTTTTATACGGGAATGGTGGTCGCCCGGGGTCGTGGCCATGGCCGGGGCGGCGGTGTGCATCGCGACGAAGTGCATCAGCCAAAAAACCGCGTACCAAAAGATGGACTGGACTACGCTGATTATCTTCGGCTGCTCCTTCGGCTTTGCTGCGGGGCTTGAGCAAAGCGGCGCGGGGGTAATGATCGCGCAGGGGACGATAACGTTTTTGGGCAGCGCGGTTACGCCGTGGCTGTTGTGCGCGGTGCTGGCGTTAATCGCCGTTGTGCTGACCAACTTTATGTCCAGCACAGCCACCGCCGCGTTGATTTTACCCATCGGCGTGTTTTCCGCGATTGAGCTGGGCTACGACATACGCAGCGTAGCCATGGCCGTTGCCATCGCCGCCAGCATCGGCTACGCCACGCCTATGGCTACCCCGCCCATGACGATGACCTTGGCTGGGGGCTACCGCTTCAGGGACTATATAAAAGTAGGCGGGCTGTATAACGTTTTGGCCTATCTGTTGGTGATTTTGTTGTTTCCGCTTGTATTGAATTTATAACTCGAAAGGTTTTGATGATAATGGTAAAGGCGATTTTGCTCAATAAAGACGCGGGTTACTTCGAAAACGGCGGGGTAAACGTGATGGCCTTCGACGATATTTACCCCGAAGGTCACCAATCCGGCGTGAGCATCATCCTGCACGGCAACCGCGTGGCCACCAACGGCGATGTCCGCTTCGAGCAAACCCCCGGCCAATGGCAGCCCGTGCCCAAGCAAGGCGAGCGTATATTGGACGATGAAGCGAATACGATCACGACTTCATTGTCATACCCCGATAAGGATCGCCATTTGAGGGGTTTTAACCCCATGGTCTACCCTGATTTCGAATTCGGTTATACCGTTACGGTCAAAGGAACGGGCGAATCGGTAACCGTCACCGTGGACTTATCCGCGCCCGTGCCGGAGCGTTTTTTGGGCAAACTTTGCTTTAATTTGGAGCTGTTCCCGGGTGCGCTGTTCGGCAAGCCGTGGATGATGGACGATGCGGTCGGCCTATTCCCCATGCAGCCGAACGGTAAACCCTTGCCATTGCCGCCAAACCACCCGCACACAGGGGACTTTGCCCTGCCTGACGCCCGCGGCAATCTGCATGACTTGACAAGCGGCGCATACAACCCGATGACGGCGGATGATTTGATCGCAACGCCGTACGCAGCGGGTAAGATTTTCGTATCCCGCCCCGATTGCCCGTATAACCGGTTGACCGTCGAATCGAAGGGTGCGGATATAAAACTCTACGACGGGCGTATGAACCATAACAACGGCTGGTTCGTGCTAAGTTCGGAAATCCCCGCGGGCAAAACCAAGAACGCGGTGGAATGGGTCATCACACCCAACGCCGTGTTGGATTGGAAATATGAACCCGTCGTGCAAACCTCCCAAGTCGGTTATCATCCGTTACAACCCAAAACCGCGATCATCGAATTAGATAAGACCGAAATCAAGCGTGAAATCCCCACGTTGTATAAAATCACCGCGAACGGGAGCGAAAAAGCCTACGCGACCGCCGGGGAGGAATGGGGCCGCTTCCTGCGGTACGATTATATAAGGTTCGACTTTTCGCACATCCGCGATGCGGGCTTATATCAAATCAAATACGGCGCGTCGGAATCGTCCGTTTTTATCATATCGGAGGACGTATACGACCACGGCGTATGGCAGCCTGTGCTGGAATATTTTTTACCCGTACAGATGTGCCACATGCGCGTGAGCGAAAAGTACCGCGTATGGCACGGTCTCTGCCATATTGACGACGCGCAAATGGCCCCTACGGATTACAACCACATAGACGGCTACAGGCAAGGCCTTTCGACGTTGTGCGATTATCAACCGGGCGATTTTATCGGGGGACTGGACGCGGGGGGCTGGCACGACGCGGGTGACTTCGACCTGCGCGTCGAATCACAAGCGGGCGAAGCGTATATCCTGTCGCTTATTTATGAAGTCTTCGGTCTTGATCACGACGCGACGGCGATATGCCAACAAACAAAAACCGTGGAAATCCACCAGCCCGACGGTAAAAACGACCTGCTGCAACAAATCGAACACGGCGCGTTGTGCGTAGTCTACGCCCTGCGAGCGGTCGGCAGACATTTTAGGGGAATCATCGAGCGTAATTTACGCCAATATGTACACCTGGGCGACAGCATGGCCATGACCGACGGCATTAAAGGGAATAGCGACGACCGTTGGCTCTTCACCGAAGACAATCCTCGCCGCGAGCTTACCACCGCCGCGCAACTTGCCGCCGTCGCGCGCGCGTTATGGGGTTTTAACGATACCCTGGGCAACGAAGCGTTACGCTTCGCCCGTGAAATATTCGACGCCATCGATCCGGAGGCAATCGGGGAGGAAAGCGGATGGAACGGGCGCAACGCCGTGACAAACGCGAAAATCCACGCCGCGGCGGAGCTGCTCCTTTCAACGAAGGACGGAAAATATAAGGATTATTTGATCAAACATACCGACCTAATCGCCGGCAATATCGCCCATAACCACATGGGCAACCTCGGTTGGGTCATCGCCCGCGCGGAGGACGCCATAAACAACGAGGGTTTTTCCGCCGCGATCCGGAAATCCCTCCCCATCCTTTCCGCCCGCTTAACCGAGCAAAGCGGCGAAACCCCTTACGGCATCCCCTACCGCCCGCACATTTGGGGCGCGGGCTGGGGTATCCAACGCGCGGGCTTCGAGTATTATTACCTGCACACGCATTATCCCGATATTTTCCCGCCCGATATGGTGTACGATTCGCTTAACTTCGTGCTGGGCTGTCACCCCGGTCCGGATTCGGTATCCTTCGCTTCGGGCGTGGGCGCGAAGTCCGCCGCCGTTGGCTACGGGCTTAACCGCGCCGATTGGTCGTACATCCCCGGCGGCGTGGTATCGGGTACGGCACTCATCCGTCCCGACCTGCCCGAGCTGCTCACCTTCCCCTATTTGTGGCAGCAAGTGGAATACGTGATGGGCGGCGGCTCGTCGCATTATATGTTCCTGGTGCTGGCGGTGATTAAAATGTTGAAGGGAAAGGACGCATAGCTACGCGATACCCAATCCGCAAGGTAAGCGCGGGTATTCGATACCATCTTCGCAAACAATTCCCGTGCGCTGCTGACGTTTAACCGTACGAGGTTATCCTCTGAAAAGACCGAAAACGCCAACGCCATATCCCTGTCCGTACAAGCCCGCATCAGGTATTCCTGTTGGCGGGTTTGTTTTTCCGCCAATAAATGCGCCGCGTTTGGTAACCTTCCCGCCCATATTGGCCGTACCGAATCGCGCCCGAATACGGCGTTCGTTTCCACGATTACGCCGTGTCCGATACCGTCCATTTGGCCTGTGTTGGGTATATTGACGTTGGTGATCATTTCACCCATGCCCAGCAACGCTTTGATCAGCTTTGTTCCTTCCTCGCCGGAGCGCGAGGGGTCGAAGGGTTCTTTCCCGGCCAGGATACGCGCCCGCTTATCGAGCAATTGCGTACGCCATTTCTTCCTGACGGATACGGGCGTCAAGCCGAAGCCCCATTCCCCGCAGGATTCCCCATCCGTCAAATACCATGGCAGGAATTCCGCGATGTGCCTGTCGCCCGCCGAAGGGATCGCGTTGCAACGTATAAATAAATCGAAGCACACGCGGTTAAGGTTGCGGAAATAATTTTCGGGGTCGCGGTCGCCGTCCCATTTGCTGTAACCCGTATGCGCGTATTTGGCGGCGTACCTTTCAAACAACGGCATCAAATCAACGTCTTTATAATCCGCCCTATCCACCCACGAAAAATGGTTAACGCCGGATATATTCAATCGGATGTCTTCCTTGTTGATTTGTTCGCCCGTTTCCTCCTCCATCATCCAGTACAAAAGCGTCAATGTATGGAACGCCTCATGGCAGCACCCGAAGGCTTTAATCTGCGGGAAGACCCCGTAAAGCGCGGCCACGCACACCGCCATGGGGTTGGTGTAGTTGATCACCCACGCCTTGGGGCAATACTTTTGGATGGCCCTTGCGATTTCCTCCATCATGGGGACGGTGCGCATCGAGCGGACAATACCCGCGGGGCCGGTGGTGTCGCCCACGGATTGGTATATGCCGTACACTTCGGGTGTGTGGACGTCCGATTCCATTTCATCGAACGTACCCGGCAGGATGGAAATGATAACAAAATCCACCCCGTCAAGCGCTTCGCTCAGATCGGACGCGTATTTATATTCCCACTTCGAGACGGTCTTTTCGTGGTTGTTTAAGCGGTTGCCGATCGTTACGTTGGCTTTCGCCGCTTCGTGGTCAATGTCATACAACCGAACCTCGCCGCACAGCGCGGACTCAAGCGCCAAATCCTTCATGACCGACCACGCCCAGCCCATCGAACCGCCGCCGATGTAGCCGATTTTTACGCGCTTACTCATGACAGATTCACCCCTTCCAATAGCGCCGCCGAATCCCCGTCCAAAAACAACGTCCAATCGGCGTGTGTCTTTAATATCGTGGCGGGGATATGCGGGGATTTTTCGTTTTCCAGCGTTGCTTTGACAGCCCGCGCTTTTTGCGCGTACGGTACAGCGGAAAGGATAACCTTGCTTTGCATGATGGCATGGGGTGTCATGGTGACCGCTTGCTTGGGTACGTCGTTAACCGACGGGAACCAACCCTCACCGACCTGCTGTTGCTTGCACGCTTCGTCCAAGTCCACGATGATGAATGTTTCCTTCGTTTCGAAATCGGCGGGCGGATCGTTAAACGCGATGTGCGCGTTTTCGCCGATGCCGATCAGGGCGACGTCGATCGGGGCTTTGCCCAGCTCCGCGGAAATTTTGGCCATTTCCCGCGCGGGGTCGGCCGTCCCGTCGATGAAATGCGCCGCCTTCAACTTCATATCATCCCCGATAAACCGCTCGCGCAGGTACTTCACAAAGGACGCGGGATGTTCCCCGCTTATACTGATGTATTCGTCTAAGTGGAACATTTCGACCTTTTCCCAGTCGATATCCGCCGCCCGCAGGTTTTTGATCGTTTCAAACTGCGACGCGCCTGTGGACAGAATGATCCGTGCCGACCCCTTTTCCGCAATGGCTTTGTTTATTAACGCCGCGGCTTTTTCGGCGGCCTTTACGCCCAGTTCCGCGGGCGTTCTGCTGATACATAACTCCATACCGTACCCTTCCTTCCGTTTACGGGATCACACCCAGGTATTTGCCGAGCTTTGATAATAACTCATCGGAATCGATCGGCTTGCCGATGTGGCCGTCCATGCCGGCCTTCAAATATTTATTCACTTCGTCGGGCAATACGTTGGCGGTTAAGGCGAGGATGGGCAAATCCGCCGCGGGGGGCGGCAGTTCCCTGATCTTCTTCGCCGCGAGCATACCATCCATCACGGGCATATTAATGTCCATCAGGATCGCGTCGTACTTCCCCGGTTCGGATTGCAACGCGTACACCGCCAGCATCCCGTTCTCCACGCAATCGATCACGGCGCTCGTATCCTCCAGCAGGGCCAGCACGATTTCCGCGTTAATCCCTATGTCCTCCGCTAATAATATATGCTTGCCCGCAAACGCGCCCTTCATTTTGTCCATTAAATCCGAAGGCTCGCTTTCCTCGGTGAAGCTGACCGTTTCCTCGTCCTCGGTCTTAAACGTAAACGAAAACGTCGTACCCTGCCCCAGCGTAGAGGAAACCCGCATTTCGCCGCCCATCATTTCCACGATCCGCTTGGAAATGGAAAGCCCCAAACCCAGCCCGCCGTATTTGCGGGCGATGCCGCCGTCCACCTGTTCGAACGGCGTAAAAATATGATCCTGTTGTTCTTGGGACATACCGATGCCCGAATCGGTCACTTCGATGCGGATGACTTGCGTACCCCGCTCTTCGCTTACCAAATACGCCTTTAATTTGATCAGCCCGTTTTCGGATGAAAACTTTACCGCGTTTGTCATCAGCTTGACGATGACCTGTATCAACTGGCTTTCGTCCGAAATAATCTTGGCGGGGACGGATTTGTCTATATAGACCGACAAGGAGATATTTTTTTCGTTGGCGTAGAAGTTCACCACTTCCAAGGCTTGCTGTATCATCGTCTTAAACGGGAAGACGGAATAATTAAACGCGAACGTTCCTTCGTCCAGCTTGGAAAAATTAAGCACGTCGTCCAGGATACTTAACAAATGGCGCGCCGCCGTTTCGATGTTTTGCGTGCATTGCTCCTTGCTGAACCGTTCGGGCGACGCGTTCATGAATTTGATCATGTTCAAAATCACGTTGATGGGCGTACGTGTCTCGTGGCTGATGCGCGAAAGGAAGTCTCCCTTGGCGCGGTTGGATTGTTCGGCGTGCGCTTCGGCTTTCCTGATGCCTTCAATGTACTTTTTAATATCGTCCGCGGTTGTGTTTACCGAATCCTTGATGATGGCGAACTCGCCGCCGTACGCGCCCTCCACTTTTGATTCGAAGTCACCCTTCGCGATGCGGGCCAGCACATGGGCTGTTTCGTTGACGGGCATCATGATGCTTTGCCGGATATACAAGGTAACCGCCAACGCGAAAAGGACGGCGATACCCAACAGCGCCATTTGCATGGTAATGAAAAATTGCGTGAAGGTTTCGTTTTCGGCGTTGGTCCGTTCGGCGATGGCTACGTTTAAGTCCATCATGCCCGTCATCAGGTTAACGAGGCGGTCGGACGTATCGTTGACGTACGCCAGCATGACGTTTATGTACAGGCGGTTGTTGTGGTCGGGTATGTCGGCGATGCTCCGCTCGATGATCGACTCCGTGTACGGCAGGTAATAACGTTCGAACATTTCCATGATGGCATGGTTGAAGTACCGCAGTTCATCGGTAGCCGCAAGCGACAAACATTCGGCCATCAGTTCCCTAAACCTATGTACGTTATACAAAAATTGCTCACGGCTGTTCATCGCTTCCTGTTTGTCGTCGTACAGCGCGTGGATGACGACCGTGCGGCAATTCAACCGGAGATGCTCAAACGAACGGAGCGCGCGCGAGGCGGTGTCGATACCCACCAATTGCCGTTCATATATCTCCAGTGCGGAGTTGCGCAGGCTGCGCATCCCCACCACACCCACCACGCCCACCACGGCGGTCAGCGCGGTTACGATCAGGAAGCCGATCACCAGCTTCTTGGAAATACTCACGGCTTCACCTCGTTTCGTTTACCGCGTCATGCAGCCAGCGCGGCCATTGGAAGCCCGCGTAATTGCCGTTCGGGTCGGTGATGATTTCGCCGAACGCTTCGGAATAGATGACCTCGATGATGTCCCGCACGAACCGCTTGTTCAAATCCTCGGTGCGCACGGCAATGACGTTCATGAAATTATTTTGCAAAACCTCCTGGAAGAGTGAATCCGACGCGTTAAGCCCGCTGCTGACGGCATAGTTGCCGTTAATGACGGAAAAGCCGTAATCATCCAGCGTGCTTACCAAATGGTGCGCGGGCAAGGGCACGAAACGGATACCCGACGGGTTGGCGATGATGTCCCTGACCGTTGCGCGTGTTTTGTCAATGGCGGGGTTGAGGGTGATTAAGTTCGCGCTTTCCAGCACCATTAAGGCGCGTGCGAGGTTGGAGGGGTCGTCGGGTATGGACGCGGTTGCCCCGTACGTGATTTCGCCCGTCGTACTGTAGCGGGTTGAAAACACGCCCATGGACACGGTTGGGATCTCCATGATGGCCGAAAGGGCCAGCGTATTCTCGAACTTAAAATTATTGAGGAACACATAGTGCTGGAAGATATTGATATCGATCAAGCCGTTGGCCAGCGCGTAATTGGGGCCGGAAAAATCACCGAAGTAAACCGGTGTAGCGGTATAGCCCATTTCCCGCAGCGGCGGTAATATCGCTTCATAGAACATATCCCAATACGGGCCGGTCACGATCCCGACACGCAGGTCCTTCACTTCCGCGATGGTTTCCAACAAATAATCCCCGACCGTGGGCAGCGGTTTTTGCTCCGTGTTTGTGCACGCGGTAAGTAACGCGAAGCAAAATAAAGCGATCGCCGTTTTCGACCGATTACCGATAAAATTCCGTATGTTTGTTGCCTTCATTCTATGTACGCCCCCGACCCAAGGCATTATGCACCTTCCCGATTATACCACCGCAAGCGGAAATAACAATCGGAATGGCCAAAAAGTGAATATTTCATGCTATACTAAGTATATAAAAACATTCGTCAAACCGGAGGAAAGCCATGTTGGAATTACCCGAAGCCCGCACCATCGCGCGGCAATTGAACGAAACGGTCATCGGCAAGCGTATCGTGTCCGCGCAAGCGGGTGCCTCGCCCCACGGATTCGCGTGGTACTTCGGCGAACCGAGCCTGTACGGAAGGATGCTGGACGGCAAAACGATCACAAGCGCGGCGGCATACGGCGGCCGGCCGGAAATCGTGGCGGATGATATACATATCTCCTTTTGCGACGGGGTAAACGCGCGCTACCTGGAAGCGGGCGCGAAACGCCCCGCCAAGCACCAACTCATCATGGAATTCGAGGACGGCTCCGCCATCGTCTGCACGATACAAATGTACGGCGGCATCTTCGCCTTCCCCAAGGACGCGAACGAGGACTTCTACTACCATGTGGGCAAGGAAAAACCCGACCCCCTTTCCGACGCTTTCGATTTCGCCTATTTTTCGTCGCTGTTGACGGACGAAACACGCGCCCTCTCCGCCAAAGCCTTCCTCGCCACCAAGCAACGCATCCCCGGCTTGGGCAACGGCGTATTGCAAGACATCCTTTGGATCGCGAAAATCCACCCCAAGCGCAGGATGGAGCTACTATCCGACGCGGAAATCAAAACGCTGTACGAAACCGTCAAAAAAATCCTCACCGATATGACCCAAAAAGGCGGGCGCGACATCGAAAAGGACCTGTTCGGCAATCCCGGCGGCTACACCACCACCATGTCAAAAAACGGCATCAACCACCCCTGCCCCGCCTGCGGCGATATCATTTACCGCATCGCCTACCTCGGCGGTAATGTGTATATCTGTAAGGGCTGTCAAAAATTCCGGTGAAGTTAATAAAACATATCAAAACAACGTACTTTAATGATAAGATGAAGTTGCTATTAAATTAATTATTTGAAAGAAGTGAACCAACATGACGGAAATGGTATTAGACACCAAAACGTTGCCGGAATCTTTGTTCCGTTTATTGCGGGTAGAAAAAGTAAAGGTTCGCGAACTTGAAGGTGAACTAAGACTTATTCCGATGATTCAATCCCAAAATGGCTGCCCGTTTTTGGGCATTGCTTCCGATTGCGGATTTACTGTTGATGAATTTATGGCAAGAAAACATGATGAGAAGGTGTTAGAAGGTGAATGACTTGATACTATGTTAAGGACTTCTTCACCGAAGTACAAAAAAACATTGAAAACGCGGCGTTTCAGGGCATTGGGAAAGGGCGGTGAATCGGGGATTCGTTTACAGGCAAATAGCTTATTCAAAGAAACAATAGCCGACTTCCGAAATTCCCCATAAGTGACCAACTATATGCGGCAGTAGGTGTGCTATACTTTGTGGCAGAATAATTTTGTTTTCTACGTTGCCTTGTTCGTTTTGGGCTTGGCGGTAGTATTTATTTATTGTACGATATCGGGGGATGAATATGCGAAATGAGATAATTCTTATTGGTGCCATGGGTGTTGGGAAAACAACAACTTCAAAAATGCTGTCAGAAAAATTAAACAAGCCGCACATACATATTGATGAAATACGGATTCCTTATTACGAAGAAATTGGATATTGTCAGGAGACGGCAAATAAAATCTTCAAAGAAAAAGGGTTCTTTAACGGTATGTATCGTTATTGGAAACCGTTCGAATTATATGCAATTAAGAGAATTTTGAGTGAATATTCGGATTGTATTTTTGATTTTGGCGCGGGGCATTCCGTATACGAAGACGATGAAATGCTTAACGAAGCAAAAGAATTATTAATGGATTTTTACAATGTATTTTTACTTTTGCCGTCAGAAGATATTATAGAGTCGTTGGCGTTTTTAGGGAAAAGGGGTGTTTATGACGATGAAGCGTATGAAGCGCGTGAAGCCAATAAACATTTCCTTGCGCATCATTCAAATTATGATTTATGCAAACATATTATTTATGTGAAAGGTAAATCAAAAGATGATATAGTCAATGAAATTTATACAATTTATAACGCGGTATAAGCAAACCGCCGTGTAATCCCTTCCAACACCAACGTTTGTAATAATAGAGATTTAGAACAATACGCCCATGAATAGAGATTACATTAACTATTTCATGGGCTATTTTTATGCTCAAACGGTGAAAAATTTCTTGACAAACCGCTAAGGATCTATTTGTCTTGGATGCCTGCGCTTTACTTGCCGCGGCCAGAAATGAAAAAGGTGCGGACATTGTTGTTGATATATATAATAAAACAAGCAAAGGTACAGCCAATTTGTTCTTAAACAAGATTAATTTGCTGGAAGTTTATTATGATTTTTATAGATATAAGGGAAAGGATTATGCCGATAATTTCGTTAACACAATAAAACGTTCGGAAGTTCAGATTTGCGAATTTGATGAAATTATTTTTACCCATGCAGGCAGGTTGAAAGCCACTTATAAAATTTCATTGGCTGACTCAATAGCTTTAGCCCAAGCTATTGTTTTAAAAGGGTCTCTTTTGACTTGTGACCACCATGAGTTCGATGTGATTGAAGGCAAAGAACCTTTGAAATTTCATTGGATAAGATAAAAATATCATTGCCAAAAATAAAATACGCGCTTAAACATCCGCAAACAGTATTTCCGTGAACACCAAGCGACGGCGCGGCAAGATACACCGTCGCCTTGGAACCCCCACATAAACCCCGTTCGCGTATTTATCCTTCTATCGCCGCCGCCTTTAACCGCGTAGCATCCGCCATAGGCACGACAGCCGAAAGGAAAATCCCATCCTCGCGGTACTCACACACCTCCACCTTGCCCACTTCATACACGCGGGAAACCATCGCCCCGGCATTAAGCGGGAGCAAAACCTTTACCGCGGTACGCAGGTTCGACAAACCATGCGTCACCGCGTTTTTTAACGCGTCCATACCCATACCGGTCTTGGCGGAGATGGCGATGACGGATTCCGCGGGGTTTTGTCCGCGCGGGATTTCGTTTTTGTCCTTGATCACGTCGCATTTGTTAAACGCCGTCAATATCGGGTTTTCCCCCGCGCCCAACTCCCGCAGGACCGTGTTCACGACTTCCATTTGCTTAACACGTTCATCGGAGGAAGCGTCCACCACATGAACCAGCAAGTCGGCGTACTTCGTTTCCTCCAGCGTCGCGCGGAAGGCGTTGACCAAATCATGCGGTAGCTTGTGGATAAAACCGACGGTATCGACCAGTAAAAATTCACCGCTGCCGTAATTGACGCGGCGGGAAATAGGGTCAAGCGTGGCGAACAGCTTATCCTCAGCCAATACATCGCTGCCGGAAAGGCGGTTCATTAAAGTGGACTTGCCCGCGTTGGTATACCCGACGAGCGCGACGACGGGGACGTTGGCGCGTTCGCGTTGGGTGCGCTGTACCTCCCGCCGTGCCTTTACCTTGTCGATCTCACGTTCCAATTCGTCCACGCGCTTGCGTAAGATACGGCGGTCCACCTCGAGTTGGGTTTCGCCTTCGCCGCGCCGCGCGCCGCCGCCGCCCGCGCCGCCGCCGCCCATACGGTTCAAATGCGTCCAAAAGCCCGTCATCCGCGGCAGCATGTACTTGGTTTTCGCCAGTTCGACTTGCAACCGCCCTTCATGGGTGGACGCGCGGCCGGAAAAGATGTCCAGGATCAAAGCTGTGCGGTCGATGATCTCGGTCTTGCCGAGTACCTTTTGGATATTGCGTATCTGCGCGGGGGAAAGCTCGTCGTCGAAGATTACGGTATCGGCGTTTAAGGCTTGTATTTCCAGCACGAGGTCATGCAGCCGCCCTTGCCCGAGGTAAGTCGCCTTGTCGGGCTTCGGACGGGGCTGGTACAGCGTGCCGATAGTAATGAAGCCCGCGGTATCGGATAATTGCCGCAGCTCGTCGAGGGCTTCGTTCCCCTTTTCGCCGACGCCCACCAGGATAGCGCGGGCGATTTCGGCTTCGGCTTTCTTGGCTTCATGGGGGCGGATACGGTTGTCGGCCTCGTGGATTTCCGCCCATAACCGTCCGTCGTCAATCACTTCGTGTCGATTCGACACGAAGTTAACCACCGTAAAATCCCCTTCCCCAATCCGTTCGCCCAATACGGCTACGCTCATAAACGTGGGCTTGCCCTCCAATACGCCTACGGCGGCCATCGCATCCAAGCGCAGGGTCTTGAGCGACTGGATGTCCACATCGGACAACTCGCCGTTGCCGCCCGGGTGCGTATGGATACAACGGATGCCGCTTAAACGGTCGGAGGAACGGCGTTTGGAAAGCGAAGGCAGCGACACGCGGTCCTGTTCGCCTATGCTGACCGCTTCAATACGCCCGGAACGGTCGATGTAGACCATGGCCTCGCGTCCGGTAGCCCCGGTAAACGCCGCCAGCGCCCCGATAATTTCCGGCGGGCAAAAGGCTTTGCGGTCGATCTCCATTTCGTAGACGGATTCCAATTGCGCAAGGTAGGAACGGCGTATCCCGTTGGTATTTCCCGTAATTTTTTGCATAATATGCATACCTATTCTTTCTGTAGTTATGATATAGTATAGACTAACGGGCATCATCTTACAAAACGGATGTTGATTATAATCGAATATTATTTACATACTTTTTCCCACAAGGAGCGTCTGTATGAAAAACCCCATCGCGCGCATCAAGGAAAAATTCAAGAAAACCGATATCAGGGACATTTTGGGGGATATCAGCGGCATACTCGACCCGATGGAGCTTGAGGTGTTGGTGGTACGCAAACGCTGCGAGGTACTCTTCACCAACGAACGCGCGAAAACACGTATGTATACCGACGCGGGCTTCTCCCACGATTGCCGTACGGGTTATGCCGCCACCTTTCCCGCGCTGTGTTCGCATTGCCCTTACGGCGTAAGCCGTTCGAAGGCCGTCGAAGGCGTGTTCGAAATCGAGGATGCGAGGGGCCGCACCTTCCAGGTACGCTGTACAGCCATCAATTGGATCGACGACCACCCCGCTTTCATCTTCACCATGAACGATATCACCGAAGAAATCACCACCAAAAAACGCCTCTACGAGCTGGCGTATATAGACCAGCTTACAGGCGTGCCCAACCGCACGAAGTTGAAGGAAGTCTTCGCCGCGATTGAGGCGAAAATCGAAGCCGGTGATTTAACGGGCATCGTCGCGCTGTTTGACTTGGACCATTTTAAGGCGATCAACGATACGTACGGGCACAATACGGGCGATATCGTACTGCGCAGGCTGGCTGAGCACTTAGAAAGCGAAAAGGATTTCGCGGGTAAGCTGTATCGTTTGGGCGGCGACGAATTCGTCCTGCTGTATACCGACCCCGCCAACCGCTTCGACTCCGAAGACTCGACCGTCCTCCATTACAATAACCTCCTGTCGGCGGCGTTGCGTTCGTACTCGCTGCCCAATATCGAGCTGACCTGTACGCTGAGTATGGGGGTCTCCCTTTTCCCGCGGGACGGTACCGGCCTTTCGGAATGTTTGCGCAAAGCGGACATCGCCCTGTACGAGGCCAAGGCCGCGGGCCGTAACCAAATCACGTTCTTCATCAACCAATACGACACCGCGCAAAAATTCAAGGATGTATTCATCAACATACAACCCGTCCTTACCGCCGTGGGCAAGACCTTCGGCTACGAGCTGATGGATTGCAGCGAGGACAACGACGATTCCGATTCATCCGTGGATTTGAAGGACTTCAACCGTACGCTGGACGCGATGGGCCTGCACAACCTGGACGATAAACTGCATTATTTCATTGCCTATTCGAAGCAACTGCTTAACCCTGCGGTATTGAACAACTTGCCGCGGGAAAAGTTCATCGTGCAATTTAACCTGCCGGAACGGATGACGGAAGAAAAGCGCAACAAGGATTTCACGCTCTATACCGTATTGAAGAAGCACGGGTACAAGCTGGCGGTCAGCGGCCTGCGTTCAAACGCGCCGGAAGAAGACTTGTTAAGCCTTGCGGATTATTGCATGTTCTCGCCCAAGGACGCCGACATCGCCAAGCAAAAGAAGATCATCGCTTCCTCGTTCGGCAAACGTTTCGTGGCTACGGGCGTGGATACCCTGGAGGAATACAACGCTGCCAAGGACGCGGGCTTCCACTTGTTTAAGGGCTTTTACTTCCGCCAACCCGCCGTCGGGCAAAAATCCAAGGAAATTAATCCTCTCAAAGTTAACTACCTGCGCCTGATGAAGCTCTCCAACACCGAAGGGTACATGGACTTCCGCGAAATCAGCGCGATCATAGCGTCCGACGTGGCGCTTTCCTACAAACTCCTGCGTATTTTAAATTCCGCCGCCGTGGGCTTGCGCAACGTCACCTCCATTTCCAACGCCATCGCCTACCTCGGTGAAGACAACCTAAAGAAATGGATCGCCGTACTCGCCCTGCGCGGCGTAGCCGAAGACAAACCCATCGAGCTGATCCGCCTGTCACTCATCCGCGCGAACTTCGGCGAATTGCTCGCGCCGCATTTCCGCATCCGCAGGAACCCGCAGAAGCTCTTCATGATCGGGATGCTTTCACTCCTGCACATCGCACTCGACACCACCCGCGAAGAGCTTATGGCCGACCTGCCCGTGGAGGAAGACATCCGCGAATCGATCCTTTCCAAGTCCGGCGTCTATTCCGACATGCTCAGCTTCTACGAAAATTACGAATACGCCAACTGGGAGCTGGTCGCGCAATTCGTCGATCATCACCAACTGGACGCGTCCTACGTAAACGACGCGTATATCCTGTCCGTTAAATGGTATAACGATTTGGTTGAGGGGACGGAGTAACAAAATATTAAAACAAAGGAATAAAACAAAGCGCCTCCCGATGTGAGCGGGGGAGGCGGGTGAAAACCCTGTGCGGGTGCATCTTATGATGCTTGAGCTTTTCGCGCAGGGTTTTAGTTATTTACGATTGATTAACACAAAGTAGTTGTCGTTTTATGTAAAAACATGTTGAACTAAAAAGTGCTTCGTGATATATTTTTATTGGACATCGGGTTAATTGAGCGGTACCGAATCATGCAGCTATACAGGAGTGGTCATTTTGACACTCGCAAGCTAACTGCCGTCGGCGGTTGCTGTATATTTGCATGAGGAGGTGATGAAAGGTGCAGTTCCTTGTCTCATTCTTGTTGAATGTCATCGGTTCGCTGGCGGCAACGTTGGTTGAACGGTTGATACGACGCAAGAAAAGACAAAAGGGCCGCAATCTTCCCGGATAAGCGCCCTTTGTCCAACGGCGGGGATGGTTAATCCATCCCTGCTTTTTAATATAAACGTTATTATACATAAATATACACCATTGTAAACCGCTTTAAATCTTTATATGGATTAGTGAAAATATGTTTTTCTAATAAAACACACGCAAGGTAGTTTATGTTTAATAAAGCTACCTTGCGTGCATGGAAAATTACTTACTTCTCTAACGGCTTGATGAAGGGTATCGCTGCGATAACCGCGCACATCAGCATCGTGATAAAGATACCGATCCGCAAGCCTCCGCTTCCCATTTGCGCAAGCAACCTGTAGTCGCCGCCGGCGAAAATAACGAAGTTGACGATCATCACCAGTAAAGCAAGCCCGCCGACACCGACGAAAGCGAACTTAAAGCCCGCCATCGGCTTGGCTTTATTTCCTACGAAGCAAAGCACGATAACGACCGCCAGCAGGATACACACGAATATGCCGAAGATATTGGGAATGGATAATCTTGCTCGCACCATGGATTATCTCACGCGATGGCTTATTCCACCCGCAACCCCAATATCGGGGCGAAAGGGTTTTCATCCACGATAATAACCGCCGCGTTCGTATTTAAAACCGTTATATTACGCAACATCCCCAAGCCGTAAACAGGCGTGTCGTCCCTTTCATCCCTCCCCAAGCAACGCAAATCCCACCAATTGCTTTGGAAATTACGCAAGCCGCTCCGTTCGGCCATTGCGGCGGAATCGGTATTGCCGATAAAAACCGTCCTGCCTTGCATATCGATGTTGCGTATCGTGATATTATCCGCTCCGTTCATATGGATATCACCGTTTATCGCGGCCGCGTGGCCCGCCCAAGGGGTTAGGGTCGTGGGGTTGTTTAAATTTCCGCTCGCGCTTACGGGGATGGTTACGTCTTCGTTAAACGTACCGCGCAGGTACAGCGTATCTCCATGCCACAATAACGTTACGGCGTGGCCGACGGTGCGCCATGGATGATTCTGCGAACCGTTTTGCGTATCACAGCCCGTATCGGCGCAAACGAATCGGCGGGCGGGGTTGTCGCGCATCGCGTTGATGATGTCCTCCTGCGTGATGGCGAGGATAGCCGCGGCTTCGGGCAGGGTGCGCCACCAATGGGGCGTGTGGAAGTTTCGCACGATATAACTCGTACGGCCCGACACGGGGTTAAAGTAAGGGATGCGTACGAAAAAGCGCACGCCGGGGTGGCGGGATTCGGGATGGGGTGTGCCGCGCACGCTCCCCATCGTCCACGGCGAACCCACCCCCATGGCGGCGATCCGCGTAAAGTCGATATCCCCCTCATTGCCGTAGCCGAAGGAAATGATGCCGCGGTAAGCGTTGTCGGAATGGAAGCCCTGTTGTACGCTCAAACGCCCGCCGTAACCCGAAGCCGCGTGTACCTCGTAGCCGTACGCGTGGTTGAGGATACCCGCCGTTAAATGATGGCGCTGGGGGGATTCGGCGGGTACGGCGTCCGTTACGGGCATCATGCGTACTTGGTCTTCAAAATAACGCGCGACGTTACGCTCCACTTGCGCGAGGGAAAGGGGATTCGATAAACTGCCGCGTACATCGGGTCGGCTCAAGTGCCGCATGATTTCGTTGGCGGCGGGGAGTACCTGCACAAAAGCGCGGTAGTCCGCCATAGCGATATCGAACAGGGGAAGGCGGGCGGATTCCATCGCTTCCTTTATACGCTCGATGTCCGCGCCCGCGCCGTTTGCGTACGCCGTACGGGTAAAGTCGCCGATATCAATCCCCTGTGAAAAATTCATGCCCGCTAAGGGTGAAGCGTCCGCGCGGATATTGCCGCCCAACAGATTCGTATGCGGCAGCGCGGATTCGACCGCTGTGCCGAACATGGGCCGCCCGTAGATGACATTCCCCTCAAAGGTAAGATATGCCGCGCGCGTCACGCCCGCGTCGTTGTCATTCCAACCGGAAACGAGGTACCGGATGGTATTGTTCGGGTCGGCTACCCGAACGCCCGCATCGATGAAACTGACAAGGATATTGTCTGTGAAATAAAAAGCGCGGTTGGTCACACGCGCCGATGAATTATTATTAATATTAACGACGCCGTTGACCGCGCCCGAAGCACCACGCACCATGTCGCGCCCGATTAAAGTGTTATTACGCACATCCAAGTCGCGTGCGCCGAAAGTCCCGCCCAACAGCAACGCGCCTTGGCGGTTGTTGGCGATAATATTATGATAAATACGGATATTTTCCGCCATCACGGGTTCGGGGCCGTCCCAGCGTGCGTGGGAGGGCTCCGTCCCTACGGATATCCCGCAACTGGAGCCGGAAACGAAATTGTAACGGATGGTGATGTCCATCGCGCCGTCCACGTAAATACCCGACGCGCCGCCGCAGCCTTCGTAGGCGTGGTTACCGTAGCCGATGTTGTTAATCACGACGTTGCCCTCCACGATACCGCGGCGTGCGCGGTTCCAATCCGCGCGAGCGTTGGCGGAGGTACCCGTACCCGTAATCCAGCCCCACAGGCCGATAACGTTGATCCCGATGTTATTATTGTTATGCACGTAATTATTGCGCACGGTAAAATCCGCCACGTTACCCGCGACCACGATGTTCTCCGTCCAGCCCACTCGGTTATATGCGACTTCGTTGCCTTCGATTAACAAGTAACGCAGGGCGTTTTCCTCGCGGTGGGCGCGTCCGTAGACTTGGATGGCGGAGCCGTTGGCACCCGGCGCGGAAGGGGTGGGGTAACCGAAGGTGTCCCCGTCCATGCCGAGTATCGTATTGTTAATGATTTCCACGCCTTGGCTGCGCCCGTTGGGGTTTGAGGTTTCCACCAGCACGGCGGCGGGGGTGGAAAAACCGAAATTTACGGGCGCGTTATTTTGTATCACCAAGCCGTAAATACGCACATAATCCGAATCCCTGATAATGATCATTTGAGGCTGCCCGAATTCACCCGCCTCGTTGAGCGAGCCGTCCAGCACCGCCGTTTCGCCGGGGTAGTTGCGCACGGTGAGGAACGCGGGTTCCTCTCCTTCCAAGCGGTCGCGCCCCGTGTCGTCGCAGTAACTGCCCGAAATCATAAATTGCTGGAAATAAATGCCCTCGCGTATGTAAACGGTTTGGTTGCCTTTGTTTCGGTTCGCGTTTGCGACGGACACGGCGCGTTGTACCGTGGCGAAAGGGTTTTCCTTACTGCCGTCGTTCGTATCCGAACCGGTGGTGCAAACGTACAGGTAATAATCGCCGACTTCGGAGCGGGGACGCGGGGGGGTTGGGGGACTTGTGCTTAAATTAAGCACAGGTTCGCCGTTTGGTTTTTCGGGGGTTTCCGCGGGGGGTATGTCCGCCGGGGGTTTTTCATTCGGGCGCATCATAAAGTAAATGCCGACCCCGTATAAAAGGATTACCACACAGACATAAATTGCAAAGTTTCTTTTCTTTATCATACGCCACCCCTACAGGTAAAAAAATATTTCCTCCGGATTCCGTAATACCGCGTCGAATAAATCCTTTTCGCTGTCGTCCAAATAACCCCATCCCGCGCCCAGCGCAAGGACGGCGTTGCCTTTCGCAGCTTCCGCGTCCTTGTACATGTCACCCACCATGGCGAAGCCTTCGGGGTTCCTTCCTTTTATAATGCATTTGACCATGCCGACCTTTTGCGGCTCATCGCAATGGATGCCCGTAAACATATCCGTGATGCCCGCGGCTTTTAACGTGTTATTCACATGCCGTTCGCTGCCTGTGCTGGCTATAAAAAGGGGATGCCCTTTCTCCGCGAGCGCGTCAAGCATTGCGCGCACCCCGGGGAACAGGATATCCCGCCCGATTTTTGTTATGTTCGTTTCTTCCAGCGCGTCCACGTCGTTTGCGATTTTTTCAAGCACTTCCGACGGCACACCGGGGAAGAGCTTCGCGTGGAATTCCAGCCCCCCCAAGCCCATGGCGTCGCGTATGCGCGCGTCGGTGACGGTTTGGAATCCGTATTCCGCTTGCAAGGCGTTGACCGCCAGGCCCGTGGCTCGTGCCGTCGCCGTTAAAGTGCCGTCCATGTCGAAGATGATGGTCTTTAGCGCCATGCCTTCCCTCCTTAATTTGCCCGTATCCATTCTGACAATAATACATTATAATGTCAACATTGCTTGATACAATGCAATACAAACGGGGACAACTTGTCATAACAAAGTCGGGGAATGGGGACTGCATATGTACGGCGGCTCGAAGAACGTTAGGCGAAACCTGCTCCTTTTCTTCATTGACGGCATCACGTTTATGCCTACGATGACGCTCATCTGCATCACGACGGTGATACCGTTCTTTTTGGAACAGTTAAACGCCACGACGTTCCAAATCGCCTTAGCCGCTTCTACGGCGCTGGTGTGTACGATTGTAACGCAGCCCCTCTTCGGTTCAATCGCCTCCCGCGTGAAGTCGATGCAAAAGACTTTCACGAAAATCCTTTTCTTGCAACGCTTCATCTTCTTCGGCTTTGTCTTGTACATCCCGCTGTTTACGGGCAATCACCAATTACTGATATGGGTGTTCCTTGTCTTTTGGTGCATTTTTAATTTGTTCGTGGGTTCGTATACGGTGTTTTTCGTGCCGTTGTTGCTTAAATTACTGCCGCCGGATAAACGGGGGACCCTGCGCGGCTCGGGGTTGGCCATCGGGTCGCTGTTGGGCGTGGGCGCGGCGGCGTTGATCCCCGTGATTATCAACCGTATAGCGTTCCCGTATAACTTCGTCGTTATTTTTTCGATAGGGTGCGTGTTCCTGCTGGCGAACGCAACTGTTTTTTTCCTGATGCGGGAGCATGAGGACGAGGAGCCCCGCGTACCCATGAACATCCTTGAATACATAAAAGGCATCCCGTCTTCGGTCAAGGACGACAAGCCCTTCCGCGCGATGGTGCTGATGTGCAGCTTTTTGGTCGTGGGTCATGCGCTGCGCGTTTTTTATACCGTATACGCCATCCGCGTATTCGACGCGACGGAATACCATATCGCGCTGCTGGCGGGCTTGGCGGTCGTCGCCAACGCCATCGGGTATGTTACCTTCGGTTTTATCATAGACAAATACGGCCCGTGGATTAATTCCGTCGTTTCGGCTTGCCTCCTTGTATTGGCGGGCGCGGTTGCCCTTACGGTGAACACGTTGGAATTCCTGTTCGTCGCATGGGTGGTTTCCAGCTTTGCTAACAGCGCGTACGGCTCGGTCATGTCAATACTCATCGGAGAAGTAACACCCGCGGGCAAGCTGCCGTTATACGCGGGCGTGATGAATATCGTTTCCCTTGCTTTATCCTCTGTCGTGCTTTTATTGCTCGCCCCTGTGTTGGAAAGCGCGGGCTTTTCCCTGCTTTTCATCGTGGTTATATTATGCGGGATATTTAGCCTTGTAACTAATTTTTTGTTGCTAAGAAAATATTTGTATAAAAAAAGTGCTTGACACGGCTCTTTTTTTATTTATACTTCACATATAGTCATCCGTTGTTATGCCATGTCATATGGATAGTTTTGCACTTTACATATTTTACATGCGGGTTTTAGCGGGGAGGGTTGGTCAATATGCCGAAGGCGCGGCGATTCGTATGTGTCCTGCTGGCTTTCGTAATGCTCACCGTTCCCGTATCCGCGTTCGCCGAGGCACCCCCGCCGGGTATGCCCCCGCATTTGTGGGAGCGTTTCGGTTATTCTTTACCGGAGGAGCCCGAAGACACGGTCTTCCTCATCACCCCCACGGACCAAATTACGGACTCCTTCGTCACCTTCAGCGAAACATCATACATACGCTACCGGGAAGAACACGATGACCAACCCGCGCCCCTCCGCTCGTTTTCAATCGCGGGCGGCGACGCGGAAGTATTCGAGGGCGAAGACGCGCTGACGGCGCGGATGACGCCTTCCTTTAATTTTGAAGGAAGGACCAACACCCTGCATTGGCTCGGGCAGGAAGGCGAAGCGTCCTGGAACATCCGCGTACCACAAACGGGCTTGTATCATATCAAGATCGATTATTGGATGCTCGACCCCTTGGGGCGGGATTTTGAATTTGAATTATTGATCAACGGCGAACGCCCCT
Organism: Defluviitaleaceae bacterium; assembly: GCA_009780585.1. GTDB lineage: Bacteria > Bacillota > Clostridia > Lachnospirales > WQUN01 > WQRX01. The sequence continues at coordinate 48,100 of WQZS01000010.1, read as the reverse complement.
TCGACGAAGCGGGGCATTTGCTCCTGCGCCACCGCTGGCGCGACGCGAACGCCATCACCCAAGATAGGCGCGGCAACGATTTGCGCCCTTCCCAAGTACCTGTGCATATGTGGAAATCCCAGCTCTTGACCGACAAGGAAGGCATGACGGACGGGGCATACCAATTCTTCCTCGAAGAAGGGGAAAACGTTATTTCATTCCGCGCGTTGCGCGGGGAAATCGTTATATCGGAAATCACCGTTTTCAACGCTCCGCCGCTGCCCGCGTACGCGGAGTTCCGCGCGGCACACGCCCACCTGCGGGAGGTCCCGGGTACCTTCATCGTATACGAAGCGGAGGAAACCCTGTACAAATCCGACGCCACGCTTTTCCCCACCTTCGACCGTTCCAGCGCCCTCACCACCCCCTACCATCACGCCAACATCCGCCTAAACACCATCGGCGGGGCGAATTGGCAATTTCCGGGGCAATACATCCAATGGCGCGTGAACGTGCCGGAGGACGGCTTGTACCACTTAACCTTCCGCACACGGCAAAACATGAATCTGGGCTTGCCCTCCCGCCGCGCGCTCCGCGTCAACGGCGAAATCCCCTTCGCCGAAGCCGCGCACATCGTGGTTCCTTATAACCATTCCTGGGTTAACTTTTCCCCGGGGGATGAAAACGGCGCCTTCCTGTTCGCGCTGAACGCGGGCGAAAACATCATCGGCATGGAAGTCATCATGGGTACGGCGGCGCGTACCATGTCAGCCATCCGCGAAATCCTCTTCCAACTAAACGCCGATTACCGCCGCATCCTCGCCATCACGGGCCCCAACCCCGATATGCTGCAAGAATACAGGCTCGACCAGCAAATCCCTTCCCTCATGCCCAACTTCGAACGCGCGGCAGAAGCCTTGCGTGACGAGGTTGCGCGGATTATCGCAGACGGCGGCGACACGGGCGGCGAAACCGCCCTCATGGAACGCCTCGCCACAACGCTGGAAATGAGCATCCACGACCCCGACAGTATCCCCCGCAGGCTTAACGACTTGGAAGGTGCCATTTCCGCCCTTGCCACGTTTATGCTCGTCCTGCGTTCCCAACCCTTGGAATTTGATAAGTTCTATATACATTGCGGCGACGCTTCAATCCCCCGCGCCACCGAAGGTTTTTGGCGGGCGTTGTGGCACCAAATCCGCATGTTTATCGCGTCGTTCTTTACGGACTTCTCCGTGGTGGACCAAGCCGACGAAGGCGCGCGCTCCATTACCGTATGGGCGTACGGCGGGCGCGACCAAGCCCAAATCGTGCATATGATGGCGTCGGATACCTTCACGCCGCACACAGGCATCGAAGTGAGCCTGCAACTCGTGCAAACCGACCCGATTGCCGCCATCGTTTCCGGCAACGCGCCGGACGTACTCCTCAACACCGAACGGAACCGCCCCTTGGAACTGGCCCTGCGGAACGCGTTGGTGGATTTGTCGGTGCTGCCCGGCTTCGACGAGGTCACCCAACGCTTCCGCCACGACGCGATGCTGCCTTATACCTTCCGCGGCGGGGTGTACGCCATCCCCGTAACGCAGATGTTCCACATGATGTTCTACCGTACGGATATCTTTGAGGAATTGGGCATCGAACCGCCGCAAACGTGGGACGATTTCTATAATATTATCCCCATCCTGCACAGGCGGAACATGCAAATCGGCCTGCCCTACGACGCCATGCGCGCCGCGACGCTCAACGAAGCCGTTATGGTGGCCAACGCGGGGATGGGTATCCGCAATATGTTCGTGACCCTTTTGTACCAGCGCGGGCAGGACGTGTTCCTCCCCGACGCCACCATGACCACCTTCGACCAAGAAGCCTCCATCGAAGCCTTCGTGCAATGGACGGAATTCTATACCCACCACGGTTTGCCGCTGTACTTCGATTTTTATAACCGTTTCCGTACGGGCATGATGCCCTTGGGCTTCCAGGGTTTTTGGATGTACAACATGCTGATGGTGGCCGCGCCCGAAATACGCGGTATGTGGGAAATGGCGCCCATGCCCGGCACCCTGCGCCCCGACGGTACGATTGACCGCACCGTGGGCGTGACGGGCGAAGGCACGGTCATATTACAAGGCACCGAGGATTTGGAAGCCGCCTGGGAATTCGTAAAATGGTGGACCTCCGCCGAAACCCAGGCCCGCTTCGGTATGGAGTTGGAAATGCTGATGGGCCCCGCCGCGCGTTACAACCCCGCCAACCTGGAAGCGTTCACCATGCTGCCGTGGTCGATGGCGGAACAGCGCGTCATCGAATACCAATGGAACTGGACGCGGGAGGTTCCCGTTATCCCCGGCGGTTATTATGTGGCGCGTAATATTGACAATGCCTTCCGCCGTGTATACAACCTGCGGGAAAACCCGCGCGACGTACTGCTCCGCTTTAACCGCGACATAAACGCGGAAATCGCGCGCAGGCTGCTCGAATTCCCTTTGGAATAGGAACGGGGTGAAGCCGTGACGAATACGAAAGCCTTGAGCTTAGGTTACCGTATCAAGCGTTCGTGGATCAGCTATCTGATGCTCGCGCCGTTCTTTTTGTTGTTCTTCGTGTTTACAATATTGCCCGTGCTTTCTTCGATTGTGCTCAGCTTCACCAACTTTAACATGTTGGAAACGCCGAGCTTCGCGGGGCTTTCGAATTACCGCCATTTGCTGGTTAACGACCAGGTATTTTGGATAGCCTTCCGCAACACGATGATATTCACCCTCGTAACGGGCCCGGCGGGGTACGTACTGATGGTTTTCCTCGCGTGGTTTATCAATGAGCTGCGGGGTTTTATCCGCACGCTTTTGACGTTATTAATTTACGCCCCGTCCATGATTGCGGGCGCGGCGTTCTTCATATGGTTTATTATCTTCTCCCCCGATGCGCACGGCTACCTCAACGGCTTTCTGATGCGGTGGAACATCATCCACGAACCGGTTATGTGGCTGCTGGACGCGCGTTACGTTTTAGGCGTTTTAATGGTCGTGCAGTTGTGGATCAGCATGGGCGCGGGCTTCTTGGCGGTGCTGGCGGGTTTTAAGGCCGTGGACCGCACCTACTACGAAGCCGCCGCTATCGACGGCGTGCGTAACCGATTCCAGGAATTGTGGCACGTTACGTTGCCGTTGATTGCGCCGCAGATGTTCTTCGCGGCGATTATGCAATTGGCGGGCAGCTTCGCCGTGTGGGAGATTTCGGTCCATATGGCGGGCTTCCCCAGTACGGAATACGCGGCATCCACGATAGTGACGCACATCGTGGACTACGCGCAAATCCGTTATGAACTGGGCAACGCGAGCGCGCTGGCGGTTATATTGTTCTTCTTGATGCTGGTGGTCAATTTGGGGCTGCGGAAGCTGTTCGTGAATAAGGTGAACACATGAGAGCGATACGGCGTTTGTTTAGGCAGGGTAAAATCGGCAACCGCTTAAACCGCGGCGTCGGCGGCGATTTGCTTGTCGTCTTGTTCGTGGGGTTGTTCGCGGCGTTTTCGTCGTTGCCGTTAATCTTCGCCATCATGCATTCGTTAAAGCCGCTGGGTGAATTGTTCCTGTTCCCGCCGCGCTTCTTTGTTATGGAGCCGACGCTGGAAAATTATGTATCTTTATTCCAGGTCACCACCAATATGTGGGTGCCGATTACCCGTTATTTGTACAATTCGCTGTTCATCACTTTCGCGGGCAGCTTCGGGCAAATTGTCGTGGTGGCGTTGGCGGCGTACCCGCTGGCCAAGCATGTGTTCCCCGGGCGCAGCGCGCTCAACCAATTGATTATCTTCGCCCTGCTGTTTTCCACGACCGTATTGATGGTCCCTTCCTTTGTTATCATGACGTATTTGGGCTTGGTGGATACGCACTTGGCGGTTATTTTGCCTGCCATGCAGCGTACCATGGGCTTGTTTTTAATGGTTTCATTTATGTACCAAATCCCGACGGATTCTATCGAAGCGGCACGGATAGACGGCTGCGGCGAGTTCGGCATCCTGTGGAAAATCGTTATGCCCGTAGTCAAACCCGCTACCATGACGATGCTGATTTTCGCCTTCCAGGAATTGTGGCGTTCCACGGGCGACGGTTTTATCTTTACGGAGAATTTAAAAACCCTGCCCGTCGCGTTTTCGCAAATTCAAGCGGTGGGGATCGCGCGATTGGGTATGTTCGCGGCGGCTTCGGCGATTATGATGGTGCCGCCGATTATCTTGTTCTTCGTGGCGCAGCACAGGGTCATGGAAACCATGGCACATTCGGGCATAAAGGGGTAAGCGTATGAAAAAATGGGTCGCGCTGCTCCTGGCGGCGATATTTATCTTAACGCCGGTAACCGCAATCGCGGGGCAGCCGCGGGAAGCCGCGTTTAATTCCTATGTTTTTAACCAACATGGTCGCGCCGTACCCGCGCCCGCCTCGTATTTACCGTTGTTTGCTTTATCGGGCGAGGCTTGGGGCATCGGCCCCTTGCGCAACCCGTCGGACGTCACCGCAGGGCCGGACGGTTACCTGTACATCGCCGACACGGGCAATAACAGAATCATTGTATTGGATGAAAACTTCGCGCTGGCGGAGGTCATCGACGCCTTCACCATGAACGGCGAACCCTTCGAATTTTCCCACATGAGCGGCTTGTTCGTACTGCCCGACGGCAGAATCCACATCGCCGACCATGAACTGCGCCGCGTGGTTACCGTTGACCGCGAGGGTACGGTACTCATGTACCTAGGCAGCCCCGAATCGGAGCTCTTAGCCGAGGGTTTCCTGTTTACGCCTATTTCCGTTATCGAAGACCCCTCCGGCATTTTGTATATCCTTTCCCGCGGGAGTTACCAAGGTGCGCTGATGATTGACTTGCAACGGGATAACCTGTTCCTCGGCTTCTTCGGCGCGAACACCGTCGCCATGAGCGCGGGTCAGCTCGGGCAAATCCTGTGGCGCAGGATCATGACACGCGAACAACGCGAACGTATGGTGCAAATCATCCCCGTGGAGTTTACCAACTTCGATATATGCCCGCGCGGGTTTATTTACGTGTGTACGGCTTTTTCCGAGGACAACATCGGTCAGCTCCGGCGGCTTAACTCCAACGGCGACAATATTTTACGCACGCCGCAGGTGAATATACCCGTTAACTACGGCGACCCCGTGTTCTACACTTCGCGTTATGTACCCGTCACGACCTCCTTCGTGGATATCACCTATATGCAGAACGGCGTGTTCGCCGCTTTGGACCGCCAACGCGGGCGCGTGTTTGTGTATACCGCCGATTCCCATATGGTGGCGGTATTCGGGCAAATCGGCGACCAACTCGGACGCTTTGCGAACCCCGTTGCCTTGGCGAGCTTTAACGATACCCTTGTCGTGCTGGACGGCACCCGCGGGGAAATCACCGCTTTCGGGCGTACGGAATACGGCGAACTGGTGATGCAGGCATTGGCGCTGCACGACCAGGGCCGCTACGAAGAAAGCGTCGCCCTGTGGCGCGGCGTTCTCGCGCGTAACATAAATTTGGAGCTGGCGTATTTGGGCATCGGGCGCGGGCTGTCCCGCAGCGGCGATTTGCAAGGTGCCTTGTGGTACCTGCGCCGCGCCAACAACCGGCAGGTTTACTCCGAGGTATTCGAAATGCACCGCAACCAATTCACTAACGATAACTTTAATCTGTTCGCGCTGGGCTTCGCGCTGATATGCCTGGCTTGGATTGTCTTCGCGCAGCGCAAGCGCATCAAACGCATCATAGGAAGGGGGAGGACGGTTTATGCCGGGGATTAGGAAGCTGCACATAAAGGGCTTGTTTTCCATCCTTAAAAGCCCCATCGAAGCGTTTGACGTGATGCGCCACCAGGGCGAGGGCTCCCTTGTGCTGGCGACGGTTTTGTATGTACTTTTCTTCGCGTGCGTTGTGGCGGGGCGGCAATGGACGGGGTATTTGTTTAACTTCTCCCGCGTGGAGCATTTGAATATTTTTATCATGCTTGCGTTGTCGCTGGGCTTGGTGTTTTTGTTTATCGTGTCGAACATGGCGGTATGCACATTGTCGGACGGCGAAGGCTCGCTGTCGGACGTGTACGTGGTGACGGCGTACGCCACGCTTCCTTTTATATTGCTGTCCCCGCCGATTATCCTGCTCAGCAACGTAATGTCCCTGGGCGAGAATACGTATTACGGGCTGATGAACATCGTAAAATACGGCTGGTTTGTCATGCTGTTGTTTACGGGCAACATGTCGGCGCACCAATTTACATTTAAAAAGACGCTGTTCACCATGTTTTTATCCGCGGTCGGTATCTTGATTATGCTTTTTATGATGTTCCTCGGGTTCGCGCTGGTGACGCAGCTTACGGAATTCCTGCGGACGTTCTATAACGAAATATTGTTCATGTAAGGGGGTGCGGGGATGAAATTATTATTGCTACTGCCATTGTTGTTATTGCTCACGGCTTGCGGCGCTTCAACGGAAACCGCGCCCGCGCCCGAACTTGACCGTTCGCGTCCGATCGCTTTTTCGGACGAATTCGTTAACGTTGCGTATTCCGATGGGGTAACCTTGCAATACCGCTCCGATATCGCCGTCGTCCGCGTAATTGACGCGAGCGGCAACCTGTGGGAATCCTCTCCCCACGACGTGGACGACGACCCGCTCGCACGCGGCATGATACGCATGAGCCTTTCCAGCATGTTATCGGTAACGTTCCTTAGCGGCGCGGGCAACCTCAGCCAGGAGACTTCCATGGCGGCGTCGGTACGGCAGAACGGTTTGTCCGCTTATTTGATACCGGGCGGCGTACGGGTGGAATTTTACTTCCCCGCGCAACGCACACGCATCCCCGTGGAAATTACCTTGGAAAACGGCACGATGCTGGCCTCCGTAACGCCCGCGCACATCGAGCGCGTCCGCCCCGCCCACGACGCCGACGAGGAAGAATGGACCGCGTACAACCGCAACCACCGTCTGACCGAAATCGGCTTGTTGCAACACTTTATGCACGCGGGGGTGCGCCACGAAGGGTACATGCTCGTACCCGACGGCAGCGGCGCGTTGATTCACTTGAACAACGGACGCCCGCGCACAACCTTTAACCAGCCCGTATACGGGCGCGACTTAAACAATCCGCCCCGTTTGCAATCCACAAGCGCGCAAAATATCCTAATGCCCGTGTTCGGCATGAAGCGCGGGAACGCGGCGGCGTTTGCCGTTATCGAAAGCGGGGCTTCGCTAGCGAATATCATCGCGGGTGTAAGCGGCGGCAATTCGTCTTTTAATTCTGTCGGCGCGAGCTTTACCGTGCGCCCGCCCGCTTCCTACACCGTGGTAAATAACCAGGGCGTGGCGACGGATATTTTGGTGACGTCGGATTGGATGATGGACGTGGAAGCGATTTCCGTACGCTATCACTTTATGGAAAACGGCTCCGGCTATTCCGAAATGGCGCAACTGTACCGAAACCGGTTGATTGAACAAGGCATGACGCCCTCGACCCGCGACGGCGGTTTGCCGCTTGTGCTGGACGTATTCGGCTCTGTAACGCGCCGCATGTCGGTATTAGGCGTACCCACCAACCGTAATACGCCGCTGACAACCTTCGCCCAAGCGGGGGATATGGTGGACACGTTAAAAAGCGGCGGGATAGAAAACCTAACCGTCCGTTATAACAACTGGCTGCCCCGCGGCAATTATTCCACCTCGCCGAGCCGTTTCTCACCCTCGGGTTCCTTGGGCGGGCGCAGGGGTTTCCGCAATTTTTCAAACACGCTGGAGAGCTTGGGTGTTTCCCTGTACATGGACGTGGACTTTGCCACCGCGCACAGGCGCCCCTTCCTCGGCTTTATCGGCACACCCATCATACGCGACGTCGCCAACGTACCCGTACGGCAAACGGGCTTTAACCTCGATACCTTCGGCCCGGCGGACGAACCCTACTCCGGTTGGTGGATGTATTCCCCGCGCTCCTTCGGCAACGCGGTCGATACCTTCGTATCGAACGCAAGGAACGCGAATATTTCGGGCTTAAACTTTTCGATACTAAGCAACCTCCCCTATTCGGACATTGGGCGCAGGCATATGGACAGGGGTGCCGCCGAGGTCTTGCTCGAAGGCATCGCCCGTGATACGCGGGCAGCATTCGGCGCGCTGATGGGCGACGCGGCGGGCGCGTTTTGGCTGCCCCACGCAACCTTTGTCGTAAATACGCCGCTGGGTTGCTCGGGTTTTGCGGTTACGGACGTGTCCGTACCGTTTTATCAAATGGTGCTGCACGGGTACGTGGACTTCAGCTTTACGGCATATAATTTGGCGGCTGACCGCGAAGGCATGGTGCTTCGCGCGGCGGAAACGGGGGCGCTGTTACAGCTTTCCGTCGTGGCGGAGAACCCCGCGCTGCTGGTGGATACGCCGCTTGAATGGCTGATGAGCCCGTCCTTTGATTATTGGCACACCCATGTGCTGGCGGCGGCACATCGGCTTGCGCCCGTGTACAACGCGGTCGCGGGCGCGACGATTACGTCCCACAGCTTCCCGGCGGAGAACGTAGCCCGAACGGTATTTTCAAACGGCACGGTCGTAATCGTAAACTACAACCATGAACCGCACGGCGATGTACCCGCGCGTGACTTTATCGTAATCCCGGGAGGTGCGTAATGGACGGCGTTATTAAAAAACAGCGCACCCTTTTCACCATGGAACGCCGCTGGGGACTTGCGGGCTTGGCGTTCGTATCACCTTTTATCGTGGGTTTCCTGTTGTTGTTTTTATTCCCGGTTATCCAGTCGGTGCGTCGTTCGTTCTTCGAGTTCATCAGCCTGTCGGAGGGGCGCGAGGTGCTGGAATACGTGGCTTGGGGTAACTATGTCGATATCTTCACCCGCGACCCTGACTTCCCGCAATTATTGCGCGACTATTTCGTCATGATGCTGCCGCAGTTGGTTATCGTGTTGATTTTTTCTATGTTCATCGCTTTAATGTTGCAACAAAAATTCCGTGGAAGAACGCTGGCGCGAGCGGTTTTCTTCGTGCCGGTCATCATATCTTCGGGCATCGTCATGAGCATATTGGGCAACGACCTGACCAACGAAGCCGCGCGGGAAAGTACCGCGATTTTTATGGCGAACAACCGCGTATTGGCGGATTTGATGATAGACGCGCAATTCGCCGCGCCGCTGATTGACCGCGTCATCGGCATCGTGAGCGATATATTCGACCTGGCGTGGCGTTCGGGCGTACAAATCCTCATCTTCCTTGCCGCGCTCATTTCAATCCCCCAATCCTTCTACGAAGCCAGCAAAATCGAGGGCGCGAGCTCATGGTCAACCTATTGGAAAATTACTTTCCCCATGGTTTCGCCGTTTATATTGGTGTGCGTGGTGTACACGGTTGTGGACAGTTTTACCGATTACGACAATGAATTGATTAATTATATCTACCAAACCATCCGTGATTTATTTTACGGTACGGCAAGCGCGATGGCGTGGGTGTATACGCTTTCGGTATTCGTGGTGCTGGGCGTCATCGTGGGGTTGATTTCGCGGCGTGTATTCTACATGGTGGATTAGGAAGGGGGGCGGACGATGCATTTCGTAAGGCCTAGCGGGCGCGGCAAGATTAACACCGAAGCGGTAAGGATAAAAAAAATACGGCGGATCGTCGGTTCCATCCTCCGCGCGGTACTTTTGGTCGGTATCGGGTATATTATCCTGTACCCGCTGTTGTTTATGCTCACCATGTCGTTTATGACGTACTTCGACATCGTTAACCCCGCCGTGGTGTGGATACCGCGCGAATGGGTACTGACCAATTATAGGAACGCGCTGGAGCTGCTCAACTTTAATACCGCTCTGCGACATTCTGTCGAGCTGACGCTGGGTACGGCGTTGTTGCAAACGGTTTCGTGCGCGCTTATCGGCTACGGCTTTGCGCGGTACAAGTTTTGGGGTAGGAACTTATTGTTCGCCCTCGTTATCTTAACGCTGTTGGTGCCGCCTTCGACGGTTATCATTTCGCAAATCGTACAAATGCGTTTCTTCAACCCCTTCGGCCTGTTCGGGCTGGTGGGTATGGAGCCGATGAACCTCTTAAACCGCAGGGCGGCATTATTTATGCCCGCCGCGCTCGGTATGGGTTTGCGTTCGGGCATCTTCATCTATATGTTCCGCCAGTATTTCCGCGGGCAGCCCAAGGAATTGGAGGACGCGGCGCGTGTGGACGGATGCGGGCATATCGGGATTTTCGCCCGGGTCATGTCACCGAACGCGGGATCGATTTACCTCACCGTCCTGCTCTTCGCCATTGTTTGGAACTGGAACGATTATTACAACGCGATTATGTTCGTAGACCGTATGCGGACGTTGCCCGTGGCCCTCGCGTTCATGCGTGATACGCTGCGGCAGGCTTCGCAAGTGGCGCACTTGGGCATCGTGGCGGCTGACCCTTATACGCAAGCCGCCAGCTTGATGGCAGGGGCGTTCCTAAGCCTGGCACCCGTGCTGGCATTGTATGTACTGCTCCAGCGTTACTTTACCGAAAGCGTGGAGCGCAGCGGTATCGTTGGTTAATAATTTGGTTAACGGTTTTGATTCGCCCGGCGCGGGCATAAATCCGCCAAAGGCGCGCAAAATAAATCGGGGCAGCGCCCCACAAAAAAGAGGAGAGAAAATAATGAAAAGGTTTTTAAGCATCCTATCCGTCCTCGCGGTGGTTATGGCATTGGCATTTGCGATAACCGCATGCGGCAGAAACAACGACCCGGACCCGTCACCCACGCCGGGTAACGTGGCACCCACCGCGACGCCGGGCAACCAAACCTCCGGCACCCCCACCGATACGGGACCGCAAATCATCCGCCCCGACATTTCCGGCATCCGCGGGAACGACATCTTCGTGTTCCACCAATCCATTAACCCGAACGTGGAGCAGGACGCCCGCGACTTTGAAGCGCTGCACGATGTTAACATCCGCATCGAAGCGGCGCCGTGGGATCAGTATTACGCACGCCTGATGTCCTTGATTTTGGCGGATGACTCCCCCGACATTTTCGACTCCAACGACGAAGTGCTGCCCATGTACGCCCTGCGTGAAATCGCCATCCCCATCGACGGGATGTTCACGCAAAACGCGCCGTGGCTGGACTACGAAGTAATGAACGCCAAGCAATACATGGGGCGCCATTATTTCCTGCAGGAAATTAACCGCGTACCCCTCCTTATGTTCTACAACGCCACCATGTTTAACCGCTACGGCTTGCCCACCCCCACGGAAATGTACCGCGAAGGTAACTGGACCGTGGAAAGGATGTACCAAGTATCCTCCGAATTTACCGACGATATCGGCAACACGGGCGAAATCAACCAATGGGGCTTCTCCACCACCAGCCTGTACGTAATGCTGGGCGCCAACCAATTGCCCACCACCAATTACAACCCGCAAACGGGGCAGTTTACGCTTGCCATCAACGGCGCGAACCAAATCGCCGTAATCCAGCAAGCCATCGACGCCATCGCCCGCAACGACATCCATCACTTCGGCTGGAACGCCCACTTGTTCGCCCAAGGGCAAATGGCCATGTTCGCGCATGAAGCGTGGTTCGCCGGTTCCCTCGGCGCCATGGAAGACGACTGGAGCATCGCCCCCATGCCCACGGGACAATTCGGCGACCCCAACTTCAACCACATCCGCACATGGGGCGCAAGCGTAGCCACAGGCGCGCGCAACCCGCTGGGCGGCATCGCTTTCGTGGAGTTCCAATACGAAAGGAACCTGGAACGCGGCTCTGACTTCTTTAACCAAGGCTGGATGAACGACGCCCGCCGCGCCGGTGTGGAAGCCGCCATGATGAAGGAATCCTTCTTCTCGCTGCACAACGGCATCCCCAACTTCCGTACCCTTGCCGACAGCATTACCTGGGCGATGGAAGTACCCGACGGCCGTACCGCAACCGACCTCGTTAACGAGCAGCTCTCCGCCATGCAGCACGCCATCGACGCCTTCAACGCCCTCGATCCCGGTTGGGAAGAGCCCCGCACATTCGTGGACCCCCCCGTCGTGGACTTTGAGGACGGCACCATGGGCTTCCTAACCTGGGAACCCGAGGAATGGATGAACATGACACGCACCATCATCGACGACGGTATCGACGGGCGTTCACTTCACATCGAATTTGCCGAAGGTTCCGGCACATGGGTACCCATCGTGGGTACGCGTCATGAAGATTTTGTGTTTGTCGGCTCGAAGATGTATACGGTTTCCTTTGATTACCATGTATTACAAGTGGTGCCCGACCAATGGCTTGTATTCTACACAACCGGCCCTGATATGGGGTGGTCGGAATACTACTTCGAAGAAGGGCAATCCGGCCGTTATACGATGACCATAAGCGCCGAAGGCGACCATGCCGAAAAGGAATTCTTCTTCCGCGTGAACGGCGTCCGCGAAATGATTATTGACAACTTTGAACTTCGCGCCGCCGATTAATCAAACATTTTATCACCGGGGGCGGGTACTGCCTGCCCCCGGTTACATATCTTATTTAGGTGGTGCGCGGATGGTTAAGGCGTTTTTATTGCCGATTATCGCTTTGTTGATCCTGACCGCTTGCGCTTCACACCCCCCCGTTGAAGGAGCCTCCGAAATGCCCGAAGCCACGCTTATTAACACCCCTCCGCCATCTCCCCCTTCGTCCCCTTTGCCAACGCACGATATTACAATTCCCGACGTCACAACCCCCGATACTTCACCCCCTATTTCGAATTCCGAATCCCCGGTTCCCACTTCTCCCCCGCCCCCTACCCCGCAAATCGGCGAACGCCCCACTTGGGAGGATGTGATTTCCTTCGTATGCCACTACGGCACGTTTTCCGAAACGATTGGGCTGTTCGACGTAGCCATATTGGAGCCGGACCGAATGACGGCGGCGCAAATCGGCTGGCTGGGCGAACGCGGTACATGGACGATCGGTTATGTAACCGTGGGCGAAGACCATAACCTACGGCGCATGGACGGCGGCGGCCCCGGAGGCTGGGCGTCGTTTTACATAGACGACGGCAACGACGAGCCGCGGCAGAACGCGAACTGGCAATCCTATTATGTGGACGCGGGCCATCCCATGTGGCAGCAGATCGTCATCGACCGCGTGCAAGCGGTGCTGCGTATGGGCTTCGACGGGATTTTTTTGGACACGATCGACACGGCGGAGCTGATCCCCGAAACGCGGGAAGGCATGGCCGATTTGATCCGCAAACTGCGCGCAACCTTCCCCGACGCGAAGATCGTCGCCAACCGCGGTTTCTTTATGATGGAGGACTTCGCGCCGTATATCTCGGGCATCATGTTTGAGTCGTTTACGGGCGGTTACAATTTCGCGCGGCAGGAATATTACACCTGGCGCGGCAACGACCTGGAATGGACGCGCCAACGCGCCAACGATATTAACCGGATACGGCAAACGCATTACTTCCCCGTGTTCGCGCTGGATTACGCCGACCCGGAGGACCTTGAAACGATACAAGCGTTATACGACAGGGCTTGGGAATTCGACTTCCTGCCCGCCGTATCGGTGATACAGCTTAACCGCGTCTTTTGGCGCGATATACAGCCGCAAACAAAGCGCGGCATACACAGCAACCTGCCGCGCTGGCAGGAATAAAGGAGACATACGATGCTTTCGATTGGCAACGCGATCAAGAAATTAAAACCCGGCGATACGCTGGCGATCCCGCCGGGTGTGTACCGCGAAAATATTAAAATAAAGAACCTCAGCGGCACGGAGGACGCGCCCATTTGCATCACGGTCGAAAAAACAGACACGGTGGTTATCGACGGCGGCGGTAAGGGTGCCGCTATTTCCGTGACCGACTGCGAATATATCCGCATCAAGGGACTTAAGGTTACCAACGCCCACCGCGGCATCGACGTAAAAAGCACCCCCGAACGCGGGGACGCGCCCCTGCGCCGTATCATGATTACGGATAATGAGGTATACGGCATCAACGGCCCCAAAGGCGGCCACGCGATTTCCGTCTACGGGGAAAACCCCCGCGCGCCCGTCAGCGAACTCATCATCGCAGGCAACAGCGTGCACAACAACAAACTCTACTGGAGCGAAGCCCTTGTGGTTAACGGCAACATCGACGGCTTCAGCATCCATAATAACCATGTATGGAACAACGACAACATCGGCATCGATATCATCGGTTTCGAAGGTACGGCGGGTAAAGACCCCTCCGTGGATTGCGCCCGCAACGGCAAGGTATTCGCCAACCTCGTCATCGGCTCCGACACCACGGGCAACGAAGCGTACTGGTCGGCTAACCACAACCCCGAGGGATGGGGCGGCAGCCGTGAAAACCCCGGCCCCTTCGGCGGCAAATACGACCGCTGCTGCGGCGGGATTTACGTGGACGGCGGCCACTATATCGAAATCTACGGCAACGTCGTCATCGACAACGATTTGGGCATCGAGGTTGCCACCGAGCACAAACCGCCGCTCATCACCAAGGACGTGCATGTACACGACAATATCATTGCAAATTCAAGCGGCTGGGCGGGGCTGATCTTCGGCGGGTACGCCAAGCACCTGGGCTATACCGAGGACTGCACCTTCACGAATAATATCCTGTACGACAATAAGGACAACATCGCCGTGCAGAAAAGCCGTAATAACATGATCAAGGGTAATATTATAGTAAGCGGCGAACAGGCAATCGATTTTAACGGCGATATGGCGGCAAGCAATGACTTCGGCGATAACCTATGGTCAAATTGCGCGCAGGTTGAAGATTACTTCAGCCAACTCAACCAACTCCCCGTGGAACAGCGCAAAAAGCAAATCATATCGGCAAATTTATTGGCGGACCCCGAAAACGGCGACTTCACCCTTACGAAAGCGGTACCCGAAGGCTTCGGGACCGACGCCAACCACGAGTACCTGCGTTCCGGAATCGAACACTACAAAGGCTTCCCCGCCGCCCAACGCAGGGTGAACGAAGCCGCGGAATTCCTGCAATCGAAACACTTTAAGGCAACCCCGGAAAAAAAGCAGGATATATGTAAACTCTTGAACGGAAAACTACGACGCAACGGTTTTAAAGGCGTAAACGCCGCGGCTGTGTTAAAAACAGCGGGTGATTTATACATGGTGCAGCTTACCTTGGAATACGGCACACCCGTTAAACGCGGCGGGGACATACGCGCCTACGCCCAAGCCGTTACATCAAAAGGGGTACGCATACAATGACCGAAGCGCAAAAAGACTCCATCACGCCCCTGTACGAACAAATCCACGAGGATATGTTAAACCGCATCTCCTCACGCGAATGGCGGACAGGGCAGCGCATCCCCACGGAAATGGAGCTGTGCGATATATACGGCGTTTCCCGCATCACCATCCGTAAGGCCATCGAGGACCTTGTGTTAATGGGGCACTTGATACGCCAGCGCGGCAAGGGGACCTTCGTGCGAGTGGAGCATATCGACAATAAATTGTCGAAGTTCTATTCCTTCAGCGAATCATTACGTGCCCAAGGGATCAACGAAGTAGCGGAGGTCCTCGCCTTCGAGGAGCTGCCCGCAAGCGACGACATCACGCAGAAGCTGGAACTCCCCGAAAAGAACGCCCTCGTGTACAAGATAACGCGCTTGCGCAGCGTCAACGACGTACCCTACGCCGTCGAAGCGTCCTACATCCCCAAGGCGTTGTTTAAGAGCATGACGGCGGATTCCGTCGCGGACAACGGGCTGTACAACACCATGCGGATGCTGGGCGTCGCCCCCGTAAAGGCGCGGGAAACCTTCCGCGCAACGTCCCTGGGCGGGTTGGAAGCGCGGCTGTTACAACAGGAATTGAACGCGCCTGTAATGTGCATCGACCGTATCACCCACAACGGCAGCGTAGTGGTGGAGTATTGCCGCTCGACCGTGCGGGGAGACTTCTTTACGTATACGGTGGATTTGGAATGTTAAAAATAAGGAATTAGGAATAAAAATAATAGGAGCGGATGGGAATGGATTTATTCAACGCGTTTTATGGTGAAGGCAAGGATTTTTTTGAAGAAAGGAAATGCGGGAGTACCGCTTATGAAATTGCGCACCAACCGTTGATGTGGCGCGCGCTGGGTGCTTATTTAAAGGAAATGAAGCCGCGGATAGATGCGTTTATGGACAGGGTCGGCTGTTTGTCGGACGTGCGGGTCATCCTTACGGGGGCGGGAAGTTCCGGCTTTGTGGGGCGCGCGGTTTCGGGTTTCGCCGCGCAAGCCATGGGTGTCCACAGCGAGGCGATACATACGACGGACATCGTCTCCGCGCCCGACATGCACTTCCCCGCAAGTATGGCGGATAAGAGGACACTTTTGATTTCCTTCGCCCGCTCCGGCAACAGCCCCGAATCCGTGGGCGCGGTGCAATACGCGCGCAAGCGGTTAAGGGATTTGTACGAAATCGCCATCGTATGCGACGGCAAATCCAAGCTGGCGATTGCCGCAAGCGAATCCGAAAACGGCCTCGTCCTGGTCATGCCCGAAGGCACGAACGATAATGGCTTCGCCATGACTTCAAGCGTTTCGACGATGATTTTGGCGGGTTTCGCGGCGTTGTGCCATAAAGAAACCGATAAAATCGCGGACGAAATCAACGTGCTGGCGGATCATGTTTCCGGCGGCAGTCCGAACGCAATGGTCAACGCCGCAAGGCAATGCGCCTCTTGGGGATTCGAACGCGCGTGGTATTTGGGCAGCGGCCCGATGTCCGCGCTCGTGCAGGAAGGCGCGCTCAAAATGATGGAGTTGACCAACGGCCGGGTGGTTGCGGGTTGCAATTCCGCCACCGAATTCCGCCACGGCCCAAAGACCGTATTAAATCCCAAGACATTAACCGTCCATTTCATATCAAACCATCCGTTTACCGAAAAATACGATTTGGATTTATTCAACGAATTATACGGCCAACGCGACGGCAACAAGGCCGTAGCCTTGCAAAACGCGGCCAACCCCTTACAATCCGATTTGACCGTCCCGTATAACGCCGCGGGATACGGGATATGCGCGGACGTTGCCGCCGGTTTGCAAGGGCTAATCTTTATGCAGCTTTTATCCATGTTTACGTCGCTTGCGCTGGGCGTGCCTACGGACAACCCCTCCCCTTCGGGCCTGGTGAACCGTGTCGTACAAGGCGTGACGGTGTACCCATGTTAGTGCCGCCGACCGAACTGTTACAAACCGCGCAAGCAAACGGTACGGCTGTCGGCGCGTTTAATATCGAGAACATGGAAATGGCGCAGGCGGTTATCGACGCCGCCGACGAAGCGAACCTCCCCGTTATCTTGCAAACCACTTCGTCCACCCTTAAATACGCCTCCCCCGCCGTATACGCCGCCATCGTAGGTGCGCTGGCGGAACGCGTGCGCGTACCCGTCGCCATGCATTTGGACCACGGCAATTCCTACGCGCTCGCGATGGAATGTATCCAAGCGGGTTATACCTCCGTTATGTACGACGGCTCGTTGCTTTCCTTCGAGGAGAATATCCGCATCACCCGGGAAGTCGTCGAAGCCGCCGGAAGCGTCCCCGTCGAAGCCGAACTCGGCAGCGTCGGCGGTAAGGAAGACGATCACGAGGCCGAAAACGCCTATACCGACCCCGCCCAAGCGGCGGAATTTGCCGCGCGTACGGGCGCAAACTCGTTGGCGATCGCCATCGGTACAGCGCACGGCGTATACAGCGGCGTCCCGAAGCTGGATATTGACCGTCTCATTGAAATCCGCAAACACGTAAACATCCCGCTTGTACTGCACGGCGCGTCGGGCCTGTCCGCCGAAACGGTGCGTACCTGCATCCGCGAAGGGATTTGCAAGGTCAATTTCGCCACCGAGCTGCGTATCGCGTACAGCGACGGCGTTAAAGCATTTTTACGCGATAACCCCGCCGCCTATGACCCTAAAGCGTATGGCAAAGCGGGGTATCTTTCCGTCAAAAAAATGGTACATGAAAAATTAAACATGGTAAGCATGAAATAATACGGAGGTTTTTAGTGAAAAAATATGACGTGGTCACCGCTTTCGATTTCTGCGTAGATTTCCTCATGGACTTGGGTACGACCGAGCCGGAATTCGGCCAAAAAGAAAAACTCGTCAATAACTACGGCTTGGAAATGGGTGGTTCGGCGTGTATCTTCGCGTGCCAATGCGCCAAGCTGGGCCTTTCCGTTACGGGCACGGGTGTTGCCGGGACGGACAGCTTCGGCGCGTTCATGTTCGACTGCCTTACGCGCGGCGGCGTGGACACCGCCCACATCCGCACTGAAACGGACAAAACCGCGCTGACCCTTTGCCTGAATAAAACCGGCGGCGACCGCGGTATGCTCACCTACATGGGCGCGATGGATACGATACAAGCCGCGTGGCTGGAAGAACTCCTGCCGCAAACGCGCCACCTGCACATTTGCAGTTACTATATATTGAAGAACCTCCAAGCCGGATACCCGGCAATCTTGCAAAAAGCAAAGTCCCTGGGCACAACGGTTTCCCTCGACACCAATTGGGACCCCGAGGAAAAATGGGACGGCGGCATCAGGGACATCTTGCAATACGTGGATGTCTTCCTCCCCAACGAAAACGAATTAATGTCGATTACCGGGAAGGATAACGTACAGGACGCCTTACGTTACGCGGGCGGCTTCGTCCCTGTTATCGCTGTCAAGTGCGGCGCAAAGGGCGCGTACGCCTATTGCCAAGGCACAATATACAAATGCGCCGCCATGGAAATTGAGGTCGCCGACACCGTGGGCGCGGGCGACAGCTTTAACGGCGGGTTTATCTACGGTTACCTTAACGGATACTCCGTAGAGGAATGTTTGAAGTTCGGCACCACTTGCGGCAGCCTCAACGCCGCGAAGCACGGGGGCACGGCGGGGCAGCCGAGGCTGGAGGAATTGGGGATTAAAATTAGGAGTTCGGAATAAGAAGATAAAAAGATTAAAAAGATTATAAAGAAAAAGGGAGAGATTGACATGGGTAAAAAATTTACATTCATCGGGGCGGGGTCATTGGGGTTTACGCGGGCTTTGGCGCGGGACATTCTAAGTTATGAAGCGTTTAAGGACGCGGAGATTTGCCTGATGGACATCCATGAAGGGCGGCTCGCGTATTCCAAGCGCGCGATTGAAAAACTGATAAACGCGGGTAATTACCCCGCTACCGTAACCGCCACCACCGACCGCCGCGAGGCGCTTAAAAACGCGGACGGCGTTTTGATTACGATTTTACAGGGCGGCGTGGACGTTTGGCGGCACGATATCGAAATCCCCAAGAAATACGGCGTGGATATCAACGTGGGCGACACCCGCGGGCCCGCGGGAGTTTTCCGCTTCCTGCGTACCGCGCCCGTCATGCTTGACATCATCCGTGACGTGGAGCGGGTATGCCCCAACGCTATCGTGCTTAACTATACGAACCCCATGGCCATGCTGTGCGCGCACCTCCAGCGTATGAGCGAGGTCACCGTTTCCGGCTTGTGCCACAGCGTACAGGGTACGGCGTGGATGCTAGCCGATTGGCTGGGCGCGGGCGACGGCAACTATACCTACACCTGCGCGGGCATCAACCATCAAGCATTCTACCTTGACTTTAAAATCGACGGCAAGGACGTGTACCCCCAACTGCGCGACAAGGTCGCCAACGACCCCGCTGTCCTCAACGCCGAGCCCGTACGCAACGAAATGTTCCTCCAATTCGGCTACTACCCCACCGAATCCTCGGGGCATAATTCCGAATACCTGCCGTGGTTCCGCAAGCGCAAGGACCTCATCGAAAAATACTGCCACCACGGCACCAACTGGAACCCCGGCGAATACGCCTATATCCTCAACCAATACCTGGAAGCCGACGCCACTTGGGAAGCCAAGTTTAACGAATTCCTCGACAAGCCCGAAGTGGACCTCGAACGCGGCGGCGAATACGCGGCGAATATCTTCAACGCCCTCTTCGGCGACGGCGAGCATTTCATGTTTAACGGCAACCACATGAACAACGGCATCATCACCAACCTGCCCGCCCTCGCCTGCGTGGAAACGCCCGTCCTCGCTACCCCCCACGGCTTGTTATATCAACACGTCGGCGCCTTGCCCGACAACATCGCAACGCTCATCAGCCTGTCGGCGCAAATCGAAAAGATGGCCGTGGACGCCGTCATCGAAGGCGACCCGTGGCTGGTCTATCAAGCAAATCTATTTGACCCGCTGACCGCCGCCGTATGCTCCATGCAGGAAATCAAGGACATGACGCAGGAAATGCTGGATAAGAACGCGGACTTCCTGGGGTATTTTAAGACATTGAAAATCAAGTAGGTTGTTATAAAAGGAATAAATAAGGTTTTTTATGGTAAAATGGCGGAAATAATACATTCCGGTGATGTGTATGCCTGTTTGCAATTCCGCCGCATGGGTTAGGGAACTTCGTAAGCGCAAGAAATGGTCGATAGCAAGGTTGCAATTTGAATTGAAGAACGATTTCAATTTGAATATTTTCCGCATAGAACGGGGCACGCAGCAACCCAAGGTCGTCACGATGCAGACCCTCGGGGTTATGATGTCCATACCCATGAACGATTTCATATGCCCGATATTGGTGGGCCAGCCGGCAAACGTGTACACGCTCCGTTACCACCTGTCGCAAGCCCTCCAAGCGGAAAACATTGAAACGGCGCGGGAATTGTACGGCGAATTAACCCGATTGCCCGGCTTCGAAACCCCCATCAACCGCCAATTCCTGTTGAGCCAAAAAGCCCAACTGGATTACCTGTTGGGGGAACCGCCGGAACCCCTGCTAAAGCTCATCCGCGAAGGCATCTCCCAAACGCTGCACAAATATGACGCGGCCGACATCAACAACGCGCTACTGGTGTACGAGGAACCCATCCTCTTCCACACGATGGCGAAGGTTTACCTTCGGGAAGGCGATACCGTTACCGCCATCCGAATATTGGAGGGTATGCGCGAGAGCTTCAATAAGCTGCCCATCAACGACGTCGAGAGGGACGCAACGCTCGCGCCGATATTGCTGACGCTGACGGACGCTCTCATGTTGGACAAGGAATATGAGCAAGCGGTAAGCATATGCGACGAGGGCCTGGAGGTATCCGCCACCCGAAACCACGGGGCGTATACCCCGGCCTTCTTGCATAACAAGGCAACCTGCATGAGGCGCTTGAATCAAGGCGATTCCGCCCGCACGTTCTACCGCCTCGCGTTCTTCGGGTACGAATTGCTGCACAAAAGGAACAAGGCCCTGCGGGTACTGGAAGAAGCGCGGCGGTACGACCTCACTTTTGATACATACGGCGTAGAAGATTTAGAATACACCCCCGTAACGGGCCACGTATATAACCGCAGCGATATGGAGCCCTGCGATAACATCTTCCAATTGATTAAAAACACACGCGAAAAATCCGGCCTCACACAGGAGGACGTATACCAAGGCATCTGCAGCAAATCCACCCTATCGAAGATCGAAAACGGCCGAATGGAAGCAAACCACTATATATTGGAACCCATCTTCCAACGGTTGGGGTTGGATATCAACCTGTACTGCCGGTTCTATTTAGGTACGAAAAATTTCGAAATCTACCGCGAGCGGGAGCGGATGCACCAGCTTCTCATACAAAAGAAGTATGACGAAGCCGAAGCATTCCTCATCAAATTGGAAAACCTCAATGAATTTAGACGGGGTACCAATTTGCAATTCATCATCATGGCAAAGGCGACGTTCCACCGCGCACACCATGGCTTGACACCGAACTACCTGCGGATACTGCACGACGCGTTGGCGATCACTTGGCCGGATTATAACGAAGACGATATAAGCACAAGAAGGCTTACCCACTATGAAACCATTCTCATCAACCAAATCGCCGGATATTATTATTTAAATGAAAAATATAATGACGCGGAAAAAATATACAACCGTTTAATGTGCGGATTTAATAATCAATACAAAGATGAAACTGAAAAAATAAAATTATATGCAACCATGATTTTTAATTATGCATCTTGTTTACACGAATTGAAGCAATATCAGAAATCAATGGAAATATTAGATAACGGGATTAATTTCGATATAGAAAGAGAACGTTTATACCAATTACCTCAGCTTATACTTGTGTGGGCTTATAATCTTTTTGATGATAACAAACAAAAAGAAAGTGCTCCTTACTTCGTATTAGCTTATTATGTTTTATGTATATTTGCCGATTATGGCAAATCAACATATAAAATATTAATAAGCAATCATATGAAGGAACACTTTAATATTACGTTTGAATAAATTTATTTTCTACCATTAATCCACGGTTGGTCGGGTATTTTCGGTCCACTTGTCGTTTGCATAGGCTCGTCATCGGGGACAACAATCGGGTTTACCCCTCCGGGCATAACAGCAAAAACCATCACCGCTGCCAGTACGACGCTTAACGTCTTCGCAAGCAATTTTTTCTTCATTTTGCCATCTCCTTTAATAATTTGTGAAAGGAAGATAGCATGTAACGCAATACCATTTTTGTACTTTACGGGAAACCCGCCGAAATTTTCCGGGGGTGCGGATTTTTGGTTGAATTGTTTACAAAAATTTAAAATATAGTTTCATTTTTATATGGTATTTATTTTATTAATGTTTTAATTATACAGCAAACGCCCCGCATAAGCGGGGCGTTCGGTTTCGTCATTCGTTAATGTGTGTTTAGTTTAGATGCTGTGTTACCTGTCAGTTGATGAGGTAGCCGAGCAAGTCGGTGAATACGCTCATCGGTACATACCAGGTACCTGCACCTGCACCCGGGCTGTCTTCGATTAACACGAAGCCGTAACCTGCAGCGATATTCGGGGGTACGGGCGTGCCGCCAATTACCACGAAGGGAGCTCCGGCATCGGGGATGCTGATGTTTATCATGGAAGCACCGTTAGCGTGAGGCGCGGAGAAGGTGGATACACGGTTTTCCCTGGTTAAAGAACCATTGGGGATTACATCCACGAACAGACCGCGAAGGTTTACGAGGGTGCGTCCGTTATTGGTGATGAAGATCGGTTGGCCTGCCGAGTTTACTGCCGCGGTGTCTACGGTCAGCCTTGCGGGTTCGTTGACTACGGGGGGTTCAATCGGACCTTGGCCGGGGCCTTCACCGGGGCCTTCGGGTACTTCTTGGCCGCCGGGGGTGGTGTCGGGTGCGCCTACGCCGTGTACGAAGTTCGGGTCGAAGACGCTGAAGACGATAGCTTCTTCATGATACGCAAGCGAATCGGGGAAGCTATTACCGGATCCTACGTTAGGAGCAATGGTTGATCCTCCGATTGATATATAATAAGGTACGGAGGGAAGGACAAAACCGGCTGCTACAAACATGTTGCTGAATGTGATTTCCGCACGTTGAGCTCCGGCGGTTTGTGTCAACACAGTCCATGTGTAGACTGTATTTGCCCCGGTACCGGAACGCACGGGACCTGCCAAACGAATGGTGTTATTGGTTACGGTAGCCGTCGGTGCGGTCAAAAGCGCACCAAAGCCTTCGAGACCACCAGCCATGCGTACGGAAATGGTGCTGTTTGCACGAAGTGCGCCCGCAAAGTTTTCTGTAAGCACAAAGTTCGAAACAGCGGTGGGTTCAATCAGGTTCATCATACCGCTTACCGTAGCTGCCGCTACATCGTCCACACGTTCTACAGTTACGGGGTCAACGGCTTTTGCCACAACAAATTGGATGGGGTCGCCGGGGTTAAGCGCGCCGAGGGCAGAACCTGCGATTGCGATTTCGATGTCGGTGCCTACGTTTGCTTCATAGCCGGGTTCCACATCAAATTGGAAGCGGACTTCAATCGCGCGAGGTGCGCTGACGCCGGGGATAACGCGTGCAAGAGCCATATTTAAAGTCGTTTCATTCCAACGACCGGCGGTATGGTTAACGCCTACGAAATCAACGGTTTGGAGAACGGCATTTTCATGGTAGCCAAGATATGCGATGCCGTCGCCTTGCCAACGGTCAAAACGGGTGGCGCGTGCTTCTACGCCGGTAATGACGACGCCGGGGTTAACAACATTAAAGCTCAATTGGCTCAAGAAGCCTGCCGTACCTACGTCCCATGCGCCGGGAACGGTTTCTTCCAGTCTGATGGCAGCGGACCAATCATTTTTGCCCCATTGGTCATCGCCCGCAGCACCGGTGGTGCGGTTGGGAACAGTACCTACTAAACTCGTGTTGAGTTGTGCGCTTGCGCGAACACCTACGACGATGTCGGCTACGTTACCATGCCAGTAGTTTACCCCCCAGCTTTCTACGGGGAAATCGTATCCAAAGTAGGCTTTGACTTCAACGTCGCCTGTCGGGTTTGCCGCCAACAAAGGCGCAAGCCATAATCCACGGATTACGATACCGTCCGCGATATTACCCATGGGACCGTCAGGCCTTTGGGAAACGGTAAATGTTACACGCATATACCTGTTGTCCGGTCCGCCGATTTGGAATTCATTACCCGATAATGCAACTTCCATTACGGAACCTGCGGGTCTGTAGGTGTTAATTGTCGCGGCACCGCCGACGCCGATCAAGCCGGAACCCGGAGCACCCCATGCGTAATGTTCGGGAGCGCGCAAAATAACCGTATGCTGACCGTTACCCAAAACACGGGCAACATTTTCAGTCATGACGATGCTGCCGGCCGGTACGCGTTGGTTGTAATCCATTTGATTCGTGATGGGATCGGTATGACCCATGCGAAGGGCCGTTTCAAAGGTTGTTGGGGCACCTTGACGGCGGAAGGTTACGCCGCCGCCCGGGGCTACGATCAACGGTTCGCTAAAGATTTGAACACCGTTGCGTTGGTTGGTCCCGACAAGGTTAGCCGAACTGTGTGCGGCGCGGATCGAAACCGGAATCAACAGTTGCCCCGTTGCGTGGGAGGGAATTATGCTGGTGTCGTTATTTCCGGCTTGGTTAGTATGCATAAGCCATATCGTAAGAACGGCTTCTTTACCATTGGTCTGAGGAACGAGGCGAAGGTCATATTCAAAGTGATTCGTTCCAACAGTCCATCCAAGTGATGAACTCGCGTCCGGGCTTAAGCCGGGCCCAAATAAAGCTCCTGTGGTTGTAATCGTAGAGTTAAACTCGGTAGCATCACGGAAGGCGGCGTTACCACCATCTCCCGTAAGCTGCAGGCGAATTTCGATCGGAGCCGTGGTGGTTGTAGAATTAGCTCCTTCAGCGGTATTTACGCCCCTAAATTGCGCTAAATCAAGCGCGATGGTAAAGGTTTGATGGGCTGCGGTCGTAAGTTGTGCCTCTGTAAGCACAGGGGTTACAGTCCTACCAAACACATTCATCGGCACAAGTGACAACACCATCACAAACGCCAACAGTAAAGCTACTTTCTTTTTGAGATTCTTCATACTTTCTCCTTTCCGGTTTTTGAAATGAATTTCCGATTTTTGTATGGAGCGTTTCCGCTTGGTGTGCGGGTTTGTGACCCGCGTAACGAGCAACACGTTCGCCAACCCAGGTTAGCGCACGCTCCATTTGAATCGACCGTACAGGGTCTTTTAGCGGTAAATAGTCGTCACGCTTTGACCTTTCCGGTAAAAACCAGTACCTCCTTTCCCTTGTACATAGCGGCTTTGCCGCCGTGATATTGGTAGTATATCCGGCAAATGCAGTCGGTCAACGCTTTCGGCCTCAATGTTAGCAAAATGTAACATTCCGCGCGCAAGCGGCTCCCTTCACCGCAGGTTCCCTTCAATACCGAGGAAATATAGCATGGTATTTTTTGTCGTTCAACCTATTTAATACAAATGTAATATAGTTGTAACAAACCATGTCGCTTCCCCGCAGAATATATTATTTGTTGAAGGGGCGATTTTATCCTCATACCGGCGCGTTGTTAGGGGAATGTAACATACTTATATATAATGAAGCGATGGGAAATGAACAGGGTTTAATCCCAATTTACATCCTCATAATCAATGACGCCAAAATGACGGATGCTTTCATCCGCTTCTGATATAGCCGCGATTTCATCACCTAAGGGGGCAACCTCCGGTGTAAAACGTACCAGTATTTGATAAACCAGGTTAATGTCTCCGCTATCCACTTCATCAACCAATTGCCGCAATGCTTCTCTCGTGACGCTCATCAAAACCCTCCTAAACGCTTTAATATGCAGAACCTCGGGGTAAAACGGCTTTGATAATTAATGAATCCCCTAAATATGAATAAATGATTCTATATCCGCCAATCCTCAAGCGATAGGTAGCAGTATACCCTTGTAATTTTTTAACATCACCATTCGGCAAATTGTCGATACCTCTTTTAATTCTCTCTTTTAATATTTTTTCGAGGGATTCGATTTGCTTAACGGCTTGACGTTCAAATTTAATTTTCAATTTCAGCATATCCTATTCCGATAATCATATATTTCATTCTCCTACACGATAATATTTTATCTATCGCTTCGCTTTAATATAACAGAATATAATAATGCGAATCAACAGTTACGGTCTCAAGATGCAGCAAAGGTTATTACATATCCGCCAACCCATTGAATCCTTCATAAGTCGGCTATGCAAAAATCGAACCGGGCGTGCTGATGCTTGGCAGGTCAACAAAGTTCGAAACCCAACAATATGTAGCACATCCTGTCGATTCGTGTTATAATACTGGCCACGGCTCTTGTTAGGGGGCTGGTTCGTGCATCCACCTTGCTTTCATTACGGCAACTAGGAAGGAGGTGAACGCATGAGTGATTTTGCTCTTTCTCTATTCGAAACTGCGGCAAAAGCGATCGTTAAGGTTTTCATTACAGCCATCGCCAAGTACGTAGTATACCGAAGAAAAGGAAGAACCGCCCCTATCGATAGTAGGGACGGTTCCGACTTAACTTAATAATTAGGTCACGAATCGGCTCCTCTCTCACGAGAGCCGTTTTCTGTTTTCATTATAAATATCATATCCATCCGTGTCAATAAAATTCGGGATATTACTCTTTTTCTTACTGTTAAAATAATGCTTCAAGTAATATTTGAATAGAGAAAGAGCAAAATCACTCATGCGTTCACCTCCTTTCGCGTTGCCGCAATAAGGACTGCACCATAAAAACATAAGTTCTATTTAAAAAGGATTGACAATATATTCGAATCGGATATAATCAACACAAGCCGAGGCCATCTTCTTGACGGACGGCATCCATACGACCCTGACGCCATACGATCATCCCGATTTCTGCGTACAATCGTCCCTGATGCTTATGCTCCCGATTTAACTTCGCCGAGGCTTACAACCGACTCATAAAAGGCTGCGCAGCCGAGTCACAGGTATGCATGTAATGGATATCCGCCTGACCTTTTCTACGATATAGCAAAAAACGGAAAAAGAGTAAAAATGAATAAGAACGCCTCCCCGGTAACGTCGGGAGGCGGGTGAAAACCCTGTGCGGGTGCATCTTATGGTGCTTGAGCTTCCCGCATGGGGTTTTTCATTTTTAATAAACGTGCGAGAAATGAATGAAGCCCCTGTGTAAAAATTGCATAACCGTTCCGAATGTATTAATATAGAGGGGAACAAAATACATCCGGCGGTGAAAACCCAATGACCTACCCTATCGCAGAAAAGTTTAGAACAGGAACTTATGAAAAACCATCCCTCAAGCGGGAAGAATTCTACAAGGGCGGCTACCATGCCATGAAGAAACGCTTGCAAGAAGCCCTATATCCCTTCCCCGGCGCGTACGGTGAGTTCCTGTCACGTACGGAGTCGGAGGATATGGAATACTCCGGCGCCGTGGGGATTATGTGGGAGTATGTGGAGTTGGTGTAGGGGTTGAAATGATTTTTAAATACGGTTTTAATCGGTTATAAAATCACACCCGCAAAGCACCTATAGAAACGCCAATAACGGCGTTTCTTTTTTTGGAATTATACACAAAAAGTAGCGTGCGCTAACCTGGGTTGGCGAACGCGTGACGCGGGTCACAAATCCGCACCGTAAGTATCATACGCTCCATACAAAAATCGGAAATTCATTTCAAAAACCGGAAAGGAGAAAGTATGAAAAATCTCAAAAAGAAAGTAGCTTTACTGTTGGCGTTTGTGATGATGCTGTCACTTGTGCCGATGAATGTATTTGGGGCACCGGCGGTTAACATCACCGCTACTACGGTAGCCAGCGGAGCTCAAGTAGTTGAACCGGCAGATGGCATTAACCTTGCGGCGGGTGTTACCGGTGTTGTAAGGTTTGAAGTTCCCCTCAGCTCCTTTATTGGTGTTACCAACCAAGCAGCTTGGAACGCCATGAGCCTTACCGCGACGCTGGGCAGCAGGGGAGGGAATTCCGACACCACAGGCACCCTGGCTTCAGGCATCAATATCTATATTGATGGTCTTGTCAACAACCTCGGACAAGCGGTCAGCATCCCCGGTGGCGATTCACTTCCCGTGGTTGCAAACAGCAGTTCATTACGTGCCAACGCCCCCGCTACCGCCATGATTCCCATGACGACCGGCGCCGGCGTGACGCTTAACGGTACTACCTTGGCGTCGTTAGCCATTACACCCGGCGGTGTCAACGTCCAGTTCCGGGTAGAAGTAACTAACGTAAGAAACGGCGATGCGACAATCGCTATTGGCATTAACGGTTTGCCCGGTTCGGGTCTTAACACGCCTCTCTTGGGAGCTACGAGACTAGTTACCCGCATCGCTCCGGTTACCGGTTTGGATAAAGATGCCAGAAACTTTACCGTCGGAGCGGTATCCAACCCCCCGAGGTTGCAAAACAGGGAGCATCCCCAAGGGGGTCAAGCAGTAGCCAACATTACCATTAATGAACGTACAGTCCGTACAACAGGTGAACTTACCCCGGCCGCTTTCCGCGTAACATTGGAAGCACCCCGCGGATATGTATGGCACCAAAATCCTTCTGTCGTTCTTGGTTCGGCTAGCGATATGAACGGTTGGGCCGGCCTTAACACCGGATCTTGGAGCGGTGTAGGTACCGATACGATTGCCGCTACCATAACCATTGGAAGCCGCGCTGCAGGGCCTCTTGCGATTCGTCCGGGTTTTGTTCGGATTGAAGGCTTACAATTGCGTCCTTTGGAAACCCATACGCTGCGTGCGGAAAACCTCCGTGCTACAATAAAAATTGCAACAACGGCCGGAGCCAATCTGTTGCACGATGTTACTGAGGTAGATCGTATTGTAGCGGTACAAGAAATCAGAAGGACGGAAATTACAGCCGGCACCCCGTTGGTCATTCAATCCGGCGTTCTCAGTAATGATATCGACTGGGACGAAGATGACATGGCAAAAACCGCCGTCATCACCATTACCGAAGGCGGCAGAAATTCACTTGCGGATGCGCCCGTGATGGTTCAAATGCTCACCCCCGGCGTTACAATCCGCGACGTCAGGCTTAGATTCACCCAAGGTGATGACAACGAATACGAAGATAACGACGACAAAGGCTGGAATAGAATTCCGGGAGCGGACATCACCAATAACATGGCAATCGTCCGCAATCCGGTGGGAAGTTCTAACAATCGCGGCATGGCAAGGACGGCCCAAATACAAATGATTTTGCAAGTACCTCCCGGTTTTGGCGGTACTGATGTAGAAGCATTGGTAACCGTCATGACTCACGAAGATGCGCAAACGGAAAGGCTTCCTATCGCAACAATCGTAGACCCCATCGAACTTGACGTGGACGAAGTACGTGAAATCCCCATAAGGGATAACGCGGAATTCACCTTCCTTCCGGCTCGCAGGTTGGGTTCCGTAACCGTTACCCCGCGCAACGCAGACGTATTTGATGTAGACGACACCTTCTATGTCTTCTTGCGTGCCGTTGACGCCGAAGGAAACGCGTTTACGCTTCCCCAACTTGGGATTACCTGGACAGTAGAAGCGGTAGCAAACGGCGCGCTCTTTGAAATCAACGAAGGACAACTCTTAGTTCCTACCGCTTCAACTACGTTAGGTTCAGTAGCACAACTTAACGCGATGCTGCCGCATCGAATCGCCGGTTGGCTCTTTGAAGTCAACAGGATCGGAACAGCTGTACCCAGCATTACTTTCCACAGTACGCTGACCGGTACCATGATTAACGAACCCGGTATCCAATTCGAGTTTGTTGTATTAGGCTCGGCTGTACAAGAACACAACGCCTCTAACATTGGGACGACGGTTGTGCCCTTGTCACAACGCATCCCCTACAGAGCCGTTGTTGGCCAACTGGTAGGCGAACTGGTACTTGGAAATGAAGAAGAAACAGCACCTCCTCCTCCTCCGACACCGACACCCGCACCCACGCCCGAGCCCGTTGTTAACGAGCCCGCAAGGCTGACGATTGACACGACATCAGTAAACTCCGCAGGCCAACCGAACTTCATCGTCTACGGCGGTAATACCCTCGTAAACCTTCGCGGTCTGTTCATGGATGTAATCCCCGACGGTTCCTTAACCAGGGCGAACAGCGTTTCCACCTTCTCCGCACCCCAAGCTAATAATGGTCCCATGGTTCAAATCATGGTTCCCGACCCGAGGTTTAACGAAGATCCGTTTATTAGGATTGACGGCCAAGTCGTATCCGCAGTAGTAGCCAGAGGCTTCGCGCTTCAACTTGTTGATGATACTTGGTACGTTCCGATGAGTGCCTTCACCGATTTGCTCGGCTACCTCATCAACTGACAGATATCAGCCAACGACTAACCACGTATTAACCAACGAATGATAAACACAAAACGCCCCGTTTCCGTAACGGGGTGTTTTGTATATGAAAACACACTTGCGGTATACCACAATAATATAAATGACAACGACACAAACGCGGATTACATAACGGATAGCGGGGATTTGCGTTGTTTTCCGAGTTATGGTAGTATGCTTTTGTATTGAAGAAAACATCCGCGTACTTCCGGCTTCGCAAGAATCAGTTGTGCGCGGGTTTATTTTTATTTCATAATTATTATTTATTGCTACACAATTATGATACATTGGAATTTGATATATAAAAATTTTGACATATAGAAATTTGATATAAAAAATTCAAGAATAAACGCCCCGCGTAAGCGGGGCGTTCGGTTTCGTCATTCGTTAGTTTGTGTTTAGGTGTTGTGCTGCTTGTCAGTTGATGAGGTAGCCGAGCAAGTCGGTGAATACGGTCATCGGTACATACCAGGTTTCATCGATCGCTACGAGTCCGAAACCTGCAGCTACTCTTGCGGGTACGGGCACGCCGCCGGTCCTGATGAACGGTTCTTCGTTCAATCTCGGGTCGGGGATCATGATTTGAACCATGGGTCCGTCAGCGGAAGGTGCGGCGAAGGTGGAGATGCTGTCTGCCCTGGTTACGGAACCATTGGGGAGTACGTCTTGGAACAGGCCGCGAAGGTTTACGAGGGTCCTGTCACCGGAGGTGATGAAGATCGGTTGACCGGCTGAGTTTACTGCCGCTGTGTTCACATCCAGCCTTGCGGGCTCGTTAACTACCGGCTCGGGCGTGGGTGCGGGTGTCGGTGCCGGGGGAGGAGGTGCTGCTTCCTCTTCATATTCACCGAGTACCAGTTCGCCAACTAATTTACCGACAACGATACGGTAAGGTGCGCGCAAGGACATGGGTACTATGGTTGTTGCAACGTTGGCTTGATCGTGTTCCTGCACAGCGGAACCCAATACAACAAGTTCGAATTGGATGCCGGGCTCGTTGATCATCGCACCGGTCAATGTGCTGTGGAAGGTGATGCTCGGCACTTGCGTGCCAACCCTGCTTACTTCAAATTGTTGGCCGTCAATGCGGTGAGGAAGCATCGAGCTGAAGTTAGCGGGTACATTAAAGGGAACGCCTTCACGCACTTCAAAGAGTTCGCCTCCGACTTCCGCCGTAACGTTCCAAGTCATACTAAGTCCGGGAAGTGAAAATGCATTACCTTCCGCATCAACGGCGCGAAGGAATACGTTAAACACGTCGTCCACTTTAAATACATCCGCGTTGCGCGGGGTTACGGTTACCGAACCCAATCTGCGTGCCGGAAGGAAGGTGAACTCCGCATTATTTCTAACGGGTATTTCACGTACTTCGTCCACACTCAATTCGATGGGGTCTACGATAGTAGCGATTACTTCCGTTGAGGTTATCGTATCCGGGTAGGTCATAATGGTAACAACCGCGGGAATATCGATACCACCAAGGCCGGGAGCTACTTGCAAAATTAATTGGATTTCCGCCGTTCTTGCGCGAGCGCGATTACCGCTACCTACCGGATTGTCAATGATTACCATGCTGGGTGCCATTGTTGTGATGCCGGTCGGCCATGCGTCGTCATCCGGCCAATCGCCGTCATTGTTGGTGTGTCTTGCCCGTGCGCCGGCAATCGAAACACCGGGGGTGTTGATTTGAATCATAACGGGGGCGTTCATAAGCGAATTGGCGGCTTGTTCGGTTAAGGTGATAACTGCGGTCTTCGCTAAATCGTCTTCGTCGTCCCAGTCATTAGCGCCCGGAATATCTGCGCTAAGAACACCGGATTCAATTACACGCGCGACAGAAGAAGAAATACGTGTATCCCTGATTTCCTGTACGGCGGCGGTGAATACCGCTTCATTCATTCCGATATCGTGCAGGATGCTTGCGCTATTCCTCGTTACATTTAAGGTAACGCGGAGGTTCTCATTGCGTACGGTGTAGTCGGCTTCGGGGACAAGTTGCGCCCCTGTTATTCTGAGCCAGCCGCGTTCTTGCGTAAGGGGGCTTACGCTACGATTTGGGATGGTTACGCCGGTAGCTTGCAAGCGTGCATTTTCTCTGCCGTTTCCATCTGATGTCCTGGTTAGCGAAGTCACCGAGGGAGCACCCCAACCATTCACACGTTGACCGTCCGTGTTCCCTAAAGTGGCGCTTCCTGCCCATACATACCCGCGGGGTGCATCCAATGTTATATTGAACGCTGCCGGAGTAGCTGTGGTAATGGTACGCTCCCTTATTTCGATGACTGCGATCGATTGCGCATTGCCGTCATTTCGGAACCTCGTCGGTGTATCAACCCAATGGGTGACGGAGAGGTTTTGCGGTTGAGCAGGTGCCGGAGCAATGCGGGTAACAAGATTCGTCGGGGGTAAAAGAGCTGTGCCCGGAGCATGATTGGGTAACCCCGACACAGATAATGCGAGTGTCGTGTTTCCGCGGGCTACATTAGTCACGGTGGCTTCAAATTGGAAGAAAGCACCACCGGGTGTAGTAGCCAACGATGCCAAAGTAGAACCCGAAATCGCTACACCGGCACCGGTTGTCATCGGGATAAAAGCTTGGCTGTTAGTATCATGACGAGGAGAGCTGGGAGTGTTATTAATACCGGGAAGAGCATATCCGGGGGGAAGACTGATCGTTTGACCGAGGCTGTTAACGACCCTTGCAAGTACAACAGAAACATGCAATCCCCTGGTTCCGGATGCTTCATTACCATCCGCGTGACCTCTGTTTGCGAGCGACGCGATAAGACTGACGTTGTTCCAATTAGCCGGGGTGAGTACCCCTTCAAAAAAGCTAACGGGGACATCAAACCTTAATATTCCGGTTGTGTTTGCCGGAAGGTCTTGGTTAGCGACAGCCGGGGAGATACCCGTGACTGCCGGTGTGGTTCTAACCACGTTAACCGCCGGTGCCCCAAACACATTCATCGGCACAAGTGACAGCACCATCACAAACGCCAACAGTAAAGCTACTTTCTTTTTGAGATTCTTCATACTTTCTCCTTTCCGGTTTTTGAAATTAATTTCCGATTTTTGTATGGAGCGTATGATACTTGCTGTGCGGATTTTTTATCCGCGTCACGCGTTCGCCAACCCAGGTTAGCGCACGTTGATTTGCATAAAAAACGATCCATTCCGTTTGAATGAACCGTTTTATTGTTTATTAACACATCAAACCGCATAATGTCGGGTGCGGTATTTAAGGTCTTCGTAATTCAATATGTATTTAGTTCTTTGTTAATATATAAAATATCGGCACCGAAAACGCGAGCGGATAAAATCATTATAGCGATTTATTTACAGCCGTCTTTATCATCAGCAAATGAACGGTCACGCCAACCCCTACCATTGGCAAAAGGATATAAGCCCAAACAGCCGCCGTGAGTAACATGGAAGTGATCAGCCCCGTCCACAAAAAGGCGATGCTTGCGGTTTTGTGCAGTATGCTGATACCTCGCTTTGTGCGGTAGTTATCGATGAAGGGGCCGAAGACGCGGCTTTTTAGCAGCCATTTTTCGAGTTTTTCATTGCTCATTGAGAAGCATGACGCCGATAACAGAACAAAGGGTGTGGTAGGCAATACCGGTAAAATGATGCCAGCCACACCCAATATTAGCGAAACGAAGCCCGCGGCGATCAGCAGGGCTTTTTTCATAGGTCGAAGCGGTCGGCGTTCATGATCTTGTTCCATGCCGCGATGAAGTCGTGGAGGTATTTCTCTTTCGCGTCGTCGCAGGCGTATACCTCCGCGACGGCGCGTAATTGCGCGTTGGAACCGAAGACCAGGTCCACGCGGGTCGCCGTCCATTTTTGCGCGCCGGTAAGCCTGCAGACGCCGTTGAAAACATTTTTGTCGTCGGTGGGCTTCCATTCCGTCTTCATATCCAGGAGGTTGACGAAAAAGTCATTGGTGAGCGAACCCGGCGATTCCGTCAGCACGCCGTGCGGGGAATCGCCGTAGTTGTTGCCCAAGACGCGCAAACCGCCGAGCAGCACGGTCATTTCCGGCGCGGTAAGGGTCAGGAACTGCGCTTTTTCGATCAGCAATTCCTCCGGCCGCGGGCGGAACGGTTTTTTAAGGTAATTCCTAAAGCCGTCGAAGATCGGTTCCAATACGGCGAAGGATTGGACGTCGGTTTCTTCCTGCATGGCGTCCATCCTGCCCGGCGTGAAGGGTACGCAAATATTTACACCCGCGTTCCTCGCCGCCATTTCGATGCCCGTGTTGCCGCCCAAAACGATCAGATCAGCCATGGATACAAACCGCTTCGTATTAAACGTTTGGCGGATTTTGTCGTATACGTTTAGGACTTTCTTCAAACGTTCCGGATGGTTTACTTCCCACGAGATTTGCGGCTCGAGCCGAATACGCGCGCCGTTGGCCCCGCCCCTAAGGTCCGAGCCCCTGAACGTTGCCGCGCTCGCCCACGCGGTACCGACCAATTGGGGGATGGTTAGACCCGAAGCCATGATCATATTTTTCAATTCGTCGATATCGCGGTTGTACAGGACGTACCCTTTGTTGCTCGGGATGGGGTCCTGCCAAATGAAATGCTCTTTGGGCACTTCGGCGCCCAAATACCCGGACGGGGGGCCCATGTCCCTGTGGGTGAGCTTGAACCATCCCTTGGCGAAAGCGGAAGCGAACTCGTCGGGGTGGTCATGATAATGTTCGGCGATCTTTTTATAAATGGGGTCATATTTGAGGGACAAATCGCCCGTACTCATCATGGGGCGGTGCTTCTTGTTGGGGTCGAAGGCGTCCGCGACCATGTCTTCTTCCTCGCAGTCCTTCGCGAGCCAGATATAGGCCCCGGCGGGGCTCTTGGTCAATTCGTAATCGTATTTAAGCAGTACCTTCAAATAGCCCATATCCCATCGGGTGGGATTGGGTTTCCACGCGCCTTCCAAGCCCGAACTGATGGTATCGCTTGCGTTGCCCGTGCCGAAGGAGTTCTTCCAGCCCAAGCCCTGCTGCTCGATGGGGGCGGCCTCCGGTTCGGGGCCCACGAATTTGGGCGGACCCGCGCCGTGCGTCTTGCCGAAGGTATGGCCGCCCGCGATCAACGCGACGGTTTCCTCGTCGTTCATGGCCATGCGGGCGAAGGTTTCGCGTATGTCCTTCGCCGAAGCGAGGGGATCGGGGTTGCCGCCCGGGCCTTCGGGGTTGACGTAGATCAAGCCCATTTGCACCGCCGCTAAAGGATTGTCGAGTTGACGGTCACCTTCGTAGCGTTCGTCGTCGCCCAGCCATTTCGTTTCCGAACCCCAATAGATGTCTTCCTGCGGTTCCCAAACGTCCTCGCGCCCGCCGGAAAAGCCGATCGGCTTAAGCCCCATGGACTCGATGGCGCAGTTACCCGCGAAGATCATCAAATCCGCCCACGACAGCTTGCGGCCGTATTTCTTCTTAACGGGCCAGAGCAGTCGGCGGGCTTTGTCTAAATTAATGTTGTCCGGCCAACTGTTGAGCGGCGGGAAGCGTTGCAAGCCGTCCCTTCCGCCGCCGCGGCCGTCCCCCATGCGGTAGGTGCCCGCGCCGTGCCACGCCATACGGATGAGGAACGGCCCGTAATTGCCGTAATCCGCGGGCCACCACGGCTGCGAATCCTTCATGAGGGCGAAAAGGTCTTCCCTCACCGCGTTCAAATCGAGCGTCAGAAACGCCTCGCGGTAATTAAACCTTGGCCCCATCGGGTTGCTTAGTTCGGAATTTTGGCGCAGAACACGCAAATCAAGTGAGTTGGGCCACCATTCGCGGATGGTGGTTCCTTTCGTAAAATCGGGAGGATTATTCATGCCATCAGCCCCTATGTTATTGATTCATGCCAATATATTCATGGGGCTTGACACGGGTACTATGTCCTTGTGTCCGATCCTCCGGGGATTGCTTTAAATGCCCGCTTATGCGAAAACAAGCGATTTCGGCTCCATCGGGCAAGTGAATCCGTAGGTCTTGACGCTTGGGTTCACGCGGGGATTGATTGTACACAAAGCCCGCTTACAAGCCCGACGGATTCACGTAAGCCCGCTGTTCGCCGAAATCGCTTGTTTTCGCAAGGCGGGCGTTTAAAGCAATCCCCGGGGTGCGGATGCCCCCGTGTAAAAAATAAGTTACTTAACTACCGATAACGGGTATCCAGGACGATGGGGTATGTGTGAACGGGCGGCCTACGAAAAAACGCGGTTTACGGCGAACAGCCGGGTTACGTGAATCCGTTGGGCTTATAAGCGGGCTTTACGGTGACTAAAAACAACCCTACAACCAAGCGTTAAGACCAACGGATTCACTTCCCGGATGGAGCCGTAAACCGCGTTTTTTCGTTAAGCCGCCCGTTCACACATACCCCATCGTCCGGAGTACCGACGGGATGGGTATAAATTGAATTATAATTATTTTTTATCCTTGCGCCGCGGTAATTCAAGTGATATGATGCCATCGTTGCGAAGGCAACCATATTGAATAATAGGAGGTAGGGCAAAATGAAAACGCCAATTGTATCCAAACAAGATAAAACCATTTTGCCTGCGCCCCCGCGGATTTAGTTTCCGACAAATTCCGTTTCCTTGCGCCGTGGTTTTATCCGCGGCGTTTTTTATTTGCCCTGCTCCGTAAACGGAGGAATAATTGAATGAAGCGTTTGCGTTATTATTTGAACCGCATCACCGACCAAAGGACCGTGAACTACCGCTACAACGACGTAGCGGAGGGTAAACCCGTACAAAAGGAAATCTACGACGGGGAATGTATCGTCGTGTATGTTAAGCCCAACGGGGAGGTGGACGGCAACGGGGACCGTACGGGCATCCGCCGCGAGCCGACCTTTTGGCAAAACGGTATCGGTTATACCTTCGACCGTACGCACAAGCTGGCCCTGCACCGCCCCACCGTTACGGTCCACATCCCCGTGGGTATGTTGGGTATAAACGATTGCACGGTTGCCGCGGCGGATGAATGTTTGCGGCAAATGACGCCCTTCTTCGAAGGTATCAATGCGGAATACTTTAACCGTACGCGGCCCGACAGGGATAACGGTAAGTTTATCCTATACGACCCCGGGCAAAAGGTGCTGGCGCGTAACGCGGCGTATTTTGCCGAGGTGTGCGTACCGGACTACACCGAGGGTAAGGGAAATACCATTTTCGTGTGCGTATACATCGATCCGCCGCCGGATGTCCTGTGCTTGTGCGTCCGTATGGAAATCCAACTGCCGTATTTAAAGCTGGACAGGGCGAAAACCATGCTGCTTAAGCAGTTGCCCGAAACGACGGAACGCTTCGTCAGGGAATTCGATAAACAAGGGCTTAAAGCGGCGCTGCGCTTGGAACAAACGCAAAACGCCATCCGCGTATTCCTGCGGGAAAACGGCTATTGCGCGTTCATCGCCGACGGGAGCGCCCTCGCGCGGGAAAAAGGGAGCGATAAACCCGCGAAGGGTTCCGTACCCTTCCAAAGCCCGCCGGGGGACAGGATCGAAATCGCGGGCGTCAAGGGTATGGGCATCAAGGACGGCGTAACGGTCATCACGGGCGGGGGGTATTCCGGCAAGTCCACGGTGCTTAACGCCGTTTCCGCGGGGATATACAACCACGTACGCGGCGATGGGCGGGAGCTGTGCATCGCGAACGAAACCGCTGTGACGACCACCGCGGAGGACGGACGCGCGGTTACGGACGTGAATATTTCACCGTTTATCAAGTGGCTGCCGAACGGCGACCCGAAGCGTTTCTCCACCACGCACGCTTCGGGCTCGACTTCCCAGGGCGCGAACATCATGGAAGCCGTATCCCTCGGCGCGGGGTTGTTACTCATCGACGAGGACCGTTCGGCCACCAACTTCATGATACGCGACAAGGTAATGAAAGCGTTGATTGAAAAGGAGCCCATCATCCCATTTACGGACAGGGTGCGCGAATTGGCCGAAAACGGCGTATCCACGATCCTGGTCATCGGCGGCAGCGGCGAATATTTGGGTATAGCGGATAGGGTTTACATGATGGATGAATTCGTGATGGGGGACGCGACGGCGCGTGCGAAGTCGCTGGCAGGTTCATCCGTCCGCGGCGGTACAGAGGCAACTTGTCCCCCAATGGAGGACAAGTTAGTTTTCCGGGAAAACGCACGCAAAACGGTTAACGCCTTTTCCTCCTTCCCCACGGGTACAACCCGCGAACGGCTGGAGGTATCGGACACGGGGTTCATCATCATCGGCGACGAACGGATCGATGTCCGTTATCTGCATGATATCGCTACGGCGGCGCAAACGAATACGCTGGCGTTTATGCTGCGCCATCTATCAAGTAAAAATACGGATATTAACGAACTGGAAGCGATCGCGCTTGCCATGCGCGGCTTAACGCCCAAAAAGAGCGGGAAAAACGAAATCGATATATGTAAGGAAGCCGATAACCTGTTCGCGCGGATCGGAAAGGAAGGCTTCGGTGTTATCGACACGGGCTTCTTCACCGAAATGAACCGCTTTATGGACATGCCCAGGCGGTTTGAACTACTGGCGGCGGTTTACCGTATGCGGGGGAGCGGCGGATGATCCTTTCCGTTCCTTCCGCTTCTTCCACCCCTTAACCAATTCATATACAGCCATACACAAAAGGAACACCGCAAACCCCTTCCGCAGCCAATCCGCGTTGATACGTACGGCGATTAACGCGGCGGGGACCGCGCCGAGTACGCCAAAAAGGGTCAGCTTCAACAGGCCCTTTTTTTCGATATTTCCTTCTTTGATATGTGTACATAAAGCGATCGCCGCCGTGGGTAAGAAGAAAAGCAAGTTGATATGCTGCGCTTCACGCTGGCCCGTCGCCAATAGGATCGTTAACGCGGGGATTAATACCGCGCCCCCGCCGATGCCCATGCCGCTGATAATCCCCGCCGCCAAGCCCGCGAGGGCGAACCAAAGCCAATTCATAGCGTTAACATCCGTATCGCGCCCGCGGCGAGGAACAAACCGAAGAGTATGTTCAGCCACGCGGCGGAGAGCTTTTTTAACAGCTTCGCGCCGATGACGCCGCCGATGACACCCCCGCCGGAAACGTATAGTACCGTCAGCCATTCTATTTCAACGTTGCTGCTGACGGTATAAATTACCGCGCTCACGACGGACAGCGGCAACATCACCGCAAGCGCCGTGGCGTGTGCCTTGTGCGTTTCCAGCGGGATGAATTTTTCCAAACCGGGGACCAGGATCGAGCCGCCCCCCGCGCCGAACAAGCCGTTGGCCGCGCCCGCGATCGTGCCGATGAGGGCGGAGATGTGTTTTCGTGGTTTCATGGGAATTAGTATGTACGGGAGAGGGATTTCTATCCCCCAGGCGTTATTCGTCGAAGAGTGCTTGCGCGAACATCCCCGCGTCGAAGGGTTGCAAATCGTCGATGCCTTCCCCTACGGTAATGAAGCGTACGGGTATATCCAATTCTTTTTTTATCGCCACGACCATGCCGCCTTTGGTGGTACCGTCCAGCTTGGTGAGGATGATGCCGGTGATGTCGGCGGCTTCCTTAAATAATTTCGCCTGCTGGATGGCGTTTTGGCCCGTTGTTGCGTCGAGTACAAGTAAAACTTCTTTATGGGCGGATTCGTGTTGGGTGTTGACGATGCGGTTTATCTTGCGCAGTTCGTCCATGAGGTTCTTTTTATTGTGCAGACGGCCCGCGGTGTCGCAGATTAACAGGTCGATGCCGCGTGCCTTGGCCGCGGACGCGCCGTCGAAGATGACCGCCGCCGGGTCGGAATTTTCGCTTTGGCGTATCATAGTAACGCCCGCGCGTTCGCACCACACGGCCAATTGGTCGATGGCCGCCGCGCGGAAGGTATCCGCCGCCGCTACCAGGACGGATTTTTCTTCGGATTTATACCATTTGGAAAGTTTGCCCACGGTGGTTGTCTTGCCCACGCCGTTGACGCCGATAATCAGGAACACGGCGGGGAATGTGACTTCAAAGGGCTTTACGTCCGCTTCCATGATCTTCGCGATTTCTTCCGCGAGCAATTGCTTGACTTCCCGCGGGTCGGAAATACGGCGTGCCTTTACTTGCTCGCGCAGTACAGCCAAAATAGAAAGCGTCGTTTCCACGCCCATGTCGGCGAGGATCAAGGCTTCTTCGAGGTTTTCAAACATTTCCTCGTCCACGGAATGGAAAGCGGAAAGGATGCTGTCGCGGGTTTTGGTCAAGCCTTGTTTGATTCGGGAAAATAAGCCGGGCTTTTTGTCGATGTCCATTAAGCAATACTCCTTTATTTCATCATTTCCTTCATTTGCGCAATGCCCTGCTTAAGGGCTTCCTCGATTTTGGACGCGTCTTTGCCGCCGGCTTGGGCGTGGTTGGGCCTGCCGCCGCCGTTGCCCCCGCACAGGGTTGCGGCGGCTTTTACGAGGTTGCCCGCGTGGATGCCGTTTTTCACCGCGTCGTCGGTGGCGGAAGCGATGAATTGTACCGCGCCGTTTTCGGGATTAACAGCGGCGAGCAGCAAACAACCGGAAGGCATGGAAGCCTTTAGACGGTCGGAAAGTTGGCGCAGGGCTTCGATATCGTAGCCCGATAATTTGGCAGCGATTATCGTTAAGCCGTTATACGTCTCCGCCGAATTTAATATTCCCTTCGCGTCTTCCTCGATTTGCCCCTTCGCGGATTCCGCCGACATTCTTGCCGCGTCTTTTTTTAGTTCCTTATTTTCCGCCATCAGCGCGGCGACGCGGGAATGGAGTTCGGCGGGCGGGGATTTTATTTGTTCGGCGATCATCGCTAACTGCGAAGCGGCTTCGCGGTATAAAGTAATTGCGCATGAACCCGTAGTGGCTTCGATACGGCGCACTCCGGCGGCGATACCCGATTCGGAAAGCAGCTTAAAGGGGCCGATTTCAATGGAATTCCTCACATGTGTACCGCCGCAAAGCTCGATGCTGTACGCCTCGCCGCTATAACCGACGGAAACCATACGCACCGCGTCGCCGTATTTTTCGCCGAAGAGCGCGACCGCGCCTTGTTTGCGGGCTTCCTCGGGGGTGGTGACCATGGTTGCGACGGGCAACGCGGATAGGATAAGTTCGTTAACGCGCGCCTCTACCCTTGCGCGTTGTTCGGGGGTGAGCGGCGCGTGGTGGGTGAAGTCGAAGCGCAAACGGTCGGCGGTAACCTCCGATCCCGCTTGCTCGATATGGCCGCCCACGGCTTCGCGCAGGACAGCTTGTAATAAATGCGTAGCGGTGTGGTTGCGGGTAATGTCCATACGGCTCGATGAATTAAGGGACGCGGTTACGGTTTCGCCCACGCGGATCGTGCCTTCGGCTACCCTTCCGATATGAACGGTATTATCGCCCGCCACCTTTACGCAATCGGTGATTTCGACTTTTCCGCAATTTGCGAAAAAGTTACCCCTATCTCCCGTTTGCCCGCCCGAAGCGGCGTAAAACGGCGTCCTTGAAAGTACGACCGCTACTTCCTGACCTTCGGCCGCTTCGCTTGCGATTTCGCCGTCGGCGATCAACGCTAATATTTCGCTTTCGGTTTCCGCAAGCTCATATCCCGTGAACTCCGTCGGGAGATTGGGCGGAAGCCTGTGATAGACCGTTTCGGCCGCGCCCATATAAGTCGAAGTCCCCCTGGCGGCGCGCGCGCGGTCCTTTTGCGCTTGCATTTCCGCATCGAAACCCTCTTGGTCGAAGGTTAACCCGTTCTCGGCCAATATCTCGCGCGTAATGTCGGGCGGGAAGCCGTAGGTATCATACAGTTTAAAGGCGTCCGCGCCTTCCAAGCGGGTTAATCCGCTTTTGGTCAAAGCATCTATCATTTTTTGCAACAGGCTAAGGCCCGTTTCCAGCGTTTCCAAAAAGCGCGCTTCCTCCGCGCAAAGCATTTGCAGGATATGCGCGGATTTTTCAACCAGATTGGGGTATGCCTTGCCGTATACGTCTATCATCGTCCGCGATACGTCGCCGACAAAACCTTTTAACCCGATTTCACGCCCATACCGCACCGCGCGGCGCAGCAAACGGCGCAGCACATAGTCGCGCCCCTCGCTGCCGGGGCGTACGCCGTCCGACGCCATGACCGTGGTACAGCGCACATGGTCGGCGATGATATTCAACGCGATTTTTTGCGCGGGGGTTTCCTCACCGATGATACCCGCCAGCTCGCGTACTTTATTACGTACGACGACCGCGGTATCGATTTCGTGTAAGCTGCCGACGCCTTGCATGATCATGGCCATACGGTCCAAACCCATACCCGTGTCGATGCTGGGGGATGGTAATGGTGTATAGTCGCCGTCCTCACTTTTATTGAATTGGATGAAGACCAGGTTCCAAAATTCCGTAAAGCGGTCGCAGTCACAACCAACGGCACAATCGGGCTTGCCGCAACCGGCCGCCTCGCCGCGGTCGTAATGCAATTCGCTGCACGGCCCGCACGGGCCCACGCCGTGTTCCCAAAAATTATCCTTCCGCCCCAGCCGTACGATGCGCTCGGGGGGTAAGCCGATCACGTCGCGCCATATGGCATACGCTTCGTCGTCGTCAAGGTATACGGAAGCGTACAGTTTGTCTACAGGCATTTCCATTACCGACGTTACAAATTCCCATGACCAAGGGATGATATCCTTTTTAAAGTAATCGCCGAAGCTGAAATTTCCCAGCATTTCAAAAAAGGAAGCGTGCCGTTCGGTTTTGCCCACTTCGTCTATATCCGATGTACGGATACATTTTTGGCAGGAAGCCACCCGTACGGACGGCGGTACTTGCTGGCCGGTGAAGAAGGGCTTCATCGGCGTCATTCCCGCGTTGATCAATAACAGGCTGTTGTCCCCGATCGGCACAACGGGGAAGCTCGGCAACACCAAATGCCCCTTCCCAACAAAAAAATCCAAGAATCGCTCTCGGATTTGGTCAACGGTCATATATTTCATAAAGATGCACTCCTGTTCGCTTATTATCATAAAAAGCCCGCGAAATAAG
This sequence comes from Defluviitaleaceae bacterium, assembly GCA_009780585.1. GTDB lineage: Bacteria > Bacillota > Clostridia > Lachnospirales > WQUN01 > WQRX01. Next base: position 4,366 of record WQZS01000010.1, on the reverse strand, counting down.
CGTTCTTAACTTCGCGGGCAGTATAAAGAAGGGAAGGGGGGGTTGTCAATTACGTAATGGCCCTAAGGTATGCTGACCATAAACGCGGGAAAATTAAGATGGATGTTGCCGCTGTTGGCACGCGCCTCAATCGAATAACCGGGGTTCGGCGTTGTTGTTTGGTTGTTGCCCGTACGGTTGCCGTTGACGCGGATGGTGCCGCTCGAGGTTCTTACGTTGTAATTGAGCGGCGTTTGCCGTCCGTTCGTAACGTTGTGCCCGGTAAAGCGGATCGTGCCTGAAGTGGTGCGTACCTCCGCGTTTCCGCCGTTGAGTACCGTCGTATCGACCGTGATGTTCCCGCTTCGGGCTTCGGCGTTAAGGTTAAGGATCGAACCGTCGGTTACGTAAATGTTGCCCGATGTGGCTTGCATATTGCCGTCCGTGATATTCGAATCGATCATGTGCATATTGCCGCTGTTGGAACGTGCCGTCAGCGTTTCCGCGTGGAATCCGTCCATACGGATATTGCCGGAAGTCGATTGTGCCGTCAGCGTTTCCGCACGGAACCCGTCCATACGGATATTTCCGGAGGTACTCCTCAACTCGATCGCGTTATATGCTGTACCGCTCGGCATATACAGGACCAATTCGTTTCGGTAAGTGCCGAAATTTAATACCGGAAACCCTATGCCTAGTTCACGCTCCCGTTGCCGCGCATTGATGGACAGTATACCGTTTGAAAAGGTTATATCGGGTTCGATATCGCTGTACGCAACCAAGCGGGGATTCCCGCCTTCCGAAGGACGCAAAACGATATTGGCCGCGTTTGTGTTGACGGTTATGCCCCGGATATCCCCAACGTTGGCAGGCAGGTTGTACACCGCGGCATCGCCGGTATCCCGGTTTTCCGGCCGGATTTCGAAGCCCCAAAAATTCCGCAGGGTCCCCCCTTGGAAATAAATCCGCCCTCCCCGCGAGCCGCCCATCCAACCCGCCGCGAACAAGGCCGCGCCGAGGATGATTAATATCAATGCCAAACGGCTCCACGAAAAGCGGCGTCTGCACGGCGGAGCGTAGGATGCCTCCGTAGGGGTGACGTGGGGCGCCGAGTCCCCTGCGCGTGTTCCGTCGTTATTGTACTGCCGGTCGTCCATGGTGGTCCCTCCCTTTTGTTATGTTCCTTATTTTTTTACCGACGAATTTCGCGATCCAGGCGAATCCGTTCATAAAACGGGCGGCGATTTGTATCAGCAATATCCCGATACCCGCTCCCATCAACGCCATACCCGCGGTAATCAAGCCGAATCCCGTATCCTGCATAAACGCGAACGGGAAGGCAAGCAGGCTCAACCCCCCCGCGAACACCGCCGCAAAACCGCTTACGCCCAGCGAAAATATGATGGCGGCAAGCGCGACGAACAAAGCGAACGCCGTCGCCCCCACGGCGATTACCAGCGGCAACCCTACCGGTAATGCGAACAACGCGAGGATGATCATCCAAGCGGCCTTAAAACCGCTCTTGCGCACGGGTGCGTAGGCGGACATTTTCGCTCCCGCGCTTACGGGCGGTTCATTGGCGACGAAGTTAGCTAAAATCACGGCCGCTACTTCACCGGGCGTGCCGAGCTGCGCGATGGCGTTTTCCTCGCTGCCCGAATCCGTGATATAGCCGTCGTAGTATTCCAACGCGTCCTGCCGCTCGCTGTATGGCAGTACGCGAAGTTTGTGGTCCAATTGCTCAAGGTACGCTGCTTTTGTCATTGCGTTTTTCCTCCTACGAGAATCCCATCGATTCTTTCCTTAAATAGTTGCCATTCCCGCTTGCAATGCTCATGGCGTTCGCGGCCGCGTTCGGTGATGCGGTAATAACGGCGGTTGCGCCCGTTGTGGGGTATGTCGTAAGCGGTCAGACATTCATCCGTTTGCAAACGGCGCATGACGGGGTACAAAGTGGACTCCGAAACGCCCAGTTCACTTTTCACCCTTTGCGTTAGGCTGTAGCCGTATTCGTCCTCTTGTGAAAGCAAGGACAACACGCATCCTTCCAGCAGGCTTCCGGCTGCTTGTATATTCATTACATCCCTCCTTGAAGCCGTACAATATTGCATGACGTATAATATAACGCAAGGTAAATTTAAAAGTCTGATGTATCTAATTTTTGACAACATTCAATGGCTTATGATATGTTGGCGCCATTATCCCACCCATGGAGCCATGCGATGAACCTACGCGAAAAACGCGAAAGATATGAAGCGGATTGCCTGTCCCCCTACGCGGCGAGGAGTGCCGATACCAAGGGGCGCGCCCTTTCCGCGGAGAAATGCGCGATCCGTACGGAGTTCCAAAAGGACCGCGACCGTATCACCCATTGCAAGGCTTTTCGGCGACTGATGCACAAGACGCAGGTTTTTATTTCGCCGGAGGGCGACCATTACCGCACGCGCCTCACGCATACGCTGGAGGTGGCGCAAATCGCCCGCACCGCCGCCCGCGCATTGGCGTTAAACGAAGACCTGACCGAAGCCATCGCCTTGGGGCATGATTTGGGGCATACCCCCTTCGGCCACACGGGCGAGGACGCGCTGGACAGCCTGCTGGACGACGGCTTCCGCCACAATGAACACAGCCTGCGCGTCACTTCGGACTTAAACCTTACGCACGAAGTACGCGACGGCATTTTAAACCACAGGACCAGCGGCAACCCCGCTACGCTGGAAGGTTGGGTCGTTAAGCTGTCCGACAAAATCGCCTACATAAACCACGATATCGACGACGCGATCCGCGCGAAGATACTCGCCCCCTCCGATTTACCATCTTCCGCCCGAAAGGTGCTGGGCGAAACCTCCACGGCCCGCATTGACTTCCTCGTACGCGACATGGTGAGTTACAGCGCAAACAAAAACACGGTTTCCCTTTCCCCCGGCGTGGCAAGCGTTTTATCCGAGCTGCGCGATTATCTCTTCGAAAATACCTACGCCCATCAGCTCCACCAATCCGAGCGCAAGAAAATCCAAACACTATTGCGCTTGTTATTTGAATACTACCTGATCAATCCCGATAAATTGCCCGACGAGCTGCGCTTCCGATGTGATGACTTGTCGCAAGCCGCGGCCGAATACATCGCGGGTATGACCGACCGCTTCGCCATGAAATGTTTTAGGGAAATATACATGCCGACCGCTTGGGAGGCGTAAATATCTTCGAAGTATACGAAGGGTTGTTTTGTTTGTGTTGCCCCGGGCGGTAGGGCGGGGGGAAGTTCCAACGCCGCGCTGAACGCAATCGGACGATGAACGGCTCCGTGCGCGAAGTGGTTGCGTCGGTCATAAATGCCCGACGCCAACCACATAACGCGCCCGTTCGCCGTTAATCGTCCGATTGCGTAGGCGCTGCTTATGGAACATCCCCCCACCCTGCCGCCCTGCTTGACGGGAAACACAATTAAGGTCAAACGGGGCGTTTGTACGTCGAGGTTGATACAAATGCAAGAAGCCCCAAACGGCTGATGTTTGGGGCTTTCCTTGTTGTCGGGACTTGGTTTGGGATAGTTTAAGACAAAAAGCAAGGGGTGTTCGCTGCATTTATTTTTATTGCCTATACACTTGCTTTAACACGAGACCCCAACCATAACACGATTATATGGAATTTTCGTGTAATGGTGCCTCCCCATGGGTAGCGCGTATAATGCTTATACTATTGTGAATGATATGCCTTTGCAAGTTCGGTTAAGTGTTCAACAATGTTAGGATTCCAATGTATTTTTTTGAGCAATTCATCACATGGAAATTCATCACATAACCCACAAAATTGAACACCATGTTCTTTCGCGCATTTATATACCGGGCATTGCCCCGACTGCGCCCACTCCTTGCAATGCCCATCGCTTTCAATGCAACCTTCGCATAAACCTTCTTCTCTTTTCTTACACCCAACGCAACATTCTCCACACGCTGTTATTTTAGAAAAATCAATACTTTTCATATTAACCGCCTTCCATATGTTATATAAATTATCGACGATAAATCATAGCATTTCGTTGTATCAAAATCAACGTTAAATAAGGGATGTTTTTAACAAGAAAGCTACCGAAGGCAAGCAACAGCAGAAAGACGATTACTTTAACTTCTGCCCAAATTGAGCAGAAGTTGAAACCCACACAACCGGAAAAACGCCTGTTTTAACTTCTGACCTAATAGGTCAGAAGTTGAGCCGGATATTCCAAAAGAAAAAACGAGGTGCCAATACACCGGAAACCAGTGGAGCGGGGGCGGGCGGATGTTCCATAAGCCGCGCCTACAAAATCGGGCGATTAGCGGCGAACGGGCGCGTTATGTGGTTGGTGTCGGGCTGCTTCCCAAGACCGACACAACCACTTCGCGCACGG
>WQZS01000009.1 GCA_009780585.1 Defluviitaleaceae bacterium | reverse complement strand
TGCCACCTCCGAGAGTAGTTTCTCTCTTGTGGCTTTATTGATTCATCTCTCCGTTTGAGTAGGTTAACCTAAAGGTTTCGCCTGAAAGGCGAGGGTTTTAACCCCAGTATACAGACAATAAATGTACTTTTGTACGCTATGGAAAAGGCGACCATCAAATATGGTATAGCCCAATTACAAAACGCCAAGTTACGTTAGATTATAAGTCAACAAATAAAAATATAGCCAATGGAACACTAAAAGATGCCGGCATAGAATTCAAATTTTAATATAATTTTGATGGTACCTTCATAAGGGTAAATTAAAGGGTAAACGTCAAATTTTAACCATGTAAAAAGCCCGTGAACATTGATTTCACAGGCTTTTTACGTCATCGGGGAAACAGGATTTGAACCTGCGCCCTCCTGGTCCCGAACCAGGCGCGCTACCAAGCTGCGCTACTCCCCGAAGATGCGCGGTGGGAAGTATAACAGCTTTGGGTCGAAACGACAATAGAACGATGGATTTTTATGGCCAATAACGGTATGATGTAGCAAAAGCGGAATACATAAAGGAGCGGATTTTAATGCGTGAATTAAACATCGCCTTCATCGGCACGGGCATCATTGCCCACCAACATGCCCGCCTGTATTCGGAAATAGCGGGTGTCAAAATCGTCGCCGCGTGCGACATCGACGAAAAAAAGCTCAATGCCTTCTGCGACAAATGGGACATCCCCCACCGTTATGCCGATTACCGCGAGTTGCTTAAACGTGACGATGTGCTTGCGGTGGACGTAAATTTGCATAACAATTTGCACGCACCCATTTCGGTTGCGGTGATGGCGGCGGGCAAGCATTGCTATTGCGAAAAGCCCATGGCGGGGTCGTACGCGGACGCGGTTAAGATGAAGGAAGCCGCCGAACGGTACGGGGTTAAGCTTCATATTCAGCTCGCCCGTTTGTATGACGCGGCGACGGCTTGCGCCAAAACGCTGGTGGAAGCGGGCCGCTTGGGCGAAATCTACCATGCGCGTTCGTACGGCTACCGCAGGCGCGGGCGGCCCTTTGTCGATGGTTATGCCGAAAAGGAATTCGTCAATTCGCATTGGGCGGGGCACGGCGCGTTGTATGATATGGGTGTGTACAATATTTCGCTGCTTTTGTACCTGTTGGGGCAACCGAAGGTCGAGCGTGTGTCGGGCAACGTGTACCACAAGATCGCCATGGACGAAGGCCGCAGAATCGCAAGCGGCTTTGATGTAGAGGAGCTGGGCGTGGGGTTGGTCAAGTTTGCGGGCGGGATGACGCTGGATATATTGGAAAGCTGGGCGATACACGGCGCGGCTTTCCCGGCCCATTCGATACACGGCTCGGAGGGCGGCTTGCAATTCGCCGATGATAAGACGTTGAGTTTCTTTTCCGAAATCGAGGGCTACCCCGCCGTGTCTGCGTTGGATGTTTCCGCCGAGGCGTACCGCCGCCGCAAGATCGATCCCGGCTTGTGGATGTATGGCAACTCCCAAGCCCATTGGGTAGGCGTGCTGCGCGGGGAATGTAAACCCATCGACACCGCGGGGATCGCGTTGCAGACGATGCTCGTTTCCGAAGGTATTTTCCTGTCGGGGCAGTTGGGCAGGGAAGTGGCCGCGGATGAAATCCCGGAATTAAGTGAATCGAACGCATTAAAAAGACAAGAAACGCCGTTTGGAATATTGGAATATTAAAAAGGAGGAAACCCCATGAAATCCCTACCCCCCGGGTGGAAGGACAATCAGCAGGCGGGCAAGACCCGTTTGCCCCTTGCCGCGCAGGTGTTCCCTGTGGCCGACGCGCTGGATAAGGACTTGCGCGGTACGCTGCGCATGATTAAGGACGCGGGTTATGACGCGGCGGAGTTTTTCGGCGGCTTGCGGTATGCCGCGAAGGATGTACGGAAGGCGATGGACGACGCGGATTTACAGATTGCCGGATGGCATACGCCGTGGGAATACCTTGCGCCGGAGTTTATCCATTCGACCATCAGTTATAATCAGGTGTTGGGCAATCAGTATTTGGTGGTGCCTTGGCGGCCGGATGAGGTGCTGGAAACGCGCGAAAGCTGCTTGCGCTTCGCGGCGGAGCTGACTTGGGTGTCGGAGGTGCTGGCTATGTACGGCATGGTTACGGGCTACCATAATCATGCGAAGGAGTTCCATCCCACGCGGGATACGGGCGAACTGCCTTGGGACATCATCGCGCAGAATACGCCGTCCACGGTCATCATGCAAAACGACGTCGGCAACGGTATGCACGGCGGCGGGGACATGATGGGTTTATTGAAAAAATACCCCGGGCGGGGTACGACGGTGCATGTCAAGCCGTTTGCGCACGGGAAGCGCGATACGTTCTTTGATGACGCGGACTGCGTGATCGATTGGGACGAATATTTCGCCGTTTGCCGTGATATCGCGGGCGTACGCTGGTACATCATCGAATACTTGAACCACGAAAGGTTCCCCGGGGACCCCATGAAGGGGCTGGCCGAATCGGCGAAGTGGTTCCGCGCTAGGGGATAAATTCCTCCAGTATCCGCCGCATTTCTTCTTCGAACACGGGCTTGCCGAGGTGGCCGTCCATACCCGCGGCCAAACAAGTTTCGATGTCTTCTTTAAATACATTTGCCGTCATCGCTATTATCGGCAGCGTGGCGGCATTTTTCATTTTCGATTGGCGGATCATACGCGTGGCTTGCAGGCCGTCGATTTCGGGCATTTGCAAATCCATGAAGACCAAATCACACGGGGGTTCGTTTTCGGCGAACAAGTAATCGAACGCTTCTTGCGCGCTCTTGGCTGTTACGACGCTTACGTTCATCGATTCCAACAGCAAGGCGGCGATGCCCACGTTGATATCGATATCGTCCACCACCAAAACGGTTTTACCCGCCAGGTTACGGTTCGGCGCGGCGTGTTCGCTTTTGCCGCTTTCCGCTTCCCCTTCGGCGAGCATCAGGGTTACGTTGAAGGAGAATTCCGAACCCTTCCCTTTTTCGCTCACCACGTAAATATCCCCGTCCATCAGGTTGATGATTTGTTTGGTGATGGCGAGCCCCAACCCGCTGCCGCCGTACTTGCGCGAGATACCCGCTTCGGCTTGCTGGAAGGCGTTGAAGATATTCAACTGTTCTTCCGGCGACATGCCGATGCCCGTGTCCTTGACCTTGATTTGGATCACGCAATTTTTCCCGTCGGATGAGATAAAGTCCGCCGTGAAGCGGATCGCGCTGCCTTCGGGGGCGAACTTGGTGGCGTTGGACAGGATGTTGATCATCGCTTGGGCCAACAGGTGGTCGTCGCCGTATACGGTTTGGGGGATGTTGGGGTCGATATCCACGTTAAATTGCTGGTTCTTCTCCCACATTTGGGTGGAGACCACGCTCACCACGCGGTCGATCAGCCGAGCGAACTCGAAGTTGATGGGCAAAAGCTCCAGCTTTCCTTGTTCGATTTTCGAGATATCCAATATATCGTTGACCACGTCCAACAGGAAGGACGACGCGCTCCTGATCTTATCGAACGCCTCGTCCTTCTTTTGCGCGTTTTTGTATTTTCGCCCGATGGCGGTCATGCCTACGATGGCGTTAAGGGGGGTACGGATTTCGTGGCTCATGTTCGAAAGGAAGGTACTCTTTGCCGAGTTGGCCGCCAACGCTTCCTCGCGGGAACGTTTGAGGTCCGTAATATTATGGAACAACAGCATCGTACCGCCCGCGTCCCCTTCGTTGCCCGCCATGGGCACCACGAGCCCCGCGAAGTCCGATACGTCGTCGTTGAAGCGGAACTGCACCTCCAAGGAAGAGGACGTATGGTTGCGCGCCGCGTCCTTAACGCGCATCATCAGCGCCTCGTGGTTCTTATCATCCATAAACGGTTTAAGGACATCCGATAAGGCGTGCCCCATAAGGAGTTCATTTTTGCCGAAGCCCGTTTTATTGGTGAAGTAGTTCGTGCAGAATTCGATCCGCGTGTTTTGGCCCAAAAAAAAGATGATGTTGGGCGAATTGGCCAGCAACAGCATCAAATAGCGGCCCCGTTCCTTGTGCAGGAAGGTTTTGGTCTTTTCCTGGTTGAGCGCGGAAGCGTACGCCGACCGTTCTTGGCTCGCGGAATCCTTCAGGCGGGCGATTTCGCGGTTGAGTCTGCGGTTTTCCCTTTCCAGGAAGGTTATTTTTTCGGTATCGTTCATTAGAGTATGACCGCGCAGAACGTATAGTTATGGAAGCGGTTGCTCAATTTGCCTTCGGTATCCGTTATGGGGCTGATTTCCCCGCCGGCGTACCCCATGACGAAGGGTATGCCTTTTTCGTTGAGGGTGTTTCGGATCAGTTTCGCTTCGCCTTCCTGGTCGGGTACCAGCATGACGCCCCGCGTCACGCACGGCAGTATCAGCACGGCGCCGTAATCCCCGTGTTCAAGCAAGGCGTCCAAGCCCTGCTTACACGATTCGATGATCGTATTCGAATCGATGCCGCCCACGGCGACGGACGCGCCCACGGGTACTTCGCCGCCCATCAGGATCGAATTATTTTCCTGCACCGTGTAGAAGGCAAGGGCGACCGGATCGGCGCTGCCCCGGTGGTATACCATTAGGGGCGTGGCGCGTACGTTCTCGACGGAAATCTCGATGCCCATATAATCAAAGTATTCCAATACGGGCGTGCCGTTTATTTCCATCAGCATAGCACCGTCGCTTTTGGTGATGATGCCGCGCGTGTTGGAGATATTGTATTCCGGCAGGGAGGTCAGTACGAAGCGGGGGTTGACAGGCCCGTTCAGGAACATCATGGCGATGCCGTATGTGTCCATTTCGCCGTTGCACGACACGCCCACCGTTTCGACGGCGAAGTTGATGCTTGAGGCCAGCGCCCCCCATAACGGTACACCGCCCGAGGCTTTGTCCGCCGCGGCGACCATCCGGTAACCCGCCGCGTCGTTCAAAAACGGCATGAAGGAAATGATAAACGACGGTTCTCCGCTTGCCCTTTCCTTAGTAGCGTCATATAACGTTTGGATCTTTTCTTCCAAGTTGCCGCTGTTTATACCCTTCACCATGCCCGCGGTAAAGCGTACCTCGTCGCTGGTTAATATCGTCAGGCTCAGGTCGTAGAAGCCGTGGCCCCCTTTGCAAGCGTTTGCCATGCTGGTCATGCAAATCACATCGAAGGGCAAGGCGTCGCATATGGCTTTTACCATCCCGCTTTCGAAGAAGTCCATACAACAGAGGATAATGCCTCCGGAATGTTTCTTTAATAAAGAAAAATCGATTTGTTCCTTTATCTGCGCTATGGCGTCTTCGAATATATCCACTTCCGATGTACGAGCGGTATACATGGTAATCATGGCAATACCCCCAAATAATTATGTACCTGCCGTGTAACATATCACACAAAAAAAGGATTTACAATCGTAAAAAGGATAAAATTATATAAACGCGCCGAACACGCGATTCGCCAAATCCGTACCCCGGGCCGTAAGGAATATGCGGCCTTCTTTTTTTGCCAGCAAACCGTTCGCGATAAGCGCGGCGATTTCCGCGGCGTATACGTTCGGGCCGTATTCGGCTTTGAGTTGGTTTAGCGCGATTCCTTCGGTTAGGCGTAAGCCCAGGATCATCGTTTCCGCCATTGCGTCTTTTTCGGTTAAGTGGATGATGTTTTCCCGAAGCGAAGGGGTTTGTAGATATTTACCCATGTTCTCTGTGTTATGCCATCGGATGCCGCCTTGTCCGCTTTGCTCGTACGAATGTGCCCCCAAGCCGAACCCCCTGTAGGGGCGGCGTTTCCACGTATTTACGTTGTGCTTGCTTTCGCGCCCGGGCAGCGCGAAATTGGAGATTTCATACCTTACGTACCCCGCTGCCGCCAGTATGCGGTTGGCATCGTAATACATTCCGCGGTCGGCTTCGTCGTCGGGCAACGTTATTTTACCGCTTTCCAGCCCATCCCACAGGGGCGTGCCTTCGGCGGGGGTCAGGCTGTACGTTGAAATATGCTCGGGGCGGAGCGCGGCCAACCGCTCAAGCCCTTCCCGCCAATCTTCCCGCGATTGCCCCGGCAACGAAAACATCAGGTCAACGTTGATATTATCAAACCCCGCGTCCCGCGCCGCGCGGAAGGTTTCGATAAAATCCTTTGCGGTGTGGGTCCTTCCTATTTTTTTAAGAAGGGGGTCTTGGAAGGATTGCAAACCGATGGACAAACGGTTGACCCCGGCGGCGCGCAACGCGGGGAGGGGGAAGCGCCCGCCGGGGTTCATTTCCACGGTTATTTCCGCGTCCGACGTGACTTCGAACCGCTTCGCTTCCTTTATAATGTCACATAAAAAGGAGGCGGGTATCGCCGTGGGCGTCCCGCCTCCTATATAGATCGTTTCAATGATACGGTTCTTCATGTCCCCTTCGCGGGCGGCCCGTAATTCGGCCAGCAATGCCCGCGTGTAGTCCGCCGCAACTTCGTGTCGATTTGACACGAAGTTAAACGCTTGCGGCGGGAAAGACAAAAAGTCGCAATACGCGCATTTGTTTTCGCAGAAGGGGATGTGGATGTAGATCATCGTTTACCGTTTGCGGTTATAGATATACACCACTTCGGGTTCGTCTATGTTAAAGAGGGTGAGGGTATTATTATCGCTCGACAGCCTGTACGTCCAGCGGTCATAGAAGTATCCGTCGGTGATAAAGAGCCGGTGCCCGCCGCTCGCCGTCCATGTGATGGGATCGTAATCGTCCAGCTCGGTGTACCAATTGCGTCGCCCCGTACCGGTCGCGTTTAAATCAAGGTAATATACGGGTTCGTCCAAATATTCCCACATGCCCGCCAATGCCGGTTCGTATATGACGCGGTAATACGTGAAGATCACGTCGGTTTCGTCGCGGTGCTGGCTTTGGATGGTGAGCGTGTTGCCGTTATCGCTTAACGTGTAGGTCCACCGTTCGGAACGGGTTTGGCCCTGGGTGACTTCATCAAGGTTAATAACGAGCCGTTCGCCGCTTGTACTCCAGCGGTATCCCTCAAAAACCTCCGACGACCAGTTGCGTATCCCCGTCCCGTCTTCGTCGAAGATTAATTTGACCTCGGAGAATTCGCACCATGCCCATTCGCCCGTTAACGCTTCGTCACGCCCGCCGCAGGCGGAGAGCGTAAGCATCCCCGTTAAAATAGTTGTGAATAATATGAATATAAATTTCTTTTTCATTTTTATACCCTCCCCTTTTGTTTTAGGTATATCAGCCTGATGCTTGTAATAATTCGTCCACATATTGGGTTGCTTTTTGCTTTTTTGCCTTCGGAAGGGTCGTGATTTTATACCAAAGTAACGTGTCCGCGTCTACTTCGTCTTCGGGCAGTTCCAAGCAGGTCGTTTTTAATTGTATGTTACCTTTCCGATATTCAATCGCTTCTTTGCATGACGCAATTAAATGGTCAAATAAATCCTTATCCATGCTTGGCCTCCTTTAATAATTTTATTAAATCCTTTAATATGTGAAGCTGTTCGCGTGTTAAATCATCTTGCTTTGTTTTCGCGTAGCACAATAATAAATAAATCTCTTCATCGCAAACGATATCCACATATATAATCCTTGCTCCCCCGCTTTTACCTTTATTGGGTACGGCAAAACGAACCTTCCTCGCGCCGCCTGTTCCGCTTATAACATTTCCCATACGGGGGTCTTTAGACAATTTATTTTGAAGCAAAAATAAATCGTCGTCATTTAACCCAAGTGCTTTCCATTGTTTTGTAAAAACCGTCATTTCCACAAATTTTCGCTTCATTCTATTCCTCATCCAGCTTCAACACATTCATGAACGCTTGCTGCGGCACCTCTACGGAGCCGATTTGGCGCATACGTTTTTTGCCTTCCTTTTGCTTTTCCAGGAGCTTTTTCTTCCGCGTGATGTCGCCGCCGTAGCATTTGGCGAGTACGTCCTTACGCAAAGCGCCGATGGTTTCGCGGGCGATGACCTTCGCGCCGATGCACGCTTGGATCGGTATCTCGAACTGGTGGCGCGGGATTTCCTTCTTGAGCTTTTCCGCCATTTTGCGGCCGCGTTCGGCGGCGGTCTTGCCGTAGACGATAAAGGACAGCGCGTCCACGGGCTCGTGGTGTACCAATATATCCAGCTTGACGAGGTCGGATTCCTTATAACCCATCAATTCGTAATCAAAGGACGCGTACCCGCGGGAGCGCGACTTGAGCGTATCGAAGAAGTCGTAGATGATTTCGTTGAGCGGCATTTCGTAGCGCATGATGGCGCGGTTGGCGGAGGGGTATTCCATGCCTTCGTAGATGCCGCGCCGCTCCTGGCACAACTCCATCACGGGGCCGATGAATTCCGGCGGCAGCATGATTTCCGCCCGCACGATGGGTTCCTCCATATAGTCGATGCGGGTGGGGTCGGGCATGTCGGAAGGGTTTGACAGCGAAACCATCGTTTTGTCGTGCAGATGCACACGGTAGATGACGCTGGGCGCGGTCGTTACGAGGTCGAGGTTATATTCCCGCTCGAGGCGTTCCTGTATGATTTCCAAATGGAGCAGGCCCAGGAAACCGCAGCGGAAGCCGAAGCCCAGCGCGACGGAGGTTTCCGGCTCGAAGTGCAGGGCGGCGTCGTTGAGCTGTAATTTTTCCAGCGCGTCCCGTAAGTCGGTATACTTTGCGCCGTCGGCGGGGAACACGCCGCAATACACCATGGGGTTGGCGATCTTGTACCCGGGGAAGGGTTCATCCGTGGGGCGGGCCGCTTCGGTGACGGTGTCGCCGATTTGCGTATCGCGCACGTTCTTGATGCTGGCGGTAATATAGCCGACTTCGCCCGCGCCGAGGGATTCACAAGGGATGAACTTACCCGGCCCGAAGTAACCCGTCTCCACGATGTCGAATTGCCTACCCGTCGCCATGAAGAGGGCCTTCGTCCCCTTCGCGATGCGCCCGTTGAGCACGCGGATGAATACGATGACGCCCTTGTACGGGTCGTACTTGGAATCGAAGATAAGTGCCTTTAACGGCGCGGAAGGGTCGCCTTCGGGCGGCGGTATCTTGTTGACGATCGCGGTGAACACCTGGTCGATGTTCAGCTTCGCCTTGGCGGAAATGAGCGGCGCGTCCGCGGTATCCAGGCCGATGATTTCCTCGATGTCGGCTTTGGTGCGTTCGGGCTCGGCGGCGATGAGATCGATTTTATTGATGACGGGTACGATTTCCAGGTTGTTGTCCATGGCGAGGTATACATTGGCGAGGGTTTGCGCCTCGATGCCCTGCGCCGCGTCCACCACAAGCAACGCGCCTTCGCACGCCGCCAGCGAACGGCTTACTTCATACGTAAAGTCCACATGGCCCGGGGTGTCGATGAGGTTGAGGATGTATTCCTCGCCCGCGGCACCGTTTGCGGCGGGGGCGCGGTATACCAGGCGCACGCTTTGCGCCTTGATCGTGATGCCGCGTTCGCGTTCCAAGTCCATGTTGTCGAGTACCTGCTCGGTCATTTCGCGTTGGGTCAGCACACCCGCGAGTTCGATCAGGCGGTCGGCCAGCGTGGATTTGCCGTGGTCTATATGGGCGATGATGCAAAAATTCCTGATGTGCTTCATAGAGTCTCCTTTTAAAATAGCGCGATGATTTCCATTGCGAAGTAGAAAAGCAATAAAAACAATCCGAGGCTGCCCAGCAGCATGAAGAAGCGGGCTACTTTTAATAGTAGGTGCAGCTTTTTGTTGCGGGCTTTTGCGCGGGCTACGTTGTTGAGGCCCCGTTTGGCGCTGTCCAAATCGAAGGCGTCTTCGTCGAAGCGGAGCGGTTTGGGTTCGCGTTTCGGCATTTATATCACTCCCGCAACCGGATTGTGGTTAAAGAATCGGAGTTATATCGGTTGGTATCTTATATTATTACACATTGGATGCAACCACAAGTATTAGTGGTGGTGTTTGTTGGATTGAGGGTGATTGCGGTGTTGAGGGTACCGAGGTGGCGGGGGGTACTCCAACGCCGCGCTAAGCGAAATTGGGCGGAAATCGGCTCCGTACGCGAAGTGGTTGCATCGGTTGCAAGCACCCGATGCCAACCACGTAACGCGTCCGTTCGCCGATTTCCGCCCAATTTCGTAGGCGCTGCTTATGGAGTGCCCCCCGCCCCCTCGGACGGAAGTGTCCGTGGAAACTGCGAGGAATTAACCTATGCCTTCAACTTCTGCCCAAGTTGGGCAGAAGTTAACATACGGTATTATGCCTGACTTGTCCCCTATTAGGGGACAAGTTAACTTTTGCTCGCGGCGAGCAAAAGTTTGAACTAAAAGTTTGAATCAAAGTTGTAAGGAAATTATCTTTATGATAAAGTGGCTTTCGGAGCGGTTTTGGATCATAAAATTCCATAAGGAGCTTGACACATGCGACTTGCCATACATAATTTTTTAGCAAGCAAGCAAGCAAGCAAGCAAGCAAGCAAGCAAGCAAGCAAGCAAGCAAGCAAGCAAGCAAGCAAGCAATAGCATAGCTTGTGGCAGTTTTTTAATTTTTAAAAATACCAAAATATACAAAAACCACTTTGTGCGTTAATTGCGTGAAGTGGTTTTTTTATAAACATAATAATAAAAAATTATTTTAAGGGGATTGAACTTAACCATGAAAAAAATCATTTTATTTTCAAGCGTATTTATTATTTTGTTTGCGTTGACGGCTTGCAACGCAGAAGAAGCCGCACCGCCGCACCGAACAGAATCGCTTGCAACAACACAAACCCCACCCCCCAGCGGTGGTCAAACAGAATCCAATGTACCAACAGTACCCGAACCACCTACAGCACCACAACCTCCCAGGGGTTTACAACCCGAGCCCGAGGAAATGTTTACCTATGTATTCGATAGCGAATTACAAGGCATACGCTTAACGAAATACCACGGAGAGTTGACACAAGTTAAACTGCCTGATGAAATAGCAGGTCATCCGATAGTTGCTATTAATGGCAGTACATTCATTGTCGGGCATGTTACAGACGTTTTCTTTCCCGATGCACTGGTAGAATTTACATGGGGTGGTGGAAATTTGGCTGATGACCCGCCACATCATCTTGTGGTTCCATATGGCGTAACACGACTTGGAAGATTTGGTAACCATAATGCCGCAGCTACCATACGTCAAATTACGTTGCCTAGTACATTACGCTATATTCATCCTCTTGCATTTTCGCGGTATAGTAATGGACATGGAGTTGCTTTTACTTCTTTAACACGTTTATCTTTGCCATATGGTATGGAAGAAATAAATGTGGAAATATTTGGCTCTCTTTCCCATATTGTGACGATTGACGTGCCTGATACTATTTCACGCATACGATGGAGCGGGGGTGCTACGCAGGCTAGAGGTTTGAGTTATTTACGTCAAACGGGTTGGTATTCGGCACAACCTGACGGGGTAGTTTATTTTGGCAGAATAGCCATTGATTGGAAAGGCGATATGCCGCCGAATACAACCGTAACTATAGCAGATGGAACTGTAAATATTGCAGACAGTGCATTTTCACGAACCGGACTGTCAGGTATAAATATACCTGACAGCGTAACTCGTATTGAAGACGGTGCTTTTGCCGGCAATCAACTTACAAGCGTAACAATTCCCAATAATGTTATGGAAATTGGCAGGGACGCGTTTGCGAACAACCAATTGACAAGCGTAACTATCCCTGATGATGTGGCATTCGTTGTAGCGACAGCACAAATAGAAGAAGCGCCAAGAGCAGAACCCGTAGAACCCGCGAGAGTTGCATCGTTTATTGAAAGATGGGCGTTTTCCAACAACCCGCTTGACGAAGCAACACATGCGCGGTTTGTAGAAATTCATGGTTATTAAGTGTAATAATAAATAATTATAGAAACACGAAAAAAAACCAAAAATGCTAAATAAAACATGGATTAGTAAAATACATTCCGCAAATAAACGCGTTGATTTATCAAATCCAACCAACGAACTTTAAGACTATGTGATAAAAAATTTACAAGCAGAAATTGATTAAAGAAGAAAGAAAAGTAAAAATAAAGTGAGTATAGCGATTATTTTTTGCGGATTGTTACTAAGGGTGTTGTTGACTGTATCGAATACAGTAAGATATTCCTGTAGCTGTGTTTGTTCAAGATAGTTTCGGGTATTTAACCGTACCTATGATAAAAAGACGTAAACAACGCCCTTACAGCAGGTATGGTTTTTACCCTCTCCGGACCTATTGGGTCCGAAGATAACGCTCCTAAGTAACTTCTTTTCTCCCTGCCACCCGTGAGGGAGGGGCGGGGGGATGTTCCATAAGCCGCGCCTACGAAAACGGGCGTCGGGTGGCGAACGGGCGCGTTACGTGGTTGGTGTCGGGCATTTATGACCGACACAACCACTTCGCGCACGGAGCCGACCGGCGCCCGTTTTCGCTGAGCGCGGCGTTGGAACATCCCCCCGCCCCGCCCGTCCCCCGCTTGCGTTGCCAGCGCGTTAACAGTAGAATCAAAACACTCAACACCTTTAAACGGAGGGAACCCTTCCATGGAAAAAACCTTTGACATTATTATCATCGGCGGGGGCATCGTGGGATGCGCGACCGCGCGCGCGCTCAGCCGTTACGCGCTCGACATCCTGCTGGTGGAAAAGGGCTCGGACGTTTCCGTGGGCGCGACCAAGGCCAATTCGGGCATCCTGCACGCCGGATACGATTGCGAACCCGGCACGCTTAAAGCGGAATTAAACGTACAAGGCTTACATATGTATAAGCGGCTCGCGGAGGAATTGAACATCCCACACCGCATCAACGGCTCGCTGGTGGTTAGTACCGTGGAAAACGGCATGGCGGAATTGCAAGCCCTCTACGAAAAAGGCGTCGCCAACGGCGTAACGGGCATGGAGCTCCTCACCGCCGAACAGGCGCACGCGTTGGAGCCGAACCTGCACCCCACGGTTAACGGGGCGCTTCGGGCGGCGACGGCGGGAATCATTTCCCCCTACGAGGCCGCCATCGCCTTTGCGGAAAACGCGGCCGTCAACGGGGTTTCCTTTTTGTTGGACACGGAAGTAAAGGGCGTAAAGTCAACGGATGGCGGAAGCGATTCCGGCTTTACCGTCAGCACCGCTTGCGGGGATTACCGCGCCCGCGTGGTGATCAACTGCGCCGGCACCGAAAGCGGCAACGTCGCGAATTATATGCGCGGTTACAGCCACGTCCCCCCGATCGTCATCCACCCCCAGCGCGGGCAATATTATTTGCTGGACAATACCCAGCGGGAATTGATCAAGCATACGGTCTTCCAGCTCCCTACGCATATGGGCAAGGGCGTGCTTATCGCGCCGACGGTGGACGGAAATATTTTGTTGGGCCCCACCGCCGAAGCCGTGGAGGACCCCCAATACCCAGACGATCCCCAAGCTGCCGAAACCACCCGCGACGGCCTTCATGAAGCGTTGACCAAGGCACGCCTCACCTTGGCGCACGTCCCCATCCACGACCGCGTCACGGCCTTCGCGGGGGTTCGCGCCAAACACGCGGGCCGTGATTTTATCATTGAGGAATCCCCCGCCTATTTTTTTCACGCCATCGGCATCGATTCCCCCGGCTTGACCGCCGCTCCCGCCATCGCCGCACGCCTGGCTAATATGGTGTTGACGCGGTTGCAACCCTCCGAAAAGGCAAATTTCATTAAGGAACGCCCCGCGATCACCCGCTTCCGCGACCTTTCCCCCGCCGAACAAACGAAGCTCATCGCCGCCAATCCCGCCTACGGCCAAATCGTATGCCGCTGCGAAACGATTACCCAAGCCGAAATCCTCGATGCCCTGCGCCGCCCCGTACCCGCAACCAACCTCGACGCGGTCAAACGTCGCACCCGCGCGCAAATGGGACGTTGCCAAGGGGGATTCTGCACGCTTAGGCTGGTGGAATTGATCAGCCGCGAATTGGGCATACCCGAATCGCAAGTGACGAAGAACGGCAAAGGCTCAGAGGTGGTAAGCGGATGAAAACGTACGCGGTTCTGCACAACCCCATCCATCAACGGATATACAGGGAAGCGGCAACGCGGATGGCGGTTAACGAATTGACCGCGGCCGAAGACGCGACAAATAAACGCAACCCGCGCGAAAAAAACGTCGGTGGGGTTTCCTATATATTATTCGATTGTGATACGCCGTTGACGGAGGATGGAATAAAACGATTGTCCCGTTTATCGTTCGCATACGCGCTGTACGAGTATGAAGAAGGGAAGGAAGGCGCGTCCGAATATGAAAAAATGAAGGAAGGTGCGTCCGAGTATGAAGAAGGAAAGGAAGGCGCATCCGGCCGATTGATTCCGTTAGACAGGAACCCCGATTACCTCTTGGACGAAGGCCTGTCCTCCATGCTTAAATACACAGGCAAGACGAATGAATTGTTCACGCGGTTGATGTTGAACCTGGCATCGCAGCTTATGCTTAATTTAAACACAAGTCCCAACGGAATCCTTCAACCCCTCCGCGTACTCGACCCCCTCGCCGGAAAGGGGACGACGCTGTATGAGGCGTTGCTCCCGGGCCATCACGCGTACGGGGTG
Organism: Defluviitaleaceae bacterium; assembly: GCA_009780585.1. Lineage (GTDB taxonomy): Bacteria > Bacillota > Clostridia > Lachnospirales > WQUN01 > WQRX01. The sequence continues at coordinate 96,177 of WQZS01000009.1, read as the reverse complement.
GAAATCGACGCGAAGTACCCCGCCGAAGCCGACCAATACTTAAAGAAATTCCTGGAGCTTGCGCGGTTCAAGCACACGAGCCATAAGGAAAAGGTCGGCGGGCAAACGGCGGACGGGAAGAAATTCTCCGCCGTACGCTATCAAATCGCGCTCGCGCGGGACAAGGACGCGCAAAAATCGGGTGATGTCCGCCAATTCGAAATGATTAACGGCGACACGCGCCACATCGGATATTTTTATAAAAAGGGTTTCTTTGACATCATCATCGCCGATCTGCCGTACGGCGTGCAACATTCGAGCAAGGATAATAAAAAAACCCAAAGCGGCTTTACGCGCAACGCGATGGGGCTGTTAAAGGAAGCATTACCAATTTGGTTGAAGGTTCTCAAACCCGGCGGCGTGATCGCGCTTTCGTGGAATCTGTTCCTGATCACGCGGAAGGAAATGGATGAGCTATTCGCCGCGCACGGCTTGGCGGTACCCGAATCCGTCGCCTCGCTTGACTTTACCCACCGCGTGGACCAAGCCATCGAGCGGGACGTAATCGTGGGGCGGTATAAATAAAGTTATTTTTCAATCGCCGCCACACGGTCCGTCAACGGCGGGTGCGAATACTCCATCATGACGACGAAGGGGTGGGGCGTGAGGTTGCCGAAGCTCTCGCGGTAAAGTGTCTTTAACGCGGAAACGGCGACTTCCGGCCCGGCGAGCTCCTTGCTGAAGCCGTCCGCTTCATATTCGTGCATACGTGATATGGCCGTGGCGGGGATACCCAGCACCAGCAGCAAAGGCGAAATCATGATAAAAAGTACATAGATACCGAACGCCGTGTTCGCCCCCGCGAAGCCGAACGCTTGTGATACCTCCGGCATCGTAACGATGAAGAAAGCCGCCAGCAGCAAAATCCCGAACACCGCCAATTGGAGCGGCGCGCGTTTGAGGATGTGCCGTTTTTTCGCGTGGCCGATTTCGTGCGCCAATACGGAGATGACTTCGTCCTCGGTCATTTTTTCGATAAGGGTGTCAAACAAGCCGATGGTTTTCGTTTTGCCGAAACCCGACGCGAAGGCGTTGAGCTTGGTCGAGCGTTTCGAAGCGTCCACCTTGTAAATGGCCTTAAACGTAAACCCGGTTTTTTCGGCGAGCGCGTTGATCTTATCCTTTAACGTACCGTCTTCCAGCGGGGTCAGCTTGTAAAAAATCCGTATCATAAACGGCGAAATAAACATCATGATCAGCATGAACCCCAGCAGCACAAAGAAGAACACGGCGAAAACCCAATTCCCCATAGCGCCGTGCAGCAGTAAAAACAACGCCAGCAAACCGCCGCCGATAACCGCGCCGATCAGCAACTCCTTAAAAAAATCGGCGATGAACGTGATGGGCTTCGTCTTGTTAAAACCGTACCGCTCCTCGATCACGAACGTATCGTAGATGTCGAAGAACATTCCGACCAACGCCCCCGCGAATATAGGTACGCCCAAGATAAAAAAGCTCGTGAGGTAAATGCTGATTGTATTGGCGGAAATAAAATCATACAGCCAAGAATGTACGTTTAGTAACAGAATCAACAGCGATATTACCATGCCGGCCAAGCCCGCCACGATCGAAAAACCGAGCCGTGTCATGCTGTAGGCTTGGTTCTTTTTATACGTTTCCTCGTCGAAAACGTCCTTCACATTTTCTGGCAGGGGCGCGTTTCGGCGGGAATAGGTCAGGTACTTGAGGAAAAACCCGAACGCCGTCGTGGCCAAGAAGATAATGATGATCGCGGTTTTCATATGAACGCCTCCGACTCCATGATTGCCATATTATAGCACACTAGTAAAAATGTAACACAAATGTTATACTCACGGGGATGTACAAACGCGTAAACCTAGGATTTCGATTGACGCGGAACGGGGGCTTTTATGTACGCGATAGGGGACAAAATCGTATACCCGCCATACGGTGCGGGTGTGATTGACGATTTGGAGGAAAAAGAGGTCGACGGGCAAATGCTGACGTATTACGTCCTGCATATTCCCGTGGGCAATTTGAAGATCATGATTTCCGCGGCCAAGGCGGAAAGCCTCGGCGTGCGCTTTATCTACCCCAAGGATGAAATGCTTGGCGTGATCCACGGCGTATTGCATGAGCCGATCGTCATGTCGGACAATTGGAACCAGCGCTATAAGGACAACATGGAGCATATCAAGTCGGGCAACCTGGCCGAGGTCGCGCTGGTGTACCGCAACCTGATGCTGCGGGAACGCGAGCGGGGCTTGTCGACCGCGGAAAAGAAGATGATGACCACGGCCAAGCAGATCATCCTGTCGGAGCTGATCCTTTCGCAGGAAGTGGACAAGCCCGAAGCCGAAGAAATACTTGACAAGACTTTTGGGTGACGCGGTGTACTTAAACGCACAAGAGCTGCATATGGTACAAAAAGCGGGCTGACGCCCGTTTATCATAAGGAGCGGGGAGATATATGCTGCGTAATATTACATTATACGCGGAAGCCGATTACACGGCCATGAGCGTAAGGGCCGCCGCGATTTTCGCAGAAGCCGTCAAGGAAAAGCCCACGGCGGTATACGGCTTCGCCACGGGTTCCACACCCGAGGGGATGTACAGGGAGCTTGCGAAGCTGCGCGAAAACGGCGCGGACTTTTCCGACATCACGACCTTTAACCTGGACGAATACCATCCGATTAAGCCGAGCGATCCGCAGAGCTACGCGTATTATATGAAGGAACGCGTTTTCGGCCCGCTTGGGATTACGAAGACGAACCTGCCCGACGGCACCGCGGCCGACCCCGCGGCCGAATGTGTTGCCTACGAGCGGAAGCTCGCTTCCGCGGGCGAAGTGGCCATGCAAATCCTGGGCATCGGCAACAACGGCCACATCGGTTTTAACGAGCCGTCGGATACCTTTGCGTGCCAAGCGAGCCATGTGCCGTTGGCGCAAGCCACGATCGAAGCCAACGCCCGCTTTTTCGAGGACGCTTCGCAGGTGCCGCGCCACGCGCTTACCATGGGCTTGCACGCCATCATGATGGCGAAGCGTATTTTACTTTTGGCAAGCGGTGAAGGAAAAGCGCAAATCCTCGCGCAAGCGTTAACCGGGCCGATCACACCGCGGGTACCCGCTTCCATTTTGCAATTGCACCCCTGCGTGACCGTCGTGGCGGATAAAACCGCTTTCAGCGCGGCGGCCTTCGGCGCAATGGCCTTCGGTGCAATGGCCTTCAGCGCGACGGCTTTTAACGCGGCGGGAGCCCCCCTCTAACATGAAGCCCGCCGCGAACCCTTTCGTTAAGCAAGCCGCTTTATTGGGCGTCTCCTATTTCATTGGGAGGCTGCTGGGCTTTGCCTACCGCTTGCCCTTGACGAGCAAGATCGGCGACGAAGGGAACGCTTGGTACACCACCAGCCACCACGTATACGCCGTTATGCTGATTATCGTCGCAGGCGCGCTGCCTACGGTGGTTTCCAAGCTGGTGAGCGAACGCGTCGCTTTGGGCCAATACCGAAACGCCCACAACGTATTTAAAACGACCATGACGTTTGCCACCATTTTGGGCGTGGCGATGGGTATTATCATGTGGTTCGGCGCGCGGTGGATATCCGATCTGCTTAATTCGCCCCAAACCTTCTACGCGATACGGGCGCTGGCACCCACGCTGGGAATATTGGGCGCGATCGGTACCTTCCGCGGGTATTTCCTGGGTATGAAGACATCCATGCCCGTCGTGCTGTCGCAAACGGCGGAGCAATTCTTCAACGCGGGGTTTTCGATACTGCTGGCATATATATTCTTCGAAGCGGGGCGTTTGCACCGCTCGGTGGCGGGCGCGGCGGCAGGTACGGGGATCGGCGCTTTGGCGGGTCTGCTCGTTTTAATCTTCCTGTATTCGCTGGTGCAGCGCGACTTTAAGAAGCGGATATTTAAGGACCTGAACCCGCCCTTTGAAAACGAACGCGGGCAATTGAAAATCATTCTGTTAACGGCCTTGCCGATTATCGCGGGTACGGGGCTGTATGCCCTGGGTACACCGATCGACCAAGGGATGGCTAACGCGCGGATCGCCGCGTCGGGCGCGTTCTCCTTCGAAGAAATCAGCATATTAGTCGGACAGTTCGGCGGGAAGTTCCTACTGCTGTCCGGCTTGCCCGTAGCCATGGCTATCGCGATTTCGACCGCGGTCATCCCCGAAATCTCCTCCGCCAATTCGCTTAACGATAAAAAAGGCGTCGGCAGCCACATCAATACGGCTCTACGTTTGGCTATGCTTATTTCAATCCCTTCCGCCGTGGGGATGGCTGTCCTGGCTGATCCCATCCTGGCCCTCCTCTTCCCCTCCTTCCCCGAGGGCGGCGTTTTGCTCCGCTGGGGCGCGGTTATCGTCGTATTTATGGCTGTTAACCAAATCCTCACCGGTTCGTTGCAAGGCGTGGGTAAAGTGACCATGCCCTTGGTCGCGGCTTTCTTCGCCTTGCTGGTCAAAATACCCGTTAATTATTTCCTAATGGCCGTACCGGGCATCAACATCATGGGCGCGATCATCAGCACAATCGCTTGTTACCTGGTGGCAAGCGGCATGAATCTCTTCTTCCTCTATAAATCCACGCAATTAATGCCCCGTTTCGACGAGGCATTGATTAAACCGCTCGGTTCTTCGATTGTCATGGGCTTGTCCTGCTGGGGCCTTTACCGCGGGTTAGCCGTGATTATACCCAACGCACTAGCGACCGTACTGACCCTTATACTGGGCGTGGTCATTTACGTAGTGATGATGATGCTGATGCGCGGGCTTAACTCAAGCGATATCGCTATGCTGCCGCTGCCGAAGAAAGCAGTGCGGTGGTTGATGGGATAAGTGCTTTTTGGTCAAACCATCCATGCCGGAACAATCCAATTCTTTTTATCAACGGGCAGCAAGTCATTTGCCATACATATTACCGCGCCTGTGCCGATTTCAATTTTGTATTGTTCAAGTTCACCGAAACGTTCCGGTTCGGTTACGGGGTTTAATACCTTAAAATGCCTCACCGCATCCATACCGGAGGAAGCCGCTTTTTTTATTTCGATGGGACAAAGCGTTCCGTTTTCGTAAAGCAGGATATCGATTTCGCGCTTTTCCTTGTCGCGGTAGCAATACAGCGGCGGTTCTTTTCCGGCGTTTATATAACTCTTGTAAATTTCAGAAAATACCCAGCTTTCAAAGAACGCGCCGGACATGGCTCCGCGTTCCAATATTTCGGCGTTGCCCCATTTTAACAGATAAGCGCAAAGTCCCGTGTCTAAAAAGTGCATCAACGGCATTTTTGTAGCGCGTTTTAACACGTTGTTATGGTAGGGTCTGACGAGTGCCACAAGCCCGGATGATACTAAAATCGATAGCCAACTTTTTGCCGTAGGCGGGCTAATCCCCGCATCTTTGGCGATTTCATCATATACAATCGGTTTAGCGGTTCGTGCGGCGACAATGGTCATAAAATTATAGAACGCCGTTTCATCGCCTACTTGGGATAAATCCTTAATATCCCTACGCAAATAGGTGTCGATGTAGGAGCGGTAAAAATCCGCCAAGTCAGGTGCATTTTCGTTGTAAAGCGCGGGGAATACGCCGCGAAAGATGTTTTCATAAATTTCATTGAGCCCTTTTTTGGGGGTGACGGTTATTCGCGATAATAGTCGTTCCGGGGTTGTTGTAAACGGTTCCGAGGGTATTCCGGCAATTTCGCTTGCCGAGAGCCCAAGGAGGTTAACGATACCCACCCGCCCCGCCAAGGATTCGCTGACATTTTTCATCATGTGAAAGGCTTGCGAACCCGTCAGCCAATAATCACCCTTTTTGCCGGAGGCATCCACGTCCATCTTTATATAAGGCAAAACTTGCGGGGCATACTGGATTTCGTCAATCAATACAGGAGACGCATAACGTTGGATAAAAAGCGCGGGGTCTTTTTGCGCCATGGAGCGCACGTCCGGGTCATCAAGGGTTACATACTTCCGCGAATCAAGCGCAAGCCGCTTAAGAAGCGTGGTCTTCCCCACTTGGCGGGGTCCGGTTACCAACAATACGGGGAATGTCTTTGAAATTTTTAGTACCGTGTCTTCGATTGCTCGTTTAATATACATTACAAAACTCCTTTTATGACTAATATAAAATATAATATTATTATAGTCAGAAATTACGATTTTAACAACTAAATTTTTATATACATCCTTTAACACCACGGTTTGTGTATAACAATAACCCGATATTGAAATGGCGCTTGAAACATTCGAGGGGTACAAAGAAGATTTAAAGTTATACGCCGCCTTGCTTGTTTCACAGCCGAAACCGAGTGAGGTTGTTGACTGGGAAACGAAAAAATAGCAATCGATAATATATTTCGTTTTTGAAATTGAATTTTTGGGATAAGATTAGTTATAATAGAAAATGTAAAATATTTTTGAAACTGGGGGAGAAATTATGCGAAAATTAATTTTGCAATTTTTTGTGATTGTTATTTTACTCTCCCTTGTTTCATGTAGAACGGGAAAACAAACACAAAAAAATATGTACGAATATGAAGAAATACCCATACATAAAGTATTACCGAATGAATCACCGCTAGCCGAAACTTCTAACGAGGAAGAAGATAATTTTTTCGGCATAATTGAAAGCGGAGAAAATTTTCGTATTTTACAACTAAGCGAAAGCAAAATGGATTTGCGCTTTGAAATTATTGATAATTCCGGCGAAACTATTTGGAATTGGGACTGCTGGGGGCGCGGCGGGTTTGATTTTGTAGGTGACAACCTTTTACGGTACAGAACAGGCGCGGGAACATACGCATGGTGGGAAATTTATTTTTGCCCACGCAAAGGTATTCTGTCGGAAGAATTTAGCAATCCGTTTTTTTTGAAAGACAGGCTTGTCGCGCTGTTTGGTTTTGACGAAAACAGCGGACGTACAGTAGTTATCCGCGATATTTTTGATAAAGAAATTTTTTATTTAGAATATTATATCAACGATTTTGTAGATAATTTACACTTTACGGCAAGCGGAAGCATTACTTATCTTGGCAACGATGAAATTGAAATTTCGGATTTATTTTTTGGCGACGATTTTTCTGAAGCAAATCTTATTTTAAGCATTGTATCGTTGCAAGAATCCCAATCGTAACAACCGCCACACTCCTATGGCATAATCGGGATATAGACATTTCAAAAATTCGCCGAAAGCGAAACGTGGTATCCCGATGACGATAGATGGCTGCGTTATTTCCCCGAAAGCGGATTGTTGCGATATTCGTGCAAAATGGGGAATGAGCGGTACATAACCGCCGTGCAAAGGTCAATTTTACCGATAGATTTTAAAGCGGTTTTGGTGTAAAACAAAAACAGGCGGGAAAACCCGTTTTAAACCTCCAACAATATCGGGAAAATCATCGGGTTGCGCTTCGTCCTCTGCCAAATAAATTCCCGCAGGTCATCGCGTATTTTGTTTCTTATATACTGCATATCCGCGGTATTTTTTTGTTCGATTTCTAATAGCGATTCCATAACAATCGTCCTTGCGCCTTGCATCAGGTCGTCGTTTTCACGTACGAAGACGAAGCCGCGAGAAGTGATGTCGGGTCCGGAGATAAGGCGGCAATAGCCGTCTTCGAGTGTGATGCCTACGGCGGCGATGATAAGCCCGTCTTCGGAAAGGTGCTTGCGGTCGCGCAGTACCACGTTGCCCACGTCGCCCACGCCCAAGCCGTCCACCAAAAGTTGGCCGGACGGGACAACGCCGTTGATCTTCGCCGAGGTGCCGGAGAGTTCCAATACCTGTCCGATGTCCATCACAAACACGTTTTCCTTTTGCATCCCCATGGAAACGGCTAAATCCTTGTGGTGCTTCAAGTGGCGGTATTCGCCGTGGACGGGCATCAGGTATTCGGGGCGGATGAGGGCGTGCATGAGCTTGAGTTCCTCTTCCTTGGCGTGGCCGGAAACGTGTACCTCCATCATGCCTTCGTAGATGACCTCCGCGCCCAACTTAAGCAATTCGTTGATTACACGGGAAATCATTTTTTCGTTACCCGGGATGGGGGACGCGGAAATGATGATTTTATCCGAAGGGGTCACGACGATTTGCCTGTGGTCATTGGCCGCCATACGCGACAGCGCCGCCATTTGCTCCCCTTGGGAACCTGTGGTTACGATGCAGAGCTGGGGCGGGGTATAGTTGCGGGCTTCGTTAACGTCGATGACATGCCCCTTGGGGATGTCGAGGTAGCCTAACTCCGTAGCCGTCCGGACAGCGTTAATCATACTGCGCCCCAGGAAAAGGGTCTTGCGCTTGTGCCGCACGGCGGAGTTGATTACCTGCTGGATGCGGTCGATGTTCGATGAAAACATGGCGACCATGATGCGCTGATGGGGCGATTCTTCGAAGACCTGCTCGAACACGCGCCCTACGGTGCGTTCGCTCATGGTGTAGCCCTTTGCCAGTACGTTCGTGCTTTCGCATAAAAAGAGGCGGACGCCGCGGTCGCCCAGCACGGCGAAACGCTGGAGGTCCATGGGTTCGCCTTGGATGGGGGTGAAGTCCACCTTAAAGTCACCGGAATGGATGACCGTACCCACGGGCGTCTCCACGGCGATGCATACCGAATCTACGACCGAATGGGTGGCGCGGATAAATTCCACGTTAAAACAACCGACGCCCACTTCCTCGCCGGGGTTGACGCAAACCATTTCGGCCTGCGAAGCCAGCCCGTGTTCCTTTAACTTGTTCGCCACCAGCCCGAGGGTCAGGCGCGTGCCGAAAATGGTCGTATTCAATTCCCGCAGGAAATAAGGGACGCTGCCGATATGGTCCTCGTGGGCATGGGTTAGGAAGAGCCCGCGTATCTTGTGGTGGTTCTGCAATAAGTAGGTAAAGTCGGGGATCACCAGGTCGATGCCCAGCATTTCGTCCTGCGGGAACGCCACGCCGCAGTCGATGATAATCAAATCGTTGCCGTATTCCAATACGGTCATGTTCTTGCCGATTTCGCCGAGTCCCCCTAAGGCAAAAACGCGCAGTTTATTTTTTTTGGTTGCCAAATCGTCTACTCCTCAATAATAATATCCAACGCCTCATAGTCGTCTTTAAACAAGTTCATCACCAATTCAAAGTCCTCGTGGTCGTCCTCCACGAGTTCAAAGATCATATCTTCCCCTTCTGTGGCGACGCACTTGAAATGCACGATTTCGGCTTCGTCCTCACCCGATTCCGTTTGCGGGGCTTCCGCCGCCAACAGGTATACGACGCCGCCCGATTCCTTGCTGGCCAGTATGTCAAAGGGCTGTTCGTTGCCGTTTTCGTCCACCATTAATAATTGCTCCTGCTCGTCCATCTTACATTCCTCCCACTGCTCGTTATTTTTATGGTCCAAATATCCTTGCAGAATATATACCGCCGCCATTTCATCGACGTTTTTCGAATAGGGTTTTACGGCTTGCGTTGATAATCGCTCGTCCCAAAATTCCACGGTCAGCCGCTTGAAATTACGCCTTAACCTTTCGGCGAAATCCTCGGTTTTTAGGCACCGCGCGGAAGTGTTGCCGTCCATATGCCTCGGATAACCCAGCACCACACACGTAATTCCATACAACGCAATTAATTCGCGTACGCGTGCGATGACGGGCTTCATAGCCGCGGGGTCGCCGCGCTTGATCGTACCCGCGCCGGTCGCGACAATCCCGCGGGGGCAGCTTACCGCGACACCGATGTTGGCGTCCCCGTAGTCAAGACCCAGGAAGCGTTTCACATGACCCTGCGAAGGTAATCGCGTACCAGTTCCTCCAGCAATTCATCCCGTTCCAGCCTGCCGATGAGCGCGCGGGCATTTTGGTGGCTCGTGATGTATGTAGGGTCGCCCGAAAGGATGTACCCGATGATTTGCGTCAAGGGATTGTAACCCTTTTCGTCCAAGGCGTGGTATACCGTTTCCAGTATCTTCTTGATTTCGTGTGTGTTGTTGCGCTCGTACGCGCCGAATTTTTGGGTGTCGGAATTTAACATATAAGTTCCCCTTTCAAACCGTCACGATCGTGTCCGGTAATATGTACGTTTGCCAATGTGTTCGGGCGCGTCGGCACCGGGATGCGCACCATACAGTAATTGCGCGTGTGGCCTTGGCGGGGGGTTTCGAACAGTACCTCCCGCGCGGCACCCACTTGCGCGGCCAGGAATCGCTCCTTTAATTCCTCCGCTGCCGCGAGCATCCTTTTACCGCGGATATCCTTTTCGGCGGGGGAAACTTGGCCGGACATCCTTGCGGCCTTCGTCCCTTCGCGCGGCGAATACGGGAAGACATGGATGCGGGCGAAGCCCATCGTTTTAGCGAAGGAAACCGATTCGGCGAAGTCAGCCCCGCTTTCCCCGGGAAAGCCCACGATCATGTCGGTGGTTATAGCGGCTTGCGGGCGCACCTTTCGCAACGCGTCAACGGTTTTTGCGTAATCCGCGGCCGTGTATCCGCGGTTCATCCGGGCCAAGGTCGCGTCACAGCCGCTTTGTAAGGAAAGATGAAAATGGTCACATAAAACGGGCGTAGCCGCGACGGCTTGCAAAAAGTCCCCGTTTATCGCCCACGGGTCCAAGCTGGACAACCGTAAGCGTTTTAATTCCGGCTCGTGCGCGGCTATCGCGCGGATCAATTCGGGCAGGGACACGTCCCCTGTATCTTTTCCATAGGAGGATAGTTGTATACCCGTCAGGACGATTTCCTTCGCGCCTTGCCCCGTCAACGCCGTGATTTGCCGCAAAATTTCCTTCGGCGGTTCGCTCTTCAGCCCGCCGCGTACGTACGGCACGATACAGTACGCGCAGAAACGGTCGCATCCGTCCTGCACCTTTAGGAAAGCGCGGGTGCGGGCGGAATTCCCGCGGTCATAATTTCGGTGGATTCCATCGAGATCAATTTCCGCTTTGTTATCCGCCCCAATATTTGCTTTAATCCTTCTGTTTCCGAACCGTTCACCCAACGCCGCCAATAAATCCTGCGGCCTGCGGGTATCGAACACGCAATCGACAAAACCGGATTTCCTTAAACCAACCGCCCCGTCATTTTTCGCCATGCACCCGCATACCGCGATGAAGGCGTCGGGGTTCGCGCGACGTGCGCGCCGTATGGCTTGCAAGGATTTTTTATCCACGGTCTTCGTGACGGTGCAGGTGTTGATCACATATATATCCGTCGGGGGGCGGCGTCCCCCCTGCGGGGTTGGCGGACTTATCCGGTCCGGGGCATGTATATAGCCGTTTTCCCGCAGCACCGCCGCCAGCGCGTCGGCGTCGCATTGGTTCACCTTGCACCCCAGCGTGTGCAGGGAAAAGGTCACCGCCATACCTTAGGCGTTCGCCTCTTCCATCATTTCGCGCAGGTGTTCGGTTATGACTTCCTTTTCGGGCAGTTCCTTTTGCGTGGCGATCAAATATATTTCACCGATTTGGCATCCGCTTTTACCCAGGCACTTGCGCGCGCTTTCGCGGTTTTGCTCCGTGGGCTGTATCCCCGTGAGCAGCATATGCACCTTTTTACCGGACAGGTCGGCTTGGTTGATAAAATATTTAAGCGGTCCGGCGATTTCGCCCACCCATATCGGCCCGCAAAGGTAAACCTCGCTTGGGATGGCTTTGGGCATGTTTTTGACGGGGTAACCCTTCGACCCTATGATCGAACGTACCGCCCGCCACGCGAAGCGGATGCCCTTAACCTCGTGTATATCCGAATCAAGGGCATATAACGGCAACCCCGTTATGTCATGCAGGGCTTCCGCCGCGATTTTTGATTTTTGGGTGCGGGTGTAATAGATAATCATGTGAATGTCCTTTGTGAATGGAATTAATGAACCATTACTCACAGTCTAACACAGGCCAAAATAATTGGCAAATATTTCATGCTGTCATCATTTTACACGGTTATACCTTCCCGCAAATCGGGGGAGCAAGGCAAACCGCGTAATACCATATAAAATAGGCCGCCTATTTGAGGCGGCCCATATAGGGTGATTAATTTATTTTATATCCCTTTTTTTAGTATCAGCAATTTATGCCCGGGCATCAGCTTCGCCGCGTATTCGATGTCGTTCACCGCCAGCAGTTCATCCAGGGGTACGTTGTACCGCTTGGCAATGTGCCACAGGTTGTCGCCGCTTTGCGCCACATAGACGGTCATGCTGGCCATCGCGTTCATTACGGAATCGTCAAAGTTCGCAAACGAAATATCGTTGATGATCCGCGCTTCTTCTTCTTCGATCACCTGCGTGTTGAAGGTCAGCATAAAACGCGCTTCCGTTTCGCGCCCGCTCAGCATATTAAAGGTCGCGTTATCGATCGACGTATCCACCGACACGCGCATGTTGGGCGCGGCGCCCTTGGCCTCGATGACTTGGCGGAAGGGTATGATCGTACGGTAGGAGCCTAACGGCTGGGCGTCCGACTGCGCCACGTAAAGGATATCGGTGGTGATCGCGCCCTCAACAACGACCTTGTCTTCCAGCACCTTTACCTCGTCGAGGTACGCTTGCCCGCGCACGCGGAATACCTGCAGCATATCCGGCGCGTTTGTACCCAGGGTGATCACTTCTTTTACGGGCGTTTGGTTGCGGTTATGGCACACCAAGCGCGGCACGCGGACGGCGGTCTTGGAAATGACCATCTGCCGATCGGTGGAATACGCGTCATCCAGGATCGAGAACGTTTCGGTTGAATACACCTTCATTTGGATACCGACCGAAACCTCAACCTCGACTACGCGGTCTTCGCCGTCGTCGTCGGGCCTTACGCGTACGTCGTGCTCCAATACCTGCAACATCACGTCCGAGAACATATCCTCGCGCGCGCCCGAGATATCGACCGATCCGCTGAACGGTACGGTCCCTTCCACGAACTCGATGACGCTTTCGTCCGTATCGCCGCGGTACAGAGCCGTTACCAACAGTTCGCCGGAAAGGTTGACCCGTCCGTTGGCCGTCCGCTCGTCGCGGTTCGCCACTTGCGCCGTCACCATCAAAACTTCGCGTATATTAGGCTTGCCCGAAGGCAGCGTTATACGGTCATTGACCGAGAACCGTTCCTGTTTATGTTCGATCGTACGGTTTACGTTAAGCGGCGTCTTAAGCAATTGGTTCTCCGGCACGTCATGGATATGTATGACCATCTCGTGGGCGTCGGAACGTTCCGCCCGTACGCGTATGTTTACGACCGCGCGGAAACTGACCTTGCGGTCGTTAAGCAAGCGGTACTCCACGTTTGCGATTTCGGCCTTGGCTTGCACCCACATATCTTTACCCACGCCCTCCATATGGATGAAATCATCCACACTTTGGGTATGCGCCAATATATGCACGGGCTTGTCGGCGGCCTTGGCGATGTACAGTACCGATAAATCAAACCGCCCGACGAAGTTGACCCGATCGGTGCTTACCTCGGTACGGTCGATGATCATCCGTTCCTCCGCTTGCAACAGCATCGTAATGTCGGGCTTCGCGTCGGGTACGACGATTTCACCCTCCAGTAATATCTGCTGCTGCTCCGTACCCACGCATTGGTCCAAAAATACCTGTTCCCTTACCAATTCCATATTCCTGCTCCTCCTTGATAAAACAAATTAAAAAACCTCCACCAGATGGCGAATCTTTGGATTCGCGCCTTACATCTTATGACGGAGGTTTATTAAGTATTCGCAAATATTCAATTTTAATCGCAGAGCGTAATCTCCACGGTGTTTGTCAGCACATCGGTATAACTGAAGGAAAGTTTACGGGAGGTATCGGGACCCTCGCTGAGCTGGACGGTAAATATGCTGGGGTAAACGTTGGATACCACACCCCGGTTGATTACCGATTTCTGCCGCCCTTTGTTCGTCTCGAGCTTTACTTTGCTTCCGATGATTTTTTGGATGTCATTTCGTACGTGAAAAACGTCACTACGGTCATACAAAACGCTTCACCTCTCCAATCGTATATTTATTTTCGTCCCTTTCTTAATTTCCTCCCTCCAATAGATACACACACATCCAGTATACCTAAAAAATCTGATAATGTCAAACGCCCGCCATTTCGGAAATACCATTTAGGTAATTGGCGGGCGCACTAATTGTTATAACTTACACTTACCTCGCGGGCATGTATGCCAGGAAGCGGATATACCCGTCCTCGTCCACATAATAGGTAGTACGCGGCATAATCAGGTCGAAAAACGTAATGGGTATAAATATCCGCCCGTTTGCTATATCCATCATGGGCGGGGCCTCCAGCGTACGCGCGGGTATGCCCCGCCAGCCGTAACGGTTAACGCCCATATTGATTTCCATCATCAAGCTGCCGCTGTCGCGGCTGTTCGCATCCCACCATATCATCGCGCGGGCATTCCGCCCTTCCCACACGATATTATAACCCAATTGTTCCATGATAGGACGGATAGGCACCATTTTAAGGTAATAGATATTTTCCAATATACGGTACTGATCCGGTGATATGGGCGTTAACCGGATGATGTTTTCCAATTTCATCTCTAACCGGCCCGCTTCACCGACTTCGGTGGTAATCAAGGCTTCGTCAAACAAAAACACCAATAACGTATCGGTGATATAAAACGCCGACAACGGCGCGGTGCGCGCGGAATAGAAGCGTTCGGGGTTCTCCCGCGTCCATTCCGACAAAATGCGCATCGGAAGCGGCGCGAAATCGCTCCCCATCACACAGGCGAAGGTCAGCGGCTCGCCCGTCGCCGCGTTGAAATTGATCGATCTTACGGCTTCGCGCGTGGTGACGGCCGCGATGCCGGCGTACATGACAACGGAAACGACCTCGATATCGTTATACACGGCGGCGTGTACATCGTACGAAAAGGTTATGGTACGCGCCCGTATCCGCAAGGCGCCGTCAATCAAGTCGGTGGCGGCAAGGCTGATTTGCTCATTAATTTTATCGTAAGCCTCACCGAAGGAGGGTTGGATGTCGGGGAATACGCCCTTTAGGGTGATGTGGTTGACGCGGCGGGTGGGCGTGCGGTCGGCGATCATTTCATCCCGCCATACGGGTTCGATTTCGGCGGGTTCCTCGATTTCGATGGGCTCCTCAACGGGCAGTCTGTCTTCGTCATCTATTTCATTGGCTAAAACCCTCAGCGTCAAGGCAAATAAAAGGGCAAGGGAAAACAGAATCCCTTGCCTGAAATATTTTCGCACCGATATACATCTTTTCACGTGGTTCACCCCACAAGTGTTCACACACTTAGTATATGCGTATTCAACCACGGATTCGACCCGAATACAATTACATTGGTGTTACATTTATGTCACACATTTATTACAAGGTTTCGCCCATCAAGCCGCCCTTGTAATCCTTCGGCGCGAGCGTACCGAGCGGGAACAGATTCCGTACCTCCTCACCCGAGACGCGTTCCTTTTCCATTAATAATTCCACGATTTTATGCAGTACGTCCATGTGGGTGTCGATGAGGGAGAGGGCTTCGTTGTAGCTTTTTTCCACGATGGACTTGATTTCGTTGTCGATGAGGGAAGCGACTTGCTCGCCGTAGTTGCGTGTGTTGGCGTAGTCGCGTCCAAGGAAGACTTCTTTGTTTTCGTTGCCGAACTGTATCGGGCCCAGCGTATCCGACATGCCGTATTTTACGACCATATCCCGCGCGGTTTGCGTCGCGCGTTCGATGTCGTTGGCCGCGCCGTTGGTGATGTCGCCCAGCACACGCGCTTCCGCGGCACGCCCGCCCAAGAGCGCCACGATGTGCTGCTCCATGTACCGTTTGCCGACGTAGTTGCGGTCCTCACCGGGCAGGGGCATGACGTAGCCGCCCGCGCGGCCCGTGGGTATCACGGAGATGATATACGTCGCGTCGATATCGGGCAGGACTTCGTGGCAAATGGCGTGGCCCGCTTCGTGGTAGGCGGTGATGCGGCGTTCCTTTTCCGTGATGACGCGGCTCTTTTTTTCCGTACCGATGCCTACCTTGATGAACGCCTTGCGGATGGCGTCCATGTCGATCTTCAATTTATCGTCCCGCGCAGCGAGGAGCGCGGCTTCGTTCAACAGGTTTTCCAAGTCGGCGGGGGTAAAGCCCGCGGTGGTTTGCGCCACCACGCGCAGGGAAACGTCCTCCGCCATTTGCTTGCCTTCGGTGTGTACCTTCAATACTTCCTCACGGCCTTTAATGTCGGGGCGGTTGACCACGATTTGCCGGTCGAAGCGCCCGGGGCGCAATAACGCCGGGTCCAGGATATCGGGGCGGTTGGTCGCCGCCAATACGATAACGCCTTCGTTTAAGCCGAAGCCGTCCATTTCCACCAGCAATTGGTTGAGCGTTTGTTCGCGTTCGTCGTGGCCGCCGCCCAAGCCCGCGCCGCGCTTGCGTCCTACGGCGTCGATTTCATCTATAATGATAATACTCGCGGGATTGCGCTTGGCTTGCTCAAATAAATCCCGCACACGGGACGCGCCTACGCCTACATACATCTCCACGAAGTCCGAACCCGAAATGCTATAGAACGGTACGTCCGCTTCCCCCGCCACGGCGCGGGCGAGGTAAGTCTTGCCCGTACCCGGCGGCCCCACCAGGAGGATCCCCTTGGGGATGCGCGCGCCGATGTCACGGTATTTTTGCGGTGCCTTTAGGAAGTCCACAATTTCGGCGAGTTCGGCTTTTTCCTCGTCCAAGCCCGCTACCTGGTTGAAATTGACCTTGCGTTTATCTTGCAATATCACCTTCGCGCGGCTCTTGCCGAAATTCATGTGCCGCCCGCCGCCCGCCTGCGCTTGCTGGTACACGAAGAAAAGGATCAGCCCCGCCACGCCCAGCATGATGATGATGGGCAAGGCCGTGACGATCCAATGGGGGCGCGTGGGCGGATCGGCGTCGAAATACAGTATCCCCGACCGATGCCCCAGCACGCCGTGCACAAACGCCGCGAAGACATCCAAGCTGGGGATGTCCACCGTATGCGTGGCGGAAGGGTCGATCAGCATGACCTCCGCACGGCCCACGCCGGGTACGTTGTTGTCGGGGGTCACAACGATACGCGCCACGCGGTTGGCGTTGACGTCGTTTACCAAGTGGGTATACGTATAGGCTTCGGGAACCTCCTGCGTGTCGTTCATCCGCAAGAGCATCGTGATCATTAAAATAACCGCCATGATGATTAGGAACAGGGCGAAATTACTTGTGCGCCTTTGCATGGTCATAATTTTAATATCCCCACATAGGGTAAATTGCGGTATCGCTGGGCGTAATCCAGCCCGTAACCCACCACGAATTCATCGGGGATGGAGAACCCCAGGTAATCGGCTTGGGCCTCGGGAACCTCGCGGCGGTCGGGCTTGTCCAGCAGAGCGCATACGCGTACGCTCGCGGCGCCCTTGTCTTCTAAGTAATTTTTTAAATAAGCCAGCGTGTGGCCGGTGTCGATGATGTCCTCCACCACCAGCACATCCTTGCCCGCCAGGCTCAATTTGGGATGGCAATCCAAATTAACCACGCCGCCGGAGGTCGTACCGTCGCCATAGCTTGACGCGCGTACAAAGTCGATCGTCGTGTTGTTGCCCAGCTTGCGCGACAAGTCAGCCAAGAAGATGACCCCGCCGGTTAAGGCGCATAATAAGACGATGGGCTTCTCTCCGTAATCGCGGATGATTTCATCAGCCAAGCCTTGCAAGCGGGCTTCGATTTGTTCCGCCGGGATAAGCGGTTCTACAGTTTCCCCGTGTGTCATGGAATATCCTCCTTATGATGGGGCGCTGCCCATATCGATATCCAGCATACAGGCGGTTTCCTTTCGGAAGTCACCGTATTGGGATTATTTTCCTTGGTGATAATGTCAAATGCGATTTTGGTATTTATTTTACCGCGTTCGTCCAATATCCACACGATATCGCCGCCCAGCGCGACCAGCGCAACCGTGTCACGCAAATGCCTCGGCGTTTTGGTATCGGTGAAGTAATCCTGCAATTTCTTCGTCCCGCCGGGGAGCGCGACGCGGTCGCCTTTACGGCGCGTCCGTACGCACAAATCGGACAGGTTCTTTGAAAGGATATCATAATCGAATGTCCGCGTACAGAGCAAGCGCGGGCTTTCTTCGGGCGGTGAAAGGGAGAGCGTAATTGTTTTGCCGATTTCGGGGATGTGCGAAGGCTTGTCCAATATCAGAGGGCGGTAAAAGCCGATGCCTTGCGTGGACGCATTGGCGGATGCGGCGGGGGTAAAGTAAAGTTCGTCATAAGAACGGGTGACTTTAATGCCGGGGAGGTGCGCTTCCTTCCCCGTTTCGCCGTTTGCGATCTTAAGCGCGTCGTAAATATGCACGGCGCGGATGTCCGTAAAATCCTCCGCGTCGATTTCATACGTCAGCCGCGCGCGCGCGATCGCTTCGCGTACGACGCGGTTGCGCAATGCCTCGGGTAACATAAGCAAGCGGGGAATGTTCAACGATAAGGGAGAGCCGTCATCCAACTTGTACCGGATTCCGGTACAAGTTAGGAAAGCCTCCCGCGCCGCGTCCTCCAGGTATTCCGCGTCCGCACGCAGCATGGCCGTATTGCGGGCGATATTTTCCGCCGCGCTGGGATTTACATGTTTTACGATGGCGGGCAATACGATATTGCGGATGCGGTTGCGCGTATAGTCGAACCCCGCGTTGGAATCGTCTTCGATAAACGCGATGCCTTCCTTTTTTAAGTACGCCTCGATTTCGGCCCGCGGGGTTTCGAGCAGGGGGCGCACGACGCTGCCGTTGACGGGTGGTATCCCGCACACGCCCCGCAAGCCCGCCCCGCGGCACAGGTTAAGCAAAACGGTTTCGGCGTTGTCGTCCGCGTTGTGCCCGACGGCGATTTTTTGCGCGTCAAGTTCGTTTAACGCGGCGTAAAAACAATCGTAGCGTACCCGGCGCCCCGCTTCCTCTATGCTCAATTTTTCCCGCTCCGCTTTGCCGCGTATGTCGGCGTCGCATACACGCAGGGGTATGCCCCGGTCCTTGCATATTTTTTGTACGAAGATTTCGTCTTTTTTGGCGTTGGCGCGGAGGTTGTGGTTTACGTGTACGGCATACAGCTTAAGCGGGTATTTTTCGCGCAATGTAATCAGTACCGTTAAAAGCGCGACCGAATCCGCCCCGCCGGAAAGTCCGACTACAACACCGTTGTTGGGGGAGAGCATGTTGTGCTTTTGGATGGTTTCTTTTATGTTTTTTAACAAGCCCATGTTCCGTTCATCTTATTTTGGATACTGTATCCTCTATTGTCCATAAATGCAATTTTTAATCGTGATGAAAATACGTGAGTTTTATTTACCAACCCTCACCCCGCCGAACGGGGTACGGCTTAAACGCCCGCTGTACGCAAAAAGGGTGATTTCGGCTCCGTCGGGCAAGTGAACTCGTTGGTCTTGACGCTTGGGTGTATGGAAGGATATAGCATTACAAAAGCCCGCTTACAAGCCCAACGAGTTCACGTAAGCCCAACGTTCGCCGAAATCACCCTTTTTGCGTAGTGCGGGCTTATTAAGCCATACCCCGCTCGGCTGTTGTACAAGGGACAAACAGACATAAAACAGGCGATTATTTTCCAAGCCGCGGAAAACAATCGCCTGTATTTTAATGATGGTATCGTATTACGGACGCGGGGCGAGGGATGAGCCGTAGGGGAACATTTCCCCGCCGCGGGGAATCGCGCCGATGTCGGGGGTGTCGCCCGTGGGGCGGAATTGGTCGTCTACCGTGCCGCGGTGGTTGCCGGACATGGTGACGTTTTCGCGCTCCATGAGGGGTAGGGGGTATCGCCCGTGTTCATCGAAATTGGTATGCAAATGCGGCGGTCTTTCCCCGCCCTCCCATGGGGCGGTTAACGTCGTTACATCAGTGTCAATAATATCCACGAACAAATTATCCCTAAGGATAAGGTTCCTTGCGTGCCAGGGGTCAAATGTGGAGTTGCCCGTGGTAAATCCGTGTATCGAACCGATGACGGTATTATTATAAACCTGCATGTTTTCATGGGGCATACTTAATTGAATCCCCATGCGCCCGCCGACTACGATGTTGTTGCGAACGATAAAATGATTAGGAACTTCGAGATAAATGCCGCCGATGAGTTTAGGTATTGTACCGTGCGTTAGGCCGATTCCCATTTCAATAAAATTATACTTGATTTCCGCGCCGCCACCGTAGGCAGCGCCCAAAAACATAGCCCCGCCGTCATTGCACAGCATCATGGGGTTGCGGAAATGGTTGTTGCGCACCACGCTTCCCACGAAGCTGGTGCTTACGCGGGTTAGCGTGCCTTCCTCGGTAATCACGTTATATATTTCCTCACCCGTCACATCTAAAAAATGAATCAAATCTCTGCCGCAATCCCACAAGGAGTTGTGGGAAATCTCTAAATAATGGTTGAAGGTATGCGCGGTGATGGCGTTGTTAAAATACCCCCCGTACGCCGTGTCATGAATGACATTGTTCGTAATTATGTTGCCGTAGCCTATTACTTGAATGCCGCTGAGCGCGGTGGGGCCTATGACGCTGTCCCTGACGGTGTTATTAACGCCGTGCAAAAGGAGGCCGCTTAACCCGTGCAATTGCTCCCAGAATATATATGGTGTCATATAATAATGGTCGGCGTAACGTACGAAGCAATTTTGGATGGTGATGTTCCTACCTGTGGCGTTGACACCGCCGCCGTAGATGTAAAAGCCGTCCAGCACCGTGTGGCTTGATATATGAACCGCGAAGCGTTCGTCGGAGCGCAGGGAAAGGTTGAGGGTGTTGGGGTCGGCTCCGTTTGGCGCGTAGAAGTACAGGCGTTGGGTTTCCGCGTCAAAATAATATTCGCCCGGCGCGTCCAACAGCGACAACGCGCCGACTATATAGAAATGGTTAGTGGGTACGGGGCGCGTGTTGTCCCCGTAGGGATGCTTTGGGTCAGGTATGCCCCCCATGGGATGAACGAGGGTTATCTCGGTACCGTCTACCGAATGTACGCGCCCCGTATCCACGCTAAACTCCAACATCGAGCTGCCCGGCCATATCACCACCCGCGCCCCCGCTATGTCATAAGGCAGGGCGTAAGGCATAACGATGTTGCTTTCGTTTGTCCCCATTTGCGCCAACAGCATGGGTTGGTGCAACGCGGCGGACATATCCGTACCCGGCAGGTTGGGGTAGCGGGCCTCTATCATGGCCACGGCGTTAACGAACAGCTGCGGGTATGCCACGTTCATTTGTTGCACGATTTCATCGCTTACGTCGGCAACATAAATATTTCCGCTGTATACCCGCCATTCCGCGTCGAGGGGGATGTTTGGCGTGATGTACGGCATTGCCCCCTCTGCTGCCTTTATTGTTATGGGATGGTTTTCCTTGCCTTGGGGTATGTTTATGACCCCGTTGTATACGCCATCCGCCACGATAACCGTATCACCCGGTTTTGCCATGTTTACGGCTGCTTCCAATGAGCGCAACGGATTTCCGGGCTCGCCATTTCCTCCGGGGGCACTACCCGCGTCCACATGTATAGTGCCTTGGTGATCATTCGCTTCATCGGAGGGTAAAACGTCAAAATATACCCGTGTGACAGCATCCAAATTTCCCGATTCAAACAAAACAGCGAAATACGTATGCACGTCGTATGTGTCTAACCTTAAGCTCCACAAGTCTAACTCTATTCTTCCCATAACTTCCCTAACGCCGGGACTAATCCTCCGGTATGTCGTATAAAAACCTTCCCTGTCTATTCCAATTTCATATCTTCCGATTAAATCACCTTCATATTCTATGACGAGAATATCCGCCAACGCCGCTATCCATATTTGAGGCACCCAATAAAAAGCATCCTCAAATATTTCCCTGTATCCGCTGACTAACCCTAAATCATACGGGAAAAGCGGAAAAAGTACGGGTACTTCCTCCGGGGGCAAGACGTCAAAATACGCCCGCGTTACCCGGTTCGCGCCTTCCGTTCTAAAGGTGAGCGATGTATACGCATGTGCTAACGTATCGTTCAAGGGTAAACCATGAAAGTGGAAGATAATCCTTCCGTCCTCCTTCGTAAAACGGCTGTTCATATAGTAAAATGAAAGCGGTTGCCCCATAAAGATATCAAGCGCGTATTGGTTTATGGGGGCACCCGTATATTCGATGACCAATATATCCGCCGACGCGAACAACCACGGAGGCGGATAATTTTTCCATCCACCTTCGTCATTCTGATGGGTTGACCATCTTATTAAACCTTCCTCCGCTTCATTGGGAGCTTGCAATACGTATGGGAAAATAGCGGGTTTTTCCCATACCGTGGAGATTATTTCATTACGGTTATTTTGCGGCGGTTCGGGCGCGAGTGTTTCAACCGGCGGTTGCGTTGGCTGCGCGGTTGGGTCGGGTGTTTCCGCCGCCGTGTCCCCACCCCTGCCGCACGCGGTCAGCATAAACACCAATACCGTTAATCCAACCATCATCATTTTCTTTTTCATCTTCATCCGTCCCTTCCTTTATATTCACATAATTATTTCCACATAAAAAAGGCGGTTGCGCTCCATCAAGAAGCGCAACCGCCTGTATTTGCAAACGATATTAAATACGCGGAATTATGGCGTGGGTGGCGTGGCGTGGCGTGGCGTGGCGTGGCGTGGCGTGGCGTGGCGTGGCGTTTAACATTATACTTTCGCGCGGCATATCGCTGTCAACCCTTTTTCCGTTTAATTTCGAGGCTTTTATTTTTTATTAATTTTACCATGCATGAATTTCCAATTCAACATCAAACAAAGTAACACACACATGATTCTAATTTTAATTTACCAACCCAAAATCCCGTTTTTACGACAGCCGTGCGTTACACCCACCGCCCCGGCGGGGTTTGTCCGGCTACGTGTAATTTGCTAATCCTCAATCGCAATGATAGCCGTTACAGCATCCAGCACTTTCCTTAAGATATCCTTGGGGATTTGCTCCACCGCTTTACATTTACGCGCAAGCAGGTCGATAACACGCACTTGCTCGCAAATCACGTCCCCTTGCGTTTGCGTCCTTTCGTCCAACGGCACACGCAAGCGCAGGGGTTTTTTATTGGCGGTTATCGGGCAAATCAAAGCCATGTCGCGTTTTTGGTTATACAGCGTTTGACTGATGACCAAAGCCGGGCGGTATCCCGATTGTTCCCTGCCCTTGGTCGGGTCGAAGTCGAGTAAAATAATATCGCCTTGCTTCATATTATTTCACGCCCTGCGGGTTCGTTCATGTTGCCCCAATCGTATCGGTCGGGTTCGCCTTCGTACCCGTCGAGGTACCAAGCGAGGGATTTTTTCGACGCGGGCAGGATAATGAGCATATTATCCTTCGCTTTTATTTCCACTTTTTCATCCAGCCCGATTTGCGCGGTTTGCAATAATTTTTTGGAAATTCGGATCCCCTGGGAATTGCCCCATTTCGATACCTGCGAAAGCATAGATGAACCACCCTTTGACAAAGTTAATACAAGTATATCCGCGTATAAATATTATGTCAATTGTGTTACACTAACAGCATCTTCCCAGCAAATTATCAGGAGTCCCCCATGCCCAAACCCATCGTAGCCGTCGTAGGCCGCCCCAACGTGGGCAAATCCACCTTGTTTAACCGAATCACCGGCACCAAGACCGCCATCGTCGATGATATGCCCGGCATCACGCGGGACCGCTTGTACGCCGACACGGAATGGCTGAACCGCCCCTTTACGCTGATCGACACCGGCGGGCTGGACCCCGAAGCGGAAGACCCGCTGACCCGCCACGTTTACCGCCAAGCCGAAGCCGCCATCGAAAGCGCGGATGTGATTTTATTCCTGTGCGATATCAAATCGGGCGTGACGGACGCGGACAGGCAGGTGGCTGATGTGCTGCGCCGTTCCAAAAAGCCCGTGGTTTTGGCGGTCAATAAAGTGGACGTACCTTCCAAGGAAAATAACGAGCTGTTCGAATTCTATGAACTGGGTATCGGCGAGCCGATCCCGATTTCCGCGGGGCAAGCCCTAAATTTGGGCGATATGCTGGACGAAATCGCAGCGTATTTCCCCTCGGGCAGCGTTGACGATGAAGACGACACCCGCGTCAAGGTCGCCATCGTAGGCAAGCCCAACGTGGGCAAATCGTCCCTCATCAATAAGATTTTGGGCGAGGAAAGGGTCATCGTATCCGACATCCCCGGCACCACGCGCGACGCGGTGGATACCTTCGCCGAGCGTGACGGGCATGAATACCTTTTCATCGACACGGCGGGTCTGCGGAAAAAATCCCGCATCAAGGAAAATATCGAGCGGTATTCCATCGTGCGCGCCATCGCCGCCATCGAACGCTGCGACGTGTGCGTTTTGTTAATCGACGCCGAGGAAGGCGTAAGCGAGCAGGACACAAAAATAGCGGGCATCGCCCATGAAAGGGGCAAAGCCGCCATTATCGCTGTTAACAAGTGGGACAAGGTGGAAAAAGACGGGAAAACCATGAAGGAATTTACCGAAAAGTTGTCAAGGGAACTGGCCTACATGCCCTACGCGCCGAAGCTCTTCATTTCCGCGCTTACGGGGCAGCGGGTCAATAAGCTCTTTGAACTGATATTCGCCGCGTATCAAAACCACGCCATGCGCATCGCCACCGGCACGCTTAACGAGGTCATCATCGAGGCGACGGCCATACACGCCCCCCCGGCTGATAAAGGGCGCGCCCTGCGTATCTACTACGCCACGCAGGTAACGGTAAAGCCGCCTACCTTTGTCCTGTTCGTCAACGATAAGCGGCTTATGCATTTTTCTTATATTCGGTTTTTGGAGAACAAGCTACGGGAGGCCTTCGGTTTCGACGGTACGCCGTTGCATTTTATCGTGCGCAATCGGGGGGAGAAGGAATGACTACTCGCTGAGTTCCTTCGAAATCCCCGACTTTGAAATCCCTTGTATCATATGAATGATAAAATTCAATTCCGCTTCGTTTAATTTCGATATCAGGCTGTTGATTTTCTTTTGGGAAGTGGTACGGCTGTTTTCCTTTTCCTCGCGTAAGGCGAGGGACGGGGACGGCGAAAAGAAATTATCGATGGGCAATTGGAGTACGCGCGTCAGCTTGGAAAGGGTAACGGCGGTCGCGCCGCGTTCCCCGCGTTCGATCAAACCCATGTGCGAAGTGGTGAGGTCGAGCATTTCCGCCAATTCATCGCGGGAAAGGTTGCGGGCTTGACGTTCGGTACGGATGTTTTTGCCGATGATTTCATCCAAGTTGATTTTTTCCTGCTTTGTTTTGTTTTTTGCCATTTTTTGGCCTCCTAAGGATTATGTGATCCAACGCCTCGCGTTGGCATGTGCAATTGTAAGTATCCTTGTCATTTTTTGAAGCTACAATCAGGACGCTTTACGAGGCACATATTGTGCTTTCACGTTCATTCACCCTAAGATTGTCATTATCATGACGGGGTGCTATACTTCATACGACACGAATATTTTGAGGTGTTATGTCGTATGCCTAAAAAAACGCTTAAAAGCAAAACGACCGAACGCAACCTTGGAGAGGCACGCCCCAAATCCCCGGCCCTGTACCGCGAAGTGAAATGCATCGGCGTTGCGGTCGTCGGGGTATTATTATTGCTGAGCGTCTTTTGGGAAGACGCGCTGGGCCGCGTCGGGGGTTGGATCAACGGCTTTTTGCTGGGGATATTCGGCTTTGGGGCGTTTGTCCTGCCCATTGTGTTAATCGTCGGGGCAGTCAGCATACTACTTTCGAAGCGGATAAGGTTCCCGTGGTTCCTGTCCATCGGGTTGTTTACCTCGGTGCTTGCGCTTTTACATATTTTTAGACTACCGGAAGCTGTTGAAGGCAGGACCTTCTTTGAACGTTTGGGGCAAATCTATACGGGTGCGATCGGAGGGCATCATTTCGGCGGCGGGCTTTACGGCCTGTTACCGGGGGATGTGCTCCATTTCTTTTTGGGGCGATTGGGCTCCATCATTGTACTTTTTGCGATTGTTCTGATCCTTTCGGTATTGCTGACCGGACGCAGTTTCGTCTATTTGGTGCGCCGCGGCTTCTACGAATCGAAGGACGCCCTGGAACGCAGGCGCGAGCGTATCGAAGCGGAGCTCGACGCGGAGCTTGCGGAGGAAGCGGAGAAAAAAGCCGCGGCCGAAAAGCCCCTCCCCTTCATCGAATACGAGGACGACAATTTTTCGGAACCCGATGATTTGCCCGAAGTTTTACTTTTGCAAGAGGAACTCGAAGAAGGCGCGCGCCCCAAACCGCCCGTGTTTACGGAGCGCAAGCGGACGCGTTCCGATATCTTCCTCACACGTAAGCCCGTGGAAAGTGCTTTGCCGCGCGGGGCGGAGATCGTGCTGTTCCCCGAAAAGAAACCGAGCGCCGCGGCAAGCGCGGAACCCATTGCGGACGACGCGGAAATCACCCTGCACGGCATGGTGGACGGTGCTTCCAAGGGTGACTACCCCCCGTGGGAAGATGAAGAAAACGATCCCGATGATCCGGACGATTTGCCCGTACCCGACCCCATCCATAAAATCCGCCCCTTTTCGTATGATGATTACCAACTTCCGCCCATAGACCTGCTCGCCCGTTACGAAGCCCCCGATACCGCGATGGAAACCCGCACGCAAATCATGAAGAATTCCCGCACGCTGGAGGAAACCCTGCGCAGCTTCAAGGTCGAGGCCAAGGTCATCGCGGTCAGCGTCGGCCCGACGGTTACGCGGTACGACCTTTCGCCCGGCGCGGGCGTAAAGGTTTCGGCCATCGCCAACCTTTCCAACGACCTGGCGTTGTCGCTCGCGGCGCAGGGTATCCGTATCGAGGCCCCCATCCCCGGTAAATCCGCCGTGGGCATCGAAATACCCAATAAAGACCCGCAGCCTGTTTTCTTACGCGAAATATTAGAAGACGGGAAGTTTATCAATTTTCCGTCTAATCTAGCCTTCGCCGTAGGCAAGGACATCGCCGGCGAGCCCGTGGTGGCGGACATCGCCCGTATGCCGCACATGCTGATTGCGGGCGCGACCGGCAGCGGTAAAAGTATCTTTATCAATACGTTGATTACGAGCATCTTATATAAAGCGCGCCCCGACGAGGTTAAGCTGTTGATGATCGACCCCAAGGTCGTGGAACTAAGCGTCTACAACGGCATCCCGCATTTATTGATACCCGTCGTGACCGACCCCAAAAAGGCCAGCGGCGCGTTGAGTTGGGCGGTGGCTGAAATGGAAAACCGTTACAACCTCTTCGCCGAAACGGGCAACCGCGACCTAAAGGGCTATAACCGCTACATGGCGGAAAATGAGGAACCGCTCCTGCCGCAGATCGTACTCATCATAGACGAATTGGCGGATTTGATGATGGCGGCCAAGGGCGAAGTGGAGGAAAGTATTTGCCGCTTGGCGCAAAAGGCGCGCGCGGCGGGTCTGCACCTGATCGTCGCCACACAGCGGCCCAGCGTGGATGTTATTACGGGCTTGATCAAAGCGAACATCCCCTCGCGTTTGGCTTTCGCCGTTTCCTCGGGCATCGACAGCCGCACGGTCATTGACATGTACGGCGCGGAAAAGCTGCTGGGTAAGGGCGACATGCTCTTCCTCCCCATGGGGCAATCAAAGCCGATCCGCATACAGGGCGGCTTCATATCGGACAAGGAAGTGGAAGGCGTGGTCAACTTCCTGCGCTCACAATGCACCGCCGAACACACTTCCGAAATGATCGAACAAGTGACCTCCCCCGCGGCGCGCCTCGCGGTCAACAACGGCGATTTGGACGAATTCTTCCGCGAAGCGGTGGAGTTTCTGCTTTCCAAGGGGAAGGCTTCCACCAGCGTGTTGCAAAGGCAGTTCCGCATCGGGTACAACCGCGCGTCGCGTTTAATGGAGGAATTGGAAAAACGCGGTATCGTGGGGCCGGAAGACGGGGTAAAACCACGCAAGGTAACGATAACGAGAAGCGAATATATGGAAATATACGGGCGGGATTAAATGACGCAACGTTGTGGGGCATCGGTATACCTCGAATCCTTGGGATGCGACAAAAATAAAGTAGACGGCGAAGTCATGCTGGGGCGGTTGATGGAAGATGGATTTTCCATCGTCGGGGACCCGGGCGAAGCGCGTATCATCATCGTAAACACTTGCGGCTTCATTAAAGAAGCGATAGAAGAAAGCATCGAAACGATATTAAATCTGGCGGCGTATAAAGAAAAGGAAATTTGCGGCTTGCTGGTCGTCGTCGGTTGCATGACCGAACGCTACCGCGATCAAATACACGCGGAAATGCCGGAAATCGACTTGGTGCTGGGCGTGGCGGACAGGGATGAAATCGTCAACCGCCTTCGGAGCGCGATGCAACCCAATCTTTCTAACGAAAGCCCTCCCCGAAAGAATCTCCCCCAAGCAAACACCATCCAATATCGTTTGCTTGCCCGCGAAAATACCCCCAACCCCCACATCGCCTACGTTAAGATCGCGGAAGGGTGCGACAACCGTTGCGCGTACTGCACGATCCCCAAAATACGCGGAAGGTATAGAAGCCGCCCGCAATCGGAAATAATGGAGGAATGTATGGCGCTGGTCAACGATGGCGTGCGTGAGCTTATATTGGTAGCGCAGGACACGGCATCGTACGGTGTGGATTTGTGCGGCAAGCCGCGCTTGGCGGAATTACTGCGTAAATTGGACGCGAACTTCGGCACAAATTGTTCCGAAGTTGTGCGGGTCCGTTTACTGTACGCTTACCCCGAACACATCACGCCCGAATTGATCGACGCGATCGCCGAATTGCCGAGCGTTTGCAAGTACTTGGACATGCCTATACAGCACAGCGAGGACACGACGCTCGCCCGCATGGGACGGCGCGGCACCCGAAGCGCCTTGGAGGACTTGATCCGCCGCCTGCGCAAACAAATCCCCGAAATAACGCTGCGGACTACCCTTATGGTCGGCTTCCCGGGTGAAACGAACGAGGAATTCCGCGCGCTGTACGGTTTCGTGAAGGATATCCGCTTCGACCGCCTGGGCGTTTTCCCTTATTCCCGCGAGGAAGACACGCCCGCGGTAACCATGCCCAAACAAGTAAAAAGCGAAATCAAGCATATAAGGCGCGACCGTATTATGGCCCTGCAACAAAAAATCCATATGAAAAAGCAACGGGAAAAATTGGGGAAGCCGCTGGAAGCGATGGTAGACGGGGAAGCGCCGTCAGCGGATGATTCCCCATTCTTCAGCGAAACCGACGGCAGTTCGTACCGCTATATCGGCCGCGCGCAATCCGACGCCCCCGAGGTTGATTCCGTAATCTATATATCCTCCGAAAGGAAACTTTCACCCGGCCAAGTGGTCACCGTCATTCCCGTAAGCGCGGACGAATACGATCTGCAAGGACGCGAGGTGCATACCCATGAACCTGCCGAATAAAATCACCCTGTTTCGGGTGTGCATGATACCCATTTTTTTGTTTTTTTACATGGTTAAGCCTTTTGGCGAAGCCGCCAGCCTTTGGGTTGCATTAACGGTCTTTGCGGTCGCGTCTATATCCGACGCCGTAGACGGTAAGATGGCGCGGCGCTACGGCTTGGTGACCAACTTCGGCAAGCTGATGGACCCCTTGGCGGACAAGTTACTCGTATGCGCCGCCATCGTCGCCTTCGTGGCTTCGGGTACGATACCGGGCTGGGCGGGCATCGTTTTTATCAGCCGTGAATTCTTCGTTTCCGGCCTGCGGCAGCTCGCGCTGGAGCAACGCACGGTTTTGGCCGCTTCCGTAGGCGGCAAGATCAAAACCGTCATGCAAATGATCCTTATCCATACGATTTTGGTGCCGATCCCTGCTTTTATTTATGATCCGCTTCCTATTATATTGCCCATACGGGATGTGATCGTTTGGATTTTGCTCATCCTTTCGGTTGTGGCGAGCGTTTTATCGGGATTGGATTACGGGTACAAAAATTGGGGCTTGATCCATTATAAAAGCAAGGGTTTGAACAAATGAACGGCGGCAATGTATCGGTCGAAATCCTCGCCATCGGTACGGAGCTGCTGCTGGGTGACATCGCCAACACCGACGCGCAGTTCCTTTCGCGGGAATTGGCGAAGCTGGGGATACCCGTATACGGCCATACGGTGGTGGGGGATAACCGAACCCGCTTGAAGGCCGCGCTGGATTACACCTTTTCCAAGGCTGATATGGTCGTCGCCGTCGGCGGGCTTGGGCCTACGCAGGACGATATCACCAAGGAAGTAGCCGCGGAGTATTTTAACCGCGCGATGGTTCTTGACGAGCCTTCCATGCAGCGCATCCGCGCCCGCTTCGCCAACACCGGCTTGCCCGAAAACGTACATAAAAACGCCCTTGTGCCGGAGGGTTGCCGTGTTTTACCCAATGATTTCGGCTCCGCGCCCGGCGTTTGGCTGGAGCGGGACGGAAAGATATTGGTTCTGCTTCCCGGGCCGCCCCACGAGTTGGAACCGATGTTTACGAATTACGCGGTTCCTTTTTTGCGGGAGAAAACATCCGGCGGCGGGCGTGTTTTTGTTTCGCGTACGTTGAAGTTTATCGGTATCGGCGAGAGCAGTATCGAAACGCGGCTGCGGGATTTAATCGAAGCGCAGACGAATCCTACGCTGGCTTTGTACGCGAAGGTTTGGGAGTGCCATTTACGGATTACAGCTTCGGCTTCGTGCGAAGACGCGGCATATGAATTAATCAACCCTGTTGCGGATGAAATATATGCGCGGCTGGGGGATTTTGTTTACGGGGAAGATGGGGATGATTTGGCGGAGTGTGTGTTAAGGGCGCTGTGCTTCCGGGGCGGTGGAGGGGGTTGCGCTCCCTTGAAGGCGAAGTCGGTCGCTGCAACCCCCTCCCCCGCCCCTGGTGTACAGGTCGAGACGCTTCGCTCCGATGATTTCGCTCCCGTTAGAGAAAATACTCAAGTGCTTCCTTATACGCTTGCTGTTGCGGAGTCTTGTACCGGGGGGTTGGTTACGGCTGCGCTGGTGGCTTTGCCGGGGGCTTCGGCGGTTTTGCGGGAGGGGTTGGTTACTTACGGTAATGATGCGAAAATTACGCGGCTGGGTGTTGACGTGGCTTTGATTGCAGAACATGGCGCGGTTAGTGCGGAGGTTGCCGTTGCTATGGCGGAGGGTGTTGCTAAGACATCCGGGGCGGATATCGGTTTGAGTACCACGGGGATTGCGGGGCCGGGTGGCGGCACGCCGGAGAAGCCGGTGGGGACGGTTTTCGTGGGATTGCATATAAAGGGAAGCGGGACGAAGACGCTTGCGTTGAAATTACCCGGTGAACGGAATCAGGTTCGCGAACGCGCGGCTATGCAGGCTTTGAATTTTTTACGCGTTAATTTGTATATTTAAACTAAAGATGAAATTCTTTCGGTTATAATGGAAATGCGATACGGAGCGGCAAAAACATGAAGATGATGGTTGATTTTATAAAGAACTTTATACAATTTTAAAATAGATTCGGGAGCGTAAACATGGGCTACATCAAAGAACTCCGCGCGAAAATCGGTACTATGCGTGTTATATTGCCGGGTTGCATTGTTTTTATCCGCGACGGGGTGGGTCGGATTCTCATGCAGCAACGCACATATCCTTACGGCAAGTGGGGTTTACCCGGCGGGTTGATGGAGTTGGGCGAATCCACGGAAGAAACCGTAAGGCGCGAGGTTAAAGAGGAGACGGGGTTGGTAGTGGGTGATTTAACGTTGTTTGGCGTATATTCCGGCGAAGGGTATTTGTGCGTGGCGCAAAACGGTGACGAATTCTATGTTGTGACCATCGTTTATTCTACGGATGATTACAGCGGGGACGTAGCCGTCATGAACGACGAATCCTTAACCTTCGAATGGTTCGCTTTGGACAAGCTGCCGCAAAACATCGCGCGCACCCACGCGGCGATAATTCATGATTACATAACAAAACACAAAGCGGGTGATATACAATGAAGCCGAACGAAGCTACCCTCACCACCGACCGCTTGACCTTACGCCCGTTCAGTATATCCGACGCGGGGGCGATGTTTGGTAATTGGGCGAGGGACCCTGATGTCGTGCGGTTTCTTTTGCGTAAAGACCTTTCGAGCGTTGACGAGGTGCGCGAACATATAAAGAATTGGATGAAATATTTTGACGGGTTAACGGAAAAGGGCTGGGATTGGGGGCTTTTCGCAATTGTGCAAAAGTCGGATGATGCGGTTATCGGAACGATTGACTTTGCCGAAACCGACCGCGAGGCGCGTTCCGCCGAGGTGGCTTATGCGCTGGGCAAGTTGTGGCGCGGCAGGGGTTATATGACCGAGGCTTTGCGGGCGGTGCTGGCGCATTGCTTTGAAGCCACGGGGCTTAACCGCGTATGGGCGACGTACCGCCCGCAAAATCCCGCTTCGGGTAAGGTTATGGCTAACGCGGGCATGTTTTATGAAGGTACGTTCCGGCAATCCAAGGTGCGCAATGGCGAACGGGTTGATACCACTATGTACGCCATCCTCAAGGAGGATTGGGATATCCAAAAAGAGATCGCGCATTACAATTCCCTCCCTTGCGAGTTCGGTGGTTTTATCGATGTACCCACCCTTTCCGACGGCGAAATATTCCTTGTATGTACGGAAAAACAACCCGCAAACCCGGAGAAAAAACACGTTCCCGGTTATGAATTTATTATTTGCAAGGATGGCGAAAGAGTCGGGCGTATTAATTTGCGCATCGGCTACGGCGGCGGGCTTTATAATTCCAACCTTTATTACGGCGGGCAAATCGGCTACGATGTGGACGAGCCCTTCCGAGGCAACGGATATGCCGCGCGTGCCTGCCGTTTGCTTGTCCCTGTGGCAAAGGCGCATAAAATGGGCACACTCCTGATAACCAACAACCCCGATAACCGCGCTTCCATGCGCGTATGTGAAAAATTGGGGCTTACCCTCATCCGCACCGCGCCCGTCCCCAAGTGGCATGATTTGCACAAAGACGGTGACCGTTATTCGAATATCTATGAATGGCAAATCCAATAAAACCATACATCCGAAAGGAGCAGCACCATGCCTAAGAAAACGACGAAAAAGGCAGACCCCGTAAAAAAAAGCAAGGACGAAAACCTCGACTCCGCCGCCGCTAAGGAGGAGGCCCTCGCCACCGCGTTAGCGCAGATCGAAAAGCAATTCGGCAAGGGCGCGGTCATGAAGATGGGCGAAAAGATGGCCCGCACCGACATCCCCGTGGTGACGACGGGCATCATTTCGATTGACGCGGCACTCGGCGTCGGCGGCGTACCCAAGGGGCGTATCGTTGAGATTTACGGACCCGAATCCAGCGGCAAGACGACCCTGGCGTTGCACGTTGTGGCTGAAGCGCAAAAGCTGGGCGGCGTTGCCGGGTATGTGGACGCGGAACACGCCATGGACCCTTCCTACGCGCGGAAATTAGGGGTGAACATAGACGAACTGTACATTTCCCAGCCCGACGACGGCGAACAGGCGCTTGAAATCGCC
Organism: Defluviitaleaceae bacterium; assembly: GCA_009780585.1. Classification (GTDB taxonomy): domain Bacteria; phylum Bacillota; class Clostridia; order Lachnospirales; family WQUN01; genus WQRX01. Next base: position 62,650 of record WQZS01000009.1, on the reverse strand, counting down.
GAAGCCATGGTGCGCTCCGGCGCGATCGATATCGTTGTTGTCGATAGCGTGGCGGCTCTTGTCCCGAGATCAGAAATCGAGGGCGAAATGGGGCAATCTTCCGTGGGCGTGCAAGCTCGTTTGATGTCCCAAGCCCTGCGCAAGCTCACGGGCATCACGAATAAGACGAACTGCATTGTCATTTTTATCAACCAATTGCGGGAAAAAATCGGTGTTTCCTACGGCTCGCCGGAAACGACCACCGGGGGACGCGCCCTTAAATTCTACGCAAGTATCCGCATCGACATCCGCCGCGCCGAAGCGATTAAGGTCGGCGAACGCCCCATCGGCAACCGCACGAAGGTTAAGATTACGAAAAATAAAGTGGCCCCCCCCTTCCGCACCTGCGAAGTGGACATGATGTACGGGTTGGGGATTTCCAAGGACGGCGATCTGCTGGACTTGGGCGTGGAATTGGGTTTGGTGAAAAAGAGCGGCTCGTGGTTCAACTACGGCGAGGTGCGTTTGGGCCAGGGCAGGGAAAACGCCAAGCAATTCCTGCACGACAACGCGGACATCTATTCCGAAATCGAACAGGCTGCACGCAAGCACTTCGGCATGAAGACCCGCGAAGACCTCGCCGCGCCCGAAAATACGAAGCCCGTCGATAAAACCGCCCTCAACGGCACCGAAGACGAAGCCCTTGAAATCGAATTGCTGGACGATTTTGACGAAAACGATGAAATCTATTTGGAGGATGACCTGCGATGATCAATCCGCTGGGTAATATCAAAGTATTCGCCGCAAACGCGAACAAACAAATGGCTGCCACGATAGCACAGCACTTAGGCGTCGAGGTAGGGCTTTCGGAGGTTACACGCTTCTCCGACGGCGAAATCAACATGCGCGTCAACGAAACGGTGCGCGGGTCGGACGTTTTCATCATCCAGTCCACAAGCCCCCCGGTCAACGATCATTTGATGGAGCTCCTGATCATGATCGACGCGATGAAGCGTTCCTCCGCCAACCGCATTACGGCGGTTATCCCTTACTTCGGTTACGCGCGGCAGGACAGGAAGGCTCGCTCCCACGACCCCATCAGCGCGAAGCTCGTGGCAAACATGCTCACCACTGCGGGGGCGAACCGCATCCTCACGATGGACTTGCATTGCCCGCAAATCCAAGGCTTCTTCGACATCCCCCTTGACCATTTGCGCGGCATGTACGTGTTCGTGGACTTCTTGAAGAACCGCTTCGCGAACTTGAATGATTTGGTCGTCGTTTCACCCGATTTGGGCAGCGTAGCGCGGTGCAACGCCTTCGCGGGCTTGCTGGACGTACCCCTTGCCATCGTGGACAAGCGCCGCTCCCCCAACATTGCCGACAAGTCCGACATCGCCAACTTCATCGGCGACGTGAAGGGTAAATCCGCCATCCTGCTGGACGATGTGGTCACCACAGGCGGTTCGCTGTGCAACGCCGCCGTTTCCGTCATGGAACACGGCGCCAAGCGCGTTTACGCCTGCGTCACCCACCCCGTTTTGTCGGACAACGCGGTGGAAAGGATCGCCGCGTCGCCGCTGGAAAAACTCGCCGTACTCGACACCATCGAAACCCCGCGCGAAAAATATAACGAAAAAATACAAATCCTTTCCGTCGGACCGATTTTCGCCAACGCCATCGACCGCATCCACAACCATAAATCCATCGGCAACCTTTTTAAAATGGACCTGCGCTACACCCAACTCCCCTTAAATGGATAAACCTTGCAAATACATCGGCAAATGCGGCGGTTGCACCGACCCCCATCTTCCCTACCCGCAGGAGCTGTTTGGCAAGGAAAAAGCCCTGCGGGAAACGTTGGGTGAATACGCCCACTTGTTGGAAGGCATCCGCCCCGCGCCCGAAACGGTCGGCTACCGCAACAAAATGGAACTCGCCTTCGGGGATGACGGAAATACCGCCCTCATGCTGGGCATACGCAAGAAACGCTCCTTCTACGAGGTCGCTACCACGGAGGATTGCGTCCTCATGCCCGACGATTTCAAAAGGATCGCGGCTTTCGCGCTGGATTTCTTCCGCGAAAGCGGCGAAGCCTTTTACCACCGCAAAAAACATACGGGTACGCTCCGCCACTTGGTACTGCGCCGTGGGCATTTTACCGGGGAGATTCTCGTAATATTGTCCGTTTCCTCCAATTTTAACGCGGATTTGCAAGCCTTCGTACAAGGCTTGCGTCATTTACCCACACGCGGCGCCATCGTCGGGATCCTCCTCGCAATTAACGATGGCGCAGCCGACGCGGTAAAAAACGAAAACCTCCGTTTATTGTGGGGGCGTGCCTTTTACCGCGAAGAATTGTGCGGCCTAACATTCCATGTTTCCGCGTTCTCATTTTTCCAAACCAATTCCGCCGGGGCGGAAATCCTGTACGGTATCGTGCGCGAATTCGCGGGGGAAGGCACCCTAGCCTACGACCTGTATTGCGGCACGGGGACGATCGCGCAAATCATCGCTCCCTCTTTCAAGCGTGTGATCGGCATCGAACTTATCCCCGAAGCCGTCGCGGCCGCGTCCCATAACGCAACGCTTAACGGGATAACCAACTGCGAATTCCACGCCCGCGATATCACCCGCATCGCCGGGCAAAAAACGGGGCCCCTATCGGACGAATCACCCGACGTCATTATCGTGGATCCGCCCCGCGACGGCCTCACACCCAAAACGCTCGCCCGCGCCGCCGAACTCGCGCCCGCCCGCTTGGTATACGTGGCGTGCAAGCCGTCTTCCCTCGCGCGCGACTTGCCCGAGCTCGAGAGGCTCGGCCTTACCCCCGAACGCATCATCGGAGTTGACCTCTTTCCCCGAACCCCACATGTGGAGGCAATAGCGTTGCTATGTCGGACAGATACCTAGAAATCCTTGAATTTAAGCACTTTTGCAAGCATATATCATTCGGCGGAGAAGGTGAAAAATCACGTAATAAAACGATAAAAAACTATATCACGGTGAGAGTGGTAATTGATATGGAGTGTGGGAACACAAGAGAGTGAAATCAAAAAGTATCATCACAAGTCAAGCTAATTGGCCGAGAGCAAACCTCGCGGCCTTTTTTTATTCCAACGAAGGGGGATTTATACCTTGATGAACGACAACCAATTTTACCAATTTATCACCGAAGCCGTACCCGCCAACCTCAATATCCACAAATATCTGATGGTTACGCGAAACAAGCTACGCGAACATAAACGCATTGCCGTGTCATACAGCGGCGGGTCGGATTCGGATATTATGCTTGATATGATTGAGTTGGTGAACCCCCCCCGATGGATGCGCTGATATTCGTTACATCTTCTTTGATACAGGATTGGAGTTTGACGCGACACTTCGCCATATTACAGAAGTGGAGCAAAAATACGGTATATCTATTGAGCAGATTAAACCACTAAAAAATATCATTACAGCTTGCCGTGAATACGGCATACCGTTTATTTGTAAAGACACAAGTGATATATTAAGTCGATTACAAAGACATAGTTTTAATTGGAATGAAACATCGGAAGAAGCAACCCCCGAAAAATACGGGCAATGTAAATCGGCACTTGATTGGTATTTTAACCGCCGTCCTCCGAGCGTAAGCGGTATATCAAAATACAGTATAAAACAACACCGACTTTTGCATGAATTTATTTTAGCGTACCCACCAACCTTCGCCATATCCGAACGCTGTTGTGACTTTACTAAGAAGAACGTATCAAAGGATTATGACAAGCAATTCAAGCCCGATTTGAAAATCATCGGTATGCGCCAAGCCGAGGGCGGACGAAGGGTGGGAAGCGTAAAAAATTGTTTCACCCCCGCGGGCATCAGAACCATAGCCAACTACAGACCGCTTTGGTTTTGGACGGATGAAGATAAACGTATATACAAAGAATGGCGGGGTATACGATACTCCGATTGTTATGAAATATGGGGCTTCACCCGTACAGGGTGCGTAGGTTGCCCCTGTTCATCAAAAGCCGTACAGGATTTAAGAATCGCAGAGCCGTTTGAACCCAACAAGGTGAAAGCGGCTTTTTCCTTGTTCGGAAAATCATATGAATATCGGGAAGCCTATAACGCTTTTAAGAAAGCACACAGAAAATCAAAATCGGATGGTGGTAAAAAGTGACCGCTTTTACCCTTAAAATAATCGCCCTCACTTCCATGCTCATAGACCATGTAGCCGTAGCGTTTCCCCTGTATATCCCCTTAACCTTTAGAGCGGTCGGGCGTTTAGCATGGCCGATATTCGTTTTTCTTGTGGCGGAGGGTTTTCGCCATACAAAATCACAAGAGAAGTTTCTGATGCGTTTGATAGCCTTCGCGGTCATATCGGAAATCCCTTACGATTTGGTGATGGGAAACGGCATCAACTTCCTCGCCAACACAAATATCTTTTACACCCTTTCCATTAGCGGCTTGGCGGTATATTTCTTTGAAAAAATGAAGCTACGGTACTCCTACCAAGTGATGGCGGTACTCGGTGCGCTGTTCCCCACGGTGCTGTTAGCCGAGTTTCTGACCGTTGAATACGGAAGCATGGGGGTTTTGTTCATCTTCTCCATGTATGCCATAAAACCGAAGCCGCTTAGATTGGCGGCGTTGGGTGGTTTTGCACTTGCCCAATTTCTTCCCCTTGTGATGGCGCGTCCTTTAAGTGTTGTAATCCCGCCGGAGGTTTTTCTAATGATTGCCTGTACGTCAATTACCGTACCGCTAATCGCGTTATACAACGGTAAACGGGGTGTAAACGCCAAGTGGTTGTTTTACTGCGCATACCCCGTGCATTTATCTTTGTTGGCTTTTATCGCTCTTATATCTTTGTGATACCGAAAATCGAACAGGAAAGGGTTGGGGATGATGTTAAGCAATGCGAATAAGATTACAAACAAACGGATGCGGTACACCCGCCAAGCGATTATATCCAATACATTTTTACAGCTTCCCCGATTCCTGTTTGCGGGTGAATTTGAAAACGACAAGATAAGCAACAATGCACGGATTTTATATGCCCTGCTCCATGACCGCCACAGGGTAAGCATAAAGAGCGGTTGGTTTGACGAAAACGGCGAGGCATACATTTATTTCAAGCGTGAGGAAATGGAAAAACGGCTTGGATTATCGGAACGAACCGTGACAAAGGTTATGCAAGAATTAAAGGATTTTCAACTCGTGGAGGAAAAGAAGCAAGGCATGAACCGACCCAACAAAATATATTTACTAGCCCCCATTATCGGTGACGGTGAACCCCCCGAAGCATACCTTGACCCCGAAGCTGATGATAACCCCGAAACCACCCCCGATAATGATTACATGACCGAACCGGAAATATCTGCACCCCGGAACCCGCAAAACCTACGACCCCCGACCCGTAAAACTTACGCCTCCGAACCCGTAGATTCTGCGCCCCCGAAACCGCAAGATTTACGCCCTAATAATAATAAGATAAATAATAACCATACGAATGATAATAAGGGGAGTGATACTACAGCCGCCTGCGGCGGTGCGGGCGTTGGCAGCGAAGCACCCCACAAAGAAATCATGGAACTGTACAACCATCTATGTAAGACAAGGGAACTGCGCCCCATCCACGCAATAGACGGCAAGCGAAAACGCCAAACGGCAACCTTTTATAAATTACATGGATTGGATGGATTTATTACCTTGTTTGAAAAAGTAGCGGCGAGCGATTTCCTCTGCGGCGGTGGTGGACGAGGGTGGAAAACCGATTTTGATTGGCTGATTGACCCCACCAACGCGGAAAAGGTTATAACGGGCAAATATGATAATGACCGACATCCCCTACCAACAACGGAACAGGGGATTTTTATTACCCCCGCATCCGATAACGGCAGTATCCCATATTCACGCTACCAAAATAAAAACGGCTTTAACACAATGGCGGCATTACAGCAAATGTTGGATGCCGAAGAAGGGACGGCGGCATGACACGTAAAGACGCGATTAAATTGGTAGGTTTGGTTGTCACGGCTTATCCCAATTCGGACAGATTCAACAACCAAGTGGAAATAAACAACGCCATCAACATGTGGGCTGAGTTTTTTGAAGATGATGATGCGGCAATCGTGGGTATGGCGTTAAAGAAGCATATCGCCGTGTGCAAATTTTCGCCGCAGATAGCGGAAATTAAGGAGATTATCGCGGAGATATGCAACCCCGATATTATCACGCCCACCGAAGCATGGGCGGCTGTGGCATTGCACATAGACACATCAAGCGAGTACGAATGTTTACCCGAACCGGAGCGGATTTTCCCTGTAGCGGTAGCCAACGCTATCAAAGCTGTGGGGTATCGTAACCTACGGAAATTAAGGCGTGGGCGCGATTACGCTAACAAGAAAGCAGGGCTTGACCGTGTGGCGTTTTTGCAAGCCTACGAACCCGAATACGAACGGATGCGGAAGAACGCTATGCTCCCCCATTCGCTACGGCTTGCAATCGCCCATACGCAAGCGGCGTTATCGGGTGAAAGCCGCTTACTCTTTGAAAAAACGAAGGCACAACTGGAAGCCAAGCAAGCAAATAAAATGAAAACGCTGCGCCGTATTGAACACGCCGAGCGTAGGTTTTTACTCGAAAATAAGGAAAGTGAGGTAAACAATAATGACTGATATAAAAAAGTTGATTGAAGGGTTGTTGGTATTCGCTTCCCAAAACGGCGCGGACTTGCACATATGCCCAAAGTCTGTGCCGTTTGCACGTTTTAGGGATGTTGACGGTAAAATGACCCCCATCCCCGATTATGCCGATTCGTCATTAGATGTTGCAATGGTGAAAGCCCTCGTCATGGAATTACTCACGCCTGAACAAAAAACCGAATTGCAAAAACATAAATTTTTGGATTTTTCCTATACCCACGGCAACCTTGGGCGATTCCGCGCTTGCGTGTATACACAGCGCGGCACTCATGCACTTAGCATACACCCCTTGCCCTTCGATGTGCCGGACATTTATTCATTGGATTTTACCGATGATTTACTCCATACCGTAAATAAAACCATCAAAGAGAAATGCGGCTTGGTGGTCGTAGCGGGTGATTCGTCAATCCGCTTATCTCAAACGCTTGCCGCTCTCGTCGATTTAACCAACCAACAACGCGAGTGCCATATCTCCACGATAGAAAACCCAATCAAATATCTGCACCGCCATAAAAAAGGCAATGCTTGTCCAAAAAGAAATCGGCTCGGATGTACCCGATTTCAATACGGCTCTGCGCCAACTGCGGCACGAAAACCCCGATGTCGTGGTGTTAAACGATTTATGGGTAAATAATTTTTTACCCGTGGTGGAAATGGCACAGGAGCGGCTTGTATGGGTCAGCTTAAAGTTAAGTATGCCAAACAACAACATCACCAATATTTTAGCAGCCATCAAAAATATCACTACAACCGAAGCGCAACGCTTAAACATATCCCCTCTGCTTACCCCCTGCCCGAAAATCATAATCATCCACCATGAAGGGCAAGGGGGGTGGACATATGGCACGGGTGACGGATGAACAAATCCAAAATGCGCGTGATGTTACCCTTCTTAGTTATTTCCAATCCACCAACCTCGCCATCCTCCTTGAGCAAAAAGGCGAGCGATTCGTCCATAAAAATCATGACAGTTTTGTAGTTGATAACGGCAAAGGGGAATGGTATTGGAACTCAAAGGGCTTAAAGGGGCATAGTGCGCTTGATTATCTGATGCGGGTTGAAAAGATGGATTTCTTAAACGCGGTTAAGTCATTAAACGAAGATAATCTTGTTTCGTTCTCCGATTTTTCGCACCGATCAAGCGAACCCAAAAAAGCCGACAAACCCCCAAAATCAATAACCCTGCCAAAACCCGCGCAAGGTAATAAAAATATGATTGCTTATCTTACCAAGCGCGGCATATCCGAAAGTACAAGCCAAAAGTACATCAACCAAGGCTTGCTGTATGAATCCGTAAATAATAACTGTGTCTTTGTCGGGCGTGATGCCCAAGACGGTAATAAACCCAAATACGCCGCCGAACGGGGCATTACGGGGGATAATAAAAAAGACACGGCGGGGAGCGATAAATCGTATAGTTTCTACTTGCCACCCGACACGATGAACGGCAGCCATTCCGTTGCCGTTTTTGAATCCCCCATTGACGCACTCAGCCACCATGAAATTATGGTTATTGCCGAAGCGGAAAGGGGTACGGTGTGGGATGGTTTTCGCTTGTCATTGTCGGGGACGGCTTCCGTGGCACTCATCGGCTTTTTTGAACGCCACCCTCACGTACAAAATGTTTACCTATCCCTCGACAACGACCCCGCAGGGCAAGCGGCTACCGAACGTATAACGAAGGAATTATTAACGGATAAACGCTTTACCGAAAAGAACATCACCATTGCCCCGCCGCCCAGCGGTAAGGATTTCAATGATACCTTAGTCAGTATGCGGCGGTTACTACTGGAGCGAACCGAAAAAAGCAACGAACACGAAATACGCAAGCCCGATACCCGCCCCAAAAAAGCGGGTATTTCTATTTAACGCAAAGGAAGTGAAGCCATGAGCGCGGTACAGGATTATTTGATTAGCCAAGAAATTAAAGTAACAAAGCAAGTCGCGGAGATTGCGATAAATAAAGCCTTGCCTACAATGTTGGATGTAGCCAAGGGCATGGCGAAATGGTTAAGCGGGCAAAGCGGCGGCAAGCGGGAAGGTTTGCAAACATTGGAACAACTAATGAAATACGGTGACAAGTTATCGGAAATCCCATTAAACAGCGATAACATCAAGGATTTCACGCACATAGCCCGCAAGCATGGCGTGGCGTTTGCGCTTGTTAAGGATGAATCCAAAACCCCACCCCGCCATACGGTTTATTTTAAGGCGAAGGATACCGAAAACATGTCGGCGGCGTTTAGAGCGTACATCGGCAAGGAATTGGGTAAAGATAAATCCAAGTCGTTACCCTTCAAGCAACGGCTTAACGATGCCAAAGAAAAAGTTAAGGTAGCCGATAAAGACAAAAAAATGCGGCGGGAGGTTGGCGAACGATGAAAAATAAACCGACCCCACCCAAACGCAACAAAAAGAATAACGTCTTTGTTACCGATATTACCACTTTTATCAAATCCATTGACATACGCCAACTGCTTTTCAAAAACATGGCATTTATCATAACGGGGATTATCGCATGGTATATTACGCCACGAATCGGTTTTATACCCCTCCCTGCTTGGGTGGTTGGCATCATCGGTGGCGTAGGTTTGAAACTGATGGTCTATATAAAGGGAAAGAACGCAAAGAAATGGCGTAAGGACATGGAATACGGCTCAGCGCGTTTTGGCAAGCCCGCAGATATAAAACCCTTCATTGACCCCGACCCCAAAAACAACGTGATTCTGACGAAAACCGAATCCCTTACCATGAATCCGCGCCCCAAGCCCGTGAAATACGCCCGCAATAAAAACATCTTGGTTATCGGCGGTTCGGGAAGCGGTAAAACACGATTCTATGTAAAGCCCAACATCATGCAATGCGAATCAACCACTTATCCTGTTTCTTTTGTTGTAACCGACCCGAAAGGTTCAATCCTCGTGGAAATGGGGGATTTCCTACAGAAGCAAGGGTACACCATTAAGGTGTTAAACACGATTGATTTCAAAAAAAGCATGGGTTATAACCCATTGCTATGCTATTAAGGGGCTTCAGAAAGAAGCCTACTAAAATAGCATGGTTGTCGGCTCATTTACGGCATAAATAAGGCGTTTCAGCCATGTTTGAAAGGGGTTAATTTATGCCGAAGATTGACTATATCCCCGTGGGTGATTACCTTTTGCCCGCAATTACCCTCCGTGACCCGCCGGACGCAGAGCCGCTAACCAAGTACGGTATGATGCGGAAACGACACTTGAAAGAGTATCATAAAATCGCATATGGGTTGATGCTCAACCACGAGGAACTCTACCCCCATTGTCGCGCCATTCAACGCGCCGCAGAGGAACGCATGGACGAATTGTTAGCACAACTCGTCCAAACCAACCCGCCACCCGACAAAATAGTTTGTGGGCTTTCGTGGGCGCAACACATGGCGGGGTTACATCACTCGGCAGAAGAAATAATTTTTGCGGAACTGATTTACGCATAATCACGAAATCGGATGTTCGTCACAAGCGGGCATCCTTTTTTGTTACCTTGCCAACGCCCCCAACTTTGGGGTTATTGAATCAATCGGCTCAAAAGTGAACCGACTACTGCAAAAAGCGCGTTTTGCGATATTTACTCAACAGGCACAACATTGTATCCGTTGCTGTTTCCATTGACTGAATCCATTTTTGGATTGAGCTTCTGAATCAAGTGTAACACGGCATAAAAAGCCATTCAAGCCATGTTTTCATGTGTTTTCATATGTTCGGAGGACAGTCCAAGTTTGGACTTTCCGTTCGGACTACTCATCATTGAGGTGTCCCCATCAACCGTCCAACGCTATTAAAATTAAAGACATTTTATTAAGCGAAAATGTGCGCTCAGTTACGACTTCTAAATTTGGGGCATTGTATCGCATCATGTATTTCCCAAAAATGGGGCATCCAATCAACAATCCAACCCGCTCGAAGATGAGCGCATTGCCACTTTTATCAAGGTGGCTTTTTCTTTTTACAGACATCACAAAATACCCCTACAAATCGCTTCTAAATTCACGCTATGTAGAAGGAACTTTATCACGCCCATATATGCCAAATCACTTATCACCATGACTAACAAACAAAGGACAAAAAAAGTTTACACGCAGGGTTATCAGCTGCACTCAATTTCGGGAGGGATAGTGAAGGGAACTAAAAAAGTAGAAAGCTATATTTTGTTCCATTCGCCGTCATTGGTCACAAACCCAATTAAGGGGTCTTTGCAAATTACGGCGGGAAAACAATTAGCAGAGCGACCCCCACATGAGTAATAAAAATATTTCCAAAAAACCGACCCACTGACCCCAAATTGTCAAGAGAGAAAGTAAAGGGGCTTTACAAAAGCGGGACAAACGACCCTGCCAGCGTGACCCCTTTTGAAAGATAAAAATGTCACCGTCAGGCAACAAAAATACCCTATCACGGCGGGGAATAGTGGGAGGAAATATTTTTAAGCCAAGTGGCACAAATGTAAATTTTATTCCCAATGAAAGAATGGGGGGATGTTTTCACAGTATGGATGCAAAACACCACTTCCCACGGCTATAAGGTGAAAGACTTTACCCGCTTGCACCATCCGCAACACCCGCACTTTGACAATTAAATCCGCAGCCAGACAGATACCGGGAACTGCAACCTTTGCCAAGTCTACATCGGAGGTGTAGCGCAAAGGGCTGGAACCGTGATAACGCGCCGAGGTCATGCAAGATACAGCGCAGGAACTTGTTTGGGATGAAAGCAGGAAAAGGTAATGCCGGAGCAACCCTCCGAATATCTTCGGCTACCCCCAACCTTGATGTAAGCGTAGTGGCTTGCATTGCAATGGGGGATGTTTGTTCGTACAAGCCGACAAATAATCACGCATACGAAGGGGGTCTGCTTATAACCACAAATACAGCAAACGCACCAACCCAAAACACCTGTTCAAGAAAAAATGATGAACCACTAACTAACCACAATCAAAAACTTTATTTAATGAAGGGAGAGCCGATTATGCACAAGAAAAGTAAGCCCGTGAAAATCCAACGTGATGCTGATACGAGCCGATTTGCCAAGCGAATCGGCTCTGTCACCTATATGGTTGGAGTACATTTCAAAAAAGGCGCGACGGAAACGATGGACAAGAAAATCATGCGCCTTATCAAGAACGAAATGGAGGCAACAGTATGAGTACCTCCAACCAAGCGGCCAAATCAGCGGGGAAAATGAAATTGGCAGTAGATACCCCCGCCGAATTGTGCTATGATGAAGATGCCGTAAATGAAGCCGACAACCTCAAAGGAGTTAATCCAATGAGGAAGTCGCAATCCAAAATTTGTGCCTTGTACGAGCGTTTATCAAGAGAAGATGACGATGCACAGGGTCAGTCCAATTCAATCATCACGCAGAAGCAACTCTTGGCGGATTACGCCAAGAACCAAGGCTTCACCAACACCCGCCATTATTCGGACGATGGAACCTCCGGCACCACATTTCAACGTGACGCATGGCAGGAACTCATTGCTGATGTGGAAGCGGGTAAAATCGCCCAAGTTATTTGTAAGGATATGTCAAGGATTGGCCGCGACCACGTTCAGGTTGGGCTTATTCTTGAAATCTTCCGCAAAGCCGAAGTCCGTTTTATCGCCGTCACCAACAACATAGACAGCGCATACCCTGAAACGCTTGAATTTGCCCCATTTTTGAACCTCGTAAACGAGTGGTATGCCCGCGACATCAGCAGGAAAATTATGGCGGCAAAGCGTTCCAACGGACACAACGGCAAGTATGTTTCAAGCATCGCCCCCTACGGATATAAAAAGTCCGAAGCCGACAAAAGCGTATGGGAAGTTGACCCAGTCGCCGCCGAAATTGTACGCCGCATCTTCCGCATGACCATTGAGGGTTACGGCGTATGTGCCATTGCCAACCGTCTACGCAAAGACAAAATATATTCCCCCGGTTACTACATGGCACAGCGGGGAATCGGTTGTTGTAAAAATAAAGAATGGCGCGACCCCTACCAATGGCAAAACACAATGGTAGACATGATAATCGGGCGCATGGAATACAAGGGTTGCATGGTGAACCTCAAAACCCAAAAGCAATCCTTTAAGGACAAGCGGAGCAAACAAGTACCCCGCGAAGAATGGCTGGTATTCGAGGGTAAGCATGAAGCCATCGTGGATGAAACTACATGGCAAGCCGCCAACGATATTCGTCAAAAGAAACGCCGCAACAAACCCGACAGCTTGGGCGAACCCCATCCCCTCACAGGCTTGCTGATATGCGAAACGTGCAAGTCGAAGATGCACCACAATAGGGGCATATATAAAGCTACGGGTAAGGCGAAAAACTATTACACTTGCAAGCAGAGCAAACGCGGCGCGGAATATTGCACAGGGCATCGCATCCACGGTGAAGTAGTAGAATACATCGTACTGGACGTACTCCAAAGGGTAAGCGAATACGCCACCACCAACGAGAAAGAATTTACCCGCCAAATCAATGAAATGTACTCCACACAGCAAGCCGAAACCGTGAAAGCCCAACGCAAGAAATTGAAGTCCGACCAAAGCCGTCACGCCGAACTCGACAAGCTGATGCAACACATTTATGAAGATAACGTGGCAGGTAAAATCAACGACAAGCGGTTTGAAGTATTATCCAACCAATATGAACAAGAGCAAGCGGAATTGGAGCAAGCAATAACCAACCTCACCGCTGACATCGACAGTTATGATGACAGTACCGATAGGGCGGCGAAGTTTCTTGAACTCACCAAGCGTTACAAGGCGTTTTCCAAACTGACCCCAACCATGCTCCACGAGTTTGTAGACCGCATTGAAGTCCACGAACGAACTGACAGGCGGGCAGTTGTCACTACGCAAAAAGTGGATGTGTACCTTAATTTCGTAGGCACATATCAGCCACCATATGAAGAAACGGACGAAGCACCTACGCAAGAAGAAATGGACGCACAAATCGCCCACGACAAACGCATGGCGAAACTACTCTACCAACGTGAATATAAAAAACGCCGTGATGCAAACGATGGTCAACCGTTGGGGCATTTCGAGGGCAAGCGACCCGATGAACGCACTCCTGAAGAAGTAGCCGCCGCAGAAACAGAGCGCAAAGCACGATTGAAGGAATACCACCGCCAATGGTATCAAGACAACAAGGAGCGGATGAAAGCTGAACAAGCCGCCAAACGTGCCGCAATGACCCCCGATGAACGAACCGCTGATGATGAACAGCGTAACAAAAAACGCAGGGCATACGAGGGCGGCTACCGTGAGCGGAACAGGTCGCAAGTCAACGCCAAAACGCGGAAATACCGTGATAAGAAACGGTCACAAACCGCAATAACCGCAACAGCAATATAACTACTCACAACTGAATAAACACCACCGCATACGGCGGCAACCAACAGAAACGGTTGCCGCCTTTTTGCGTTCATCAATCCCAAAATTATTTCAAGAAGGAGGCCACCACGCATGGCACAAAAAACAAGATTGGAAATGCAAATCGAAGCGTCAATGAAAAAAATCCAACAAGAACAAGCACACTTGAAGGTTCTTGAAAAATCACAGGCAGAACGCAATGACAAGGCACGAACCCATCGTTTATGTAAACGGCACGGCTTATTGGAATCGTTCCTACCCATCACCATCGACTTCACGGACGAGCAGTATGAAAAATTTATTAAACAGCACATCACAAACAAACACGGCATCGCCGTACTTGCCAACATCACCGGGCAGACCGTGGAAGCCATTAACGCCGCCATTGAAGAAGCCCAAAACACAAAGTGGAGCAGAAAATCGGTAGTCACCAAAACCGCTAAGGCAGACACAACAACAGACGAAAAACCAACCGCCACCACAAACACCACAACCAAAAACAATAACATCCCTGCGCCTACCGTCGCAGGGCAAAAGCCCGAAAATCAACAACTGAGCAACAAGCCACAAAACACCACAACACCTGTAAATCCGCAGAGCGCAACAGCGTAACACAGGCGGGGGTAACCCCGCTTTTTTTACACCGAAGGTGCGCACCTATACACCGGCAAGCCGGTGTGGTGCGCCCTGCCGGGGGCATTTGCGCCTATCGGCGCAAATTGGGAGCCGCAAGCGGCTCCTTAAAACCTAAACCGCAAATCGGCGACGTGTATGCGTAATGCGTACCGCCGTTTTTGCTTACGGGGCTTACCGTTGCACCATGTAACGATAACAAACGCGCACAAAATCTAATCCCAAAGAAAGGGGGCATCCAAATGGCAATCTTCCATATGAATATACAAATAATCAGCCGAGGAAAAGGCAAGAGCGCAGTCGCGGCGGCGGCATATCGCGCCGCTGAAAAAATCGAAAATGACTACAGCGGACGGACACATAACTACACGCGCAAATCAGGCATCGTGCATAAAGAAATCATCTTGCCGGACAATGCCCCCGCCGATTTTTCAGACCGTTCCGTGTTATGGAATAGCGTGGAACAGATTGACCGTAACAGCAACGCCCAACTTGCCCGCGAAATCGAATTTGCCCTACCCGTAGAATTAAGCATGGAGCAGAGTATAAATCTCGCCTGTGAGTATGTACAAAAGTATTTTGTGGACAAGGGCATGATAGCCGATGTGTGCATCCACGATACGGGCGAAGGCAACCCCCATTGCCACGTTATGTTGTCGCTTCGCCCGTTAAACGATGACGGTACATGGGGTGCGAAATCACGAAAGGAATATATCCTCGACCACAACGGTGAACGCATCAAGTTACCCAGTGGTGAATGGAAATCACGCAAGGTTTCTTCCGTAGATTGGAATGATAAAACCAAAGCCGAGGAATGGCGCAAGGGTTGGGCTGACACCCTCAACCAATACTTGAAACAAAACGGCATCCCCATGTCGGTAGACCACCGCAGTTACGAACGGCAGGGCAACGGACTTACCCCCACCAAACACCTTGGCCCAGTCGCGCACCGTTTGGAGCAACGTGGCATCCGTACAGAGATAGGTGATTACAACCGTTGGGCGCAATCCATGAATAACGAAATCAAGCAAACCAAAGCCCGCATCCGTAAGATGAAAGATTGGCTGTACAAGCACCCCATTCAGAACCCGCCGGGCATTGTTGAAATCATGGGCAATGTAGGCAAAGGTAAGAACCTCAAAACCGACTGGCAACGCATACGAAACTTGCAGACCCAAGCAAAAGTTTTAATCTTCTTGCAGGAAAACAACATAGCTAACTTGGAGGACTTTGCTGACACCATAATACGCAAAAACGAACGGTTGAAATCCGTCACCGATGACATCAAAAAAGCTGAACGGCGGCTGGATACATTGGCTGTGCATCTTACCCACGCCAATAACAACCGCCAGCACAAGGCAATCCACCAAAAGTACAAATCCCTCGTACCTAAAACCGACCCCGCCGCGTTCAACAGCATCAATCCATTCATCAAAAACAAGGCCACCAAAGAACACGAAGCCGCTACCAAAAAACAAGAAGCCTACTACGCCAAACACGCCGATGCAATCGAAGCATACCAAGCCGCACAACAACACTTCACCGCCGTTATGAATGGACGGACAACGCTACCCATTGCCGATTGGCAAAAGGAGCAACGTGAGCTTGCCGCCAAGCGGTATGCTCTATGTGATGAATACTACGCACTCAAAGAGGAATTGCCCAACATGGAAGCCATTCGACGGAGTGTGGAAGGCATCATGCGTGACGAGCCGAATAAAGAAAAGCCGACAAGAACACAAGGCATAACACGATAACGAATGTTTACTTGTTTGTTTAATATACAAAGTAAAATGATGTTGTACCTTGCAGATATTTATGTTTTCAGCAAGGTGACTTTTACAAAATTGTGATATATTTATCGTGTTATTTTTTGAAAGGGGTTGCTATATGAAGTGGCTTGAAAAAATAAACAACGCGATTGATTACATGGAGCGTAATATCAAAGGTAAAGTGGATTATGAACAAGCGGCACAAATCGCGTGCTGTTCTTTATCTCGCTTCCAAAATATGTTTCTGTTCTTAACCGATATTACGCCTTCGGAATATGTGCGGAAAAGAAAAATGACATTGGCGGGAAGCGAGTTGTTAAACAGCGATATAAAAATCACAGATTTGTCATTGGCGTATGGGTATGAATCCCCCGAAGCATTTACGCGCTCATTCAAAGCCTTTCATAACACATCACCCTCCGAAGCACGAAAGAACGATAAAATCAACAACTATGCACGTTTATCATTCCAATTAAAAATTTTAGGAGGACAGATGGAAACGAACACACAGCTAACCGTTTATAAAAACATAGTGGTCAAGGTAAGCTATTTAATTTTGGAGGACAGCTTCAAATTTGTCGGATTAGGTAATAAAGGTTTTGAGCCTTATGAAAATATCGGTGTCTTTACAAAAAAATACAAACCAATGATAAAGAACAATGTGGATGAGAACATAAATTTCGGCATGAATACAAATTTGCCAAACGGAACAGATTGGGATTACTACCTCGGCGTTCAAGTTAAAGACTTGGCGAATATTCCCGATGGGTTGACCGGTTTTGATACACAGACGAAACGCTTTGCGGTTATGAGCGTGGGCGCAAATTCTATGTTTGAATTGGTAGGTGATGAAACCGGGCCCGGCGATGCCATGATGACAGCGGAAGAATATACAAAAAATATATGGTTACCCGAACACAAAGACATGGCCATTCTTGATGAAAACGGTGACTTCGGTAAAGTCGTGGTTGACGGCAAGATATACCACACGGGATGCTTTGAAGCATACCCGCAAAATTGCGAAGAAGCCATCGAAATGCAATTTTATATTCCATTGAAATAGGTGATGTGAAAAATGAATCAAGAAGCCATCCTTGATGTTCAACATTCCACGCAGGAATTGATGAACGATTTAATCCCTATAGAAATTACTTTGAACGCCGAAACAACATCGAAACTTGACAGCCTTATGATACAATCATGCAGGGAATTACACGCTTTCATCACACACTTGTACACGGATATTTACGATAACCCCGATGATTACGGTTTGTTGATTGACGACAAGGAAACCCGCAATAGGGCGTTTGGATTTCTCAACTTTGTTTGGGAGGGAATACCCGACGGCGAACTAATCAATGATTCGCTTGTTTGGATTCCCGGCTTTGCGAAAAAAATCAACCACCACAAAGGTATAAATAAGCTGTTGGCTAAAACACCTTATTCCGTGCGGCAACGCCTTGATTTTATGCAACGGTACGGATTACATATAGAGGAAAAAGAGGGCGGTGCTTATATCACAAACACCGAATACCCTCATATGTTTTTATCCCTTCAAAAATTACGTCAAGCCGCAAAAAAGCATTATGCGGGTAGCGTTGTCTACCGTAACTGTGAATTCCGGCTTCTCGCTAATCCAAAGTACCAACCAACCCTAGCCGACATCATGCACAACCGCGTTTCATCGGAAACACGGGATTTTTTGTTTCAACTGGACGCATACGCAAGGGAACAAAAGTTAAAACCCGAATACCGCGTTAAAGAGTGCATTTACTATCGGTACAAAGGAAAAAGGGTGCTGTCAATAACCATCCGCAGATATTCGGTGTCTATTCTTATTGACATTGGCGATATAGACCGCATCAACAAACAACCTTACCCGGACGATTTCAAGGCATTTGTTAAAAAGAATATGGGGTATTGTACCCATTGTTTCCCGCATCATGGCGGCGGGAAAAAGGTAGTGCTTTTTGGTAAGCAAGTGGGCGTATGCGGACGCGAAAGCCTTAACATAAAAAATCCAAAGCCGAGCCAATTTGAAAATATTGTACAGGCGATAGATTTTGGTTGTGATGTTTACAGATAAACGTTAATATTTTTATCAAGGTTTTTGCAAACGGCAGGGCAATGGGCTTACCCAACAAGAATTTGCTACCGGAAAACACGGTGATTATTTGGAACGCGCATCCGATAGGCGATTACCGCAATTTTCTTTATGAAACAATCGGCAAGGATTATGTTGACAGTATGGATTATTCCGCTTTCCAAAAATGGCTTTTTTCCCATACAGGAAAAACATTAAAAAACATAGCGGACAAGCATAACAGCGGTTATAAAGCCGAAAGCATGACAGATTTATTGTCCGAAACACGATTTAACATATTATCCAAATCGGACAAAACGTTTATTAAAACCTTTGACAAAGAAATGCAAATGCTGAGGTACGATTGCGAAAACATCATCGGCTCCGGGTTTACTTGGGGTATGTATATGATTGCTTACGGAAAGACGGGAACAAAAAACCGACCAAACGCCGCCCGTATTTATATAAAAGACGATGGCGAAGTTTGCCTTAGATTGTTCTTGAACAAAGTTGATAAGCATATGAAATACATTGAAAATGCCCCCGCACATATCAAAAATGGTAGGAAGTTTGTCTAGGGGGTTGCGAAAGCAGATGTGTGAGAAGTTAGCACTATTCTTTTCGAGGCGATATTGCGACAGTTAGTATGCCCTGCTATAATTTTTATCTAATAGGCAGGCGAAAAATTTATATTTGCTTTGAATGGCATGAAAAATATTCCATAAAAAGGAGTAAGCGCAGTTGAAAAGAATACTAGAATTTAAATTTCCCTTTTACCGATTTGCCGGACTTGATTTATGTAATTGTTACGCAAGCATCTATTTATTTTTGCAAGGTGTGATAGCTGATAACACAGACTACTATTGCCAAGCAATGACAGAAAAAAGTTGCAATGACTGTTGGAAATGCGCCGATAGCCTCCAAGAGAAGTCTGAAAGGTTAAACCAAATGTTTGGAATGATATTCGATGGGCGATGGACTACGCAAAGAGACAGTTGGACTGGAGAGAAAACAAAAATACAAAAGGAACTTACTGGAAAGTATAGTGATTTTGATGTCAAGACAATGCAAGAGATGGATTTTTTAACAGGCTTTACGGGTTACAATTACAATAAAATAACCAAAGGCCTTAAAGAAAGTGTCATTTCCTCAATTGATGCAAGTAATCCCGTTATCGCTAAACTAAAAATTGGTGAAATATTCCGAGTAATAATTGGCTATGACGGCGATATGCTTGTTGAGCCGGATTATCGTCCTGCTGATAATGCACCTGACACAAACAATCCAACATCTTATGACGAAATTGAATATCTCTATGTGTTCGGAAAAAAGATACCGCAGAGATATAGTTTCCTTGATGTTTTGAAAGCTATGGAAAATGTTATGGGGTCAGATTTTGCCGAAGGTATTTGGTACGATATTAAGCATAATGTTTTTTCCGGCAATGCTTGCGACTTATCCGTTCTGGAAGTAAAAAAACGTTTTAGCAGATTTTATGATTTAATGGATATGATGCCGAACAGAGGACATTCTATACGACTACCCTTTGGAGACAAAGACTTGCTTAAAGGACTTGGGGTGGATGTATGCAAGTATCGGGAATTAGTTGATGTTATTGAAAATCAAGGACATTTGCTACATGAACGTGGTTATATGCTAATGGCGATAAGCACCTGTATAATAAACCTCTCGCAAAATGATGCCGACAATTTTCCTTGGGATAAACTTGGATTAGTAAATGCCGCAGAGCAAATCTTTGAATTACTTATTGATTGCGATATGCAAGTGCTTTTGGCGATTAAAAAAGCAATCAGACAGGGAGAGTCAATAAAAGTTTATTTGGACATTTGTTGATTCAACAGGCCTTTTGATGACTATTGAAAAGAGGATAAACAATGAACAAAAACAAAAATCTACTTCCGGAAAACACAGTCATTATCTGGAATGCGCACCCAATCGGTGACTACCGCAATTTCTTGTACGAAACAATCGGCAAGGATTTTGTTGACGGTATGGATTATTCCGTTTTCCAAAAATGGCTTTTTTCCCACACGGGAAAAACGTTAAAAGACGTAGCAAACGAGGTAACCAACGGGTATAAAACCGAAAGCATGGCGGATTTATTATCCGAAGTGCGGTTTAACATATTATCCGAATCGGATAAAACGTTTATGCAATCCTTTGACAAAGAAATGAAAACGCTGGGGTATGATTGCGAAAACATCATTGGCTCCGGGCTTTCTTGGGGTATGTATATGATTGCCTACGGAAAAACAGGAACAAAAAGCCGCCCCAATGCCGCCCGTATTTATATAAAAGAGGATGGGGAAGTGTGTCTGCGGTTGTTTTTAAACAAAGTAGATAAACATATGAAATACATTGAAAACACCCCCGTATATATCAAAAATGCTTTTATCTTTGAAGGGGGCGATTGTAAATCGTGTAATACCGCTTGCGCGCCGGGTAAGGTGTATACCATTGATGGTTTAGTGATGCAAAAATGTAACCATTCGACGTTTTATTTTTACCGGCCACAGATTGAGATTTTAACGGATGTGATGGTGTTAATGACTAAGTTTTACCCTGTTAAAAAGAAAGTATAATAAACAGGAGGGAACACATGGATTATCAACTTGTGCAAATAAAAGGGTTTGACCTGCTGTGTTTAAAACGGATAAACGCGGATTACAAGTCCAAAATAGAAATGCAGAAAATATTCAACAAAAATAATTATTTTGACATTGTTACAAAATACAGCCCCTACCTTAACGGCGGCGACCCCTTGGGCACTAATTCCGAAGCAAAAATATACCACTACGAAGTGAGTAAACGCGGAAACGAGGAGTTGCTGCCGTCTTTTGATTATGGAATGGGTACGGTTTTTAATGGTGAAGACTACACGCCGGACAGCGAAGAACTGCCCGAGCCGTTGGATATTATTCATATTCTCGGCGGTGAATACATGAAAATCGTTATGCCGCCGGAGTGTAAAACGCAAAGTGAATTTTTCGGTTCGGTATGGGAGTATTTGAAAAAATGGGGGTATATACATGAAGGGGATGTAATGCTGACGTTGGTTAATGTAAACGATGAAAAAGATTGTATTCGTTTGTTGACTGTACGAAAAAAAGGGGAACGTTTAAAAAAGGAAGATTTAAAAGGGGAAGATTCAAAAAGTGAGCGTTCAAATAGGGCGCGTTTAGCCAAACCCAAAGAAGACATAAACCAATACGCCGCCACACAACCGTTAGTGGTACGTGATTGGATAACCAAGATGGACCAATTTATGCGTGGTGTCGGATGCAACGTGCAAAGCAAAATCGTCAGTAACAAAGTCCGCACCGATGCAAAATTTACTTACACTTCTAAGAAAGCAAAGAAAACGGTGTGCCACATCAACATCGGGACATCGGGGTGTGATATTTCTTTGCGTGGTTTTCATTTTATGTTTGCGGATGGCAGCGTTACAATTTTGGATGAATTTCCTGAGTTGGCAAAAAAGAAACCTTTTGCCTGCGGGTGCAGAAAACCCGATTACAGCATAAATCCCGGCTCGGCTTGTGTACATGGCATCGCCGGAACGTACACGTACAAAGGAGAAATATACGCCAAGTGTGCGTACAGCGGATTTGATTACGTGCTTAACGAAGCAACGAATTTTGCTTTAATAACACGGTGGATTGAATTGGAATCTACTTTTGACGGCGAAGTAAAACCCATGCAAATAAAATTGGGAAAAATCGTTGAAATAGAGCGTGATGAAATAGATATTTTGGACGAATATCTAAACGGCCAACCCAAAGAACGCTGCGTAAATGCCCTGTGGAACGTTTACAATGTTATGAAAAAAATGGCGGAAGACACCACGTATAAAACGACGTTGGGTGTTTTATATAGTTTGTGTAAAAACGCCGTGTTTAAAGATGAAAATATGAAATTTCTTGTTTGCACAGATGCGTTTAATCCGAATAAATGGTTGACCGATATAAATTATCAATACTTGCCCGAAAAATATGGATTTGTCTATTCCGATATTATTTTTAGGGAAGGCGTGACACCCAAAAAGAAAACAGATTTGCGGCAAATAAAACAGTTGACGCTTTCTTATAGTGGTAATGATTTTGATGATGTTATCTTGGGGATGAAAATGTTTGTTGAATTAAACATAAAACAAGCGTGGCCGTTTTTTTATGAAGGGGATGTGCGGATTTTTAGTAAATAATAAACCAAAAAACATAAGGAGAACTATATGGATAAAACAAAAAAAGAGCCGTTAACCCATGATACAATCATTGGTTCAAAGAAAATTACAGCGGCTGAGTTTCGTAAATTTTTTAAGTTAGAATTGCGTGAAAATTACGAAGAATATCCCCTTGCTTGGAGTGTAATTAAGACATCCTCGCTCCATAAAAATAAATCATTAAGAGAAATAATTAATGAATGTCTTAACCCAAAAGAAATACTTGACACAAATTTAATCACATCGTTAAGTTGGTCAGAGCAAAAGAAAGTAAATCCCGTAATAGAGGACGCCATCCCCGAAGTTTTAAGCGGTGATGAAAAACGAATTGCATTGGGTTTGGCTGAATATTTCCGCGAAAATAAAATGAAACCCTTTTTTCATTTGCACAACACATGGAAAGGCGTAAGCAAGGGTAAAATTATTTATTCTGTTTTATTAATTAACGAAAATAAATGGTTTCACAGAGATAAAAAATGGCTTGTTAGGCTTTGGTTGGACAATATTTCTAAATACACGGATGTTTTGGAAAAGGAAAAATTAAACGATTTTATTTTTTCTCATTATCATAGATGTGTTTATTGTAAGAGTAAAGAATATAAGAATGACGGGCAACACCCGAAAACAATTACGATATTAGGAAAAGAAGTAACCGATTTTGGTTGTTGGCCGCTTTTATGGGTATATGACCCTAATGACTCGGCGGTTGAAAAAATAAAGTGGTTAATTCAATTGGAAAGGAACGCAAGATATAGTTGATTAAATTAACGAAGGGGAGAAGATATACATGGATTACATATATTCCTGCCAAAAAAAGGCGATGGAAAAAAGAGGCAAAATCGTATTCATACCCGAAAACACGACCATAAAAAAAGAATGCCTCGTTGGGGTTGATAACGAAGCGTTCGTAAAATGTTTTCGGCATATGCAGGAGATGGTTTATCATGTGTATGATGATATGATTACCCATTTTTCGGAGTATGGTATTAAAGGGGAAACAAATAAAGATGGTCATTTTAATTTGGTAAGTTGTTTCGGCGATGTACTGTACCAAATTGCTTTACTGGGCGAATTGAGCAACGGTATGTTGGTGGTAAACATTAACCGATTTAAGGAGAAAACCAAAAAACATAAATACAATTTAATCATCAACCGATTGCGTGATAACGGGTTCGATGTGACCAACCATAATGGGAAGGTATTTATAAAAGGCGAAGATTATTTTACCCTATCTTACCCGGATATGCCTGAGGTCGTAAATGTTTTGAAAAGTTATGCCTTATTAATGAAAGGTTATTTGAACGACATAAAGCCTTCTTACTTGTTTTATATGACCGATATATACAATTTTGCCAATTTTCAATATCGGTTCGTGGAAGATGAAACCACACGTAAATACTCGGAGCCTGTATTTATGACCGTAATTGATTTGTATTCTGAAAATGGTAAAAAATCTTTATGTAGGTTGTATGATGAAGCTGGCAAGTTTGGTTATACACTTGACGCTGGGTTATCTACCGTTTTAGATTTTAAGAAAGACAGCAAGACATTTTTATCGCTTAATGAAGATGAAAATAAAAAAATAAATACCCGAATTATCTTGCGTAAAGTTACTGATAAACATATGAAAATGCTGTACGCATTACCGGATTATTTACAAAAATTCTTCACCGTATCAACTTGCTCTTATTGCGACGGTAGAAAATCCACCGATGGCAAGTGTAATATGCGCATTGATTATAATTGGCATGGCCAACCCATGCGGGGGTGTGCCTATCATTCATTCAAGTTCAATGATATAAAATACGAAGATTTACCGTTGATTTTGGATTTGTTCAAAATGGAATTTAATATATAAACGTATAAATGAACCTTTTATAAAAAATTTCATGCAAAAAGTTATTGTTATAATCATAATATACACTTGTCTATGTGGCTAGGAAATTCCCATTCATCTATGGTTTGCACCGTTAAAAATGGGGATTTTACGTTTTCAAGAGGTTATATTTTTGGAAAGCACTTGACAGGGGTTAAATCCCTTCGCCTATATTTCAAGCGAAAAGGATATTTTGAAATTCGTGACGGCGTTGATTGCGAATACGAAGGGTGAAGGAAAAGGCGGTGACGATTTTTGGCTTAAAGCGGAAACGCTCCTGTACCAAGCCCTCATCGGTTATATATGGTACGAACTGCCCGAAGCCGACCAAAATATCAATACGCTGGTGGAAATGATAAACAGCATGGAAATCCGCGAAGATGACGAAAACCACAAAAACGCTGTGGATATACTCTTTGATGAACTGGCAGAAAAAGACCCCGAACACTTCGCTGTGCGTCAATATGCCAAATATTCCCTTGCGGCGGGCAAAACGAGTAAAAGCATACTCATTTCCTGTGGTGCGCGTCTTTCGCCCTTCGATATAAAAGAAGTCCGCGATTTAATGATGCACGATGAATTGGAATTGGATAAATTGGGTGGCTATCATATCGAACACAAGCGGCGCAGACGTAACAAAGCGACAGGCGAGATTGTAGAATTGGTTGATAATGAAGTTATAAAGCGAAAAACCGCATTGTTCGTAATCATCTCGGACACCGATGCGTCGTTCAACTTTATCATATCGCTGATGTATAGCCAAATGTTTAACCTTCTTTGTGACCGTGCCGACAACGATTTCAACGGGCGGCTTCCCGTTCACGTTCGTTGTTTGTTGGATGAATTTGCCAACATCGGACAAATCCCGAACTTTGAAAAACTTATCGCCACCATCCGCTCCCGTGAAATTTCCGTAAGCGTAATCTTGCAAGCCCAATCGCAATTAAAGGCTATCTACCGCGACAACATGGACACGATTGTGGGCAACTGCGACACTACGTTGTTTCTTGGCGGTAAGGAAAAGACAACCCTTAAAGAAATCTCGGACATATTAGGCAAAGAAACAATCGACATGTTCAACACAGGGGAAAGCCGCGGTCAATCCGCATCTTATAGCATGAATTATCAGAAGTTAGGTAAGGCTCTCATGTCTGAGGATGAAATCGCGGTAATGGACGGTTCAAAGTGCATACTTCAAGTCCGTGGGGTGCGTCCGTTTCTTTCAATGAAGTATGACATCGAAAAACACCCGAATTATAAATACCTTTCCGATTCCGACCCAAGTAAAAGATTTGATATTGCGGGGTTTGTTAAGGTTTTTAAGGACAACAAAGCAAATCTGATGGAAGGGTTGAATAAAAACGATGTTGTATACACGGTTATTGAAATCAACGACGATGAAAAGAAAACCGTACCAATATCAAATACTCCAACACCACAACCAACACCCGCATCGACACAAAATCAAGATGAAGCAACAAGCAATGAACTAACCGAAGATTTTTATGATGATGGGGATGAAGATGAATATTTTGACCCAAATGATAATGAATTGACATAACTTGCAAATTTTTTAGTTTACCGCCGTGGCGAAACCCCTCGGCGGTTTTTTATTGCCAGCCGGGGCTTACGAGCCTTCACATAAAAAGCGCAAAGCGCAAAACTAATAAACAGGAGGAAATTACAATGAGTAAAGTAAAAACGGTATTTTGCAACACAATGGCTTCCATCGACAAAAGGCTGATGGACGTAATCCCCACATCATGGGCATCGAAATTCGCAAAGGCATTGGTGCTGATGTTGGCTTTCGCCTTTATCGCCCCCATGCAAGTGCAAGCGGCAGCGTTCATTTCCGAAGCCATCGACATCTTAGGCATCGTCATAATCGCTATCGGCGGCGGGCTTGGCATTTGGGGTGTCGTAAACCTTCTCGAAGGGTACGGCAACGACAACCCCGGTGCGAAATCACAAGGCATTAAACAACTCATGGCGGGCTTGGGTTTAATTTTGCTCGGCTTGTTCGCTATCCCCCAACTCGAAACGCTGCTCCCCACGTAAACCCACGCAAAAACGGTACACCCTTTCGGCAACACACTACCCCCGAAGCCTCGGCTGGTCTTTCGGGGGGTAGCGGTTGTCCGAAGGGCAAGATTTTATACACACAAATATTAAGCATGGGGGGTGATTGCCTTCATTGGAGGAATTGTAGATTCAATAATCAATTCAATACGTGAAATATTTATCGGTGCTGTGTTAAACGCCGCCGAAGGGTTATTTGACACCATAAACGAGGAATTGATTAGAACCGCCGACACCGTAGCGGAAACCCCGATGGATTTTTCCGGCGGCGGGCCGTGGGATTTGGTTGTAGGCATCGCGGGTACAGCAGGGACAGCCATACAGACCGTCGCGGGGCTTATTTTGGGCTTCTTCATCGCGTTGGAGTTGGTGCAAATGCTGATTGAAAAAAACAACCTCGCGGATTTAGATGTGATGAACATAATAACCAAATGGATTATCAAGAGTTTCATCGCAATTCTTATCGTGTCAAACGCCTTTGTTATCGTGGGGGCGATTTTTACCATCGGTAATGAAGTAATCACGGGCGCGGCGATTGATGCCACCGCAAGTATCGGTGACGGCTTGGATTTGGATGCGTTCCATGAACTGCTTGAGGATGCGTCATTGGGCGACTTGGTTGGGCTTTGGTTTCAACTCAATATTTTTAGCCTTATCTTCCCCATCGTGCGGATTGCCATATTCATCGTGATTGTCGGACGCTTCTTGGAAATTTTCATGTATGTAGTGGCCGCACCTATCCCATTGGCAACGATGGGCAACCAAGAATACAGGGCAATGGGTAATAACTACTTAAAATCATTATTATCCCTCGCATTTCAAGGTTTGCTGATGCTTATTGTGGTTGCCGTTATCGGCGGCATGATGGTGGATGTGGTTAATGACTTCGCCGTAGACACAGGAGGCGCGGGATTTTGGGCGATTTTAGGTTATCTCGTTTTGATGTGCTTCGCTCTTTTCAAAACACCCGCCATTTCCAAAAGTATATTTGGCAGCCATTAAAAACGCGAACCATGAAAGGGGTGATTAAATGGCATATGTATCCGTACCCAAAGACATGACCGAAGTAAAAACGCGCTTGATAATGAACCTTACGAAGCGGCAAGTGGTTTGCTTCGGAGCGGCGGCCGCCATCGGTGTGCCGCTTTTTTTATCCTTCCGAGGGATGTTAGGTAATACAGGCGCAATGACCTTAATGATAGCGGCGGTGATCCCCGCTTTTTTCTTTGCGATTTACAACAAGGACGGGGTTATCCCAGCGGAGAAGTTTTTGCTGTTGATTCTGCGGCAAACGATTTTCTATCCAAAAATACGGGTATACCGCACAAAAAATATGTATGCGTTTATTGAAAAGAACGCGGAAAAGGAACAGGAGGGACATTTTGACCAAGCCACAGGAAAAACCAAAAACACCAATAAAGGCAGTCCAAAGGCCAAGCAAATCAGCGCGACCCGCAGACCCTAACGCAATATCCAAGACGGGTATATTAGGTTTTATCGCTCGGTTTGTCGCATGGTTGCGCGAAAAATTCTTTGGCACAAAAACGCCGCCGAACACCGTCCAAGAAACCATACCTTATAGGGAAATGTTTAGGGACGGTATATGCCAAGTGACTGACAAGCTCTACAACAAAACCGTCACCTTCGGCGATATTAACTACCAACTCGCCCAAAACGAGGACAAAGACCAAATCTTTAATGCTTACTGCGAATTTCTTAACTACTTCGATGCCACCATCAAGGTACAGCTTTCCTTTGTAAACAAATACGGCAACGCGAAGGATTTTGAAAAATCCATCCATATCCCCGACCAAGACGATGCGTTTAACGCCGTGCGGCGGGAATACGCCGAAATGATGAAAGGTCAGCTATCCAAAGGCAATAACGGCCTTGTGAAACACAAGTACATCACCTTTGGCATCGAGGCAAAAAACCTTGCGGAAGCGAAGCCACGCCTTGAACGCATTGAAGCCGATGTACTAACGGGTTTTCGCACGATGGGGGTAGTAGCGCACTCCCTCACGGGTGCGGAACGGTTGGAAGTATTGCACGGGCAAATGCACCCGAACGGACAGGATAAACTGCATTTCAATTGGAAAAGCGTACCCGCATCGGGGCAATCCACGAAGGATGTTATATGCCCTTCATCATTTGACTTCCGCGATCCCAAATGCTTCAAAATGGGCGGCACGTATGGGGCGGTTAGTTTTATTCAAATCATCGCGCCGGAATTGACGGACAAAATGCTAAACGACTTCCTAAACATGGACAATGCCGTAACAATCAACCTTCACATCCGTTCCATCGACCAACAGGAAGCCATCAAAACCATCAAGCGGAAAATCACCGACTTGGACGCGATGAAGATTGACGCACAAAAAAAGGCGGTACGTGCGGGGTATGACATGGACGTTATCCCTACCGATATATCCACTTTCGGGGACGAAGCCAAAAACATCCTCAAGGAATTGCAAAGCCGAAACGAGCGGATGTTCCTTGCTACCATTTTAGTGATGAACACCGCCCCCACAAAGCAGAAGTTGGATAACCTCGTTTTCGCCGCGCAAGGTATTACCCAAAAATATAACTGCGCCTTGAAACGCTTGGATTTCCAACAGGAGCAAGCCCTCATTTCCTCCTTGCCGTTGGGCTTAAACCAAGTGGACATTCAACGGGGACTTACCACAAGCAGCACCGCCATTTTCGTACCGTTCACCACATGCGAGCTGTTCATGGGCGGCGCATCGTTGTACTACGGACTTAACGCCCTTTCCAATAATTTAATTATGGCTGACCGAACGCAATTAAAGAATCCGAACGGGTTAATCCTCGGTACACCGGGTGCGGGTAAATCCTTCTCCGCGAAGCGCGAAATGGTAAACGCTTTTTTGATTACCGATGATGATATTATCATCGCCGACCCCGAAGCCGAATATTATCCGGTTGTTTCGCGGCTTGGCGGGCAAGTGGTAAAGCTCTCAGCCACAAGCAGCCATTATGTAAACCCAATGGACATCAATATCCATATCGAGGACGACGACGACCCCCTAACCTTGAAAAGCGATTTTATCCTATCCTTGTGTGAATTGGTTGTCGGCGGTAGGGACGGCCTCGCCCCTGCGGAAAAAACCATCATAGACCGATGCGTCCGAAGGGTATACAGGGATTACCTCGTTGACCCACGCCCCGAAAATATGCCCATCCTTGAAGATTTATACAATCTTTTGCGGGAACAAGAGGAAACGGAAGCACAGAATATCGCCACCGCATTGGAAATCTATGTAACAGGCTCGTTGTCGGTGTTCAATCATCAAACCAACATAGATTTGCACAATCGGTTGGTTTGTTTTGATATTAAAGAACTCGGTAAAAGCCTTAAAAAGTTGGGTATGCTCATCCTCATGGACTGTGTTTGGCAACGTGTCACCCTAAACCGCGCCGCCAAGAAAAAGACTTGGTTTTACGTGGACGAATTTCACCTTCTTTTGAAAGAACCTCAAACGGCGGCGTACTCCATCGAGATTTGGAAACGATTTAGAAAATGGGGCGGCATCCCTACGGGTATCACACAGAATGTCAAAGACCTCTTAATTTCAATGGAGGTCGAGAACATTTTTGAAAATTCCGACTTTGTGCTGATTCTGAACCAAGCACCGGGGGACAGGGAAATACTTGCGAAAAAGTTAGGTATATCGCCGTATCAGATTTCTTATGTATCGGGGAGTGGGCCGGGCGAAGGGCTTATGTTTTACGGCAACGTCATTATCCCGTTTGTGGATAAATTCCCGAAGGATACGGAACTGTACAGGATTATGACAACCAAGTTGGACGAAATTGTGAGCGCGGGGTAAACAACAAAATTATGGCGAGGGGGTGTATCACTTGCAAACCGCTACCCCATCCGGCACTCCGTCCAACCAATCGCCCATAAACCGCAATCCCATCAATACGCCTACACATGATGAAAGCACCCACCAACCCCATCCCCCTGTTGAAAAGCCAAAAGAGAAACACAACAACAACTTAACCTCACGGGCGTTGCACAAAATTGACCAACTGCTCCCCGACGACAGGGAAAACGACGCAGTACAGGCAATTAAACACGATGTATTGGAAACCCCTGCGGCTATCCTTAACGCCACAAAAGAAATACGGGAAATGCGTACTCGCGGGCGGCTCACCTTTTTTGAAAACAAGAAAAGCGTACCAACCGCAAATAACAAAACCAAGCGGAAAAAGAAAGACCGTTTGTTGCGCCGCACCCTAGACCGTGGATTTATTGCTTCCCAAGCCGTGGCCAACATGATGCCCGATGAGCAGGGTGATGAGGATTCCGGCACAAAAGGCGTAAGGGCGATGATTCAAGAAGGGGCGAAACTGGTTAAAATCTTTGCCACGGCGGAACGCAAACCCGATGATTCAAAATTACGCCATAATGAACAAAAGTTGACACACGAAAACATCCCCGATGAAAATCGTTTGGCGCATAATGGCATTGATAATAAAAATATCATTATTTTGCTTCACGAGGACAGCGACCCAAAGACCAAGAAATTGGAAGCAAAAATTAAAAAAGCCGAAGCAAAAATCCCTACGAAAAAAGTTAAAATCACCAAGTTGGTACATGACGAAAAATCGGGCAAGGAAAAACGCAAGATTTCCTTCGCAGACGAAAAAGTTGAAAAACCCGATGCGAAATGGAATCAAGCCGAATCCCGTACCCTGTCCGCTAACGCCGGACGATATGTTACGGGACACGCTTCTGCTTTGGTACACAGTAAAATATCGGAAACGGAAAACCTCACGGGTAACACAGGGGTAAAGGCTGCGCTCAGCGGCGAAAAAGCAGCGGTCAAAACATATCAAACAGCCCAACGTGTACGCCGTTATGTTAAAAACCGACCCTACCGCCGTTTACAGCACCTAAAAATCAAAGAAGCCCAAAACAAGGGGAGGCTTGCGTATCAACAACTCCTAAAGAATAAACCCGAATTGCGAAAAAATACCCTTTCGCGCTTGATTCAAAAACGGCGTATCAAGCGAGATTACGCCAAAGCCTTTAGAATGGCGCAATCGGGCGGGGCGATGGGTAAACTCGGCATAGCCGGTGCGGTTGTCGGCGCGGGTGCGGCGGCAATCAGCGGTGACGGTAAGGCACTCGCTAAAATGGGTGCGTCCTTGGGATTGAAAATCGCTTTCAAAAAGGCAGGGTTGGCGTTAGCAAAAGCCGCTGTGCCTATTTTATTGATTCTCGGTGCAATCCTTTTGCTGTTTACGATGTGTTTTTCGCTCCTCGGTTCATCTACGGGTTATGTGCTTGATTACATCTCCTACAGGGCTGATGCGGACGAAATAACGGAGTACAGCGCGTATTACACACGCCTTGAAGTGGATTTGAAGCAAGAAATCCTTGAAGCCGCCGTCGATGTTGAAGGCTTGCACGAATTTAGATTCATATTAAACCGCCCAAGCGGTGGGATGGATGTGATATTTGAAGGTACGCTTGTTGAGGTAGGTTTAGGGCATCCTTATTTTGAACCGCCCGTATATGACCCGCCCGATTTTGACCCCCTTGTACTGCTCCCGTTTCTTAGTGACATCACCCATAACCCGTTCCAACTTATGGCGTATCTAACGGCGGTGTACGGTGACTTTGACGGACACGACATACACGCCGTCTTACAAAGCGTTTTTGATACGGCTTTTACCTTTGACATTTCCGAAGGCTACGAAGTCCGTTATGCCTACGTGGAAGCATGGTATTACGAATTGCAAGATTTGGGCGGTTATGAAGATTTGGGGGAATGGGTGGATTTCGGCGAATACGTTGACGGTGTATGGGTGCCGGACTTGCAATGGGTAGAGGACATACAATGGGTAGAGGATTGGCAGGAAGTACGGGTTGAACCTTTCGAGGAACGGCTGTATTTCAACTGGTATTACCGCGCCGTTACCCTAACCGTAAATATAACCGTTTCACAAGTATTGCAAAACCGCATGAACGATGAACAAAAGGAATTGTACGATGTCCTCATGGACAGCTTGGGTCTGCGCCAGTTTGTGGGAAGCCCCTTCGAAAATAATTGGCTTGGGGTAATGACAAGCCCCTACGGGTACAGATTCCACCCTGTTTACATGGAGCGGTCATTCCACACGGGTATTGATATAGCCCTGCCCGAAGGTACGCCGATTTTAAGCGGTGCGCCGGGTATTGTAACGGCTGCGGAATATATGGGGGGTTACGGCAATACCGTTATCATCGAATACGTTGACGAGGAACGGGGTTTGGGTGTTCGGCTTTTATATTCGCACATGGCCGTGATCCATGTAACGGTAGGCGATGAACTGGAAATGGGCGAAGTTATTGGCACGGTGGGGCAAACAGGGACAGCTACAGGCCCACATTTGCACATGGAAGTGTCAATCAATGAGGACGGCGGGGCATGGCGGCGTATCAACCCGCTTTTTTTTGTGCAACCGTATGTCAGCTAATAAAAAAAGAGAGGAAGTGCAACATGGATAAAATCCAACGATTACGGGGACGGCTTACGAAACACCGAAGCATTATTGCCGAACATGAAGCCGCCGCATTGGTAATTGAACGTGAAATCGTCGAAGCGGAAAAGGAACAACTATCTTTACTCGCCCGTTCTGCCGCCAATACTTTGTCCGGCGGGATGGAGGAAATATTTGAAATATTGCGGGGTTTACGGGCGAAGCCCGCAAGCCCGAACGATTTACAAAAACCAAGTGATAAAAAGGAAGGTGAAAGCGTTGAATTTAACGATGATATTGAATAATCAACGGCTTAAACGCTTTGTAAAGATGAAATGCTTGATGGCTCTGTTGCTGTGCATGAGCCTTTTTCTTGCGCCAATGACGGCATTTGCAACAGCGGGTACACCCGTTGCGCCGCCGATGGTGGAAGCGGAAATCATTGGTTCGTTGCTTAGAATCCGCGCCACGTCGGGGTTTTATGCGATTGAAGCCGTTTATATCAACGAACGGCGGTTTAATCACAGGGTAGATTCGGCTCTTGTGGTGGACATTGGCCAATATATTGCCGCGGGCGATGCGATAACCGTTTATGCCGTGGATTTCGCGGGTAATCAATCCGATACGGTACTGCTCACCCCGCCACCCCCTGCGCAACCACCCGCACCCAACAACATCACCCCCGAAGGACAGGGCGAAATACTAGACCACCTTACAAGCGGTGATGGTATCGAGTTTATTACCATAACCACCCCCACGGGCAACGTGTTTCATCTAATCATTGACCATACACGCTCAAGCAACAATGTTTATTTCCTCAACGCCGTTACGGAATGGGATTTATTGACCCTAGCCGCAGAAGCGGAATTGGCTGTACCTATTTATATCCTTGAACCCCCTCCGCCACCCCCCGACCCCATCATCATCCCCCATGAACCAACACCACCAGAACCCACGCCTGCCGAACCTTCACCCACGCCCCAAGCCGCCGAGGAAAAAGGTGGCGGCAGGGCGGGTACTTTTATCTTCCTTTTGATTGCAGGCGCGGGTGCGTTTGGGGTTATCTATTATTTGAAAATCCTCAAGCCCAAACGGGAACGTGAAATGTACGGAAGCAATGAGGATGAATCCCCCAAAGGGGATGATTTTGAAGATGTGGATGATGATGCCGTGGTTATCGAGGCTGTAGACATTAAAATAAAAACGGATGCTTACGATGTTGATGAAGGTAAGTATGTAAACGAAGGGGACGGCGCGACTTGATAAATTCCCAAACGCATGAACGTACCCATAAAAAAATTGGATGGAGGATTTTGAATGAATAGAAGAAAACATAAGAAGCATTTTACTTTCACCGTACTTGCCGGAGCAAGTGCCGCCGCATTTGTCGTGTTAAGTGTAGGCGGGTATCTGCTGCACAGAAAGACCATGAAACGCTACCTGCACGAATTGGCGGAGCAACGGGCGTTAAATCTTTCCATGTACGACGATATGTATGATGAAAACGGGTTTTTCAAGGATTTTGCAAGTGACGATGATAATTTTGAGGATTACGGCAATGAATCCTTAAATCACCATCTTAATGAATCCAATCGGGAGGGTAGCGGCGTATGAAAAGTAAACGTAAGTTAAATAAAAAAATCATAATCCTTACGGCGGTGGCGTTAATCACCGCCGTTTTGGGTACATGGCTGTTCTTCGCACCTAACCGTGAACGTGATTATATCAATGCCGCCCAAGAATCCTTACTTGACGATTTGATATTGGACATTCAAGCGAACCAAACCCTGCTGCATGATGTTTTATGTACCGGGGCGACGGCGGTTTTTGAAGCCGTGGAGCTTGGATATTTGGATGCGGTTACGCCGGAGGTTGTTTGCGAAGGTATATATAATGGAGAAATGCAATTAGCCGTATATGAAGCGGATGGGTGCATTGTTGATTGTGAACCCGCCACGCTTATATATAAACCCATCCCCGACAACGACTTTCCCAACGCCATAAATGGCATCGGGATTCTAACGATTAAATCCATTGATTTACGCTTACCCATTGCGGAGGGTGTAGACGAAGAAACCCTGCGCATTGCGCCGGGACGAGTGCCGCAAACGGCACAGATTGGGGAAATAGGCAACGCCGTTATTGCGGGGCATCGTAATTATACCTTTGGCTCTATGTTTAACCGCTTTGATGAATTGATAATTGGGGATGTCGTTCATTACCAAGCCCGTAGCGGTGAAATGATGGCGTTTGTGGTTTTTGAGATTGCCGTTATCGAACCTCACGACCAAATCGCTTTTTTACAGCCCGTGAATGATTCCATCATCACCCTGTACACTTGCACCCCGATACAAACTGCGGAATATCGCTTGATTATTCGGGCGTATCGGATTTATTAGAAGGGATTGATTTTTTTGAAAACCAAATATACAGGCAAACGTAGCCGCCTTGTCGCGGTTTTTTTCATGGTCATAATTATAATGATTGTTTTGACCGCGCCAACCTTTGCCGCAAGCTCCCCATATGGAAGCGGTCAACAAAACGGTTGGTTGGTTATCACCAATGTATGCGCCGTGACAAACGCCCCAATGGTGGACGCACATTTCACCTTATCGCGGCAAAATGACCCGCATCCTATAATCATTATCGCTACGGATGAACAGGGTATGACGGAAGCCATCACCCTACCCGAAGGCGATTATTATCTTGAACAGATACAGGTACAGCAGGGTTATTACCGTATTCCGCGTATTTATTTCACCATCGCGGAAGGAACGGAAACGAAAGAGAATATTTACAGCTACCCCATTGACCCGACAAATACAACGGCTCCACGGCTTACCATAACCAACAACCCCGATGCGGTGATGCCCGTTAACCAAACACAGGGCGGTCACATGGAAGAGGGTACTTCGTTGAACATCGTACCGGGTCATGCTGACGGGTGGCAATTTACAGGATGGAGCATTGACGGCCTTACACAGCGAAGCGACTTTATTTCGTTGTTTTTTGTTATGCCGGACACAGACATAACCATCACGGCGCATTGGGAAGTAGCTAACAATTATATCCCTGCACCTACCCCTGCACCAAACCCCGAACCCACCCCCGCACCGATGGGACGGTTAATAGTCACAAGCCGAGCGCAGGGTACGGGGGATTTATTGCGCGGTGTGTTCTTTGAAGTACGGCGTATTATGGACGATGAATTGGTCGCGCAGATTGTTACGAATCATTTTGGCGAAGCCGCCGTCAACCTTCCTGCGGGTAATTACTTTTTGCGGGAAGTGTACGCGCCTTCCGGTTTTACCCCCAACGCTAACAGGGTGTCGGTGCGGATTACCGCTGACAGGCTGACGGAAATCAATGTCGTTCACAGGCCGATTCCACCGCAAGCGGAAACGGCTACAGCGAACACTACCCACGGGCGGTTGTTAATCACCAACAGGGAACGCGGAACGAACACGGCGTTAAACAATGCCTTTTTTGAAATCCGCGGCATCATGGATGACCGTCTTGTAGCACAAATGCAAACCAATCCATATGGGGAAGCGGCGGTCAACCTTTTTCCGGGGGATTATTACATCCGTCAAATTTTACCCGCTGCGGGTTTTGTTTTGGATTCTACGCGCACAAATATCAGAATCACGGCGGGGGAGTTACTCTCCATAACATTTTTCAACGTAGCGGAAACTGTACCCGAAGCTGAAGCGGATGTTGATGTAGTTGTTCCCGTAAACGGCCGTTTGTTGGTAACGCTCATGTCCGGCGCAACAGGCAACCGATTATCCAACGGGACGATAACCGTCCACGATATTATGACGGACGCGCTGGTTATTACGTTGAAAAGCGACTTCTTCGGGGAAGCGTCCGTGTTTTTGCCACCGGGCAGATACTTCATGCGCCAATCAACCATGCCGCAGGGGTATATTACAAACTTGGACAGAATCCCCGTAACAATCAATGCGGGGGATATAACCGACATGTCGCTGGCTGTTCGGGCAGAACCTACGCCGACCCCTGCACCTACCCCAACGCCCCCACCGGTTACGGCAGCTCCATCCCCCCCGCCACCCGTAGAAATCGAAGCGATACCCGACACCCAAAGCAAAATTGAAATAAGCACCCGTGCGGCGGGGTCGGGCAATCCCTTATCGGGTGGGGTCTTTTCCGTACACAGGGCATACGATAACCGCCGTGTTGCGGAACTCACTACGGCGGTGGACGGTTTGGCTTATATGGAAGTTGAACCGGGTTTGTACTTCATCCGTGAGCTGCGTCCTACGTTTGGCTTCTTAATTGAAACACAGCGCATATTTTTGGAAGTTGGCGAAAATGAAACCGTAAAAATGGAACTTACGAAAGAGCGGGATATGAACATCGTGGAGTTGCCGATGGACGAGGAAGGAGGCGGGATTATTTATATCCCGCAGACGGGTCAAATCCTTTCCTTCCATTACACAAGCGGCTTGATTTTGATGGGGATTTCATTGTTATGTGCATTTCTGCTTGGGGCTGTGTTAGTTAAATCATGGGGGAGGGATTGATTTATGCGGTTAGTGATTGGCGAAAAGCCATCCGTTTCAAGGGCAATCGCATCCATTGTCGGTGCGAAATCCAAAAAAGACGGTTATTACGAAGGTAACGGTTATATCGTTTCATGGTGTGTGGGGCATTTGCTTGGGCTTGCCCCGCCGGATGCTTATGGTGAAAAGTACGCGAAGTGGCGCATTGACGATTTGCCTATCCTCCCCAACCCGTGGATATACAAACCCAACGACAGCACCAAGAAGCAATTAAAAACCCTCAAAGAATTGTTAAGCCGTTCCGATGTGGAAGCGGTGATAAATGCTTGCGATGCGGGGCGCGAAGGTGAATTGATTTTCCGCTTGGTTT
This sequence comes from Defluviitaleaceae bacterium, assembly GCA_009780585.1. Classification (GTDB taxonomy): domain Bacteria; phylum Bacillota; class Clostridia; order Lachnospirales; family WQUN01; genus WQRX01. Next base: position 24,503 of record WQZS01000009.1, on the reverse strand, counting down.
ACAACCATTGTAAATGCAAGAAACCGATGCAAAGACTTTGGATTTCGTCAATGGAAGAATCGGCTATTGCGGAAGGTATAAAGAACCTACGCAAAGGGACGGAGTATGACAACCTCCACCAAGCGGCGTTATGCCGCCAGCAAGCGGATTGGGTTGTGGGTATGAATTACTCCCGCTTGTTTGGTTGTTTGTACAATGTAAAGGGGTTAAGCATCGGGCGGGTACAGACCCCAACCCTCGCCATGATTGTGGAACGGGAGGATAAAATCAAGGATTTTACCAAAGAACCGTTTTATACGATTGAATTGGTGGGTACGGGATTTACAGCGGTTAGTGAACGCTTTAAGGATAAAACCCAAACGGAAAGCATAGCTGCCAAATGTAATGGCAACAACGCCATTGTTAAATCCGTAACCAAGCAAGAAAAATGCACCACCGCCCCGAAGTTATACGATTTAACCACCCTCCAACGTGAAGCTAACAGACTTTTTGACTATTCGGCAAGCGACACGTTAAAATACGCGCAAAACCTCTACGAACAAAAGATTTTAACCTACCCGCGCACGGATTCCCGATTCATCACGGAGGACATGGCGGCGGGGATTCCCGCCCTTGTTACAAGCATAGCCGCTTCCCTGCCGTTTGTTGGGAATGTCGGTATTATCAATGTACTCCAAGTGGTGAATAATAAAAAAGTCACCGATCACCACGCCATTATCCCCACCGCCGAAGCCGGTAAGGTCAACCTTGATTCTTCCCCCGCTGAAAAGAATATCCTTATGATGGTATGCGCACGGCTGTTAGCCGCCGTATCACAAAAACAACGGTACGCCGAAACGGTAATAACGGTTGAAAGCATGGGATGTGTCGGGGTTGATTTTACCGCCAAGGGTAAGACGGTTATTGACGAAGGTTGGAAAGTTATTGAAAACGCATTTATGACGGCGTTTGGAAAGAAATCTGCCGCCAATGATGCGGAGCAAGACGAAAAATCCCTGCCGAACCTGACCCAAAACCATGAATACCCTGCCACGGTAAATATCAAAGAGGGGCATACCTCCCCACCCAAATCCTTTACGGAAGATACGTTATTATCCGCGATGGAAAGTGCGGGCGTAGAGGATATGCCCGAAGATGCCGAGCGTAAAGGCATTGGCACTCCCGCCACCCGTGCAGAAATCATAGAAACGCTACTGCGCCGTGAATATATTATCCGTAAGAATAAGTTGATTTTGCCTACAGAAAAGGGTATCGGGGTTATAAAGGTTTTGCCGGATGCGGATTCCATAAAGTCCCCTATACTCACCGCCCAATGGGAAAGCGATTTGAAGCGTGTCGAGCGCGGCGAACTGTCGGCTGCCGAATTTATAACCGCCATTTCCAATTATGTAAGCAATGCCGTTATGGAAAACAAAACCGTGCCGAACGATAAAAAATCATTATTCGCTTCTGTGTCGAACGGTGATTATAACAGCAAGCCTGCCGAAATTTTAGGCGTATGCCCGCGCTGTAACAACGATGTGGTCGATAATAGGGATATGTTTTCCTGCATGAATAGGTGGTGCAAATTTGCTTTATGGAAGGACAGCAAGTTTTTCACGGCAAAGAAAAAGACACTCACCAAAACCATTGCCCGCGCCCTCATAACCGAAGGACGTATTTTTATTAAGGGGTTGTATTCGTCCAAGACGGATAAAACCTATGATGCCACGATAATCTTAAACCACGAAGGGGAAGGTTATCCCACGTATTCAATGGAGTATGAAAAGAAGCAATAAATAAAATGTTTGTAAAAAATCGGGGTTTTTTGTGAAAGCAGAAGCCCCGATTTTTTTTGTTGGAGGGGGTGCATTTGTGGCATTGGGAAGTGATTATACGGGCTGTACCGTTTTGGTGTATGCCCCAAACAATAAGTATATAACCGAAGATACGATTTCCGAACACGATAAAAAACAACAATGGATTGAATTACGGCGTGGGTTGCCCCCATCATTAAGGGTTGCCGATATTTGTTCATTATTTATTTTGACTGCCCCATCCCCCTGCGAATACAAGGGTCGTGTAGTTAGGGATATATCGCGGTATGTATTCGCGTTGTTCAAAGGTCAAGAAAAAGAAAACCGCCGCATGGAACGGTATGCGGTTAATTTCATGGCTACCATTGAGGCTTTGATAATTGACGGTGAAATCTTCCCCCTGTTTGAAATCTTAGCGGTAAATATTATCAACATAAGCCGTACAGGGGTTAGGTTCAGCGCACCGTCCAATTCTTTTCTTGTTGGGGATAGGTTTACGTTGCGCATGAAAATTAGCGATAACGACAGGCTGTTTACCGCCGTTGCGGTTAATTCCGTTGATAGAGGGAGCTTTACCGAATATGGTTGCCGCTTAATTAGCGAGTAGGAAAGGATGTGGGTGCGATGGATAAAGGAAACGCAAGTCTTAACGTGATTTATATTAAAGACTTACAAACGGGGACATACGCTACGGAAGATATATATAACTACGACGCAAGCCGCCTTCTAATAAAAGGCGGTACTTTTTTGGATAACGATAAATTGATTAAGCTACGGAATTTTAACAAAGGAAATGAAATCGTTTATACCCGTCATAAACAAGCGGATAAACCCATTGATACCCGCAGACAAATCCTTGAAGAAAAAACGGGCTACACCGCCGTTAAACAAGAAGCGGTGGAGCTGCTTGAAGAAATAGCGAAAAAGAAGGTTATGGAAAGTGACAACTTATTAAGCATTTCCGACGATTTAACAAAGCGATTGGATTCTGCAAACGCCGCTACAATCCTTTCCCTCATTAACGCCCTCGCCCCCGTGGACGAATACCTACAACGCCATTGCGTGAATACGGGGTTGTTGAATGGGCTTATGGGTAAGTGGCTTGGGTTAAATAAGGAAACGATAGACCGTCTTGTGCTGATTGGGTTATTACACGATTGCGGAAAAGCACTCTTGCCGCCGGGTATTTTGAACGCCCCCCGTAAGTTGACCGTCACGGAATATCAAATCATTAAAACGCATACGATCCGAAGTTATGAACTGCTTACCGATTTCCCCAATGTTGTGCGGTATGCAGCGCGTGGCCACCACGAAAAAATGAATGGAACAGGCTATCCCGACCACTTATTAGATATGCGCATACCGATTGAAGCCCGTATAACGGCTATATCGGATATTTACGATGCGATGGTTTCGCAACGTGCTTATAAAAAGCCCCGAAGCCCATTTAATGTTTTGTCGTTTCTCAAGGAATTGGCGGGGGAAGAATTGGATGCCGGATTGGTTGATTTGTTCATTAGATTTATGCCGTTAGAACTTATTGGCAAAAAAGTCATGTTGTCGGATGGGTCAATCGGGGTGGTGCGTTCGTTTGATATTAACGACATTGAATTTCCCACAGTTGAAGTAAATGAGCGGACGATAAAAACGGACGCTTATTTATTTTGTGTATCCATGTTTTAGGGGGGAGGGACAGTCATGCACAATATTATCCGTATTTTCCCACGGCGTACAAAAGCCACGCCGGATGATTCGTTGGCCTTTACCGCTTCGCCAACAAAAGAAATTTTAAGCAATCTTGATAAAATGAGCGGTAATATAAAAGAAGTCCATGTTTCCGTAGCGTTCACATACGACATGCCCAAAGCGGTACAGCTTGCACAGGATTGGTACAAGGCAGGGTTTGGGGTAAAAATAGGCGGGCCTGCCTTTAACTCGCCCGGCGGTGACTTCGTACCGGGTCTTTACTTAAAAGAAGGTTATGTCATTACTTCCCGCGGGTGTCACGGGAGTTGTTGGTTTTGTTCATCGCCGCAGCGGGAAGGTGGCATACGGGAATTACCCATACAATCGGGTTGGAATGTCCTTGATGATAATTTATTGGCTTGTTCCGATTCGCATATAAAAGCTGTTTTTGAAATGCTGTCCCACCAACCCCAACGCCCTGTTTTTACGGGTGGGTTGGATAAATACCTTTTGCGGGAGTGGCATGTAGATTTATTACGGCAAGCGAAAACCGAGCGTATGTACTTTGCTTATGATTCGCCGGAGGATTTTGATGCTTTGGTAAATGCCGGAAAAATGCTTCGGGACGGTGGGATTATAGACGCTTCGGGGCATAAGTTGAAATGCTATGTATTGGTTGGCTACCCCGACGATTCGATGGCAAATGCCGAAAAACGGTTGTTTGTCACTTGGCGGGCGGGCTTTTGGCCGTATGCCATGCTGTACCGAAACGAACGGGGTGAAACTGCCGAGGATTGGCGTAAGTTTCAACGCACATGGGCTAGACCGCAGATTGTTTACCATATGTTGAAAAATGGTACGTAAGAAAAAACTTTATGAAAGACAAAGGCACGGTTTTATCCGCGCCTCTGTTTTTTGTTGGGATTCTATACCCGTTCCGACCTTTCGGCCTAAGTTGGAGTAGCTAACTCCTTCTTGTTTTCCACCTTAGTGTAACATAGATTTCATCGGGTTACAATGATGAATTTTTACTTCGTTGAAAACTGCTTGTATACCGTCTGCTGTCTGTTTTGCATCCAATGGATAGGACACATCCGATATTATTTCCTTTATTTCATTTTTTAACGCAGTAATTTTTTCTTTATTTATGCCAATTCTTTGGAGTTTGATTACAGTATATGCCAAATCTACCGCTTTATTGAATCGTTCCTCATCGTACGCTTTTTTAAGAATTGCTATTTTTTTATCGTGGTCAAGGTTGTAAAGCGTATCGCGCATAAACAAGACATACAAACTTTCAAAGGTACTACTGTCCATCGGAACGGTTATCCTGCCTTTTCCGCTCTTTAATGCTCTAAAACGATTGCCATTAACGGTTCGTACTTGATTGAAAACCGCATACGTATCCTTACTCCTTATATTTGACGGCAATCCTGTTATTTTACCTATCTTAATTTTGTTTACGCCATCGCCATTTGCGGAACTTGTCAAAGGCATAACTACAAAAGTGTGTTTATCATTATTTCTTTTCAAAACGACGGATAAATGCAGTCCATTAAATTCACCGTCACGTACAGGTTCATAATCCACATAATATATATGTCCAACTTGTATGTCTGATGATTTCAATAACTCACCCCCATGCAGTAAAGATACATGATTCGGGTTATTATTACAAGTTGGCCAATGATGATAACAAATAAAGGAAGCGATAATTTATGGATTTTATTTTTCAAGACACACAGGACAATGAAGATGTGTTATATGAACTCCACGACCCTGTTAGGTATCGTGATTTCTTGCGTGTGGTATCGCATTTTTATCATTATAGTTGGCGCAATATTTTGTTAATATACACGCAAATGCCCCACGCGACCAAATTGGCGGATTTTGACCGATGGAAGGAGCAATATGGGCGTAGGGTTATCAAAGGCGGCAAGACCATAAAAATCAAAGCTCCGATTGAACAAAAACCCGTGAAAAAAATAGTTAGTAAAACCGACCCTCTTACCGGGGCGGTTATGTTGGACGGTTCGGGCAAGCGGATTATAGAGGAAGTATTCATTACCCCTCCTGTGCAGTTTGGGGATGTTAGGCTGCTTGATATATCCCAAACGGAAGGTAAGCCTGTACTGCGGTTGGCGGGGGATGTTGTTTCCGATGATGCCCTGCGTTGTGTGTTTGGTGAGGTTTTGGGTAATTTACTGCCTGTGGCTAGGACAATAAACGATGATTCCGATTTTAACGGTGTTATTCAACAACTCGTCTTTGAACGTCTTGCGCGGCTCGAAAGGCACGGCGGTACTTATTTTGAAAACATAGGCTTTTTTGTTGCAAGCGTTACCTTTGTGGTATGTTGCCGCTTTGGGGTTGACGTTGATTCGGAGTTGACGGCGTTTGACCCCGCCAATATAAGCAGCATTGACGCAGATACATTAGAGGGGATTAGAAATCAATCCGAAATAATAATCAACATAATCAAGGATAAATTTGCCTTGGTATGTAAAGAACGTGGGCTTGACCCCATGACGCTCCCCAAACCCCGAAACGAACCAAAAATAATACCACCCGAAGAAGTACGAGCGAAGCCAAAACTTCCAAACGAACCGCAAGCAACCCCGATTTATACAACCGAATTGCATACAGAAACAATCGCAGGGGTAACGTTTAGCCACCACATCGTAAAACCGTTGGCGGTACATGAACCAACCCAAAAACAACCGCTCATGCAAACCGAACGTCCCAAGCTGCCCGACCCGCCGTTAATAAAGTACCCACCCGACCCGGCAATCACCGTAGCCGAACGCAATCAATACGGTTACACCCGACCCGAACTCCTGCCGCTGACCCAAGATCGCGCCCTTACCCTGTTCCGCCGTGATATGACCGTTTACATGCTTTACAAGGATAGCACCGAAGCAATGGCGCGTTATGATTCCGATATAACCAACCATACGGGACTATTCGGCGTGGCTTGCGGCGTATGGCAAAATTCCCGTGAATACATCGCTTTATTATCCGGCAACCCCGAAGCCATACTGGAGGCTAAGTACCTCCATGACAGCGGTGATGCGTTTGCCGTTTATCAAATTAAATCAGAGGATATACCCACAGCGTATAAATCATATGAAGAATTGCAATTAAATGAACTTGAAATAAGCCGACATGATTATCACATTGTTTACACCGCTCCATTGCCCGCCCCACCCTCCGACACGCCGGAGGGTATTTTTATGTGGCTTACCGTGGAACGGCCGGATGATTACAAGGGGCGTACATTGGCTATCAGCGATATTTTATCTATCCGTAAAGATGGCATCGTTACCTCGTTTTACGCCAACGGACGCACATTCAAAAAATTACTTTCATTCGTAGGGGAGGAAGGACGCAATGAAAAGCAAAAACACGATGATGATATGACGAAAAACGAATTTATTACTGCGGTGCAACCCACCCCTTCGGTAGCAGTTATTACAACGCAATCCCAAATTGAAGCCCCTCCCGTTTCCCTGCCACCATCCCCTGTATCGCCATCGCCGTATAAACCACCAACGCCGCCCGCCCTGCCGGAAAATCGAAGGGAAGCACCTTTTATAAGATTCTCAGCCAATGAAGCGGAAAACCACAACGCATTGGAAAACTACGATATTAACCGCCGAACAGACATTGACTGCGCCGAAGCCATAACCGCAACCATTCAAAAGTATAAAGAAGTTGGAAACCGTTATAACCTAACGACCCCTGCGGAATATCTACTCGACAGATACGGCAAGGCACGGATGATGTGGGTGTTGTCCAAGCATATCCAATTTAACCCCAACGGTTTTTCTACAAAAAATATTTCATGGGCAGAGGTTTATCGTAACGACGGCATGGGGAGCGGTGACAACCATCCCACTTTTCACATAGCAACCCACAATTCAATTTTAGACGCATTTATCAACCATTTACGTAAGCCCCCCGTTTCTTTCATCGAAAAAATGAAGGATGTGAAAAAGAAAAGTGAAGCCCACAACAATGTAAGTGGGTAGCGATAATGTTGACACGTACCCGCCATGCGTGGTATAGTAAAGGAGGAAATTTAGGTGTCAAATAAGTATTTGCATTACAACGATTTATTGGAAGCACACGGAAGATATGTCGTAAACGATGTAACGAGTTGGACGAATATGCTTACCACCGCCGCCCGTATGTACAAGTACAGCTTCGATGAACAGCTACTCATCCACGCGCAAAAGCCCAATGCCACCGCTTGCGCCGAATTGAAAACGTGGAACAAGCCCGTAGGCCGCTCCATTATTAGAGGGTCAAAAGGCATCGCGTTATTGGACGATTCGGACGGTGAACAGAAATTACGGTATGTTTTTGATTTTGTTGATACCACCGAGGGACGGTATAACCCCAAAATACCTTATATATGGCAAATGCGCCCTGAGCATGAAGAACTCGTCACCCAAGTAATCGGCCATCCCTTAAACGAAATCCCCACCCTCGCCGCCGAACTTGCCAAGGACTATATTGAAGAAAATATTGACGATATTTTACAAGCCTTTGAAGTTGAAGGAACGGTCATCTCCGACATAAATAATTTTGAAGCGACACTAGCCGAAAGCACCGCCTACATGATTATGTCACGATGCGGGCTTGATACTACGGCTTACACCCGCCAAGACAGCGCGTTTTTCCAACACCTTGACGATTTTGATAACCCCAAATCATTAAAGGCACTTGGCGAAGGCATCAGCACGATTTCCGAAAATGTTTTACGCGAAATCGGAATAGCTATAAAAGAACACGACAAGGAGCAAGCGCGGCTTGCACGAAAAGAGAGGAGCAACTCCCATGACCGCAACCAAAACAGGCAGAACACCCGCACCGAAGGTAGAGATAACATATCGTTGGGAGGGGGATTACTTGATACCCGACATCGGGATTCCCGAAACCGAGAAGAAGCTGCCATCGTTGACCAAGTGGGGTTTGATGCGCAAGAACTTCCTCAAGGAACACCGCCGGATAATCTACACGGACTTGAAAATGTCAGGCAAGCTGTTCCTCCATTGCCACGAGATAGAGGAGCAAGCGAAGGACAGAATAGAATCCATGATGGCGCAAATGGTGAAAGCCAACCCCGTATCGGAGGATTTGAAGAACACCGACCCGATGGCATGGGTGGGACACATGAACGCATTGAAAGCCCAAGTGGAGGAAATAATCAAAACGGAACTGATATACGGCTAACCGAGCCGCCGCCTGATAAATCTATATTAAACGGAACACCCGAAAAGCCGCTTGCAAGGGACAACACCCAAACAAGCGGCTTTTTTACGGGCAGCAATCTTGACCCTGCTATGAGCGTTATTACAAACGAAGAAATTAACGCGCGTATAAAAATGGGGTCAAACATTGAAGATAGTAAGTTTCGTATATTTTCCTATTTCCTTCAAGAACACAGCGCAGGGGAACGGACAAAATTTTTACGTGATGAATACGGTACGGGAGGTAGCAGCATCGGTATCCCCAATGTCGATAGCAGTTGGGAAAACCATGACAGTAACGGTATTACATTAAAAAAGGGCAAAATTTTAGAACCTTCCGCAAAGGTTAGCCTTGGTTGGGCGAACGTCGCAGAGCGAATTAACAGCCTTATCAAAAACGGCGAATACATGACCCCAAACGAACTTGACCGCTTACCGTCGTATGAACGGCAAATCCTTGGTGCAAGTATTATTCGTTTTTATGATAATACCGAAACGTCGCCGCCTATCCCCATTTCGCACTCCGCTTATTTTTGGCACGAAGCACGCCGTGTCGGTGATTTGCTCGATAATCCCGATATACGCGCCGATCTTCTTTTGTCTATGCTTGATGTTATGCAAGAAACCCCTGCCGACCACCGTTCCCATGACAGCCGCAGGGAAACCCTTGATAACCTAAAGGCTTTTGAAAAAGGCGAATATACCCTGTTTCCGAATTATGAACTTGTCGCACAACCTTTACCATTTTTACAAGAAGGTAAAGCGGGTGAAATTTCCACCGAAGCCGCCGACACATCCAAAAGGATTAACACGCCAATACGGAGTAGCACACCGTCAAAGACCATACCCACGCAATTAACCCTTAATGATGTATTCAACGAAATCCACGGTCTTTATTCCGAAAGGGAGCAAATCGCCGCCATTCAAGCGGACGAAAAAGCGGAACAAGAAATCGCCGCCACCCAACCCATACCCGTCACCCAAAAGGATATAGACAACGCCATCATTGCATGGAACGGCGACAATGAAAGCAAAATCCGTGTGTATGAGCATATAGCGCATGATGAATCCGCTCGTGCTTTAGATACAGCGGATTTTTTACGTGAAGCGTTCGGTGGTGATACGGACGGCATCACCGTTATCAACAACGGAACAACGCCCGTAACCGTACCGTGGGATAAGGTACAGCATCGCATAGGAATTTTACTGGATGATAAACAATTCCTTACCCCGCAAGAATGGGATTATATCAACAAACGGGAACATGCACGGGCTACCGTAGCGGAAAACGCCCCCTCAAGCGGTTTACCCATCACCCGTGCTATTGCGGATATGTTTCGCAACCCTAACGACCCGACAAACCATCTCCTGTACGCTAGGGATGATTCCGGTCAGCTTTTCATTTCCAATAAATATTTCATTTTCAAGCCCGCCGAACAGGATATTAACAAGGTAGCGGAACAATTAAATCTCTACAGGAACGCCGACAAACGCAAAAAAACACTCCCGCCGCTTGTTCCCGTTGAGAATGAAGTTATTTTGCGTACCATGAAAACGGAGGGCGAATTATACAACCTCGATACAAGCCGAAACCACGCTTACAAGCCGTTTAAGGATAGCGTTCATGACAACATCCTTTTTACGGACGGCACTAAGTATTTTACGTATAACAAAACATTTGTTGATGTATTTGGTGACGGTGCATCCCTTAACGTAAAAAACGCCGACGACTACGAAAGCCGAAAGCACGGGTTGGTTGTTAAGGATGATAACGGCGCGGTCATTGGTTTTATTTTACCCATCGCAATCGCGGAAAAAGTTTATGAAATCATGGCAGAACATTTCCCGCTTGACGTGCCGTATAAATCAAGACTTGAACGCATACGTGAAAATCCCACCAACGACCCCTATATCGGGCGTGAGTTTTTCAACGGCAGAAATAATTTGATTATCGCTTCTCTTGAAAACATAGCCCCTCCCGGTGCTGAACCCGAACCCCACTACCTTATCAGCGAATTTCGTAATGACGGTACGCTTTCCGAACATGCCGAATATATCAAAGCCTCCGATATGGAAGAACGCATCACCCTTTGGGAAGCTAACAAAAAAGATGCCGAAACGGTACGTGTACAAATGGAACAAAAAGCAAAAGCCGATGCGGAAGCCAAAGCAATTTACGAAAACACCCACGGTTTTGCGGATAACCTTCCACCTATGCAAAAAGCGCGTGTTTTGGAAACGCTCGATAAGGGTTTCGTTACGAAGGAATACGGCAACCTCAGTACCAAGGATTTTATCGAAGCAGCACTCAAAGACGGTAAATCCGTTAGAAGCGTATCAATGTTAAAGAATAAATACCAAAACGAGGAATACGGCTTAAACGATTATATACGTGAAAACGTGCATAACGCTTTTGAAAATCAAAAGGTGCGCCAAGCCTTTGCAACCGCGGATATAGACGAAAATGGAAAGGAAAGCGGGTTTGCCGTTTGGCTTAAAGAAAATCATCCCTACGTACATTATTTGGCGTTTTATGATGAATCGGTTTTGCCGGAAAGTTATTTCAACACGGAGTACCGTTTAATCACAGATAAAACCGAAAACGGCGGCGATGTTTTTTATCCTATCAACAAGACCACCCACGATTACGCTAAATATCTTGTTGAGAATGGCATTTTTACCGAGCCGGAGCGGGAAGCCGTTTTAACCGAACAGGAAAGGGAAGCGGTAGAACCCGCACCCCTCGAAAGCCCTAATGTTCCGAAAAACGAAATTCCCGTCTACAAATACACATTACGGGATTCGATTGAAAGGAGAGAAAGGAAACAAGCGGTAGAAAGCATGAACTTAAACCGCGAGTGTGCGGCCGCTATTGAACAGGCAATTATTGAACGAAGCGTAAGCGGCACGATGCCGGGTACGCAACACGTTGACACCGAAGCCGCCGCCCGCGCAGTTGTTGATGAATTTGGTGTAGAGCGTGTGGGATGGATTTTAGGAAATAATTTGAAACATTTCGACTATGATAGGCGTTACTCAAATGAAAACAAGGAATGGGCAAAAACATTTGATACCGCTAATGCAGAAATGCATTACTTCATATTAGATACCCACCCGACAATCCTTGACACGTTTGTACGTAAATTCCGTGCGTTGGAACAGGAAATAGAAACGCCGACAATCACAACCGAAAAGGAAACGCCGTCACCGAATGACCCCCCGCAAGAACCGCGTTCCCAAGGCACTCCCTTGTGGCGTGATTACCAATTTATTAAAAACCAACACCCCAATGAAATATTGCTTTATAGGTTGGGGGATTTTTATGAATCCTTTGGGGATGATGCACGGCTTGTATCTGATGCGTTGCAAATCGCCTTAACCGCCCGTGATATGGGTATGGAAGAACGCATACCGATGGTGGGTGTTCCCCAACACACGCTTGACGGTTATATCGAACGCCTCGCTGATGCAGGGTATGATGTGGTTATCCGACACGGCAGGGATGATATTGAAACCCGAAACCGTAGCATACCGCAAACGGAACAATCCACACCAACCAACTTCCGCATCACCGACCCGCACTTAGGCGAAGGCGGCGCGAAAACCAAATATGCCTACAACATCGAGGCCATTAAAACCCTACAAGCCATCGAAACCGAAAACCGCCATGCCACCCCCGATGAACAAGCCGTTCTTTCACGCTTTGTCGGTTGGGGCGGCTTGCAAGAAGCCTTTGACGATTCAAAATTGGGTTGGGTGAAGGAGTACAAGGAATTAAAGGATTTGTTATCCCCCGAAGAATACGAAACCGCAAGAGCTTCCGTACTCAACGCCCACTACACAAGCCCCGCGGTCATATCCGCTATGTATGAGGCATTGGAACGCATGGGGGTAACGAGTGGCAATATTTTAGAGCCGGCAATGGGTGTCGGTAACTTCTTCGGTCTGCTCCCCGAATCCATGCAAAACGCCAAGCTGTATGGCGTGGAGTTGGATTCCGTCACGGGGCGTATTGCCAAGCAGTTGTACCCGCAAGCCGACATTAAAGTGATGGGCTTTGAAAAAACCTCCATGCCCGATTCCTTTTTTGACGTTGCCGTGGGTAACGTGCCGTTCGGCGGTTTTGGCGTAGTGGATAAAAAGTACGACAAACACAAATTTATGATACACGACTATTTCTTCGCCAAGACCCTCGACCAAGTACGCCCCGGTGGTATCGTGGCGTTCGTCACTTCCAAGGGTACGCTTGATAAAGTAAACCCCTCCGTCCGAAAATACCTTGCCCAACGAGCGGATTTACTGGGTGCGGTTCGTTTACCCAACAACGCCTTTCTTAAAAACGCCGGAACGGAAGTGACAAGCGACATTATCTTTTTACAAAGACGGGAGAACCTGCGGGATATTGAGCCGCCGTGGGTACATTTGGAACAAATACCCGATGCACTTAACCCCGAAAAGGATATTTCAATAAACACCTACTTCGCAGACAACCCTCACATGATAATTGGTAACATGACGGCAGAATCGGGGTTGCGAATGTACGGCAACGAAAACACAACAACGTGTACACCCATCGAAGGGGCTGACTTGAACCAACAACTCAAGGAAGCCCTTTTTCATATTGAGGGGCAAATAACGCCCATTGATATGGGGTTAGGTGTTAATGATGTAAATGAAGTGGATGTTTTGGATTTGGATGCTTCTGCCGCACCCGTTTTGCCCGCCGATCCAAGCGTTAAGAATTTCAGCTATACCCTTGTGGATGATACCGTTTATTTCCGTGAAAACAGCATCATGCGCCCGGTGGATATGCCTGCCGCTACGTTGGAACGTATCAAAGGCATGGTGGGTTTACGTGATACGGCGAAAGCACTCATCGACATCCAACTCTTCGACGGTTCGGATGAGCAAATAGCGGCGATGCAAGGGCAGTTGAACAGCCTGTATGATAATTTCACGAAAAAGCACGGATTGATAAACACAAGTGCCAACGCCCGCGCTTTTAACGAAGATTCTTCATACTATTTGCTTGCATCATTGGAAGTATTGGACGAAAACGGCGAATTGGAACGTAAATCCGATATTTTCACGAAGCGCACCATTAAACAAGAAGTGGAGATATATTCCGTTGACACAGCGGCCGAGGCTTTGGCGGTGTCCATATCCCGCAAGGGTAAAGTGGATATGCCGTACATGGCTGAGTTGGCATGGAAAACCGAGGAAGAAATCGCCCAAGATTTGCAAGGCGTTATCTTTAAGGATTTAGGCGGTGAAAGCGTCAAAGGCGGCATCATACCCAGCCGTGATGAGTTGCAAAGGCTTTGTATGGAAGCGGGGAATGAATTTGAAGGTTACAAACAATTTCTTGAATCACGCCCCTATATAACAGCGGATGCGTACCTTTCCGGCAACGTGCGGGAGAAATTGGGGTTTGCGAAATCCCTTGAACACACCATCAAACAACGCAGTAGCGAAAGCGACCTTGATTGGGGTGCGTTATCTCCACAGCTTGCCGTCAATATCGCCGCTCTTGAAGATGCGCAACCTAAAGAGCTGGACGCTTCCGAAATCGCCGTCCGTTTGGGTGCAACGTGGGTAGATAAGGATTACTATCAGCAATTCGCTTATGAGGTATTGGAAACGCCTTATTATCAAAAGAACGCGATTAAGGTTAATTATTCCGACCACACGGGCGAATGGAATATCTCCGGCAAAACCACTCCCCGCTACGACGATGTAAAGGCATATACCACCTACGGCACAAAGCGGGCGAACGCTTACGCCATCTTAGAACAAAGCCTTAACTTGAGGGACATCCGCGTATATGACATCAAGTATGAACACGGCAAAGAAATCCGCGAAGTTAATAAAAAAGAAACGACCCTTGCCATGCAAAAACAGGATGCCCTCAAAGAAGCGTTTAAGGATTGGATATTCAAAGACCCTGACCGCCGCCAAGCCCTTGTGAGCAAGTACAACAAGCTGTTCAACTCCACCCGAACACGGCAATACGACGGCTCACACATCGAATTTGCCGGAGCATCGCCGGAAATCACCTTGCGCCCACACCAACGCGGAGCGATTGCGCGGATTCTCTACGGCGGCAATACCCTGTTAGCCCATGAAGTGGGTGCGGGGAAATCCTTTGAAATGATTGGCGCGGCAATGGAAAGCAAACGGTTGGGCTTATGCAGTAAATCTATGATGGTTGTACCCAACCACATCATTGAAGACATGGCGGCGGAGTTTATGCGCCTGTATCCTTCCGCAAATATCCTTGTCGCTTCCAAGAAGGATTTTGAACCGAAAAACCGCAAGAAATTCTGCGCCCGTATCGCAACGGGGGATTATGATTGCGTGATTATCGGCCATTCCCAATTTGAAAAAATCCCCTTATCTGCGGAACGGCAGGAACGGTTGTTACGGGAACAGATTGACGATTTGACCGCGGGCATCGAGCAAGTGAAACGCGACAAGGGTGAACACTTCACCATCAAGCAAATGGAAAAATCTAAGAAGAACCTTGAAATACGCCTTGAAAAGCTGATGGACGATTCCCGCAAGGATGATGTCGTCACTTTCGAGCAGCTTGGGGTAAATCGGCTCTTTATTGACGAGGCACACAATTACAAAAATCTGTTCCTCATCACCAAGATGCGGAATGTGGCGGGTTTATCTACTTCCGAAGCGCAAAAGTCCTCTGACCTTTTTATGAAGTGCAGATACTTGGATGAAGAAACGGGTAACAAGGGGGTGATTTTCGCCACGGGTACGCCAATTAGCAACAGCCTTGCCGAAATGTATACCATGCAAAGGTACTTGCAATACGACACCCTTCAAGACATGAACTTGGGGCATTTTGACGCATGGGCATCCACGTTTGCGGAAACGGTGACGGCGGTGGAACTTGCCCCCGAAGGTACAGGGTATCGCGCCCGTACAAGGTTTGCCAAGTTTCAAAACTTGCCCGAACTAATGACCCTGTTCGGCGAGGTTGCGGATATTAAAACCGCCGATACGTTGGATTTACCCCGACCCAAGGCAAACTTCCATACCATTGTCGCAAAACCTACCGACATACAAAAAGATATGGTAAAGGCGTTGTCCGAAAGGGCTACAGCGGTGCAGAACAAACAAGTTGACCCCTCCGAAGATAACATGTTGAAGATAACCTCGGACGGGCGAAAAATCGGGCTTGACCAACGCATGATGAACCCCATGCTCCCCGATGACCCCAACAGTAAAGTCAACTTGTGTATGGAAAATGTGTATCGTATATGGGATGAAACCGCAGAGGACAGGCTGACACAGCTTGTCTTTTGTGATTTCAGCACACCCAACAAAGACGGGCGTTTCAACGTGTATGACGATATTCGTGATAAGTTGGTTGCCAAAGGCGTACCCGAAAACGAGATTGCATTTATCCATGACTTCAACACCGAAGCGCAAAAAAAGGAGTTGTTCGCAAAGGTGCGTTCCGGCAAGGTGCGTGTGTTGTTTGGTTCTACCGCGAAATGCGGGAGCGGTACGAACGTGCAGGATAAACTTATCGCCCTGCATGACCTTGACTGCCCTTGGCGGCCTGCGGATTTGGCGCAACGGGCGGGGCGTATCGAGCGGCAGGGCAACAACAATCCCGAAGTGGATATTTTCCGATACGTGACGGAGGGTACGTTTGACAGTTACCTTTTCCAAACCGTCCAAAAGAAACAGGAATTTATCTCGCAAATAATGACGAGCAAAAGCCCCGTCCGCACTTGCGATGATATGGACGAACAGGCGTTGTCGTATGCGGAAATAAAGGCGTTGTGCGCGGGTAATCCCCTCATTGCTGAAAAGATGGGATTGGATGTTGAGGTTGCCAAATTAAAAATGTTTAAGGCCCACCACCAAAGCCAACAGTACCAACTGGAGGATAATCTGCGCCTTACCTTCCCCAAGCAGATTGAATCGTCCAAGTTGGAGATTGCGGGTTACAAAGCCGATATGTCGCGTTTGGAAGCGAATACACACAAAGGTTTTGAAGGTATCAGCCCCATGAAAATCGGCGCGTTTAACTATACCGAGCGCAAGGATGCGGGTACGGCACTTATACAATCTTGTCATAACGTAAAGGGTACAACGCCGGAAAAGGTTGGCGATTATAGGGGTTTTGATATGTATGTTTATTATGAACCCCTCGGAAGCGAGTACAAATGCTTTTTGAAAGGCGCGATGTCCCATACCGTTTCGCTCGGTATCGACCCGGTAGGAAATATCACCCGTATCGACAACGCCCTTGAACGAATCGCCATGACCCTTGACGGAACGGAAGCCAATTTACAAACCCTTTATTCCCAAGTGGAAAACGCCAAACAAGAACTTGCCAAGCCCTTCCCCCTCGAAGATGAATTAACCGTAAAATCGGCAAGGCTTACGGAATTGGACGCGCTTTTAAGTATGGACGGCAACGATGCACCGGAAGAACAAACCCATGAAGGCGACGCGCCGGAAGCTGATATACCGCCAACGCCGCCACCGAAAAAAACCGAAGTAAAAATAGACGAGCGTACACCCACACAGCCCACGCCGTCCAAATCAAAAAATAAAAGCCATGATGAACGGTAGGAAGGGGATGCAAATTTATGGACAGAAATCGCAAGCGAAAAATCCGTGTTGAGGTACGGCTGACGGATGATGAGCGCGACTTGCTGTTGCGGCGCATGAATGACGCAAGGATAACCAATATGCAATCCTACGTTCGCAACATGGCTTTGATGGGGTATATCCTTCGGATGGATGTGAAGGAAGTCCGCGAGGCATTACGCCTTATGGCTAACGCCACAAACAATATCAACCAAGTAGCCAAACGCGCAAACGAAACACGGAGCATCTACGCCGCCGACATGATTGAACTACGGGAGGAGGTTGGCAATCTGCGTTTGCAAGTGTCCGATGCGTTAAAGGTTTTCGGAAAGGTACAAAAATTGTTAAACTTGTGACTTCATTTTTGACGAAAAACAAGCATAAAAAAGGAAGCGGGGGATGGCCGATTTATGGTTCATCCCCCGCGCTTTTTTGTTTTTCAAGGTTTTGCTTTTGGCGTTTTTCACGTTGGTTGGCGTTGTAACTATCCCTCAATTTGCGGTATTCGGGGTCGGTGGCAAGGCGTTCCTTGTGGAGTTGGCGGCGTATGGTTAGGCGTTCTTCGTGCTTTTTTTTGGCTTCGGGATCGGTAGCGATACGTTCTATTTGGGTTTGCCGATTCTTGGTTTTGATTCTTAACCGCTGTTCACGGGCAGCGGGGTCATTGGCGTAACGCGCTCGGTCAGCGGCGTTTATTTCTTCTTGGCGGGCTTGGCGTATCGCTTTTCTTTGTTCGGATATTTCCGCTTTGTTTTCGGCGTAATACCTATCCATGTATTCCTTGCGACTTTGTTTTTCATCACCCAATTTTATACCACCCCGCTCCGTTTTTTATTTTTGCATAGTGAAATTATAACGAGGTGAAGCAATGGGAACAAGTCAAATCACCCCCATCCATCCTAATAAAGCATGGGGCGCGGCGCAGACTTTGAAGCGCACGATTGAATATTTAATGAACCCCGACAAGACCGAAGGGGGAACTTTGGTAACGGGTTTTGAATGTGAACCCGATGTAGCGGCACAGGATTTTATGTTTGCGCGGGATGAATATCGTTATAAAACAGGACGCGACCAAGGCGATAATGAAATACTGGCGTACCACGTTCGGCTTTCATTTTTGCCCGGTGAAACGGATGCGGAAACGGCAAGTAAATTGGGTTGGGAGTTGGCGATGGAGTTATCAAGCGGCAACCATTCCTTTGTTGTTGCCACCCACACCGATAAGCCGCATATCCATTGCCATATCGTTATCAACGCCGTAAATTTGGATTGCGATAAAAAGTTGCGTAACGAACTCCATTCATATAAGCGTGTACAAAGGGTGGCAGACCGCATTTGTAATGAGCGGGGGTTATCCGTGGTGGAGAACCCGAAGCACAGCAAGGGGAAGTCAAACCGCTATAAAACGTCAACCAAGCGGGACAGGTTGGCGGGGTTGATTGATGAAGTTTTGAAAACCCACCAACCCAAAAACTTCGATGATTTTTTGAAGTGTCTTACAAAAGACGGATGCAAAATCAAACGGCGAGGTAAAACCATTTCCATAAAACCGCAGGGTGCGGAACGCTTCTTTAGGTTCACAACCGGAAAAAAAGGCTTGCCCGAAGGGTATGATGAATTGTCTTTACGGAAAAGAGTTGCCGAGCTGCACGATGTTAAAAACGATGAAAAGCAAGTTATATTTAATGAAGAAACACATGCGTCAATGGTAAATAATGTATCGCCATCATCCCACGATAAGAAAATAAACCTTATCATTGACTTGGAAAATTCAATCAAGGCAAAGGATTCCCCCGGTTACAAACGGTGGGCAAAGGGTTTCAGCTTACAGCAAGCCGCCGAAACAATCCTGTTTTTACAAACCCACAATCTCACCGACATGGACGCGCTGACCCACGCCGCCGACCACGCCCAAGCCGAATATGACGGGCTACAAAAACGCATTTACGCAAGCATCGTCCGCATAAATGAAGTCAACGATTTACAACGGCACATTGGCGCGTATAACAAAAACAGGGATGTATATTCCCAATACCTACGCTTGAAACGCAACCCCACTTTCCGAGATGAAAACAAAAAAGCCATCGAAACCGTGGAAGCGGCGAAGGCTTTTTTTGATTCCTTGGGGCTTGATAAACTGCCGACCATTAAAGAATTACGGGAGGAATATTCCGCACTATCCCAAAAAAAATACGATTGCCAACAAGCCCGAAACGGCATGAAACGATACGTTTCTGATTTACAATCGGCTAAGAGGGATACAGAATTATTACTTGGCGTTGACGGCGCACGGAGTAACGGACGCACTAAAAACGTAAGGAGCGGTGACGACACACGATAAATTTTTTATACTTTTTCATCCGTGGCGGCACGGTTTTGACATTCCCCGCAAGCGAAGCGCGTCGGAGCAGACGGAGCAACGCGACGGCTTCATGGCACAAAACCCACACGGGTTTTGTGCCGGGGCTTGGGGTACACCCCAACAAGCGGCGTGTGGAGGAAACGAAGTGACCGACCACACGCCTTGCTTGCTGGATTAGCAAAACCCCCGAAAAGCCTATATCCGGCAACGGCACAGCCGTTGCTTTTTTAGTGATGATATAACAATAGAGAAAAGATTTACGGGTTCTATTTTTTTGTGTACGGACGTTTTTCATCGGTTAGACCAAGCAGATAATTAATGCTTGTTTTATATATGATTGCTATTTTTATTATTGCTTCATTGGGGATGTTACGTTCTCCCGTTTCATATTGGGACATGGTGTTTTGCGCTACCCCCAATTCCCCCGCCACATGACTTTGGCTTAAACCACAGTCATTGTGTATATCCTTAATACGGTTATATTTCAATACTTCATACTTCATGTCCATCACCGTGGAAATTATAAGGTATCTCAAATAAAAAATATTGCGTTGTATCTCAATATGAAATACATTGAACGACGAGATAGTATACATGAACTGTGAAAACAATTATTGTATATACAACAAGGAAAATACATGCCGCGTTTCCCCGATAACCATTAATTCACTCGGCATGTGCGACGAATGCATCATCATTTCATTGGATGATAAATTTTTAAATGAAGAAAAGGAAAGACAATTCCAAGGAATTGAAAATCGGTAATGATTTGCAGATAAGTTTAAAAATCGGGGGGAAAAAAGTTTGACTTGCATGAATATAAAATTGTAATGGAGTGGTTGGATAAGATAGAATAGATTAAATGTTCGTTAATGGATTTGATAAACAAAATTATATCACGGTGAGAGTGGTAATTGATATGGAGTGTGGGAACACAAGAAAGTGAAATCAATAAGTATCATCACAAGTCAAGCTAATTGGCCGAGAGCGAACCTCACGGCTATTTTTATTCCAACGAAGGGAGATTTATACCTTGATGAACTACAACCAATTTTACCAATTCATCACCGAAGCCGTACCCGCCAACCTCAACATCCATAAATATCTGATGGTTACGCGAAACAAGCTACGCGAACATAAACGCATTGTCTTGTCTTACAGCGGCGGGTCGGATTCGGATATTATGCTTGATATGATTGAGTCCGCCGTTCCCCATTGTGCAAGCAGAGCCGCAAGCCGACAAGCGGGGCGGTTCACACGGAGCACGAAGCCTAATGGGCAGAAAGGCAACGCAGCATGGCGGAGGTTTTCCGTTCGGACGTATCGACGCCATCGGCGGCGAAGCCCGCAGCAGCGCCCACGACGGGAATGGCGTAGCCTAACCGTCAGAATGGGTCACACGCTTTGAAAAAGCGGGTGAAACGCACCCTGTTCCCACTTCGCTTCAACTGTTTTCATCTTCTTTCGCCACTCGTTTGTATTCGAGAATATCACCGGGCTGACAGTCTAAAACATCACATATTGCGTCAAGCGTAGAAAAACGGATTGCGCTGATTTTTCCTGTCTTGATATTTGATAAGTTCACGTTGGCAATGCCAATTTTTCCCGCGAGTTCATTAAGTGATATTTTTCTATCAGCCATCATTCTATCAAGCCGCAAAATGATAGCCACAGTCATCACCTCACAATGTGGTATCTCTTTCGTTTTGAAGTGAGCGTCCATAATCGAAAATCAGACAAAGCACCCAAACGATACCAGCCGCAAAGAAAGATGTTAGTCCCGCAACCACACCCATACAAAGAAGGGCTATCGCCAATTTCTTCAAAGATTTTACTACATCATCACGAAACGGCGAACCATTTTCTCGCAACAAGCTGAAAACTGATTTACCGAATCCAAGTCCAATAATTGTAAAAACAGTAAGCATCAAATCTTCAAATCCAATTTCAAAAAGGGAGCGTGTACCCATAATATCGAAATTGGATTCCCACGCCATTGGCAGATAGAGTTTTGTTTCACCCAACTTGAATAATAGCGGAGCTTCCATTTCAACCCCGACAATCGTAACAATTTCTGTGTTTAGGTTTAATAACGACAAGAGCAAAGAAAGCGCTTGTAATGAGCCTGCGACGATAAGCACAATAAACGCTATCTTCAGCAACACATAAATGACTTTGCTGAAGCGCATAATTTTTTCTGCTTGCTTTTCCATTTTGGAAAACCACCTTCCAGATTTATTTTTGTATGTCGTGATAATCATAATATAGCACCATGATTTATGACTGTCAAATGTTTTTTAACGAATAACATAATATTTATTATTTATTACATAATAATGAGTTAAATAAACAAATATCCAAGCCTTCACTTCGGAAAGACGTCACCGCCGAGGGGTTTTTATATAGATGGCAATTAAAAATCCAAAATAAAAGGAATAATCCCAATGAACGAAACAACAAGCACCACCGCGCCGAAAGTTTTTGAAATCATTGACGGCAATACTCTCATGGCGCAGAAGTATGAGCCGTTGCAATTCGCCGTTGAAAAAATACTGCCCCACGGTGATGTTTTGTATCTCGCTCTTGAAGATAATTACCCGCGCTTACAGGACAGACTGAACAAAATCAAAGCGGCGGCGGTAGACATCTCACGGCTGAAACTTACCACGGCTTCATTCGGAATTAACAGCGGCTTAATTGAACAGACGCACAACCACTTAGCCGCTTACCACGACACGAAGTTAATCATCATCGACACGTTAGAGCACGTCCGTGATACCGAGTTTGACAAAAACATTTACGCCTGTGATTACCGCGACATGACCCTGCTCCGCGAGATAACCAACAAGCACAAGCTGACCCTGCTTCTCATTCATCACACGCGCAAGTTGAAAGACGATGACCCGCTTAACACCCTGTCGGGCAGTATGGGCTTGGTCGGTTCGGTGGACGGCGTGTTTGTTCTTGAAAAAGAAGAGCGGACGGGAACAGACGCGAAGCCGACAATCGCCAACCGCGACACCGAGGGATTCTGTTTCAAGCTGCGGTTCGACCCCGATAACTGCAAGTGGGTTTTCATGGGGAACTATGACGCGACGGCAAAAAAAAGCCGAGCAATCCGAAAAAGACGAATGGCTGTTTCTCTTGGTTGATGATTGGCTGAAAGAGGAGTGGAGCGGGAAGGTGATAACCATTAATTCACTCGGCATGTGCGACGAGTGCATCATCATTTCATTAGATGATAAATTTTAAATGAGGAAAAGGAAAGACAATTCCAAAAAATTGAAAATTGGTAATGATGTGCAGATAAGTGTAAAAAAAGTTTGACTTGCATGAATACAAAATCGTAATGGAGTGGTTGGATAAGATAGAATAGATTAAACGTTCGTCAAGGGATTTGATAAACAAAATAAATTAAAAGGTTTACGACTTTACAAACATTTTACATAAACTATACACTTTCATGGTAGTACGAAAAATTTTTTATGAGTAGAATCCTTAACGAAGTTAAAAATCGTTAAGGAGAATGATTCATGAAGAAAACGCTTGTACTTATCTCCCTGTTGGCAATTTTCCTGCTCGCTTTGGCGGCTTGCGGAAATTCCAATGGGAACGAACCCGCCAACACCGCTACACCACGCCCCGCCAACACCGCCACACCAACCCCTGCACCAGCCGCCACTTTTGATACAAGTCGCGTTATCGCGGTATTTACCCGCGAAGACGGCAGCGGTACCCGCGATGCGTTCGTTAGCATCACCGGCGTGGGCGATGACATGTACGTGGAAGCCGTGGTGGAAAATTCAACAGCGGGCATACGCACCAACGTAATGAATAATTCGTTTGCCATCGGTTATATATCCGTAGGGTCAATGAATGACACGGTTAAAGCACTCAGCGTAGATGGCGTACTCCCCTCGGACGATACCATCCGCAGCGGTGCGTATGGATTGCAACGTCCCTTTACCATCGTATACAATGTAGACAACGCAATTAACGAACTGGCGCAGGATTTCATCGCTTTTATGCTTTCTTCCCAAGGTCAAGAAATCGCGGCAACAAACTGGACGATGGTAGACGTTAACGCCCCAACATACACAACCCGCGGCCTTACGGGTACGTTAAGGGTCGGCGGTTCCACTTCGGTCGAACCCCTGATGCAACGGATGAAAGAAGCGTACGAAGTGCTTAACCCCGGCGTCAACATCGAAATCTCCAGCGGGGGTTCCGGAACCGGTATCAACGAAGCCACCAGCGGCGTAATCGATATCGGCATGTCCAGCCGTTTGCTTCGTGAAACCGAAAAAGCCGCGCTTACGGATATCGACATCGCGCTTGACGGGGTAGCCGTCATTGTCAACACGGCAAACCCGTTGACCAATATTACCATTGACCAAATCAAAGCCATTTTTACAGGCGAAGTTACGCGTTGGAATGGGATTAATTAAACCGTGGCATAAATATCCGCATCACAACTTCGTGTCAATTTGACACGAAGTTGTGATGTTATGAAAAAAGGAATACATAATGAAT
The DNA here is from genome assembly GCA_009780585.1 of Defluviitaleaceae bacterium. Classification (GTDB taxonomy): domain Bacteria; phylum Bacillota; class Clostridia; order Lachnospirales; family WQUN01; genus WQRX01. Next base: position 246 of record WQZS01000009.1, on the reverse strand, counting down.
AAATTAAAGAGTTTGCAATGGTGGCTGAACAAGGAAAACTTTATGCGCGGGGTTTTCTTCATTGCGGCGTTGGTTTCCATTTTAGCCGTGGTGCTGATATGCGTCTTCTTGTTCGCGCAAGGCATACCCGCGATAGGACGTATCGGCATCATGGATTTCCTGTTGGGGCAGCGTTGGGCACCCACCGCCGCCGAACCCGCTTTCGGCATTTTACCCATGATACTCGGTAGCCTGTACGTAACTGCC
>WQZS01000008.1 GCA_009780585.1 Defluviitaleaceae bacterium | reverse complement strand
CACCAGCGTGTACAATTGAAAACAAAACTGACGCCGCTGGAAAAACGACGCCAGTTCACTTGATTCTTTTTCATTTCCGATAGGGTGCTTCTTTCCCCGTCCGCTTTTTTTGGTGCAGTACAAATATAATACGCATAGGCGTTTTTTATTTTCATGTGGGAAAAATAAATACTTTTACATGAAATTACAAAATACTTTTTGGAGGTAAAATTATGGATAATGTTGTTGAAACAAAATTTAACAAACTTTTTGCAAGTCCTTCTGAAAAATTTGTTTGTACACTTGGCAATAATTTTGCTGAAAATTATTTGGCAAAAGGAAGTTTGGAAAACGGTTTTGCTATACTAAGTGATAAACGCGTTTACTTTAAAGGCATTTGTTATATTTCTACGGGAAAGAATTTTGTGAAAAGGAACGAAGAACGAATTGTTGATGTTAAAGACGTTACCGGAACTGGATTTATTCATTTTAAAGCAATATTAATGCGGATTATCGCGATAATTTTAACCATGTCAGTAGTACTTTTAACAATCCTTATTATAATTGAACCTCCAAATAATGATGAAGATAATGTAATGTTAGTATTTTTAATTCTTATAATGCTTGGTATATTTTTTTGGTTCATGTATTTTAAAAACCTAAAAACACTTTTTGAAATTTCATTTGCCGGAGGAAAAATCGCATTTGATACTACATGGCTAAATGAACAAGAAATTCAAGATTTCCAACGAAATCTACGTCTTACGAAAGATGCATACGAAGAACATCAGCAAGCGCAAGCTACGCCTGTCGTTGTTTCCGCACCCCAAGCATCGGTATCGGATGAATTGAAAAAATATAAAGATTTGCTTGACGGCGGCGTAATAACCGAAGAAGAATTTATAACGGCTAAAAGCAGGCTGTTAGGTTCGTTATGATAACCCTTGATGAAACGGGTATAAACATAAGCGGCAAATATTATACTGTTGTCGGCGGTTATCAATCCTCAAAACAAGAAAATTTCCGCATCGAATATAAAAACCTGCTTTTGGTTGACCACGTTCGCCGCCGTTCAAAAAAAATATATTTTACTTTTATTTTATTTGCGTCGCTGTTGGTCGCTTTGCCTACGGTTGTTATAAGATTGTTGCAAATTATCGGTTTATTTACTGATACAAATGTAAGGTCAACTATTATAACGCTTGCTTTTATATTAAGTCTGATATTTCTTGTCGCATTATTTTTTTCAAGCCGTGCAAGTATTGAATTTACGTTTATTGGTGGTGTTATCCGTGTGCCGTGTTCAAATATGCGTAAAAATGATATAACTCAATTAATATATAAAATACGAAACAAAAAAAGAATGATGTAACTTTTTTATTACATAATACAGGTAAAAACATCAATACAAAAAAGTCCCTACAATGTACCTATTATTTGTGTATGCAAATTTCTTCAATAAGTGTCGGCATTATTTTTATATCACCTAACGCCAATCATTCTTGTAGAATTAATTCGTCCTAATAATTCGTCGAACGTAATACATCTATTTCCATTTTCTATTTCGTTGTCATTTCCATCGGATTTCGGAAGGCTCGCCACGTATATTGCCACCCCATTATATCGCGCATAACCAAATCCTCTTCATCATCCCGCAACGGGTCATGGTTTTCCGTACCCCGCTTGCGGGTTTATAATTAATGTTTATATTGCCAAGCGTCCAAATATATGTTTTAATGTCGAACAAAGGGGCGATTGCATCGTGAATGTCCTCCGCAACAACTATTATTTCCTGCGCAAAGTGGGCCGCGTTTCCCCTTGGCGCGTGTTCCATGCCTTCCTTTCGCAGCTTATCGGCTCCGCCACTTGGGCGTTCTTTACGGTGGTGTTCATGCGCTACCTCTTCGGCGCAGATGAGATTACGCGGACTTTCTTTGACGTGACGGTTTTCCTTGTCGCTACTTCCGCGGTGATGCTTTTGATCGCCGTGTACAACGCTTGGCATAACCGAATCTTTGTCCCGCGGGAAAACCAGCGCATCACCTTCGCGCTCAACCGCGAGCTGTTCGACAAGGCCACTTCCGTGGACGTCGCCTGTTACGAAAACCCTGATTTTTACGACCAATATACCCGCGCGTCGCTGGAGGTCTTCGACCGGGCGCAGTCGGTCTTACATAACTGTTCCAACTTCTTCGGGTCGCTGCTTGCGTCGGCCTTTGTCGTAACCACCGTGGTCGGGATTAACGCCGTCGCGGGGATTTTTATGTTCGTTTCGTTCATCGGTTCCTTCGTGTTCGGCAGGATTAACAACCGGCTGTACTACGAACGCCATATGGCATCGCTCCCCTTTACCCGCCGCATGGATTACGTCAACCGCGTCATGTACCTGCCCCAATACGCCAAGGAAATGCGCCTGTCGGGTATCTTCGGCGTGATGGGGAATATCTACGGCGAAGCGATTACGGGCTTCTTCGGGGTTACCGACCGTTTTTGGAAGCGGATAACGGCGACGGGCACGCTTAACGGCTTGCTGTGCTTTACGGTCGTATTCCAAGGGACGTGGCTGTACGCGGCGTACCTGGCCAGCCGCGGGGATATACAAATCGGCGACTTTATGGTGCTTTCGAGCGCGATCGTAAGCGTGACGTGGATGCTCTTCGGCGTGCGCGACGGCGTGGTGGAAGGCGCGAAGAACGCGAAGTATATCGAGAATATGAAACGCTTTTTGGCGTACGAGCCTAAAATAGACGAAAACCAAAAGGGACTGCCCGTAACGCACGTCAGTTCGCTGGAATTGCGCAACGTGAGCTTTAGGTACAAGGGCGATGCCCCTCCTTATGTCCTGCGCAACATCAGCATGACGGTAAAAGCCGGTGAAAAAATCGCCCTCGTTGGGCACAACGGCGCGGGCAAATCCACGCTGGTTAAGCTGATCATGCGCTTGTACGACCCCACGGAGGGACAAATCCTCCTTAACGGCACGGACATACGCGAATACGACCTGCGGGAGTACCGTAAAATCATGGGTGTGGTGTTCCAAGATTACCAAATCTTTTCCCTTTCGGCAACGGAAAACGTGATGATGGAGCGCATCACCTCCCACGAACAGCGCGAAAGGGCCGTGGAAGCCCTGCGCGAAAGCGGCGCGTACGAAATGGTACAAACGCTGAAGGAAAAGGAAGAAACCATCCTAACGCGGGAGTTCGACGACGACGGAACCGTCCTATCCGGCGGGGAATACCAAAAGATCGCCACCGCCCGCGCCTTCGCCAAGGACGCCCGCCTGTTCATCATGGACGAACCTTCCAGCGCCCTTGACCCCGTCGCCGAACACACCATGTACGAAACCATCATGCGCTTGTGCGCCCGTAAGGAAAACACGGACAAACTGGCGATCATCATTTCGCACCGTTTGTCCTCCGCCGCGGGGGCCGACCGCGTGTATATGCTGGAGCAGGGTAAAATCATTGAACACGGCACACACCGTTCGTTGATTTCCAAAAGCGGTGCCTACGCGGATATGTACAACAAGCAAGCCGAAAGCTACCTCGCAAAGACGGAGGTGCCGGCATGAAAATCAAACGCACCCTCGCCAACAACCTGTTTATCCTGGGCATGGCGGTCAAGGCCGCGCCGTTTACGGTTATCTACCTGCTTTTGGCGGCCGGGATACATAGCGTGGTCGTGTACTTCGAGCATACGTACCAAATCGTGTTTATCATCGACTCGATCCAATACGGCAGGCCCTTCGCCGAAATCCTGCGCTTCATCGTCATCATGTTCTTCATCGTTACGCTTAACATGGCGTACCGTCAATATTTTTCCGCGCGTATCGAGCCCAAGGGCAAGGAGAAAATCTACCGCGCCCTGCGCGAAAGGCTCTTCGCCAAGGCGAAATCCATGGACATCGCCTGCTACGACGACCCCGCGTTCTTCAACGATTTCGTTTTCGCTATGAACAACGCCACCCAAAGGGTTGACGCGGTAATCAATACCGTCGCTTCATTAATCAGCGGTATCATGATGCTTATCGTGCTGGGCGGCTACATGCTGCTGACCGACCGCATAAGCGTTATTTTCGTGTTTGTGTCCTTCGCCGTTTCGTTCCTGTTCCGCGTTAAAATCAGCAAACTGGATTTCAAGCTGAACGAAAAACTCAACCCCATCCTGCGCAAGCGCGACTATATCAACCGCATCTTTTACCTGCCCGACTATGTAAAGGAAATCCGCCTAAACCGCATCAAGGAACGCCTGTACGAGGATTATGCCCAATCGGAAACGAACGTGTACGAAACGCTGAAAAAGCCGTCGCGCAAAATCGCCATTATCGAATTTCTACAGGATTATATAACGGGCAATTTCATCTTCGATTTGGTCTACCTGGTCTACCTCATGTTTATGACGATCGTGCGGGGTGCGCTCGGCTTCGGCGCGTTGTTCGGCTTGTTCCGAAGCGCGCAATGGGCGAGCGGTACGATTAACGACTTCTCCGGCTCGCTCGCGCAATTGCAAGAACACAGCCTGTATATCGAGAAGGTGCGGACGTTCCTTTCGTATGAGCTGAAAATTACGTCGGGTACAAAACCGCTGCCACCCCCCGTTGGGGAACTGCCTGACCCAACCACTCCGCTGCTTGAAATGCGCAACGTATCCTTCACTTACCCCGCCGCGCAAACGCCCACCCTTACCGACGTGAACATGACCATCAACCGCGGCGAAAAGATCGCCATCGTCGGGTACAACGGCGCGGGCAAGACAACCCTCGTCAAGCTCCTCATGCGCCTTTACGACCCCGATGCGGGCGAAATCCGGTACGGCGGGGAGGACATCCGCGCCTACGGCGTATCCGAATACCGCGACCTGTTCGCCACGCTTTTCCAAGACTACCAAATCTACGCCGCGACCGTTACGCAAAACGTACTGGCAAGCAACGCCCCGCCCGACGCCGACCGCCTAACCCTCGCAATCGAAATGGGCGGCTTCGCGGAAAAGCTGGCAAAAATGCCGAACGGCCTCGAAAGCCAACTCACCAACGAATTTACCGACGGCGAAGAGCTTTCCGGCGGAGAACGCCAAAAGCTCGCCACGAGCCGCAGCCTATACAAAAACAGCCCAATCATCATCATGGACGAACCCTCCAGCGCCCTCGACCCCATCGCCGAGTACGAGCTGAACAACACCATGATGAACCTGGGCGGCAAAACCGTTATATTCATTTCGCACAGACTGTCCACCACAAAGATGGCGGACAAGATTTACATGTTTGAGGAAGGCCGCCTGACCGAAAGCGGCAGCCACGCGGATTTATTGGCGCTAAACGGCAAATACGCGGAAATGTACCAACTGCAAGCGGAAAAATATCGGTAGGGGTTACCCGCCCGTATTGGATTCTATGTTGTAGCACCAAGCCACTTGCACACCTGCGCCTACTGCCACTACATACCTCCGCAAAGTGTATCAACGTTTTTTGTTATTTTTGCAAGAACAGCCGCCGCTTGTTCAATGGTGCTGTTTAATATCTGGTCAAAAATTAAAGGGTCAAACAGCTTCATATAGTTTTCATAATTTCCGTCAAAGTTTGTAAAATTTATCCATTCATCATCAAACATAATGTAGTCATAAAATACACAATGATTGGATGTGCGTTTTTCTTCAATTCCTTAAGAGAGTGCAATAACATCATACCGCTTTGAAAACAACCGTATTTTGATATTGAGTGACAAAAAAGCAATAAATTTAAAATGTTTTCAAAGTAGGAATATAGGAATATAAAGCATTAGAGCCTGTTTATAAAAAATTTCAGAATAGAAGGGCTTTTTATCAGCCTATAGGATAAAAATAGAATAAATATTTTGTATTTTTTTGTAAAGCACTTTTTTGACAAAATAACAGCCTTGTCTTATCGTCATTTTAATATTGATGGATAAGAAGCCGTGAAAGCGTTTCTACAAGGCGTTTTAAGCCGGTTGGGATATGAGAGGGCAATATCACACCGGCGGCGGGATAATTGTGTGAGGGGCTTTATAATGGCGTTGAGGGGCATGGGTGACGCTTCACAGCTAACAGCCTATCAGACCATAGCCGCAAGCAGTAAACCGGCGCGGGATATTCTTTTTCTTTTTTTGGCGGGAACTCATACCCGGATGATGTAACAGCCGGGTTATATACTTGTATGCTTTATATAACCGTTTAGAGCGTTCCTACAGGGGCATTTTAGCCGGTTGGAGTATAAGAGGGTTATTATCACACCGGCGGCGGGATATTAGCGTGAGGGGTTTTATAATGGCGTTTTAGAAAGGGGAAAAAAAAGGGATTGAATTTTAGGACAGGTTTTGGTATAATTTGTTATGTATAGTGGTTTAATAAATGCACAAAAAATATTGCTTGGAGTGGGATTATGAAAGAAAAAATGATTAATTTTTTACTCGAAAACGCTAACCCCTCAATTAAAAGGCGTGTAAAAAGTGAAATTCTTAATAATGTTACGCCGCAAGAAGCCGCTACATATCAAGAGCAAACCCTCACAGAACCAATGATTTTAAAAATCACCGCTTTACAAAAAGATAACGGATGGATTGGAAACGGTTTTAACGGTGGTCTTGATACACAGGAAGGGGCAACAAAGTATCTTGCAGAAAAAGCAATTAACAAAGATACACCTGTTTTAAAACGTGCAATGGACGCTTTTATCAATATTCCGTTAGACGATTTATGTTATAACGACAGAGGGCGAGTTTTTGACGAGTTTAAATATCCTTGTCTTGGCATGAACCTTCACCGTTGCGCTTGCATTGCGCGAGCAGGGTATCACGATATAATTGATATTTCACCGCAAATACAACTTTCGGTTGATTCATTTAAACGTGTTCTTGAAGTAGAATCTGTATTCGATATATTACACCCTATGAAAAAAAACGGTAAAACCGTTCAAGTATTTAATGATTATGAAAAATGGGTGGGTAGACATCATCTTGATATGCTTGCACATACTCAATCATGGAGAAGCGAAGATAATATAAAAACCATTGCAAAATCTGTTAATGAAATGATGAGAACTGATAACCCCGAACTTTTTGAATTTATCCCCGGTTCACAAGTTGGGTGTATGGGTGGATGCTTCCCCGCGCAGGGATTGACAGTTATGGGTTCGGGTGTTTACCCAAGCCCAATATTATGTGAGATAGGCAGAAACGGAAAGGATTATAACGGATATTATCATTTTGAATTAATTGAATGGTTCGCAAGGTGCGGTATTGTGTCTTATGTACCCGCTTTGCAAAAAATAGTTGAAGAAATCGCAACATCTATTGATGATAATGGCGTGTGTCGCTTGCCTATGGTTGCACTTGATGTTTTTAAATGTTGGGGAACATTCGGCGGTTTACAATTAGAAATTGATTGGAAATCAAAAACACGCAAGGCTTGTGATATTACATTTAGAGCATTATTAATATTGCACTATTCAAAATTTATTTAAGTGACAAATTTGCACTTCGGTAAAAAATGGTATAATAGCGGTACATATCCGCTATTAATAAGGGTAAAATTGTCCCTTGAAGTAAAGCGCAGGTTTGGTGTATTATAGATATAATCAGACGGACACGCTTTTTTTTATGCTTTTTATGCGTTCTTTTAGGAATAAACTTACTGCTACCCTCAATAACAACATCTATGGGACGCCCATTATCGGTAAATCGTTCGGACATAACACGCATATCTTCTATGTTGATTTCATCTATCGCATCACCCATGAACAAACAGTCACGCATAAATAATTTTAAGTACGCTCCGCCTTGTCCGTGCCGCCCCTTTGGGTTTAGCAATTCGGTCAAAACACGGCAAACGATAACTTCTTTTTCTTCAATCCGTGCAATCTCGAAAATATTAAACGCTCTGCCGGTTTCACGAGCAATGGCATTGTACTTTTGAATATCCACGTTACACCCCCTCTGTTCTTTATTACTCATCTTCATTTTCAACATCGTTTTTATCCAACCCCAACAATCCCACCTTATCATCGTCAAACGCACCGACAATTCGGGCAAGTTCATCAGGGGACGGAAGCAACGCCTTCAAATTATCGGGCAGACTGTCTTGCGTTGAATATGTTGTTACACCGATAGGGGCACTTGACGTTCGCAAGGTGTATTCAACCCTTGTACGGTGCTTGGATTTGCAAATGATGATGCCGATAGACGGATTTTCGTCGGGTAGCTTTACCGTTTCGTCAAGCGATGTTAAATAAAATTGCATCTTGCCAACATACTCCGGCTTAAATTCGCCAATCTTTAATTCAATGGCGATAAGTGAACGAAGCCGCCTATGAAAAAGGAGCAAATCAACATGATAGTCCTCATCGGTTACGTCAAGATGGTATTGGTCGCGCACAAACGTAAAATAGCCGCCCATTTCGATTAAAAATTTGCGGAGGTTTTTCATAATGGCGGCTTCCAATTCCGCTTCGCTGTGTTCTTCACCTACTTCGAGGAAAGCGAAATTGTATTCGTCCTTTACGGCGAGTTTTGCTTGCAAGCGATATTTTTCGGGTACGGTTTCGTCAAAATTTGTTTGGTTTGTCAGATAACGCTCGTAGGCTTTGATTCCGATGTTGTGGATAAGAACATCCTTTGTCCAACCAAAACGGCGCGTAGCTTTAATGTAGAAGATGCGCTCTATGGGGTCTTTACACTTTTCAATGATTGTTATATTTTTTGACCAGCTTGCATCAGTTATTAGCGGCGGCAATTTTGGTGCTTCGATTTCTCGCACCGATAGTGCGAGATTTTCGTTTGTTAAATTTTCAACATTATTTTCATCTATCTCCGTAATGGGAACACCAAGTAAATCTCGCACCGATGGTGCGAGATTTGACCATTCAAGATAAAATGTACGCATCCGCCACAAGTTACTTGCTGAATAACCTCTATCGCCGGGAAATTCTTTTTGCAACTCCTTCGCCAATACTTCAACAACAGATTTGCCCCAACCTTGTTCGTGCTGTCTGAGGTCAATCCTGTGTCCGATTTCCCAATATAGCGTTAGCAGCTCAACATTGACCTTCTTCATCGCCTCATACTGGTGGTGATAAATAAGTTCCTTTATTTCTTTTATGAAAGGTGCATATAACGAAAGTTCGCTGTTCATTCTTGTTTGTCCTCCTGCTTGTTCTTTGTCGGCTTGCACCCCGCTCATCGGCTCACCAAGCATACTGCCTACCCATCGCGTCGCGCATAACCATGTTCTCTTCATCATCCCGCAAGGGGTCATGGTTTTCCGTACCGCGCCTGCGGGTAATATAGTTGTACGCCGACTCCGCCGCGGCTTGGGGCGTTACTTCCCCCGCCATCGGGTCAAACACGCGGAAGGTATAACCCTTGGGGGCCAGCTTGTTACGCGTCAATTGTATGAACTGGTGCAGCGCGGCCTTGCTCATGTTATAGCCGAAGCTTTTAACGGCGCGGGTTGCGTTGATAGACGCTTCCGCGGAGCTTAGGTAAACGAGCCGCTTGCCCTCCCCCTTATCCAAAAGCGGCAGAAACGTCTCCAACAACGCCATCGAACGCAAGACATTCCCGCGGAAAACGCGCTCAACGGCCTCACCGCCGAAGCCTTCATCCAACGTGAAGCGGTCCGCCTCATCACGGTTATCCGTCGTGTCGATCAAATAATCCAAACGCGGGATTCCGAGCTCACGCGCTTCGTCTTGGGTAAACACCTTATACCCCTCCCGCGTGAATACCTCCGCCAGATTGTTTTCAAATTCCGTCAAATTCCCCGTTATCAGCACATTCATATGCAACCCCCTATTCAAAAAGGCCATTCATACCTGCTGTAATCCACCATCACCAGCCGATGCTCGTCGCCCAAATTCTTATCGAAATACCGCGCCGCGATCCGCCCGATATCGTCGGGGTCGAACCGCGCCGTCTCCGACAACGACCCGTCCGCCATCCTGCGCTTCATCCAACCGGGGTGGAACAATCGGAAAGTATAACCCCGCTCATACAAATGGTTGTGCAGCATCCGCACGCCCATATTCAACGCGGCCTTGCTCATGGGGTACGGATAAGGCCCGTCCCCGCGGTGCTTCATGAGGGCGATACAGCCCACTTCGCTGGAAACGAAGCACAGCCGTTTGTCCCCTCCCCTTTCCATTAGAGGAAGAAACCCTTCCGCAAGCCGCATGGGCCCAAGCGCGTTGACGCGGAAGGTATCCCAAACCGCTTCCAAATCCATCGGCGGGGCATACAGGTCGCAATCGAACTTACCCATCAAGGCGGCGTTGGAGATGAGCATATCCAAGCGTCCCGCGATTTCGGTCACGGCGCTGACCGCGTTTTTTATGCTCTTTTCACATCCCATATCCAGCCATATAACACAGAGGTTTTGATCCTTTTCGCCCAAATCCTCCAACAGCGTGTAGTCCTCCATATATTTGCCCGCAAAAACCGTAAAGCCGCGGCCCAAATATTCCTTACACAGCGACAGTCCGAGTCCGCGGTCCGCGCCGGTGATAAGAACGCTCCTCATATTACCCCCCCTGGGTTATTTCGGGATTTTTCCGTTTCGGTTATCATTTGAACCGCTCCTTCGCAATCGAACGCTTCCAACGCGCGGATAACGCGTTCGTATTGGGAAAAGGGCGAAATAAGCTCCAGCGCGCGGTCACGGTCGTAAGCCTCAGCGGCGGCCTTCGTTTCGGCTAATACCGACGCAAGCGAAGACGCGTCCGCCCCTTCGGTTACGCTAGCCGTCTTCCGCTCCAAAACCGTACGCAACTCGCTTTCCAACCCGACCAGCCCTTCCCTGAAAACCGGATATTTTTCCCCGCAATACAACCTGTCGTTTACCATGGCGGCGCGCTCCAGCTCCGCGGCGGCGTTCCCCAACGGCACGGAGCCTATGTTCTTCAGCACGCTTTTAAGCCCGTGTACCTCGATGAAAAATGCCCTCAAATCGGCACGTAAAAACCTGTCCAGCCTTCCGATCCTTTCGGGCAGCAGCCGTGTCATCAGCCTTACGGTGTCGATATACAAATCCCCCATGCCGCTCATCGCGTTAAGCGCGGATTCCACCTCCAGGCTGGACAGCCCCTTAAGCTGCGATATCAAGGCGTCGTCGCCGATCGCCCCGCCCGATTGGGGTCTGTTTCTCCGCGCCTCTGCCAGCACTTCGGGCGGCTGTTTGTCACGTATGTATGTATTCAATAAGTGGTCGAATTGCGTTAAATCGATGGGCTTCGTGATAAACCCGTCGAAGCCGTTTTTTATGAAAAATTCCTCCATACCCGCCAGCGCGTTTGCCGTCAGCGCGACGATGGGCTGTACGTACCCTTCTTCGCGGAGGATACGCGCCGCTTCCGCGCCGTCCATCCCCGGCATCATGTGGTCCATGAAGATAATGTCGTACACTTCCCCCGCGCGCACCTTGGCAAGCACCTCGTACCCGTTCGCCGCCGATTCGGGCTCGAAGCCGTACGGCTTCATCAAACCCTTGGCTACGAACACGTTAGCCTCCACATCATCCACGACCAAAACCCTGCCGTACGGCATATATTCGCGTGCCAGCCTGGCCCGGTTTTTGCGGGTGACGGACATAAAGTTACCCAATCGTCCGGCAAGCTCGCTGCCCAGCGGCCCGTCGCCCGTCGGCTGTTGCAACAGGCGTATGGTGAAGGTCGAACCGACCCCCGGCTCGCTCCGCGCTTCGATTTTACCGTCCATCATTTCCACGAGCTTCTTCACGATGCTCATGCCCAAGCCCGTACCCTCCGTTTTACGGTTGATCCCTTGGTTAAACATCGCGTATTCGTCGTAAAGCGCGGCAAGCTGTTCTTCCGTCATGCCCTGCCCCGTATCGGAAACGGTGAAAACGAGGTATATCCCGCCTTCGCAAGCCTCCGAACCGATGCCGAAAGTGATCGTGCCTTCGTCCGTGTACTTAATGGAATTGGAAAGCAGATTATTCAATATCTGCTTGATGCGCAATTCGTCGCCGATCATCGTGGAGGGCAGGCTTTCGGCGGCCTTGACTGTAAATACGACGGGCTTGTCCCCGATACGCATGGCGTTAAGGCGCGCCGCGTCGCTGATCAGGGCGAACGTCTTGTACCTTACGGGCGACAATTCGAGCTTGCCCGTCTCCACCTTGGATAAATCCAATATATCGTTGATAATCCCCAAAAGCGTCTTGCCCGAATTATTGATCCTGTCAAACGCGTCCAGCACATCCGGCGCGTGGCCGTCGTTCTCAAGCTCAATGTCGGAAATCCCGATAATCGCGTTCATCGGCGTACGTATTTCGTGACTCATGGTGGCGAGGAACTTACTTTTCGCTTGCGTCGCGTCCATGGCGGCGAGCTTCGCTTCGTTTAAATTGACCGTCGCGCGGTCGGAGAGCTTCGTAACCCTGCGAAGCTGCCTGAGCATACGCCCGTATTCCTTGGCAAGCATATCATAACGCGCCCGATCGACACCGGCACCGTCACCAACCGCCGCCGAATATCGGATGGCCTCATCATAAATCGATTGCTCGTCCGCGTATATGTCGATCATGCCGCCCCCCCGTGGTGGTTTTTAGTATGTTATACGGTTTTAGAGTTGTTGTGGAATAGATCGGATGCCTTTATTAATACGGCTGTTTTGTTTTATTTTATTTTTACGGAGTGTAGCATAAATTAATTTTATTATCAAAAAGTATATTTTAGGAATATAAAAACGCGTAGACGACGATGGGGTAGTCCATCATGCGTTTACACGTTAGTTTTTTCTTAACATTTATGTTATATGGATAATGTACAGTTGCTTTTCTTATTAAGTACTATTATATTTTACTGTCCTTTCTATATATTCAATCATGAAATCTGCATATTTTTGCTTGTATTCATTTATGGATCTTGCATATTTTCCATGTTGATTGTGTATATACAACAATAATTCATCCATTCCGTATAGGTCTCTATTTATATCGTTTTTAGGTTGTAAATGATCCCATACGCATTCCCTCTTATTATCATGTGATAATTCGTTATAATTAATTTTTTCTCCAGGTACAATTTCTTTGGATGATGTAAGAATGTTAGTAAGTACATTATCTCTTATTAAAGCAGGTGTTATAGGGGTTATTAATACATATCCGCAATGTTCAAGAACCATAGGGCACCTTTCTTTATTAAAAGGGACGGATAATATTTCATATTTTTCTAATGCAGGGAAAACATGGCGTTCGCCAAGTAGATACTTTTCGCGTTCATAAAAACTAGCATCAATAGTATCTGTTAAACGTAATTTTGCATACTCTGTCGAAAAATTATATAAAAGAATTTGGCTACTTTCTGTAAGGCAAAACCCTTTGGTGGCTACGGAACAATATTTATATATAGGTACAATTTCTTTGTCTACTTGTATATAAAAAAGGGCTGACCAATACAAAGGGAAAGGTATATTCATATATATATCTTCGGCAATTCTAATTGGTTCATTGCCCTCGGTTGGGGGCTCTATTAACGCGATATTAACGGCATCATCCAATAAAATGCGGGGTGATTCATTCGTAAACCATGTATCTTCAATTTCTTCAAAGAAATCGGATGCACGCAATTGACTGCGTTCAGGTTTGATAATTCTAACATTTTTTACAAATGCAACAACCTCAATTTCGCGCATATTCTTCTTTTGAATAAGCTTTCCCACGAAATAACGGAATGCTTTTTGATAATATTTCGCTGCACCGTGGTCTATTTCTATTTCCGGGGGAATGGGGTTATTATTATATTGAACTGTTTCCCACGTTGTTGCGCGAATCGTTCTTTTATACAGACAATGAGCGGCAATCGCCAAAATAATGCATAAATCGCTTTGATTGTTTAAATGGTCGTCAATCATGTTGAGCGATTTATAATTTGTACCGGTTTCATCAATAATATAATTACTTCCTACTCCCGAATCCGTTTTTTTTAATCCTTTGGCTATGGTTAGGATTAGATTGGCAAAACCGATAGAAAGGGTTTCATTTGTGTTATTTATTATTTTGGGTACTTCAGAATGCCCGTTAATTAATTCAGATAACAAAATTTCTCTGTTGACGGCTAAAATATTTTTTGCGTCTCCACCCATGATATATACATGTAAGTCACACCACGGCGGTATGAGTCGTGTTTCTTCCACACTAGATTTTCGATACTTGTGACCCGGCTTGACGCGAATACCTTTATAAGAAATTATTGCTTTTCCAAAAAGCTTGTCCATTTCAAAATAATTATTATTATTTGTTTTTTGCAATATCGCGTCAATATCAGCGAAGATTAAAATGTTTGCATTCGGGTTCCATTGCCAAAAGGTAAGCCCTTTATTATCCGAATAATCATAGTTGCACGAAAAGAATTCGTAATTTGTTTTGCTCCATGTATAATTTAAACCATTATTATCCATTATTATCACCGAAATTAATTAGTTTTGAAAGTTTAAATACATTTGGTACAATTGTATTTTTTACGCTTACCATGGGCGTGACAGGAGGGCTTCCATCGGTTGTATCTATAAAGTCAAAGGTGAGCGGGATTATATCAGGGCTGACTGTATCGGATAAATATTTCTTTATATGGTTTGCGATGATGGCGTTCCGATTCTTCCCGGCAAACATATCCACACCGGACAAATCCGCGTGTGCCAATAAGATATCTAAATGTTGCTTGGATAGACGGATAATAACATCTGTACCGTGGTTACGCCTTTTACGTTCATCGGTATATTCTTCATAAAAGATTTCACCCTCTGTCCGGCTCGCACGGAATGTTATCCGTAAGGCTTTACTGGTTTGAGACGAAAGGGTATGTAATATAAAACTGCATTCCAAGGGCTCGGGTTCTGTGCTTTTTAAAAAATCAAAAACAGATTGTAATCCTATGCCGAATGAACCGGTTGGCAATAACCAATCGGGCATCCGCATTTTAATCCGATTTGTATTCGTATCATGGATATTACCCACATACCTTAGTTGCCGCAATTTTTCGTGACTTATTCCAATACCGTTGTCACTAATAACAAGTTCTACCGTTTCATTGTTATTATCGCGGTAAACCTCATACTTAACCCGAACGGAGGTATTTTCTATCGGATACGGAAGGTTTGAAAAAAATTTACTTATAGTGATCGGTGATATTTGGAATCCATTTTTCTTTTCCCAATCAAGGAATAATTGAATTTTTTGCGCGTCCATTGCGTTTTGCACAAGTTCCCTGATAAAAGTGAGTTTATCACTGTATAGCCCTGCACCTCTGATGATATCGAACGCGCGCACATAACTTAATACATAACGCAAATCTAAATCTTTGGCATGAATCTGTTTATTATTAAATGAAACGGAAAATTCATCATCGGGTGTTGAAGGTGCCGTACCCATATATCTATCGGGAACAATATCGTACCAATCGGCGGCAAAATGCCGCGCTTCCTCCCTCAACATATCATACCATGCGAAGGCTTCGCGAGCGGCTTGCGCTTGTATGCGCGATGCTTCGTTCATTGTGTTGAGCCGTTTAATTTTTGCAACCGCTTCTTTCCCATGGGATTCATAATTTTTTTCTATTTCATCGGTATCAAAGTTGAAATGCGCACCAATTTTTTCGGGTGTAGTCAACACTTGGCGTACCGCAAGATGTTTTTCATGATGTGCTTGCGAACTATCCGGATTAGCGGTGAGCCGCACTAAAAAGGGGTTTACCCTACCACTGTCTATGTCCATCAAATCTGCTAATCGCAACATAACGGCAATATATCGCGGATTTGCAAAATCAATGGAATAGCCGTCTGTTTGTTTCGGTAGCTTCATTAGATTTTTCCAATCACCCACGTGTGCTAAGTTTATTTTATCAACCAACTCATGCAGTCTTTTATCTATGGCGTCATATACCATTGCTTTATTTTTTTGTACACGTCCGTAACTCCCTGCATGAAGTTTGCGAAAATACGATTGGATAACCAACATAAAACTTCGCTGGGTATTGAATGTGTTTAATAATTCGTTACTAATATCATTTGTTTTATTTAATTGGTCTTCAATCCGGTTCAGGTCAAAGTCATGAGCGGCAAGGCTGTACATGCCTTTGTGTTGCTCCCGTAGTTCATCTACATGGCGTTCGAGGTTCCCACTTTTTAAATGGTCGCGAAAATCCGCAAGTGAAACAACCATGCCCCAATCATGTGTGTATGCGCACATTAGTAGCAACCACACATTCGTAGGGCTGAGCAATACGATTCGGTCTTCGCCTATCAGCATATCCATTTTATTTACAACATTTTCAGCGTGTTTTGCGTCATGACGTGTAAAGTTTGGCGTACTGACCGACGATATATTCAACCGTTCAACGCTTTCACTCTTTACCATCATATAGCTTGCATACAAAAGTTCAAATCTAGTATTGCTCAACCTTTTAATTGCGCCGTTTAATCCTTTATCTTCATACATTAAGCGTCCCCATTTCCTCGAATGTACGTTTGATATCCTCTACGAGGGTGAGCGATGATTTATCAATTAACCGAAAAGGCGCAAATTGCTCCGATGTTAATAATGTGTGAATTTTATCAAAGAACGCGGAGCAAATCACAATCCTCCTGTCATCGTAAAAATGTTTGCAATATTTATTAATATAATTATCAATAAAGTAAAGCGTGGGGGAGTAATGTTTTTGCCGACTGTATGGTTCGTCGGCTTTCAAAACAGGCAAGGTTTTTTCGTATGATTTTGCGTTAAAGTCAAACATTAAAGCATCAAAATACTTGTGTGTCGGGTCATGATCCAGCCATGATAACAATTTTCGGAAATTATGTGTCTGCCATACTTCGTGTCTTAACACTTCGCGCATATAATCCAATTTAAATAATGAGCTGTCGCCACCTTCAAAATAAATAATCTTCATTATCTATTACCCCCCTTATATTTTGTCGGTACACGGATTTCGAATGTAACTTCATAAGTAGGCAGTTGGATGTCATGTAATAAATCATGTAACGCAGGCTTTTCCATTTTCTCCATGAATTGAAAATCCTTGTATGTTATAGTGTCGTAATTTACTTCTTTTAATGAATTATTCTTCAATTTAATGTATTCGATCCGGATATCATTGTAATCAGGGTCTTTTTGTTTAGCTATTAACTCCCATGGTGATTTAATTCTGTCGTTTATATATTTTTGGGACGGTATTTCACCGAAAAACGATTTCATTAAAGGGATATTGTATTTTGATATTTCCCTACTATTATGTTTTATGCTACCGCCAATCATTTCACTTAATATTTTAGCCAGATATAAACCGAGGCCTAACCCATCCATTTTATCCAATAACTTGTCTTCATGGATTTTTAAATTTTCATCTGTACCGCGGGCATACTTGTTGTATATCCGTTGATTATTTGTTTTTAAATCTATGTTTCCGTAATTAATTATTTTAAAAATATGAAATCCATCCGCTGTATTATCCATTTCAATATAAATGCGTGAATTATCTGCGCTGTACTTAACCGCATTATTTATTACATTGTATAAAACATGCTCAAGCAGACGGCTATCGGTATGCATACTTCGTATATCATATCCCGGAGGAAACTTAGCTTTTTCCCAATCGATATAATTATATTTGGAACGGCCTCCATGTGAAAAAGCGATACGCCACTTATAAAGTATATCCCTGCATACATCGAAAAGTTCGGGTTTTACTTTTATTTTGTTCCATGATTGCCTTGTAAGCATTTCTATAATGCTGAACTGCCCTACCAAGTCATCCCGAAATAGTTCGCTCCGTTTAATTAAATCATTGTATTGGGATTCTAATTCACTGTACATCCGGTTTTCTTTTCTGTTGCGCGTGAAGCGGTCCTTTGTTTTTAAGTAATTTACGTTTCTTGCGGCAAGATGCCGAACCGCATCAACGATTTGTCCTGCTTCGTGTTTTAATATCTCTTGGTTATCGTTCAATTCAGTTGCATGCTTTTTTGCCAAATTTGCCATTGAAGTATAGAGTAAAAAGATAGCAAAGCGTGGAAGAACAAGTTGTTCCCATGAAAGGCTTGATGCGTCATGTGACGTCAATGTCTTGTTATATTTTATCTTATCTATATACCGAACCCCTAAGAAAACGGGCGTTAGGTCATCACCCACGTATGTTTTGATGAAAGAATTGGGGAAATGGATAAAAAAAGCCCAATTTTCCCTGTCCTCCTCAGTTGGGATGTTCTTTGGGTTTTTTATATTGACGGCGGTTTCTTTAATAAATTCTAATAAATCATTTGTGATATCGGGGAACCATTTGAACATTCCGTTTTCAGACAAACATTCAGCGATAAACTGTTTGTATCGTTTATGCTTATCATCGAAGTTAGATTGTAATGTTTCGCAGTCCCAGTAAAGTATAAATTTATCGAGCCCTGCCATTTCCTTAAATTTTAATAGGATGTTTTCCAAATCACCTACGATAGACTCAGATATAGCGGGGTTTTCATTATATGTTGTTTTAGGGCAAGTATACAATGAATGTAATTGGTTGCGCGCTTCGCTTTGTTCATATTTAACGGTACCCTCGTACAATTTTACCAATTCATTAATATGATGGCGCACAATTTCTTTAATACGGGTGAGGTTGCATTCATCATTTTTTATGCCTTCTGTTGCTTTTCCCCAATCGATATCAGTAATTGTTTTTTTTGTTATTCCGTTATTTGTGTAGAGTTTGTCTACTGCTTCACGCACTTTAATTTCATGTTGTTTATTTTCAATGATTTGCCCGGTAATCACCAGCGCAATAAGCACGCCTCTTGATATTACCGGAAAGGCAAGTTCCGTCATTAATGTATAAGGGCATTGGTATTTTAAATGGTATCGGTTTTCATCCTCAGGTACAATGGCCATTGTTTCGATACATATTTTACATTTTCCACCTTTTTCAGAATCGTGGCATTGGAAATTTATTTCAATCAATTCATTATTAATTTCTATGTCCGGTGATATCCCCAATTTATTAAAGATACTTTCCGCAACGCAGGCGTCTTGGTTTTTGCATATATCATTCATATTTTCAATGTCATCGCGTATCTTTTTGCAAATTGGAGATAAATAATCATAAAAGTATCTGGTTTCAAAATGTATGTTTGTAAAGTCATTACCCATCAACGGACGTTCAACCACCATGGTAGAATGATGCGTCTCTTCCGAAACGCCCAACGCCCAACCCTTTACAATTGTTTCGTCAAGCCCGATGTCATATGCAATTTTTATATTCGCTATCTTATGTGTGACTTCATTTTCTTCGTCCACGTTTATATAACGATCTTCCTTTTTTACCCTTGTAAGTCTATAAGGGACAACCGGCCACCATTCACTTTTCGTATAATTTTTCCGTTCTTTGTGTAATGGCATGATGTATTCTCCTTGGTCTAGTTTTTTATTTTTATTTATTAACATAAGCACTACCCCACTATTTTATTTAGTGTTGTAAACTTATGTTGCAAATAACTTGATTTATTCGTTTAATGTTATAATTAATTTTACATTGAGATGTGTGAACCTCACATTATAGCCATACACACACCTAATGATCATTCGATTAAACCTAATGATCAAACCATCCACTTACAAACACCCCACACTATTCAAAATATCTTTTTCGACATTATATACCAAAATTCTACTAATGCAACATAAAGAATTAAATTACAAATAATTGAATTATCCCCTTGACAAACCACCCGAACATATATACGCTACAAACATCAAACCCGAAATTATATTCCACCAAGGAGGCACGACCATGAACCCTCGAAAAATCCCCCTGTACCGCACCCATCCCCACCCTGCCGACCCGTTTAAGCCTTACACAAACGAAAAGCTCGCCGAGTTGGCCGCCAGCATTGCCGATATCGGGTTGCTTCACCCGATCAGCGTGAGGAAGGAGGCTGACGGCACGTTTACGATACTCGCGGGTAAGAATCGGGCAAATGCCTGTAGGATGAACGATCAAAAGGATATTTTTGCCTATGTATATGATGTGGATGATGACACGGCAGCGATGATTATTACCGACAGCAACTTGAAAAACCGTGACCGGCTGCTTCCTTCCGAACGGGGGTTCGCGTATCGGATGCAGTTGGAAGCATTGAAGCGGCAGGGAAAAAGGAACGATTTGCTCAATACGGACGAAGAGCCAACTTCTGACCTAGTAGGTCAGAAGTTAAAGGTTTCCCGTGATTTAGTTGCTACACACCATAAAATAGGTACGCAAACCGTACGGCGATACCTTCGGCTTACCTATTTAATACCCGAATTACTTGAACAAGTGGATGTCGAAAAATTATCCTTATACGCGGGCGTGGACTTATCCTATCTCGACGCGCCATCCCAGCACCTCGTCTATACCCAGCTCATCCTGGGTTCCCCTACCCCGCTCGACATAACCAAGAGCGCGCGGATCAAGCAATTATTCAAAAAACACGGCACCTTCACGGAGGATACCCTCGCCCCCTTCCGCTTCCAAAGCCGCGGTACGACCGAACATATTACCCCGTTGATCAACCGTAAGATGTTGAAATCCCTCGCCACCGACGTACCGTTACCGGAGAGCGACGAGGAGTTGATCAATCAATTCATCGCGTTTTTACGTGAGAAGTACAACGCCCGCGGTTCGCTTGAAATCAAGCGCGAAACTCGGGAAGCGTATTATTAACGCGCCCGTATCCGTTGTGCCATAACGGCGAACCCATGTATTGACAGTATCCCGCACGCACCCTATGCTTTACGTACGGCTATATTACGGAGGTTATCGAGTATGGACAGCGTGATAAACTTAACGGAAATCAATCATTTGCATGATCGGTTAAAGGGTTTGCGTCCTTTGTCTCCCGAAGGCGTAAGGCGGTTATCCGAGGACTTTATGATTGATTACACCTACCATTCCAACGCTATCGAAGGGAGTACCCTTACCCTTGATGAAACACACCTTGTATTAAAGGAAGGTGTAACCATTTCCGGTAAGCCGCTAAAGCACCATTTGGAAGCCATTGGTCACAAGGACGCCTATTATTACATGGAGGATTTAATTAAGAATAAAGAACCCATTACCGAAAAGACGATTCAAGTCATCCATTCACTTGTCCTCGTAGACGGAGGTCTGGACCGCGGCGTTTACCGCAGGCTTCCCGTACGGGTCGGTAACTACTACCCCTGCCAACCCTATGAAGTACCGATAAAAATGGAACAATTAATGGCGGAATATACTACGGATATGCAAAGCCTCCATGTAATCGAACGTGTTGCGTTGTTCCATTTGATATTCGAAACCATCCACCCTTTCATCGACGGCAACGGACGCGTCGGGAGGCTGCTCCTTAATTTTGAACTGATGGCAAGCGGTTACCCGCCGATTAATATCATGTTTTCCGACAGGCAAAAATACTATGATTGCTTTAATCGTTACCGCGAGGATAATAAAAACCCCGCAAAGATGACCGAACTCGTTGCGGGGTACGCGGTAAGCGAATTAAAGCGTTATATTAAAATCACCGAGGAAGCGCATCGGTTGGAAGGTATCCGATAACCCTACGGTTGCTTACCAATATAAGCCAAAATCCCGCCGTCAACATACAAGATATGCCCGTTGACGAAATTGGAAGCGTCGGAGGCGAGGAATACCGCGGGCCCGGCCAAGTCTTCCGGCAAGCCCCAGCGGCCCGCGGGTGTTTTTGCCACGATGAAGGTGTCGAAGGGATGCGGGTTGCCGTTGGCGTCGCGCTCGCGCAGGGGGGCGGTTTGCGGCGTGGCGATGTAGCCGGGACCCAGGCCGTTGCATTGGATGTTGGCGCCGCCGAATTCGGAGCAGATATTTTTCGTGAGCATTTTTAACCCGCCCTTGGCGGAAGCGTAGGCGGCGACGGTTTCACGCCCCAGTTCGCTTGTCATGGAGCAGATGTTGATGATCTTGCCGTGCCCCTTTTCCAGCATACCGGGCAGAGCGGCCTTCGCCACGATGAACGGGGCGTTTAAGTCAACGTCGATAACCTTGCGGAAGTCCGCTACGGACATTTCCAGCATGGGCGCGCGTTTAATGATACCCGCGTTGTTGAACAGGATATCCACGATGCCCACGTCCGCGCGGATTTTTGCAAACATGTCAACGACTTGGGCTTCATCGGTCACGTCGCATACGTAGCCGTACGCGGGTATGCCTTTTTTTTCGTATTCGCATAGTCCCTTGTGGACCAATTCGCCGTTGATGTCGTTGAAGACGATCGTTGCGCCCGCTTCGTGCAACGCCGTTGCGATCGCCATACCGATGCCGTACGAACCGCCGGTAACCAGCGCAATCTTCCCGTCCAGCCTAAAATTAACCATTTAAAATCTCCCTTCGGCGTACCTACGCAATGTATTTAAGTCTTTTCCGTAACTTTCCGGCCGCAATTCGTCGCACATCAGCGGGAGGTGCGGCTTTCGGCTGTTCAGCCAATCGAAGACGAAGCGGTAATCGATCAACCCTTCACCCATGTTGCACCATACCTTTTGCCCGTCTACGATTGTGATATTCTTAATGTGCATGACGGCCACGTCTTCGCCGCACAGGCGTATCATTTCAGCGAAGATACGGTCTTGTTCGCCGACGGTTTCCGGTAGCAGTAGATTGGCGGGGTCGAAGATGATTTTTAATTTGTTTGACCGCACCTCGTCCAGCAAACGGCGGGTCAACGCGGGGGTGTTGAGCGTATGCCCCGCCACGGGTTCGATGCCGATGTTAACACCCGCTTTCTCCGCGGTTTCCGTCATCCGCAAAACGCTGTCCTTCAGTAAAGCGTAACGGGTTTCCCGTTCCCTGTTTGATGCGTCCGTCGGGAGCCTCGTCGTTTCCGTCCCCACGATATCCACGCCTAAAACCTTCGCGTGCGCCAGATTATCTCGGAACGTTTTTACGTTCGCCAAACGTTCTTCCTCATCCGGTACAGAAGGCTCGATATAACAGCCCAATACAGCGATCCCCAACCCGTGACGCACAAAGGCTTCTTTTATTTCTTCCAAGTGCCTGGCGTTAATATCCGCGATACGGCTGATGCCTTCTATCGCTTTCGCCGGGGCCAATTGCACGCAATCAAAGCCGGCGCCTTTAACCGTTGCCGCCAGTTCATCCGCGGAAAACCGCCCGAAGTCGTGGGCCCTTGCGCCGAATATCCTCATTTCATATCCGACATGGCGCACACGTCCATATCCGTAAATATCTGATTTTCACCGCACATGCCCCATATGAAGGAATAACGGCTCGTCCCCACGCCGCTGTGGATGGACCAACTGGGGGAAATGACGGCTTCCTCATTGGCCATTACGATGTGGCGGGTTTCATCGGGTTTGCCCATTAAGTGGAACACGCGGGTATTTTCATCCATATCGAAGTAGAAATAAACCTCCATCCTGCGTTCATGGGTATGGCAGGGCATGGTATTCCACATGCAATTGGGCTCGAGCATGGTCATGCCCATGGTCAACTGGCAAGAATCGCAGAAGCCCGGCACGATGTATTGGTTGATCGTACGCTTGTTGGATTGCTCAAGGCTGCCCAGGTGGATTTTGTTGGCGTCTTCCAAGGTGATTAATCGGCTGGGGTAATCGCGGTGCGCGGGGGTTGAGTTGAACCATAACTTCGGCGGGTTGGCGGGGTCTTTCGCCCGGATGCCCGCTTCCTTGACCCCGCGCCCGATGTACAGGCAATCACGGTGATTGAGCGTATATTCCGTGCCGTCCAGCGTTACGGCCGCGGCGTTTGGGGAAATGTTGATCAAACCGCCTTCTCTGCGCTCAAAGAAAGTATCCGTACCCAGCTCCTTACCGCCCGGCAGGGTCAGCGTTTTTTTAACGGGTTTTAACCCGCCCGCGATTATACGGTCGTTGTGGGAATAATTTAGGATAACCTCGTCGGCGGGGAACAGGTTTTGCAACAAGTATTCGCCCCTCAGCCTTTCGGTGGTGTAATGCATCGCGTCCTGCGGGTGCGTGCCGTAATAGATATTCAACTTCATGGTTACCGCTCCTTTACGGGTTATTTACAGGGTTACGCCTGTTTTGAAGATCGCGATGTCGCGGATGCCGTTCTGCTCCGTTTTGGTAAAGACCTCCCCGTTCGCGAGCTTGATGATATAGGAATAGAATTCATCCGCTGTTTTGTCCATGGGTTCGCCCCGTATCACCGGTTCGGCGTCGAAGTCGATCCAAGCCCGCTTGCGTTCGTACAGGCGTGTGTTGCTGGAAATCTTGACCGTGGGCACGGGGCAGCCGAAGGGCGTCCCCCGTCCGGTGGTAAAGAGGACGATGTGCGCCCCGCTTGCCGCGAGCGCCGTCGCGGCCACCAAATCATTGCCCGGGGAATTTAAGAGGTTCAATCCCTTCACATGGAGAATTTCTCCGTAGGACAAAACATCGTTTACCTGAGCGGAGCCCGCTTTTTGCGTACAGCCCAGGGATTTATCCTCCAGCGTGGATATCCCGCCCTCTTTGTTGCCGGGGGAAGGGTTTTCGTAGATGGGTTGGCCGTTTTTGATAAAATATTGCTTGAAATCATTGATCAACTTAACCGTTTTTTCAAAGATTCCTACATCGGCGCATCGGTTCATGAGGATCGTTTCCGCGCCGAACATTTCCGGCACTTCCGTAAGGATGGCGGACCCGCCCTCGGCGATCAAGCGGTCGGAAAAAACGCCCACCAGCGGGTTTGCCGTTATCCCCGAAAGCCCGTCGCTCCCGCCGCATTTTAAGCCGATAACCAGCTCGGAGGTATCGATCGGTTCGCGTTTATCGTCCTTGACCGCTTCGATGATTTCCCCGATCAGTTCCGCTCCGGCGGTGATTTCGTCCTCCACGTCCTGGCAATTGAGGAATTTTATACGGGTTTCGTCTACGGCACCCAGCATTTCTTTCATTTCAGCGATGCTGTTATTTTCACAGCCCAAACCCAACACAAGCACACCCCCCGCGTTGGGGTGCTTTACCAATCCGCACAGGATTTTTTTCGTATTTTCGTGGTCCTCGCCCAATTGGGAGCATCCGAAGGGATGCGGAAAGCTGTATATCCCTTGGATACCGCCGCACATCTTTTCCCGCGCTTTGCGCGCGATCGCCTCCCCGGTGGGGTTTACGCAACCCACGGTAGGGATGACCCATATCTCATTGCGGATACCTGTTTTACCATTTTTACGTTTAAAACCCATGAACTTACCCGCTTTCCGGGGTAAAAGGGTCACTTCCACGGGTTGGTAGGTATAAATGGTTTCTTCTTTTAAGCCCGTTTTCATGTTGTGGGTATGCACATGCTCGCCGTTTTTTATATCCGCCGAGGCGATCCCGATGGGGCATCCGTATTTGATGATCTCCTGCCCGGCGGATATATCCGCGCAAGCGACCTTGTGGCCGAAATCGATACCCGCTTCGGCGTGCAGGACAACGGCTACATTGTCCTCGGGTTTTATTTTGAAAGTATCCATTCCACCGCACCGCGCATTCCCCGTGTATTTATTTCCACAAGACTTTCCGATACTTTTTCCGCGAAGCCGGGGACTTCCATCAAATCACGGTCCCAAAAATCCTCACGGTTTAAGAATTTAATAACCAAATCATGCGGGGGTTTATCCTTATTTTCATGAAAGAAATCCAATACCGCCGCGTCGTCCGATACTTTGTAAGGAATACCGCCGCGTTCGCCCGCGCTGTAGAATTTGACCAACGCCGCCAACGCAAAGCACAGGTAATCGGAAAGGGCCCCCGTTTGCTCATGGGTTTCCAAAATGGTGGGGAGAACGCGCACCTTAAATTTGGACACGGAATTTAACGAAATGGAAAGGAGGTTGTGCTTGATGAACGGGTTCGCAAACCGTTCGATAACCGAATCGGCGAAGGACTTGACCTCGTCGGCCGGTAAGGGTACGCGGGGGGAGAGTTCCCCGAACATGACCTTTTCCAAAAACGCGCGCAGGGTGGGGTCCTTCATCATGTCGCCCACCGTATCGATGCCGGACAAATACGCCGCCAGCGCCGTGGAGGTGTGCGTCCCGTTAAGGATGCGCACCTTACGTTCCCGATAGGGCGACAGGTCGTTGGTAAAGATGACCGGAAGGTTCGCCTTATACAGCGGGAACCGCCTTGCAACCTCGGATACCCGCTTGGATTCGATCACCCACAGGGCAAAGGGCTCCGCCGTAACGATCAATCTGTCCTCATACCCCAGTTCCTTTTTTAAGGCTTCCGCTTCATCGGCCGGGTAACCCGTAACGATGCGATCCACAAGGGTATTGCAGAATATATTGTTGTTTTTCAACCATTTGATAAACGAAGGGGATAATTCCCACAACTCCGCGAGCTTTAGGCAACATTCCAATAGTTTGTCCCCGTTTTTATCAATCAATTCCGCGGGGAGGATAATAAGACCCTTATCTTCTTCGCCGTAGAAATGCTTAAACCGCTCATACAGCAGCTTGGTCAATTTGCCCGGGAAGGACTTGGGCGGGGTCATGCTCAATTCGTCGGTGCCGTCGTATACGATGCCCGCTTCGGTGGTGTTGGACACGATGACTTGCAAGTCGGGACTTGCCGCCGTTTTCGCGTAGTCATCGTACTCCTCATAAGCGTCCACCGCGTCCGATACGCTGGTGACGATGTGCTTTTCCACATAAATCTCCCCGCCGCGTATGCCCCTGAGGATTACGGTATAAACGCAATCCTGCTTTTTTAAGGCTTCCAGGCTGCCCTGCGGGATGCATTTGACGATCCTTACGTTGCCGACGTGCGACCTCTTTTCGTTGGCGACGTCGATCATGTAATCGACGAACCCGCGCAGGAAATTCCCTTCGCCGAATTGCAGGACCGTTACCGGACGGGATACCTTCTTTTTCATTCGCTCAACCCCTTTATCATAGAACGCTAACGATACACTTGCGGGGGCATTTTTCAACGCATACCCCGCATCCGTTGCATTTTTCATAAAAAATACGCGCCAATTGCCCTTCCGTTTGGATCACACCGTATTCGCATGATTTTTCGCACAACTTGCACCCGATACAGCCTACCTTGCAATTCGCCCGTATGGATTTCGCCCCGTCGCGGGCGTTGCATCCGATGCGTATTTTCTTATCGTAGGGTACCATTTCGATCAAGTTTTTCGGGCAAGCCTTTACGCATACGGTACAAGCGGTGCATTTTTCGTTATCGACGACGGCGATCCCGTCAACGACGGAAATCGCGTCGAACATACAAACCTTGATACAACTCCCGCCGCCCAAGCATCCGTAGGCGCAGCCCTTGGAGCCACCCCCCACCAAACGTACAGCGGCGCGGCAATCCTCCACGCCGTGGTATTTGAAAAGGAAAAGGCTTTCCTTATCGGAACCGACGCATTTGATATAAGCGGTCTTCCGCGTGGAAACGGAGGCATGTATACCCATGATATCCGCTATTTTGTAATTTAATTCCGCCCCCCCAACGGGGCAGCCGTCGGTTTCCGCTTTACCGTGGAAGACTTCCTCGGCGAACGCGCTGCACCCGGCCAATCCGCACCCGCCGCAATTGACCCCCGGCAGGATATCCTTCAAGGATTCCAGCTTGGGGTCCGTGTTGGTTTTCAGCTTCATCCCGGCGAAACTCAACAGGACACCGAAGAACAACCCAAGCCCACCCAAGACAAGCATCACCTGTACGACGGCGTTCATAGGTTAATCATCCCCGTAAAGCCCAAAAACGCGATGGACATCAACCCCGCGACGATCATGGCGATAGGTACGCCCTCAAACAACTTGGGGACAGGGCTGTAATTTAAACGCTCGCGTATGCCGGAGAACAGCACCAACGCCAGCGTAAAGCCCGCCGCCGCGCCGACCGCGTGTACCATCGCTAACACGATGCTGCCGGAAAATAACTCGATGTTCAGCAACAGCGCACCCAGCACAGCGCAATTGGTGGTGATCAACGGCAAAAATATCCCCAGCGCCTTGTACAGATTGGGCGCGTTCTTTTTCAGATACATTTCAACCACCTGCACCAAACACGCCGTTATCAATACAAAGGCGATGATGTGCAGGAATTCCAGCCCCAGCGGCACCAGGATTCCGTTATAGACTATATGGGTAATCGCGGAGGCGAACGCCATCACCAGGGTTACGGCTAAACCCATGCCCAACGAGGTATCCAGCCGTTTGGAAACGCCGATAAAGGGGCAAATCCCAAGCGAACGCGAAAGGACGAAATTGTTGACCAACGCCGCGCTGACAAAGACCAATACGACTTCCATGTATTACGCCCCCTTCCTTTTTAACGCCCTAAGCCCGACGATCAAAAAGCCCAGCACAAAAAACCCGCCCGGCGGAAGGATCATCAGGATATTGCGGGGGATGGCTTCGGGGATGACGGTAATGCCGAAAACCGTACCGAAGCCCATGACCTCGCGTACGGCGCCGATGAGCGTAAGCGCGAGGGTAAAGCCCAGCCCCATACCCAGCGAGTCGAAGGCGACGGTAAGCGGCGGATTTTTAGCCGCAAAGGATTCCATACGGGCGAGGATCAAGCAATTGACGACGATCAAGGGGATAAAAATACCCAGGCTGTCGTTGAGCGCGGGGAGGAAGGCTTCCATTAACAGTTGCACCACCGTGGTAAAGGTGGCGGAAATCACGATAAAACAAGGGATGCGTACCCGGTCGGAAATAAAACGCCGTATAAAACAAACCACCATCGCCGAAGCGAAAAGCACCGATAAGGTGGCAACCCCCAGTCCGATGCCGTTGTTGACGGTCGTGGTGACGGCCAATACCGGGCAAAGGGCGATGGCCTGCGAAAAGATCGGGTTCTCGTCCAGGATGCCTTTCTTGAACCGTACAAGGGCCTTTATCACAGACGGTTACTCCCTTTCATATAAGCGATCGCGTCATTTACGCCGCGCAATACCGCGTTGACGGATACCGTCGCGCCGGTAACAACGGGTACGTCATTCGCGTTCATCATTCCCGATTGGCCCGGGAACGCGCCGATGAACCAACCCTGCGTAATATTCGAACCCAACCCCGGGGTTTCCGTATGGTTGATGATCCGTATGCCTTGCACGACCGCATTATAATCCAAGGCGACCATCATATGAATCCTGCCGCTGTAACCCGCGGGCGAAGCGGAAAACACGTATCCGATAATTTTATTATCACGGTCAAAGCAAAGCGCGAAGCCGGTAAGAGATGAGCTTTCTTCTTCAATTGCATGGCGCTCCGTTGTATATGTATGGGGGAATAACGCCGTGATGGCGGCCATTTCCGCGTTGGCGCGCTGCTGTTGTATCGGCTCCAGCGTAACGGCATGGGTCACGCCGATAACCGCGGCGGAGAAAAGCGTAACCAATAACAAAACCAACGTAGGTTTGATGATTTCCTTTTTCATTTACGCCCCCCTCTTTTTGATACCCAATACGCGGGGCCGTGTATAACGGTCGATTAGGGGAACGGCCAAATTCATGAGCAGGATCGCGTACGCCACCCCTTCGGGGTAACCGCCGTACAGGCGTATGACCATGGTTATGACCCCGCACCCCGCGCCGAAAATAACCTTACCCACGGGCGTCACCGGAGAGGTGGGATAATCGGTAGCCATAAAAAACGCGCCCAACAACAATCCCCCGGCCAATATATGATACAGGGCGATCCCGCCCGAAACCCCGCCGGGGTTTAACAAAAACGCCAACACCCCCGCGGAAGCGATGAAGCTCACGGGGATATGCCACGTTATCACCTTTTTAACCAACAAAAACAATCCGCCCGCCAATAGGGCGAAGGCGGCGGTTTCCCCGATCGAGCCGCCGATATTCCCCGCGAACGACGCCAAGAAGTCGGGAGCCGACGGCGTAAAAACCCCGCTTTCCATTAATAACAAAGGCGTCGCGGAAGTAACGGCATCCACACTACCCCAAACATTTGGCGTGTAGAAGGCTACCGTCATGGGCGAAGCGTACGCCGCCATCAATATCGCCCGCCCCGCCAGCGCGGGGTTTAAAAAGTTATGCCCCAACCCGCCGAATAACTGCTTAACCAGCACGATCGCCGCAAAAGAGCCGATTACGGGCATCCACAAAGGCAACGCAGGCGGCAGGGTCATGGCCAGCAGCAAACCCGTGATAACCGCGCTGCCGTCCTTCACCGTAACGGGCTTGCGGGTTAGCTTTTGGTACAGGGCCTCAAATATAACGGCGGAAGCGATGGATATCCCGATAACCGCCAGCGCGCGCAAGCCGAAGAAAACCACGCCCATGACCGCGGCGGGTGCCAAGGCGATCAACACATAATACATGGTCCTTTCTATGCTGTCGGACGCGCGGATGTGGGGCGTGGCGGTAACGGTATAGCGGGGTCGTTCCATGCTTCGCCTCTTTCCTTTACTTCCTTGCCGCCAACTGTTCGCGGCGTATGGTACTGATGGATTGCGTGAGGTGCCGCTTGGCCGGGCAAATATACGAACAGCAGCCGCATTCGATGCAATCCATCCCGTTGTACTCCTTAAATCGGCCGATATGGTCGGCCCTGGCGAATTTATTTAATTCCAGGGGCATGAGCCCCGTGGGGCAATAATCCACGCATTTGCCGCAGCGGAAGCAATCCCGTTCGGGGGGGATTTTGCTTTCCTTCTCCGTAAATAACAGGAAGGCCGATGATGTCTTCGTTACCGGAATATCGAACGTGTAGTGGGAAATCCCCATCATGGGCCCGCCGATGACTATCTTGTGGGGGTCGCGTTTTAATCCGCCGATGGCTTCGATGATATCGCGGTAACTCATACCGAAGCGGACTTTGTAATTACCGGGATTCAATACCGCTCCGCCCGCGATGGTCATGATCTTGCGCATCAGCGGACGTCCGCGGTAAAAAGCGCGGTGCAGCGCGATGACCGTATCCACATTCTGCACGATGCACCCCACGTCCATGGGATAACCGCCGCCGGGGACCTCCCTTTTTAAGCAGGTTTGGATGAGCTGTTTTTCCGAGCCTTGGGGGTAGCGGGTCTTCATGGGCATGACGCGGACCTTGGGGGAATAGATCATTTTTTTCAGCAGTTCGATCGCGTCGCGTTTGTTGTCCTCTACCGCGATGATCCCTTCCGCGTCGGGGAACAGGTGCAACAGGATTTCCAAGCCCAGCATGACCTGCTTCGGTTCCTCCAATATAACGCGGTGGTCGTTGGTCAAATAGGGTTCACATTCGGCGGCGTTGACGATGACGGTATCGATATTTTTATCCGGCGGGGGGTTCAATTTGACGTGGGTAGGGAAGCCCGCGCCGCCCATACCCACGATGCCGCACTCGCGGATGTACGACAATATTTCCCCGCGGGAAAGGGTCTTGTAATCCACGGCTTTGTTACAGGTAGGGTGGTCGCGGTACTTGCCGTCGTTTACGACGACGACGGCGTTTGATTTGCGTCCCGTAGGGGTGATGACCGTACGGATATCCACCACCGTGCCGGAAACCGTCGTATGCACCGGCGACGACAAAAACGCGTCGGAGTCGCCGATCTTTTGCCCCACCTCAACGGAGTCGCCGATTGCAACAATCGGCTCGCACGGGGTACCGATATGCTGTTGCATAGGATACACCATTTCCGCGCCGTTCCGCGGGAAAAAATACCGTATGGGCGTTAGGGCCGTTTCCTTATTTTCCGGCGGATGGACCCCCCGCTTCATGGACGCGATCCGCGAAAAGATTTTCATGTTACCGCTGGACCCTTGCGCCCGCGCCTTTCATCAAGCCCTCGACTTCCTTTAACAGGGCCGTTGTGGTGTCGCCCGCGGTGGTCATGGCAAGCGCGCCGTGGCACACGCCGTAGTTAAGCGCTGTTTGATAATCCTTACCGCTCATCAAGCCGTAAATCAAGCCGGAAGCGAAGCTGTCACCGCCGCCCACACGGTCGAGGATTTCCAGGCCGTCGAGCTTCATGCCTTCGTATACCTTACCCTCCGCCCAGCAAATGGCCGACCAGTCGTTGACGGTCGCCGTCTTGACGGTGCGCAGCGTCGTGCCGATCACTTTAAAATTGGGATACACGCGGGAAGCGGCGTTGATCATGCCGATATAGCCGTCCATGTTCAACTCCGAAAGGTTTTCCGTATTGCCTTCGATTTCCAGGCCCAGGCACGCCTCGAAGTCTTCCTCGTTGCCGATCATTACGTCCACGTAACGGGCGATTTCTTTATTCACTTCCTGCGCCTTGGCTTTGCCGCCGATGGCCTTCCAAAGGGAGGGACGGTAGTTGAGGTCGTAACTGACAACCGTGCCGTATTTGTTTGCGCACTTCGCCGCTTCCAGGGCCACTTGGGCGGAGGTTTCCGACAGGGCCGCGAAGATACCCCCGGTATGGAACCAACGTACGCCCAGCTTGCCGAAGATTTCCTCCCAATCGACGTCGCCCGGTTTAAGCGCGGCGGCGGCGGTATTCGCGCGGTCGCTGATGCCGATCGCGCCCCGCACGCCGTAACCCCGCTCGGTAAAGTTAAGGCCGTTGCGGACGTTGCGGCCGATGCCGTCGTAGGGATACCATTTGATAAAACGCGTATCCACGCCGCCTTGCAAGATAAAGTCTTCGATCAGCCAGCCGATGTCGTTGTCCGCGAAGGCGGTGACGATGGCTGTGTTCATTTTAAAGCACCTGCGCAGGCCGCGGGCCACGTTGTATTCCCCGCCGCCTTCCCACGCGCGGAAATTACGCGTGTTGCGTATGCGCCCTTCGCCCGGGTCGAGCCGCAGCATAACTTCACCCAGCGATACCTCGTCGTACAGGCAATTTTCCTTCGTTTTTACGTTTAACATGTAAATCCTCCCTTAATGCTTTAATATCTCCGAATAAGCGAACAGGAACGGTGCGACGCCCTTCGCGTCGTTGTTAACGCGCGGCTCTGATATATAATACTCGAACGAGCCGTCGCGCACCTTGTAATCGCCGTGCCCCGGCATACCGCCGAGCCCGGCCACCAGGCATATATCCTTTAACACGAAACCGCCGTTTTCTACGGTTAATTTATGTTTTACCACCGCGTCAAAGGTTTCCTTGCCGTAATCGTAATAATATTCGGGCAAATATCCCAGCCTCGCGCCCTTCATCAACGCGTAGGCAATCGCGCACGAACCGCTGGTTTCCAAATAGTTGCCTTCCCGTTTGCCCGCGTCGGTTACCTGGTAGAAGAGCTTCGTCTCCCCGTCCCTAAAGCACAAAGCCGCGTCCATCAAGTCCTTTAAATACCTTTGTAATTCCATATATTCGTAAAAGAATTGTTCGTCTAATTTTTCCGCCGTATCCGCCAGGGCCATGGCGAACCACCCGATCGCGCGGGTCCAAAAGTTGGGGCTCAGCCCCGTTTCTTTATCCGCCCAAAACATTTCGCGGCTTTCGTCGTACCCGTGGTAATACAGCCCCGTTTGCGGGTCGCGCATGATTTCAACGACGGCCTTAAACTGGTTAAACGCGTCACGGTAAAACCTTCGCTCGTTAAACAGCATTTCATATTCCATATAAAAGGGCTGTACCATGTACAAACCGTCCAGCCAAACCTGATGGGGATAGATTTCCTTATGCCAAAAATTGCCCGCTTGCGTGCGGGGGTGCGTTTTTAGTTGAGTATATTGCAAGTCGATGGCTTTTTTATATTTTTCTTTTTCCGCGGGGTTGACGGAGGCGCGGAACAGGCGGAACAGCATCTTGCCCATGTTGATATGGTCACAATTATAATCCCGCGCGTTGTAGCCCAGCAATTGGCCGTCCTCTTTGATATAGAAGTCCATATATCCTTTTGCGAAGTTGAAGTATTTGGGGTCATTGGCGGCGTCATACAAATCAAACAGCGCCTTCATCATACAGCCGTCAACATAATTCCATTTCGGCTCTTTTTTGTGAAGCATGTGCTCCATGTTCCACGCGGGGGCCAAAGGCGTGGAGGACGCGATCAATCCGTCGATAAAACCGATGATTTCCTTCATAGGGAGGACACGATTCCTTCATTATTTTTGATAAAAACATCGTCGCAATTTTTTATATAAAAATCAAGTTTTTCCGTTACGGTAAAATCATCCATCATTGCGGGACATTCAAGCACGCGTTCGTTATCCGGCGCGAAGGTGAATACGTTATCCGTTAAACGTACGCCCGTAACGCAGCTTTCCGGCAAGCCGTAGATAAATACCGCGCTCCCTCTGATACGGTCCGCCCGTACATTCGTGACGGTTATATTTTTGACGGTCGGCGTTAGCTCATCTTTTTCCCGCGGGTTTTTATCCCTTACGTAATCGCTCTTGCCGTCGGGGTCGCAAAAGTAATACATATTGACCACAAACCCATGACGCACACCCTGCATGATAATATTGTCAAACGCGATCCCGTCCACGATTGCGTGCTTTCCGCGGCCTCGGCGGGTTTTGATACGCAGCCCGCGGTCGGTATCGCGGAAGACGCATCGGCTGACGCTGACACGGTAAACCCCGCAGCTCATCTCCGAGCCGATGACCACCCCGCCGTGCCCCTTTTCCATAAAGCAGTTGCGGATCGTGATATCCTCCGAAGGGCGCAGGCGTGCGGTACTCATATAATACTTACCCGCTTTGATGGCAACGCAGTCGTCGCCCACGTTAAAGCGGCACCCGACAATGCTTACGTCGCTGCTGCTTTCGGGGTTGATGCCGT
The DNA here is from genome assembly GCA_009780585.1 of Defluviitaleaceae bacterium. Classification (GTDB taxonomy): domain Bacteria; phylum Bacillota; class Clostridia; order Lachnospirales; family WQUN01; genus WQRX01. Next base: position 80,064 of record WQZS01000008.1, on the reverse strand, counting down.
CGGTATTGGGGGAATCCTCGCCGCTTTCTATTTTCATGCAACTAAACGATATATTTGTGCAATACAGGGGATGGATGTTCCATGACGCGCTGTTACGGCTGGTGATGCCGCTGACCGTAATATTCCCGCAGTTTACAAGCAGGATGTTCTTCGGGCGGTATGCCCGGTTCTTTACCTTCGGGTTTATCCAAAAATCCCCCGCGTCTCCGTTGCCGTCGATCGTCCCCTCGCCGTAGACGCGTACATTATTAATGTTGTTCCCGTAAATCAAGGCGCAGTAGCAATCCAGGGGATGCCCCTCCCACGACGCGTTGATCAACGCTTTTTGTGGCGATTCATGGGAATAGTCCCGTTGGTAGCCCTTTAATATAGCCAGCTTTTTTCGTTCCGTATTTTGTTTGATCACGGCTCCGCGTTCCAAATAGATGTCAACGTCCGATTTCAAAAAGATTTGGTCAACAAGGTATTCCCCCTTGGGGATATACACGACCGACCCCGCAACCGCCGTATAGACCGCCGCGTTAATGGCGGAGGTATCGTCCGTTACGCCGTCACCCAACGCGTTATAATCCCTTACGTTGATCACGTAGTTCGGCGTTTCCGTTTTTACGGTAAAGGAAATATCCTTGCCTTTTAACTGCACATCATAGCTTGTATTTGGTTTTAATCCGTATATAGCAACCGCGTTTTTATCGGTGGCTTTATAAAATGTCCCGTTTAAATGTATTTCGTACTCGCCCGTAAAGAAGCAATCGTCGTTCTCCAACTCAAAGGCAAATCCGAAGGGGGTAGCCGTTATGACCTTAACCATCACACAACCTCGGTTTCACAAACTTCGTCATGCTTGCCTTCCCTGCCGAACAATACCGGCAGGCACATAAAATAACAGGTAAACACCTTCGCGAACAATTCCCGCTGTACGATAATCCCGACGGTTAAAGGCCGCTCATTGTTGGTGGACGCAATGCGCAAGCCCATCATGGCTTTACCGATGGTTTGGTGCATGACCATAAACGGATACTGCATCAAGAAATGGACCGCGCATATCACCGACAACACCAACGCCGCCATCGGCATACCCAACCCCCCATCCTCGGGTACGAAACGGGGGATCACGAACACAAAAAAGAAAACGACCGTGGCGATAAATACGAAAATATCCGTAAAATTAGCCAACAGCCGCTTGATGATTTTCAATGCCTGAGTTCCCGCTTCGGTGGTTTGGTACCGATAAACAACAGCGCGCACGTAGCCGCTTGCAATACGATAAACGCCAAACCCGCGATGATCCCGTACGACAGGTAAATGGCGCGGTGCAGCGCGATGTAAAAACGGGCCGTGATATCAAATCCCGCGCCGGTTAGATAATCGGCCCAGCCCCGATAGGAACCCAAATAGCGCAAGCCCCGCGGCATATCCGCCAATACGGCATGCATCCTGTGCCCCTCAAACGCCGCGAAATCCACATGATCGGAATATACCAGCGCGTTGTACATCACAAAAACCGCCAGCACCGCAATCCCGATAACGGCGAACAACAGGCCGATGGCCGCCCGCGGCGGCTCCTGCGCGTTTTTTACCACGATACGCGCCGCGACGAAAAGGATAAACCCCGTAAGGAACGCGATCAGATAATCCTCGAAGCGGCTGGATATCATGCCGCCGATAAGGAAAAACGCCGTAAGGGACAGCACCGCGCAGCTCAGCAAAAGCACCGGCCAAAAGATAGGTTTAACAAGCCGTTGGTCCATAGCACCCACCCCGTATTATTTCCGAAAAGGCATAGAGAAAAATCGCTACTGTTTTTAGTTCGTTATCCGCGCGTAATTCCGAAATATAATAGTCATACGTACCGTCACGCAATTTATAATTACCCGTCCCGCGCATACCCCCGAGCCCCGATACCAAACAGCCGTCCTTTAAGACAAAAACGCCGTCCCCGAGTACCAGTTTGTTTTCGGCTACGGAGTCGAATATCTCCCGCCCCACGTCATGGTAATTTTCGGGCAGGAGCCCAAGCCGCGCGCCCTTCATGAGCGCGTATGCCATGGCGCTGGTGGCGCTGGTTTCGGTATAGTTGCCCGGCATATCCCCTTTGTCCGTCACCTGATAGAACATTAGGTTATGCGCGTACTTCATCATCGCGTCCGTGATTTCCTTCAAGTGCTTTTTCAGCGTTTCGCGTTCGATGGGGGATATCGGCATTTCCGCGCAATCCGTGAGGGCCATTACGTACCAGGCGATGGCGCGGCTCCAAAAATGCTTGCTAAGCCCCGTTTCCCTGTTGGCCCAAAACATCGCGCGGGATTCGTCGTAGCCGTGATAGAACAGCCCCGTCTTATCGTCCCGCATCAATTCCCGCACGTTAACGAATTGGAGTATGCTGTCGGATAGGTTCCTTCCGCCGTTAAACCTCAACTCGTACCGTATATAAAACGGCTGCCCCATGTAAAGCCCGTCCAGCCATACTTGGTTCGGGTATATCTTTTTATGCCAAAAGTTGCCCGCTTTTATACGCGGATGTTTTTGTAACTGCGCGTACAATAATGCTATTGCTTTCTTATATTTTTCCTGTCCGGTCTTATCATATAAATCGAAAAGCACCGTCCCCATTTTGATTTGGTCAACATTATATTCGTTTGCGTCGAAGCCCGTAACGCTGCCGTCTTCGTTGACGAAGCGGTCCGTGATCCCTTTTACGAAGTCGAAATAACGCTGCTCCCCCGTCGCGTTATACAAATCCATAACGGCTTCCAACATACATCCGCTTTCGTACGCCCATTTGGGCTTGCTTGCGTGTACGGTTTGCCCGATATTCCAGGATTCATCGGTTGCGTTTAATAGTTCGTTGTTAACGAAATCGAATATCCGTCGGTGTTTTTCTTCCAACAAACGCGCCATTATTCCTTGCCTCCGGAGGCGGTGACGCTCTGCACGAAATACCTCGAGCAAGTGAAGAACACAGCGAGCACGGGTACGATCGCAATCGTAGCGGCCGCGAATATCGCGCCGTAATTAGTAAGCGTATCGACATCCCCCATCAAGCCGCGCAGGGCCTGCGCCAACACCTGGTTGTTGGGGCTGTTCAAGTAAATCAACGGGCCCAAAAAGTCATTCGACCCCCACATGAAGGTAAGCAACGCGGTGGTGATGACGATGGGCCGCAGCACCGGCACCAGGATATACGTTAGGATACGCAGCGGCCCGCAACCGTCGATGGCGGCCGCTTCGTCCAAATCCCGCGGGATCGTCCGCATAAACTGGATGATCATAAACACGAAGAACGAGTTGACCGCGAGCATCTCCTGCACATACAGCGAAGCGAAGGTATCCAGCAAATTCATGTCCCTAAAGATAAAGAAAACGGGGATCCGAAACGCCACGTCGGGCATTAAAAGCGTAAGCATAACCAAGCCGAACACGATCTTCTTGCCGGGGAATTGGAAACGCGCGATGGCATAAGCCGTAAGCGTACAGGAAATCACCTGGAAAATTACCCTCGGAATCAGAAAACGCAGCGTGTTCATATAGTAAAACAGCATATTATGGTTGCGGGAAATATTCCAAGCCTCCGGGTAGTTATCCATCGTCCCCCGTCCGGCGGGCGGGAAAATGGCTACGCTGTTAAAAATGTCAAAGTTATTCTTAAACGCGCTGCCAAACATCCAAATAAGGGGATAGGCCATAAACAACCCCACTACGATTAGGATAAAATATCGGATCCCCGCGTTGATTTTGGCTTTGCGTACGGTACGCAGATTCACCTCAGACATAGACGGCATCCCTCCTAATCACTGTAATGGACCCAAAATTTGGATGTAAGCCAGAGGACCAGGGTAAGCGCGCCAATCCCCAAAAGCAGCACCCACGTCAACGCCGAGCCGTATCCAAAGTCAAGCCCCGCGAAGGAACGCTGGTAAATGTACACATTCATAAAGAGCGTGGCATTAAAGGGGCCGCCCTCGGTAATCAAGAACGCCGAGTTAAACTCCTGGAAATGCCTTAACATTACGTTGATCGTGTTAAAGAACAATACGGGCGAAATAACCGGTATCGTGATACGGAACAGCATTTGGCGTTTCTTCGCGCCGTCCATGGAAGCGGCCTCGTACAGGCTCGGCGACACGTTTTGCAACCCCGCGAGGAAAATCAACATCGTGGAGCCGAATTGCCACGCGGACAAAAGGACCAGCACAAACGGGGCGAAGGATTCCGACCGCAGCCACATGATGGGATCGATACCGAAGATACCCAGCGCCGCGTTAACCAGCCCGTTGTTGCGGAACATTTGCCGCCAAAGGATCGCCACCGCCACGTTACCGCCCAATATAGACGGGATGTAATAAGCCGTGCGGAAAAGGTTTACGCCCTTCAATTTGAAATTAAGGATGTAAGCGATAAAGAACGCCACAATCAACACCATCGGCGTCCCCAAAAAAACAAACCGAAGCGTGGCTGCAGCGGATGCCGTGAACAAAATATCATTCGTAAACATGCGTACGTAGTTGTCAAACCCGACAAATCGGGGTTGGGCGTCCAACAGGTTAAAGTGGCTGAGGCTCAAATAAAAGGAACGCAGAATCGGATACGCCCGAAAAATCGCGAATCCGATAAACCAAGGGATCAAAAACACAAAGGGGGCTAAGGGAAACTTTAGCCGCCATTTTCCGCGCCTTTTCCTAACCCCCGCAGCCTTGGCCGCGGGGGTTTCGGAGGGCTTATTTCTTTTATTGTCCATTATCTGTAGAGGTTATCGAGCGCGTCTTGCTGTTCGCGTACCATACGTTCAGCGGCTTCCCTTGCGGTGATACGTTCCGTCCTTAATTCGTCGTAGATGGCGTACCTGGGGTTACGGAGCGTCGAGTCTTCCCAGTATACGGTCATGAAGGCTACGGGGAGCCTGTTGAGCAGTTCAATGCCTTGCGCTTGGAGTTCGTTGATCATGCCTTCGCTTGATACGATCGCAAACGCGTCGCGGGCACCCGGCACACCCAGCTCGGGGCCTACGGCCCTGATCGCTTCGGGGTCGGTATAGAAGAAGTTAAGGAAATACGCGGCAACCTCGGGATGCGCGGAATTTTTGGAGATCGCGTGGGCAAGGCTCGCCCTGGCCGCGCCTACGACGTTACCGCCGGGCTGCGGGAAGGGGAACAGGACCATTTCGCCTACGCGGTCACCGCCGCCGTACGTTCCGGCGTCTACGTGCGGGGCATTGATCCATTGGAAGGAGGAAGCGGCGCGTCCGCCCGTCCATACCGCGTTGTTGCGGCTGTTAACGGTGTCGTGGTTTTCGAAGCTGGGCTGTCCGCCCGCGGCGTCGAAGCGCAGCAGCAGGTTAAGGACCCTTTCAACCTCGTCGGCGGTGTAGTTCCACCTGCGGTTGGCTACGGGTTCCTTACCGGTTGTGCTGTACAGCATGGTAAGCAGGAAATGGTCGATGTCCAAATTCGAGAAGGGTACGTGTACATAGCGGTTGTCTCCGGCGTCTACCGCGGCGTTGTTTGCGGAAATCCGCTCGGCAAGCGCGATGAATTCTTCAAAGTCGGTGGGCATTTCGGTCAAGCCGAACTCCTCCAGGAAGGGCCTGCTGGTTAAGAGCATACGGGCGTTCATCCCGTGGGGCAATCCGGCGATTTGCCCGTCGCCGAGGGTCATGCTGTCGATATCGCTTTGCGAGAACTGGCTGAAGTCGATGATGTGGTCAAAGTCCCTAAGGTCGGCAAACACGTTTTCGCCGCGGCCCCACAAGTGTACCCAGTTAAAGTTCACTTGGTTGATGTCGGCTTCGGTGCCTGCCGCCACCCTCGTAAGCATCGCTTCGGTAGCGTCCGCGAACGCGGCCGTGGTCGGCTGGACTTCGATGGTGATATTGGGGTAACGGTCCATGAAGATGTCTACGGCTGCTTCGACGGCGGCATTCCTGGCGTCTCCGCCCCACCACCAGAAGGTCAGCGTTATGGGTGTCGTGGGCATTACGAATCCGGGGTCGGGTTCGGGCTCCTGATGGCCCGCGTCGGGTGCCGGTGTAGGCGTCGCCGCGGGTGTCGGCGAAGGCGTCGGAGGCGCGGGCGGCGGCGGGGGTGTGTCACTACCTCCCCTATTGCAAGCGGTGAACGCGAGCATCGCCACAAGCAGCAGGCTTACGATAATTGCGAACTTCTTCATTTTGAATCTCCTCTCTTATTTGCTACATTTTTATTTGTAGTTATGGCATTATCACAATGTTACAGATTAATTACAACCATAAATTAAGTCTTTTTTACTTAATTATTCACTTAACATATGTTATAATTTATACAATCATACATAAAAATGTTGGGGCTGATCAAAATGGGTATCACCGGAAAGGAACTGGCGAACCTGTTAAACCTGTCGGAGGCCGCCATTTCCATGGCTTTGCGCGACAAACAGGGCGTAAGCACCCAAACGCGCAAGCGTATTTTGGAAGCGGCGGAAAAATACGGCTACGATTACACCAAAACCGAAAAGAAACGAAAGCCGAGCCGCCACATCACCTTCATTATCTATAAGCGCCAAGGGGCCATCGTCAGCGAAACCCCGTTCTTCTCCGCCCTTTTCGAAGGGATCGAAACCGCCTGCGCGGAATTTAATTACAAGCTGCAAATCACTTACATCTACAAGGACGACGACATGCAAAAAAAAATAAGGGAAATCAACGATTCCGACAGCGCGGGGATCATCCTGCTGGGGACGGAGATGCAACTGGACGATTTCCATGTATTCGATACCATGAAACTGCGGATACCTTTTATCCTGCTTGATGTAAATTTAGATTTTACCCAATATGACTCCGTTTTAATCAACAACGTGCAGGGCGCGTTCGAAGCCACGAATTATTTGATTTCCAAGACGAAAAAACAGCCGGGGCATCTCCGCTCCTCCTACCCCATCGGTAACTTTAACAAACGCGCCGAAGGCTTTTACAAATCCGTAAAGATGCACGGCATGTCCGCCTCGAAGTCCATCGTACATACCTTAACCCCTTCGGTGGAGGGGGCGTTCGTGGATATGATGGAACTGCTCGAGCAGGGCGAGGAGCTGGCGCCCTGTTACTTCGCGGACAATGACCTGATCGCCATCGGCGTCATGCGGGCCTTACAAAAAAAGGGCTACCGCATCCCCGACGATATTTCCATCATCGGTTTTGACGATTTGCCCATGGCTTCCTATATTGAGCCTTCCCTGACGACGGTACACGTCCCTGTAAAATACATGGGTATCACGGCCGTCAAACGTCTGAACGAAATGATAAACGGCGACAAACATTCCCCTATAAAAATCCTGGTTTCCACAAGGATAAAGAAACGCCGCTCGCTCTGATTACCGCTTCGGGTATTCCTTAATGATAATGGGTGAATAAATCCCCGCGTGGGCCCAATATTCGTGCATGTGGCGCACGATGACCGTAACTTCGTGCCTGCCCGTGACGGTATCGGGTATCGGGTACTCAACGCTCCCGCCGTAACGGCAATCCTCGGTGTGATGTACCAGGATACCGCCGATATACAGCCATATAAACGCGCTGACCTTACCGATATACAAACCGCGCGGTACGGTGTTGCCCCCGAAGTCGCACACGGTGCGGTACAGGGCGTACTTGCCGAGTTGGTTGTCCAATAAAGGCTGGTGCGAATCGTCGAACGTGACCGCCACCAAACTGTTGTTGTCGTCGGAGGCGACCTTCATATTGGCGTCGGGCATCCCTTCGAACACTTCCTTATACATACGCCAACCCGTGATGACCTTGGTGTTGATGCGCTCGGGCGCGGGGATCATCGCGTTACCCACGTCGGTCACGGGGATTTGGGTTGTGCAGGGAGTTAATCCGTATGAGGATGCGGTAAACGTTATCCACTCGATGCCTTCGTTCGACCTAATGACCGCCTGACAGCGGCCGTTAAACAGCTCCCTGTATTCCGCGAAGTCCGGCTCGTGGGAATTTTGGTTGCCGTTGCCGACCCCCGCGATGTACGCCCCGCCCGTAACGGTAAAGCGCACCATATCCTGCGCGTCGGGGACGAAAAGGCCGTCTTCATCCAAGGCCATTATATTGACGGCAATCGCATCGAAGCCGTCGTTTTTCATTTCGGGCTTAGATAGCTCGATCTTTAACTTTGCCGCGGGCTTTGATGTTTTAACCGACATTCTTGCGGCGACTTCATTATTATTGATGCCTTCGGCGGTCAATTTGCCCTTTTTGTACGGTACGGTAAAAATCGTCTGCTCGTATTTATCGTTCGCTTGTTCGCCCACGGTTTCGCCGTTTAAATATAGTTTTACGTATTCGCAATTCGTAAATACGCGCACGCGTATCGGCGTGCCTTCCTCCACGGGGAGGTTCCAATGCGGTACGATGTGGATGGACGGCTCCTTTTTCCAGTACGCCTTGTACAAATACACGGGGTCCTTGGGGAAGCCGCACGCATCGTACGTACCGAAGAAGCTGGAAACCGCGGGCCACGGGCAGGGCGTAGGCTCGCCGCGGTAATCGAAGCCCGTCCACACGAACGTCCCCATGACGAAGGGCTGTGTGTCCACATACTTCCACGCCGTGCGCACATGGTTGGACCAGGACGCGCAGCACTCGTCCAGCCCCGCGATGCGGTTTTGCGAAAGGTCGGTCATCCATTCCCCGCGCTGGGAGAAGCTGGACGTCGTTTCCGCGCCCACAAGGGGCTTGTGGGGGAATTTTTCATGGAATTCCTTATACGCTTGGGGATGGTAGTTGATGCCCGGTATCTCCACGATGGCGGTCGCGCCGTTTTCCTCCATGTAGCCGCCGTTCATGGCGCAGGTGGTGGGACGCGTATCGTCGTGCTTGAGTATCGCCGCGCGGAGCCGCCCCGAAATCAGGTACCCCTTATAACTCCCCGCCGTCGGCTCCTCGTTAAAGAGCGAATACATCACCACACAGGGGTGGTTGCGCGAATGGCGCACCATACGCTCCACGTTGCGCACCGCGTCCGCCGACGGCGAAAACGTGCGGTTCTCCTCCATCACCAGCATCCCCAAACGGTCGCAGATATCGAGTATCTCGGGGTCGGTATTGTGCGCGCAGCGGTAGGCGTTCGCCCCCATTTCCTTTAACAGCCCCACGCGCCATTCCTTAATCGCGTAGGGTACGGCGACGCCCACGCCCGCGTGGTCCTGGTGGTTGCACATACCCAGCAGCTTGATATTTTTATCGTTTAGATAAAATCCCGTTTCGGCGCAGGTATCGATCGTGCGGAAACCGAAGGGTATCTTTATATAATCATGTATGAAATCCGTCGCGCGGTTCGTCTTGACCGTCACCTTCGCTTCATATAAGAAGGGGTTATCCACATCCCATAAGGTCGGGTTGTAAAACGGTATTTCGAAGCTGACCGTTTCCGTAGTAAATCCGCTGACCTCCGTTTCGGGGTCGTGGCTTACCTCCAGCAAGCCGTCCGCGGTTTCGATCTCCACCCCTACAGTAAAAAAGGTGGCTTCCCTAAAGGAATTCTCCACCTCTACCCGCATATCGATACGCCAGCCGTCATCGTCCCGCACGGGCTTAATAAACACCCCGTCGTACGCCAAATGGACGGCGGGTTTCTTCACCAGCCACACGTTGCGGTAAATGCCCGCGCCTTCGTACCACCAGCCTTCCTTGCCGCGCGCGTCTATGTAAACCGCCACGATATTGGGCATGGAGCCGAAATTAGCCACGTCCGTGATATCCACCGCAAAGGGCGTATAGCCCGAAAACGACCGCTCCATGGTAAAGCCGTTGACATAAACGACCGCTTCCGCCGACATCCCCTCAAACTCCAGTAAAATCTGCTTGTCCCTATCCACATCCTCCAAACGGAAGCTGTGCCGGTACCAAGCGGCGCCGCGCTCCTTATACCCGCCCGACGAGCTTTGGCTTTCGTCGAAGCCCTTGCGCGTCACCCAGTCGTGGGGCAGGGTTACGTCCTCCCAATCGTTGTCGTCGAAGGCGGACGCCAATATGCCCGACTGGCTGCCGCCTTTGGTGGCGTTGTAGACTTCGTCGTGGGCGGTCCCCCCGTCCTTTGCACCCGGGTCAAACATTCGGGTGACTTCCCTAAACCGCCATCCCTTGTTAAGGCAAAACAAGCCCTGCTGTGAGAATGGAAATTTCATGATGACCTCCTTGTTGTTGCGGTTGGGGTAAGTTTATTCGTTAACGATTTTTTTTATATTTTCATATAAGGATTTGTTGATATATATTTCATTTTTAAGCAACATATCCATATAGGGAACAACCGCGCTAATAATACCACGTTCTTTGGCTTTTATTAATACACCTAACGTCCCGGTAAGTTTTAAGCCCAAGTGTCCGGCATATTCCCGCGCCAGTTTATCATCAATGACACACACATCGATATTTAACTCATCGGCAAGAATCATTACTTCGACTTCGCCTTTGTGTAAGGCTGTTTTAATTTACTGTATAAGTGGCTTAGGATATCTAGTTTGCCTATATCATGCAGCGATATCAAGGGCGTTGAATTAACAACGGCACTAAGCATTGCGGATATCCTCCAACAATTCTTCTTGCGATTCAAAATTAAATATTGAAATTCCGTATCTTGACAGGTAACCGATGAACGATTTTTCGTTCATTTCCGCAAGTTCGGCGCATTGGCCCAACGAAAGTCTTTTTTCATCATAATAACGCATGGCTAACGCACGCTTCATATCCAAACCTACGGTTTCCACAGGTTGCCTTAACGATAATAAAACGCTTTTGGGTATACATATACTCGTGGCTACAGACATCCAAATTTACCCCTTTCATATTATATAAACCGGGGATAATTATAAAATCCTATCCGAATAGTATCATATTAAACGAATATAAACAATCGTTGTATTATATGGCAAAGGATTTTAGGGCTTGTATTGTCAAGGTAGTTTCAGAAAAACCTATCAACAGCACTTTCAATCAACATTTATTATAAAATCAATGCAATCAAAAGCGGATACCTCAAGTGGGCATCCGCTTTCTTGCTTTCATGCTTGATGCTACAAAAGAAGCTGTTTTGCTTTGGACAATAAACTTCCGTCTACGGCTTCTTTTTTATTCGCCGCAGCCCAATCGGGAAAGCCTTCATTGTCGGTATAGGCAACAATAAGTGCGTACAGCGAGCCAGCTACATCGTCAATGCGCTGCTCCAACTTTTCTGCTTCTGTTCGGGTGCTTTTGTGTTTTTTCGTATACTGACGATTGTACTCGTCTTGAAATGTTTTCTTTGCTTCGTCTGACATAGACCAGCAAACATTTCGGAAATCGGAAAGCCGATACCCCTTACCCATGCAATTATAATCAAACATCATGGCTGATTTTTTGTCCGTACTTACGACGAAGTTTGACCAATAGAAATCGTTATACGTCATCGTAAATGTTGGCATGGAAATCATCTTTTGAAATTTGTCAAAATGAGCAAGTAAAAATGCAAACAACGCTTGTGCTTCTGGTAACTTACTTAGAAGCATTTGCAAGTTTTCTACTGTGATTTGAGCAAACTCAAAAAACAATGTATCAAGTTCCGATACAGCCGCTCCGTTTTCGTGAAACGTAAAATACCAATGCGCAAGGCTTTTTGCTACGTCAACATCTGCTAAATCTTCCGCCACGCCAAGCCGCCAATTCTCCGAAACGGATATATCTTCCATGACAAGCGATGTTTTTCCAAGTGCATAGGTTTTGATGGTCGGAATACCGTGTTGTGCTAATATTCGGTAGTTCAGTATTTCCCGCCTGTCATCTTCTTCCTCAAAATACTTAACGACTGCGGGGATACTATCATAAAGGCACTTGTAGACATAAACGCCACCCTTGGCACGGATAAGCTGAAAACCCTGTATTGCTTTTGGCGATATTTCATGCAAATCCTGCTTGATAAGTTTCGTGATATGCGGGTATGGATTTACCGGGTTAAGTTGTTTGACAACATAATAACCGTCATCAGCAATGTTATGCTGTTCAAGCCATATCTTCGCAGGGCATAACCCATATCCAAGGTTGCGCCACATTGATATTGCTTCCGTTTTATCTTGACTGCTCCATGCACGGATTTGAAGCAACCCAGCTTTCATTGCCCATTCTTCCGTACGCATGATGAGTTCGGTAGCAATGCCCATTCGCTTACATTCATCATCTACTTCTATAATGTCGATGTAAGCATCTCTTTCCTCGCCGATTGGGGTATCAAGATTGCGTGTGTAGGTTGAAATAAAACCTATCGGGGTATCGTCACGCATGGCGGCAAGTGAATAACTGCCGTCCTCGGTATGGATATGATTTTTTGCCACTTCTCCATACTTAATAGCAACCTTTTCAAGAAGGTTGGGGTTGATTTCTTGGTAAGATACTTTCATAAATCCTCCTGATTGTTGGAGGGCTAAAGTATAGTCACCCTCCTAAAGTTTTTGGTCACAACCATAGCTGTACGTTTCATGCTCAACACCCTTTCATTCTTAGATTATTATGTCGTTGGGGTTTCCCAACGGCATAACCAATGTTTAAAATATACCCACCATTGCCCCTTACAGCAAGATAAAAAACAATTATAGTAAAGTGTAACACACGCCCGAAAAATTTAATTTTAGGGCGAGCGAGCGCACTTATACAGTATCGACAAGTCGAAACTGTCGTGCGCCCCGTTGGGGATAAAAAGGAAGCGAGCTTTACTCTTGTAAAGTTAAAAATTTTTCACAAGAGTAAAGCCCCACTGGCTGGAAAGGTTATGCCCCCTTTCGTATTGCTTTTCAAAAACGATGTTTACCGCAAACAAGGCAGTTGAGTATATTTTAGTGTACTCCCTTTTCAGAAAGTACCCTTCATATCATAAGTGCTATAGCAAAACTATATCGCCCATACAGGTACAATCATCGTCCCTTTGTCGAGTGCCGACAAATCTCTCTTGGTACAAATTACGGCTCCGGTTCCCCTGGGCACGCTCGCTTTATCCAGTACCTTGAATACGCCCGCGAGTTCCGACGGCGGGGATGCGGTTTTCTTGATTTCGATGGGGTGAAGCTCTCCGTCGCTTTCCAAAATCATATCCACTTCTTTGTTGTCAATGTCACGGTAATAATGCACGTTGTATGGGAGGGCATTGTTCGTATAGGTTTTAATGATTTCGGATACAACATAGTTTTCCAAAATAGAGCCGTTGATCGCGCCGTTCATTAAGATATCCGGCGACGAATATTTTGTTAAAAACGCTACCAAGCCCGTATCAAAGAAAAAAAGTTTGGGCGTTTTTTTAATGGTACGGTTCAATAGATTATTAGAAAACGGGCGTAAATAGAAGATAACGCCCGACTTTTCCATATAGTTGAGCCATGTTTTTGCCGTGTCATCAGAGACGCCCACATCCGAAGCAAGGGAATGAATATTCAACATTTCCCCGGCTCGGCAAGCGGCGGCGCGCACAAAATCACGGAATAAAAATTCATCCTTTAAATCAACCATATCTTTTATATCCCGGTCGATATAGGAATCAATGTAACTGCTGTAAAATATATCGCGGTTTTCGTGTTTCCCGCTGATATGGGCGGGCAAAGACCCTGCCCAAATACGCTCATACTGCCCGAACACGTCGGTAGGGGTGCCATTTAGCGCGCGTTTTTGCAAATCACCCAAAGCCACGGTAAAAGGCAAACACTCACCGCTGCCGTGGATTTCATGCTGCGAAAGTCCCGACATGCGCAAAATAGCGACGCGTCCGGCCAATGATTCCCCGGCCAGCTTCATCAGTTGGTACATCTGCGATCCGGTCATCAAATAACTCCCCGCCGGTGCCCCGTTATCAACTTCCATTTTAATGTACGGGAACAACTCGGGCGCGTATTGTACTTCGTCGATGATAACCGGAGCCGGATAAAGCGATAAAAACAATTCGGGGTCGTTCATAGCCAACCGCCGATTTTCTTTGTTGTCAAGGGAAACAAACTTGCGCTCTTCTCCCAAGAGTCTTCTGAGCGTAGTGGTTTTTCCGACCTGCCGCGGTCCGGTTATAATGACCGCCGAATAGCTCTTGGATACCTCTAAGACCAATGAGTCGATATCTCTTTTGATATATTCCATACAAACACCCCGATTTGAGTAAAATCGACTGCAACCTTATTATACCCAAATCTATGAAAATATCAAAGGCTGTTCTTTTGGACTCGTTGATCTTTTGGGCAAAACACCTTTTTTTGAATTGATCTTGCTTTAAACGCTTGACAAACCACGCGAACATATATACGCTTTCATTATCACCGAAACTACATTCCCCCAAGGAGGCACGACCATGAATCCCCAACGCATCCCCCTGCACCTCACCCGCCCCCACCCCGCCGACCCGTTCAAGCCCTACTCCGACGAAAAGCTCGCCGAGCTTGCCGCGGGCATCGCCGGGTACGGTTTGTTTAACCCCATCTTGGTTAACGAGGAAAAGGACGGCACTTACACCATCCTTTCGGGTAAGAACCGGACAAACGCCTGTAGGTTAAACGGGCAGACGGAAATTGACGCATTTGTGTACGATGTGGACGAGGATACCGCGCGAATGATGATTACCGACAGCAATTTAAAGAACCGCGACCGGCTGCTGCCTTCCGAGCGGGGGTTTGCGTACCGGATGCAGTTGGAAGCGATGAAGCGGCAGGGTAAGCGGTATGATTTGACGGAAGAATCGGGCGAAACCGAGGGTTCGGATGGTTTGGCGGGAGGTTTAAACATAACGGGAGATGACTTATACGATACGGAAGGTGGTGACAGGGTAACTTGTGCCCTAGTAGGGCACAAGTTCAATCGTTCCCGCCATATGGTCGCCGCACATCATAAAGTAGGAGCGGAAACCATACGGCGGTACATCCGACTTACCTATTTAATCCCCGAGTTGCTGGATGAAGTGGACAATGAACACCTTTCCCTATACGCCGGGGTAGACCTTTCCTATTTGGACGAACCCTCCCAGCACCTCGTCTACACCCAACTTATCCTCGACTCCCCTACCCCGCTCGACATAACAAAAAGCGCGAAAATCAAGCAATTGTTCAAACAGCACGGCACCTTCACCGAAGACACCCTCGCCCCTTTACGCTTCCAAAGCCGCGGCACTACCGAGCGGGTGGTGCCGCTCATCAACCGCAAGCACCTTGCTTCGCTGACGACCGAAGTCCCCCTGCCGGAGGACGATGAAGAGTTGATTCGTATGTTCGCCGCGTTTTTGGTCAATGTATTTAAGGCGCACGGTACGCTTGCGGTCTTGCGTGAAACGCGCGAGGCATATTATTAATCACCGTCAGCGCCTGCTTAGCCCCAGCTTTTTCTTACGCATTTTTTCTTCATATAATACGTTGTCGGCGTTGAGCATCGCCGCCGAAAAACATTCCTTCGTGGCCTCTTCCAACGCGATGCAGCCGATACTGCACGCCACGTCGTAGGGATGCAGCCCTTGGGCGTTATATTCCTCGAACTTCGCGCGGATGCGCCTTACCACATGGTCGCCCTGCTCCTCCGCCTTAACCGACGATAATACGACGAATTCGTCGCCGCCCACACGCCCGATGATGTCTTCCTCGCGCAGGGCTTCACGGAGGATCCTCGCAAAGGTCATGATGGCGTTGTCGCCTTCGTTGTGCCCGTATGTGTCGTTGATGGTTTTTAGGCCGTCCATGTCCATAAACATGACGATGGGGACACTCATCGTACTGCGTTTAAGGTGCAGTAAGCGCGAATAGGCGAATTGGAAGAAGCCCCTGCGGTTTAACAGCCCCGTCAACTCGTCTGTAATGGATAGCGTCTGTATCTTGGAAACCAGCTCCGCGCCCTTAACCGCCGTCGAAACGCTCACGCGCAGCAGTTCGTACGCATCCACCAGGATTTGCGGGTTAAAGGGCAGGATGATCACGCCCATTTCCTCGTCGTCGAAGAAGAGCGGGAAGAACAACAGCGTCCGCCGTTCGCGCTCGAAGTCGAAGTGGTCGATCGTGGAATAATCGGAAAACAATATCGGGTTCCACGCGTTATGCTTCATGGAGAATTTACGGTCGCCGTCGAAGCCGATGAGCGTTTCAATGGCGCGGTCGGCGTTCTCGGCGTCTTTTTTGATGGGGTCCTTGTACAGACCGATCAACGCCGTATGGAGCGAAAGCGCCGGAAGGGACTTCGTAAGCGCCTCGGTAAGGGAATTGATGTCGAATATCAATACAAGCGAGCTCGTGACGCGCCGCAAATGCACGCGCATACCGTTCAATTCCACTTCGCCCGTAATTTCCTTTTTGCGCTTGATATCGTGTACGAGTGCGGTCGCCGAAATCAAGGCGGACAGGAGCGAATGGGGGGATTCGATTTCATCGGGAAACCGCTCGATGCCCGCCGAAAGGCTCGTAATCGCGTCGTCCCACAAATTAAGGTCCCGATCCAAATGGTTATAGGCAAACAATATTTCGTTGAAGGAATTTAAAAATACGTCCTTGCGGAAGGGGGAAGCCTTTACCTTATCGATTAAATCCGCCGCCAGCGACTCGATTTCGTGCGGGTTCATTTCCCGTTGGAACAAGCGCGAAAAATTGTGCAAAATATACGCGTGGAGGGAATCCGTATCCCCCTCGTCCGGGTTTTCCTTAACGATACAGCCGCACGATTGCCGCGTGATGAATATCGGCGCCACGAAGTTGACCTCGTCCGTCGGGTTGCCATTTATCTTGCTGTGCAACACCTTCGCGCTGACGTGCCCGATTTCGTAGAAGTCCTGCCGTACCGTACTCAGCGAGGGAATGTAAACCTCCGCGGCGGGGTCATCGTCGAAGCCCGTAACGGAAACGGTCGTAGGGACCAAAATGTTTCTGGCTTTTAATTCGTTGAGTACGCCGATGGCGTTTTGGTCGTTGGAATTGGCGACGGCGCCCACCGTCAAGCCGCGGTTGTCGAACATTTCGCTTACCGCGCTTGACCCGCACCATTGGCTGAATTGCCCGGGGAATACATAGCGCGGGTCGAAGGGCAGACCGTTGGCTTCAAGCGCCCGTTTATACCCTTCCAGCCTGTCTTCGGCCTCGCCGTGCCCGTCGGGGCCTTTTACGAAGGCGATATGTTTCTTGCCATGGTTTTTGATCAAATGGTCAACCGCGGCATACATCCCGCTTATGTTATCCACCAATACCGACGTGGTGCCCGGTATCGCCAGCGACACGGACACGACGGGCAGCTCCGCGGGGATTTTTGCCACGTACGCGTTGAACTTTTTATGATCGACGCTGTGGATGATAAAACCCGATAGCAAAATTAATCCGTCAAGGGATTTATTGTTGCAAATCGTCTCGAAGCACGTCTCCAGGTTGGAGGTGAAATTGTCGTTGTTGACGTACGCGCTGACATACGCCGTCAAATGGATATCCATCGCTTCGGCGTACTCCACGATGCCGTTCCAAATTTGATACTGGTTTTGGTTGTCCACATGTGAAAACAACACGCCGAAATGAAGCCGCTTTTTGCCTTCCATGCCGCGCCTCCTTACTTTATAACCGATTCCGCTTTATTTTTTAGTTTTTCAAGGTTAAACAAAAGCTGTGTCGTGGCCGCGTTTTCCTCTTGCGTTAATTTTTGCCCGTACAATTTCTTAAGGAAGGCCGATATCACGCCGTTGGCTTTGTCCACTTCGGCGAAGTCCGCGTTATCGTTCATCAGGTCGGTCAGGCGCGTTACCGCTTTTTTGCCATTTTCCAGCGCGTACTTCGGCGTTTCGATGATGCTTTCGTCCAGTTCGTTTAAATTGCATACGACGGGGACTTCCTTGCCCGCCATTTTCTCCGCCAGCCGTAAAATCAACCCGCCCAGCGGGAACAACATGACAATCAGCACCACGTTATACCCCGTGTGGAAGGCGCTGATATTCGTACTCGTGATGGCGGTATGCCCGAATTCCGGATTGACCGCGAAGAAGAAAATGACCGCCCCGAGGGTGACGATCAGCCCGCCGAGGGCGTTGTATACCAGGTGTATGTACGCCGTGGCGCGGGCGTTGCGCGTCGTACCCAGGCTGGACAGCACCGCCGTAAAGCACGAGCCTACATTCTGCCCGATGATGATATAGAGCGCGGCGTTCCACGGGATCAAGCCCGACATCGCCATCATTTGCAATATCCCAATCGAGGCCGTGCTGCTTTGGATGACCGCCGTCACGCCGATGCCCACGAGTACCGCCAGCAGCGGGTTGCGCCCCATGGTGACGAAAAGCTGCTGCACCGCGTCAAGCTGCGCGATCGGGCGCACCGCTACGGGCATCATGGAAAGCCCCAAAAAAAGAACGCCGAAGCCCGCCAATACCGAGCCGACGTTCTTAATATTCTGCTTCTTGGTGAACAGCATAATTAACGCGCCCGAAGCCGCCAGCACAGCCCCCAGCGCGTCGGGTTTAAGGAAGGTACTCCACTCGGCGGAGCTGACCAACCAGCTCGTCAGCGTGGTACCCACGTTCGCGCCCATGACGATGCCCGTCACTTGCACCAGCGAAATAATCCCCGCGTTTACGAAGCCCACCGCCATAACCGTCGTGGCCGTGCTGCTTTGTATCAGCGCCGTCACGCCCGCGCCGAACAGCACACCCGTCAAACGGTTGTGCGCCGCGCGCCCCAGGATTTGTTTCATCTTACAGCCCGCGGCCTTTTGCAAGCCCGCGCTCAACACGTTAACGCCAATCAAAAATAAGCCGAATGCGCCCAAAAAGTTAAGGATTACGCCCGTCCAGTCCACAAAATATCTTCCCCTTCGGATACCGTGTTAATGCCTTATATAATTGCTGTGTTAATGTTTTATATAATCTTCGCGTTATTTATCATCAGCTCGAATTCCGCGTGCAAAAAAGCGGCTGCCCGCTTGCACATGAGCATCCGCTGCAAGAATATCTCAAAGTAATCCATCACGGGCGTAAAGCCCGCGTCAATGTCCAAACACAGGCGGATTACGCCTTTTTCTCGATTTTCCCCCGCTTCGCCCCCCATAGCGGGCAAAACCTCCAACTCCGCGCGGGTTACGGCGTAATTCACGCGGTCGTGGATGTCTGTGAGGATGTTTTCCATACACGTTTCCTGCACGCGGGAACGGCGCACGTCCACTTTGTCCGCGATGTTGAGCGCCGCGGCGACCGCGCTTACCGGTTTGCCGCCCGAGCCCTCGTCGTGGTTACCGATTGCCGAGCAAACCGTGCCGATTTCCTCCCAGCCCATACCCATCCGCTCGAGTATCGTCCGCGCCATTTCCGCGCCCGCCGCCGCGTGGAACTTACGGTTCATCATATTGCCGATGTCGTGTAAAAAGCCCGCGACCCTGGCGAGTTCAATCTGCTCGGCGGGGAAGCCCAGCTTTTCCAGTATCATGCCCGCGGTTTCGGCGGTCAGGCACACATGCGTAAGGGAATGTTCCGTGTAGCCCAGCGCCTTAAGCGCGTCGTTACCCGCCTTGATATACGCGCGCGCTTGCGGGTCGTTCTTCACCGTGTCGTATATAGTCATCGTATAAGCCTCCGAAGTAAATAAAATACCGCGCGTTGATTATACAATAAAAACGCGCAATTGAAAAATTTGATTATTTGTGTTATGAATGGGATTATACCTTGAGGGGGTAATAATTCATGAGGAAGCAAAAGATTTATTTGGAAACGACTTTATTCAATTTTTATTTTGACGAAGACAGAGGCTTCGCGCATGACGGCACCGTTGCGTTATTCAAAGAAATATTCGGAAGGAAAATATGACGCCTTCACTTCGCGTTTTGTAATTGATGAATTAAACAACGCACCCGAAGCCAAGCGTGACAAAATGTTGAACCTTATCTTGGCATATGACATACCCATTCTTGAAACCAACGACGAAGCCGTGAGAATCGCCGGCCTCTATATCGAGGAAAAAATTATCCCGCAAAAATACAGAACCGACGGCTTGCATATCGCTATCGCCACGGTGAATGATTTGGATATGATTATCAGCATGAACTTCCAACACATCGTCAAACGCAAAACAAAAATCGGAACGGGAAACATAAACGCCTTAAACGGCTACCGCGCCGTGGAAATCTTTTCGCCAATGGAGGTTATAGAAAATGAAAACGATTAGCCCCATCGAGCAGGAAGTCAATCAAATCCGCCTCGCTATCTATGAAAAAACCAAGGACATGACCCCTACGCAAATAACCGATTATTACAAACAAAACACGGAAGCCACGATACAAAAATACGGCTTCAAGGTTGTAGTAAACGCAAAAACGTGGGAAAAATCTATATAACGCGGGGACTAACAATCCCAATTCTAATTACACCGATTTTATTCGCGCCAAGCCCCGCGTCCCATATATAATGGTTCGCGAAGCGGATGCACCGCTTGTTGGCGCTCTTTTCCTTCGGGTCGTTGATTTTTAAGTAAACGTTGTACGTGCCGGGCGTGATTGCCGTGCCGTTTTCGGGACATGGTGAAAACGCGGGAATCCCAATATCGACGCTAACCTCCCGCCACGCGGAAAAGTTATCTGCCCTGCCGTTGCCGTTTTCGTCCGTCAGCCAGTCCCGCGCGTCGATGTCCGTATCCGCGGTAAAATATCCGTTGCCGTTTTCGTCCGCCAGCCAATCCCGCGCGTCGATGCCTGTACCCGCGATAAAATAGCTGTTATCGTCTTTAAAAACGGTGATGTTATCCCCAAAAGCGGAGTCGTCTTCCGGCTTTAGCAACACCGTCACCCTTTTTTTATTAATCACATTCCCGAAGCCGACGTTTTGTATTTTTAGTTGGACACGCAGTACACCGTCCGCTTCCGCGTGTTCGTCCATCCGCGTTTCCCGCAGCACTAGGCGGTAGCCCATGCGGTCGCGGAAGTATTCCAGCCCGTTTTTTCCGTCGTACACCGGATCGAAAAACGCCGCCGACCCCGCGAAGTTTTCCTCCTTGTATACAAAACCGCTCCACGTCGTATATTTGCCGTGCCGCATGTTAAGCGCGGTGGTGCGCAAACGGCACGCTTCAACGATGGCGTTCGGCATCCGCGAGAATTCATTCTCCTGCAAACCCCCCTCGCCCTGTACGAAATTATTTTGCTTGTGTATCCACGTAAGGATGCGCGCGCGGTCGTAGCCGTAATCCTCCGCACAGGGTAAAAGCATTTCGCCGCCCTCGGAAAGGGAGCCGTTGTCGGAGGCGTCATCGCCGCCCGCCGCGTAGGAATCGTTGAAGAATCCGAACCGCGCCTCGGGCGTGCCGCGCTTGGGTACGGGCATCGTGTCGATGTTAAAGAAGTTATACGCCGTGCCGTACGTGGCGTTGTACCACGCAAGGAACCCGCCCGCGTGGGTCAGCAGCGAACGGCTGGCGGGTACGGCTTCCAAGTACGCGTCCAGCAGGAATTTATACGTCTTCGGGTCGCGGGACATGGGCGAGGAATGTTGCTCGCCCCAGGCACCCACCATGCCCGTCTTTACGCACATAATCACGTCCTCGAATTCCGCGAAAACCGGTACGAGCTGGAAAATATGGTATTCGATCCAATTCTTGTCCCCGTGGCCTTCCGCGCCGCACATGCCTTCGGGCTCCGGCCCGCGGATCAGCCCCTCGGTGAGGTTGAGGTGGGGGTACTTGAACGGTTCTACGTAATTAAAGCCGTTGCCGTCGTAGGAGAATTTCACAAGCGCCGTGCCCTCCCCTTCTCTGACCTTTTGCAACAGCCCGCGGATGTAATCCAGCGCGAAGGGCGTCAACGGCTGTGTCTTGCCCGTGCGCGGCTTGCCCGTAAGGGGGTCGGTCAGCAAGCCGTCGTCCTTATAAACGAACGCGTCCGCCGCGCTTAAAAATGCGTTCGAGGAAAAGTTGACCAAGTCAAACGCCATAAACGATATGCTCGGAACAGCGGAAACGCCTGTCCCGCCGATATAGGGTTTGTCGTTTTGGTTGATTCCGTTGAAGAATTCCGTCGGCTCAATGTCGTCCCCCTCCACGGGCGGCACTTGCCTGCCGTGGTACAGCACGGAGTTTTCATCCACGGGTACGCGGTGGTCCACCTCGGGCGTAATGCCGAAAGGCGAATTGACTTCGTTCACCAGCGCGGGCGGGATGTTCTGCCAGCGTCCCCTGTACGCTCCCCGGTCAGGGTTGGGGATGTCTACGGGGTTTTCCGTATAGTTCAATTTTTGCAATACCATGGGCGGCCTCCCGAGAGGTGCGGACCGGAGCGGTCCACACCTCCTAATATTTTTCCGCGATTTTCTCCGCTTTTTCTTTAATGATCTCCCTGATATGGGCCGGTTCCAACACCTCTGCGTACGTGCCGAAGGAGAGGATTTTCCCGTATACCCAGTCGTCTTCCGGCCAGTATGCCGTCACGATGAACCCCCCGTCGGGCTGCTTCCTCGCCCCTTCCCAGGAGAATTCGTCGAACACGCGGTAGTTCATTTCGGGCGCAATCTTGAGCCGCAGCTTGATAATATTTTTTTCCGCCTCGCAGAGCTTTTCCTCGTGCTTCGGCGGGGATTCTATGATATCGCGCTTTTCAAAGGATTCGTCGGTAACGGTTAAATCCCGCACCCGCGTAATCTTAAACAGCCGCATATCCCGCCGCATCAGGCAGAAGGCTTTTAAATACCACGCCTTGTATTTGAACCATAACTGCATCGGCTCCACACGGCGTACGGTCCGTTCCCCGTTGCCGCCGAAATAGGTGAACGCGGCAATCCTGCGTTCCAATATAGCGGTCTTAAAGCCGTGAAACGCCGCGCCGTCATCGAAGCCCCAATCGGTAAAGTCCACCTCCAGCCAATCGGAAACGGTCTTGTTAAACACGCCCGACAGCTTCTTTAATACCTGCCCCGAATCGCCGTTCCCGTTATTCAAAAAAGAGAGCCCCCGCAGCGCGGATAAAATCTCGTGCTGTTCCTGCTCACTTAAAATCGATTTATTCAATACGAAATCGGGCAGAAGCGAAATACCGCCGTTCTTGCCCTTCTCCGTGTACACGGGGATGCCCGCCACGCTCAACGTGTCCACGTCGCGGTAGATCGTCCGCGTGGATACGCCGAATTGCTCGGCCAACTCCCGCGCCGTCGCGATTTTCTTATTCAATAATATGTAAATAATTTCGAACAAACGGCTTGTTTGCGTACCCACGCGGCATCACCCTAATCCGATTATAAAAGCAGTATAACACACACCGCCGTTTGACACCGCCATACGGTCAAGGTATATTCAAGCGAATCCTTTCATCGGAGGTTTTTGTGCGGAAAAAATTAACCTTCATATATATAACAGTCCTGTTTATCATCATTTTTTCATCCTGCGGAAGGGGCGGCGTTTATGAGCCTTCCGTTACGTTAACCTTTTCGCCCGCCGTTACGACCTTCGAATTATCCGCCGTGGAGTTCGCCGCGGAAATGGGCGCGGGCTGGAACCTGGGCAATTCCCTCGATGCCTTCACCAACCGCCGCGCGTCGGAAACCGCGTGGAACAACCCCACCGTAACGCCGGAGCTCTTCGAAGCCATACGCGAAGCGGGCTTTACCAACG
Source organism: Defluviitaleaceae bacterium (assembly GCA_009780585.1). Lineage (GTDB taxonomy): Bacteria > Bacillota > Clostridia > Lachnospirales > WQUN01 > WQRX01. The sequence goes on along the minus strand of WQZS01000008.1, from coordinate 56,520 downwards.
TACGCATCCCCGTGACGTGGGTCGGCCATATCGATGACAATGACGGTTTCGCCGTGCGCGAGCAATGGATGGATCGTGTGGAGGAAGTCGTCAACTACGCGCTGGACGCGGATTTGTACGTGGTCATCAACATGCACCACGACGGCAACAATTACTTTGCGGGGGGCGCGTGGCTGAGCGTGGAGGAATACCCCGACGGCCTGCACCCCAATTGGTTCGCGGGGGACGGCCCGCACAACCCCCCCGACCAAGCATACATCCGCGCGCGCTTCGCGGCGGTTTGGCGCCAAATCGCCGAACGCTTCCGCGATTATGACGCGCGTCTTTTATTCGAAGGCTTCAATGAACTGCGCGAATTGAGCAATTACGGCGAACCCGTCCGTCCGACTTCCATGCAAAACCTTAACGCGTTAAACCAACTCTTCGTAGATACCGTACGCGCCACGGGCGGCAACAACGCCAAACGCTACCTCATCGCCGCGGGATACAACACCAACGCCTCCATCACGATCAACCATTACCTGGCGGGGACTTTCGTCATGCCAACCGACACCGAACCAAACCGCCTTATGCTCTCCATCCATTTTTACGACCCTTGGAACTTTACGTTAAACACAAGCAACCGCCGCGTCTTTAAATGGGGCGATGAACTGCGCCAAATCCGCGACAATAACGTGGACACCTGGGGCAACGAACCCCATGTACGCCGCATCTTCGAACGCCTTTATAATACCTTCACGGCGCAAGGCATCCCGATTTACATGGGCGAATACGGCGTGACCGCCAAACACGACATCGACCGCGTCAACCGCGAATACCGCCGTTATTGGCTGGAATACGTAACCCGCGCCATGGTCGAGTTCAACATGGTACCCGTCTACTGGGACAACGGCAGCATAAGCGGCAGTGGCGAACGCTTCGGCTTGTTCGACCGCCGCGCCGCCGTACCCCGCTTCGAGGATTTAATCTTTGCCATCGTACGCGCGCCCTACGCCGAAGCGCGCCCCCTCTTCAGCCGCGAAATGTTTGCGGACACCTTTTACCGCTACACACACGACAACCCCGATTTCCGCTTGCTCTACAACGACGCGCTCCTCGCATCCGACGCCTACCGCGAGGATATAAACCCGCAAACCCTGTCTGCGGTGGAGGACGCGTACCGGGCGCTGCTGGCGGCACGGTGAAAGATATAATGGAGTACAAATAAATAAAAAAATAACTTCCGGGAGGAAACCACATGAAATTCACCGACGGTTATTGGATGCTGCGGCCGGGCAACACCGCGTTTTCGTGCGTGGACATCCGCGACATGCGCATCGAGGAAAAGAAGGTCACGCTGTTTATCACCCCGTGGAAAGTATACAACCGGGGGCAGACCCTCGACGGGCCGCTGTTTACTGTGTACATCACCGCCCCGCGGGAAGGGATTTTGCAAATCCACACCAACCACCACATGGGACAAAAGAAGCGGGAGCCTGAATCCTTCCCCCTCTTCGAAGATGCCGCCCCCCTAACCGTGGAAAAAACGGACAAGGAATTAAAAATCACCACGGGCAAGCTGTCCGCAACTTTTAACCGTGAAACCTTCCGCATCCGGTATTTTTGGGACGGCAGGTTCCTGACGGAAAGTGAACCACGGTCGCTGGCATATTTGACGACCAACGACGGCCCCCATTGGCGCGAACGCCTTCTCACAAGCGTGGACGAAAAATATTACGGCTTCGGCGAGCGGTTCACGCCCTTCGTTAAGAACGGCCAAGTCATCGATATTTGGAATGAAGACGGCGGCACCGCCAGCGAACAGGCATATAAAAGCGTACCCTTCTGCCTGTCCAGCCGCGGGTACGGCGTGTTCGTCAACCACCCGGAAAAAGTAAGCTACGAGGTCAACTCCGAAGCCGTGGGCAAGATGCAATTCTCCGTGCCGGGCGAAGCCCTGCGCTACATGATCGTGGGCGGCGACACCCTTTCCGACGTGCTTTCCAACTACACCGCCCTCACCGGGCGACCCGCGCTGCCCCCCGCGTGGAGCTACGGCTTGTGGCTTTCCACCTCCTTCACCACCAGCTACGACGAAAATACCGTCAACTCCTTCATAGACGGCATGTTCGAGCGGGACATCCCGCTTTCCGTGTTCCATTTCGATTGCTTTTGGATGAAGGAATACCAATGGTGCAACTTCGAATGGGACCCCGATATGTTCCCCGAGCCCGTGGAAATGCTCAAACGCTTGAAAGCGAAGGGCTTGAAGATTTGCGTGTGGATCAACCCTTATATCGGGCAAAAATCGAAGCTCTTCGCCGAAGCCGCCGAAAAGGGTTATCTGATTAAAAATACCGACGGCGGCGTATGGCAATGGAACAAATGGCAGCCGGGCTTGGGCATCGTGGACTTTACCAACCCCGACGCGTGTACGTGGTACCAAAGCCACCTGCGCCGCTTGATGGACGAGGGCGTGGACTGCTTTAAGACCGACTTCGGCGAGCGCATCCCCGCCGACGGTGTATATTGGGACGGCAGCGACCCGCTAAAAATGCACAACTTCTACACACAGCAATTTAACAAGTGCGTCTTCGATGTACTAAAGGAAGTCAGGGGCGAAGGCGAAGCCGTGCTGTTCGCACGTTCGGCCACCGCGGGCGGGCAACAATTCCCCGTGCATTGGGGCGGCGACTGCGACTCCAACTACGTTTCCATGGCGGAAAGCCTGCGCGGCGGGCTGTCCCTTACCTCCTGCGGCTTTGGCTACTGGAGCCACGACATCGGCGGGTTTGAAAATACCGCCACCCCCGACGTGTACAAGCGTTGGGTGGCTTTCGGGCTATTTTCCTCCCATTCGCGTCTGCACGGCAGTATTTCCTACCGCGTGCCATGGCTGTTCGACGATGAAGCCTCCGACGTACTGCGTTTCTTCTCCAAAAAAAAGAACGCCCTCATGCCCTATATTTACGCCCAAGCCATGAAGACGCACCTCACGGGCGTACCCATGATGCGCCCGATGGTACTGTCCTGGCCCGACGACCCCGTGGCCGTCAACCTCGACATGCAGTATATGTTCGGCGAAAACATCCTCGTCGCCCCCATTTTCAACGAAGAAGGCACGACCAACACCTACCTGCCCGACGAGGGCGGCGCATGGACGAACCTCCTCACGGGCGAACGGCGCGCGGGCGGGCGGTACGTGCTTGAGCAGCATGATTATTTCTCCCTGGGGCTGTGGGTAAAGCCGAACTCCATCATCGCCATGGGCAGCGAGGAAAACGTCGTGTACAACTACGCCGAAGCCCCCACCCTCCACGTCTACGAATTGACCGGCCACGCTTGCGCCAGGGTATACAGCGGCACAACCGGCGACAACGAATCCAAAATCCACGTACACCTCGACCGCGAAGGCGCGGAAATCAAAATGACCGCCGACGCGGGGCACGGCGGGTTTACCCTGATCTTCCACAATACGAAAATCAAGGGCGAAGGTGAAAAAATCACCATCCCCGCCGGATGTACGGAAAAGGTGTTCGTATTGGAATAACTGCTTAACCCCTAGCGGGTAAATAAAAATTCGATAAAAAATGGACTGTCTTGTTTTTAACATGGCAGTCCGTTTTTATATAATCATACCAATGCAGTTATCTATCCGTATATTAACCGAAGACAAATCCAAACAGGAGGGTATTATGAAAAGGATTTTCGTTTTATCACTACTTATTTTAACCGCGTCGGTATTGCTGACGGGCTGTATCAACGTCGGCGGGAGTGTAAGGACCGTACGCGGTACGGGCAATATGGTCACTTATACGATCGACGCCGCGGATTTTACGGCTATCGAAATGGACGGCGCGTACAATATGACTTTCCGCCAAGCGGATGCGTTCTCCGTCACGCTGGAGATACAGTCGAATCTGTACAGGCATGTGGAGATCGGCGCGGAGCGCGGCGTACTGACGATTAATTCGGACAGGAATTTTTCCACCACGCCCGCCAACACCCCACGCTTGATTATTTCCGCGCCGGACTTGAACAGCCTTGACATTTCGGGCGCGGCCAACGCGGACATAACGCTGGATACGGACCGCCTGAACGTGGGCATCGCCGGAGCGGCGAAGCTGACCCTGGAAGGCAGCGTGAACCGCTTGAACATCGCCGCCGCGGGGGCAACAAGCGTCAACGCGTTCGATTTTACGGCAAACGCCGTAACGGTCAACGTAGCGGGTGCGGGCAATGTGGACGTCTATGCATCGGAAACCTTGGATGTTACAATCAGCGGCGCAGGCCGTGTACGTTATGACGGCAATCCGGACTTAACCCGCAACGTAACGGGTGTGGGAGTCGTAACAAGGAGGTAACCATGGAATTCTTCGACGTGGTCAATGCCCGCTATTCGCATAAGGAAAATTTCCTGCCCGACCCCGTACCCTTCGCGGACTTGGAAAAAATCGCCTTGGCGGGTATCGCCGCGCCCAACGGTGCTAACCGTCAGCTCGTAAGGCTGATCATTTTACCCGACCGCGCGGCACTTGATCCCATATACGGAATCATCCCGCACGGCGGCTTATTAACCGCGCCCGCCGCCATCGCGGTACTGACCACCGACGGCACACCGCCCGACGTACCCAACTTCGCGAAGGAGGACTACGCCGCCGCCGCGGAAAACATGCTGCTGGCAGCCGTGGCGTTGGGATACGCGTCGCTTTGGCTGGATTACCCTTACATCGACGTAAGCAACCAAAAACGCGCCAAGGAAGCACTTGGCGCGCCTGAGGATTATCGATTGTGGGCGACCTTACCCATCGGTAAGCCCGACGGACCGGGTACGCGCCGCGAGAAAATGCCCGCGGGCGAAAGGATATTTATCGGGCGTTACGGGTTGAGGTAGTCGTCAACAAGCCGCTCCGCTTTACGGATTAATTGCGCGAAGGCGAGCGCGTTTTCCTCCGCGAAATCGAATTCCAGCGGTTCGTAGTCTGTTCCCGTGGTATCGTTATCAAATTCAATAAATTCAAAGGGGTGGAGCGTCATATCGGTGATGCCCGCCCCTTCCGTATATACAAATTCCACGATGGGGCCCGCAGGCATACCGAGCGGTCCGTCCGTGCGGTCCATGATTAATTCATTCATGACCACGACAAAACTAATTTCCATGGAATCCCGCGTGGTGCTTACCCAACCGTGGATGAATTCATCCTCCAGTTGGTCGATTGGGAAATGCCCCTCGAAATAAATCCTCGGCATTGCTTGGGTAATACCCCGTGTGTGGAATTCTATCCGCCCGCCGAAGCCGTAAACAACAAGCGAGCCGCCCTCTTCCAAAACAAACGGCGTATCGATTAGAAACGGCGAGGGTACGGCCTCTATTTCGGCGCCTCCGCCGATTCGCGCTTGTTCGATTGGGATTCCCCCGGCATCGTTGCTGCCCCATAATTGGTTATCTTCCTGCGCGGCGGCGGTCGGAGGCGCATCCGGCGCGGGTACGGGTGTCGCCATGGGTACGGATTCGGCAGCCATGGGCGCGGCGGAATCGTTAAACATCATTTGGTTACCCACCCCGTACCGCTCCTCGGAGGGAAGCAGGAAATACAGCCCCGCGATTACCGCGGCCAGCACAAACACCGCCGCCATGGACGTCCAACGTTGCCCCCAATACTTGCTCCGTCCCGTGTTTAACGTGGCGGTTTCGGATTCCAGCACCAAGTCATCCCCTACCCGGCCGATATAATCCAATAGTTTTTCCGCGTTAATTTTCATACATACACCCCTTCCCCCTCAAGGTCGCCTTTCAATTTCTTCCTCGCGCGGAAGAGCATGGACTTTACCTTGCCTTCCGTCATGTGGTACCGACCCGCGATCGCCTCGATGGAATCGGCGTGCCAATACCGCCGCATGAACACCAGCCGCATTTCTTGGCTCATCCTGCGCAGGGACGTGTCAATCGTTTGCGTGATGTGCCCCGCTTCCGATTCCGCTTCGACGGTATTGGTCCCGGGCAGACATTCATTTAATTCCCCGTACAGCGCGGTCACAGTGTCGCCTCCCCTTTTCGCGGCGTTGAGCCATCGGTGCTTGTCGAGTGACAGGTTGCGCGTGATCTTACCCAAATACACGCGGAAGACCGTCGGCCGCTTGGGCGGGATCGCCTCCCACGCGCGCAGGTATGTATCGTTGACGCATTCCATCGAATCCTCGCGGTTGCGTAATATACCGATCGCGATCGCGCGGCAATACGCGCCGTATTTTTGCGCGGTCAACTGTATGGCCGATTCGTCACGGGCGAAATAGAGGTCGAGAATCTTTTCGTCTTCCATGGATGGTTCCTTCCCTTCGTTTGTATTGACGGAGAATATCCGCCGCGGTTGCGGCCCCGTTCGGTTATACCTTACCCCGCCGCCGCATATATATAGCATGTCTTACCAGGACTGACCGCTATAGGGGGCATACACCCATGCATGATAACATCGAATCCGGATTGTCGCACGCCGAGGTTTCGGCCTCCGCGGATTTATACGGCACAAATACCCTGACGCGCAAGGCAAAGGTCGGTTTTCTGCGGCGTTATTTGTCGAGCTTCGGCGATCCGATCATACGGATACTGATGATCGCGCTGGGGGTTAACCTTCTGTTAATATTCCGCGACGCCAATTGGTACGAATCGGCGGGCATCGCCATCGCCGTATTGCTGGCGACGTTGATTTCCACGCTAAGCGAATACGGGAGCGAATCCGCTTTTGAAAAATTACAGGAGGAAGCCGCGCAAATCAAATGCCGCGTACGGCGCGGGTATAAATTACTGCATTTGCCCATCGCGGAGGTCGTGGCGGGCGATATCGTTTTGATCCAAGCGGGGGAACGCGTCCCCGCGGACGGGGTAATCGTATCGGGGGAAATATCGGTCGACCAATCGGCGTTAAACGGCGAAGCGCACGAAGCGAGGAAAATCCCGTCCGCGGACGGCGACCCGCGCGATTTCCTTTCCCGCAGCGGTTTGTTCCGCGGGTCGGTCGTGTGCGCGGGCGAAGGTATCATGCGGGTCACAAACGTAGGCGACGCGACGTTCTACGGACAGCTCGCCGGCGACATACAGGAAGCCGCCGTGGAAAGCCCCCTCAAAACGCGCCTGACCCGATTGGCGAAGATCATCAGCCGCTTCGGTTACGGCGCGGCGGCGATCGTCTTTTTCGCCAACCTGTTCAACGCGATCGTGCTGGAAAACCAATTTAACCCGCAGTACATCGCCGCGTATTTGAGCAATCACGCGCAACTCGCACGCGACGTAATGACGGCGCTGACGCTGGGCATCACGGTCATCGTCATGGCCGTACCCGAAGGCTTACCCATGATGATTACGGTCGTGCTTTCGGCCAATATGCGGCGTATGCTAAAGGACAACGTGCTGGTGCGCAAATTAGTGGGCATCGAAACGTCGGGCAGCTTGAATATTCTGTTCACGGACAAGACGGGTACGCTCACCCGCGGCAAGCTCAGCGTCGCCGCGTTTACGACCTCGCGCGGGCAAACCATTGATATTGATCGGCTGCAAGGCTTCCCCGTATTGCGTGACCGTATCGCGTTGAATTGCTTCTATAATAATTCCGCGCAGGTCACCGCCAAGAAAATGCGCCCCACGGCCATCGGCGGCAATTCGACCGACCGCGCCCTGCTGGAATACATCATGCCCGACATGCACCGCCTGCCTATTTTTGTGCGCGGTTTTACAAAACCCTTCGATTCACACGATAAATTCATGGCAACGGAAATTCGCGGGGAAATGTATCCCGAAACGGTCAACAGCCGCATCGTTCTGTTAAAAGGTGCGCCGGAAATTTTGCTCCTCGGCTGCCGTTACGCTTATGACGAGAACGGCAAACGCGTTCCTTTTCCGCATCCGCAAAAATTAAAGGCGGCCTTATCCGCGCAATCCCGCGAAGGCGTGCGCTTGCTTGCCCTGTGTGAAGCCGCGTCGCCCGCCGAAGCGCAGTCGCGCACAAACCTCACGCTCGTAGGCGTACTGGGTATCAGCGACGAACTCCGCCCCGAAGCCGCCGCCGCCATCCGCGAGGTACGCCAAGCGGGGGTACGGGTCGTGATGGTCACGGGGGACAACAAAGAAACGGCGGTAAGCATCGCGTCGCAGCTCGGGTTACTAAGCGGCGGCCAAACCGCCCGTCAGGTAATCACGAGCAAACGGTTAAATTCATTGACCGATGACGAAGTAAAATCGCTCCTCCCCCACTTGCGCGTGGTGGCCCGCGCCTTACCCACCGATAAGGGACGCCTCGTTCGGCTCGCCCAAGAAATGGGGTGGGTCGCGGGCATGACGGGCGACGGCGTCAACGACGCGCCCGCGTTAAAAAGGGCCGACGTGGGATTCGCTTTGGGCGACGGTACGGAAATCGCCAAGGAAGCGGGCGATATCGTCATCATGGACAATAACTTCGCCTCGATCGTGCGAGCCGTATTGTACGGGCGCACGATTTTTAAGAGCATCCGCAAATTCTTGATTTTCCAATTGACGATTAACCTATGCGCCGTGGGGATTTCGGTTATCGGGCCTTTTATCGGGGTGGACGCGCCCGTTACGATTATCCAAATGCTGTGGATCAACATGATCATGGATACGCTTGCGGGACTGGCCTACGCAGGCGAGCCCCCCTTACCCGAATATATGCGGGAACCCCCCAAGAAACGTAATGTCCCGATTATCAACCGCTATATGTTCAGCCAAATATTGTCCACGGGGTTCTTCATAACCGTACTTGGCTTGGCGTTTCTTACGCTTCCCTTCTTCCGCGAATTCTTCCGCAACGACGGGCGGTACTTGCAAACGGCGTTTTTCGGGCTGTTCATTTTCGCTGGGGTATTTAATTCGCTTAACGCCCGCACGACGAGAATTAATTTATTTTCATATATTAATAAAAATAAATTATTTATTATGATTATGCTCGCTGTCGCCGCCATGCAGCTTCTGCTTATTTACCACGGCGGCACGGTATTCCGCACCACGGGATTAAATTTGCGTGAACTTGCGTTGATTCTGATACTGGCTTCGACGGTGATTTTCTTCGACCTGGGGCGCAAATTATTTTTACGCGCCAACAATCGCAAGGGATTTATTTAACGCACGCCCGATATATGGTACAATCCGTACAAAATCGGAAAAGGGGCGCGTATATGAAAAAGGAAATCAACGTCGGCCTGCTGGGCTATAAATTTATGGGGAAGGCGCACGCCAACGCGTACGCGCGTATCCCCCTGTTTTTTTCGCCCGATTATAAAATTAATTTAAAGGCCATTTGCGGGCGGGACGAAAAAGGCGTAGCCGAAGCGGCGCAAACCTTCGGGTTTGAGGGATACGAAACGGATTGGCAGCGTTTTACAAGCCGGGAGGATGTTGACGTCGTTGACATAACCGCGCCTTCAAACTTCCACCATCCCGTCGCGATCAAAGCGGCGGAAAATAAAAAGCATATCTTCTGCGAAAAACCCCTCGCCCTCACTACAGCCATGGCCGAGGAAATGCTTGCCGCCGCGCGCGAAAATAACGTCAAGCACCAAATCGGGTTTAACTACCGTTTCGCCCCCGCGGTACTGTTGGCGAAAAAGCTGATCAACGAGGGCAAGCTGGGGCAAATCTACCACTTCCGCGGCGCGTATTTGCAAGACTGGATCGTGGACCCCGCTTTCCCGCTGGTGTGGCGATTGGATAAGAACGTAGCCGGCTCGGGCTCCCACGGCGACTTGGGTGCGCACGTCATCGACTTGGCCCGCTTCCTGGTGGGGGAATTTTCAGCCGTCATCGGTATGTCAAAGACGTTCATCAAGGAACGCCCGATTGTGGAGCAAATGACGGGCCTTTCCGCTACGGCCCGGGAAGGCGCGAAGATGGGCGAAGTCACCGTGGACGACGCGACGCTTTTCCTCACGCAATTCGCGAACGGCGCGCTCGGCAGCTTCGAGGCGACGCGCTTCTCCTACGGCCACGACAACGACCTGCGCTTCGAAATCAACGGCTCGAAGGGCAGCGTCCGCTTTAACCTTGAGCGAATCAACGAGCTGGAATACTTTAACGCCGAGGACGAATCGGGGCTGCGCGGTTTCCGCACGATCCAGGTCACCCACCCCATGCACCCCTATATGGATAAGTGGTGGCCGCCGGGGCACGTCATCGGCTACGAGCATACCTTCGTGCATGAGCTGTACGAATTCCTGGAAGCAATCGACAAGAATAAAAAAACAAGCCCCGACTTTTACGACGGGGTCATGTGCTGCAAGGTGCTGGACGCGGTGGAGGAAAGCGTACGGAAGAAGGAATGGGTTGAAATTTAACTTGTCCTCCATTGGGGATAAGTTGCAAGGGGATGAATTACCTGTATTACCCCGGGCGGCGGGGCGGGCGGATGTTCCATAAGCAGCGCCTACGAAATCGGACGATTAACGGCGAACGGGCGGCTTATGTGGTTGGTGTCGGGTGCTTGTCAACCGACACAACCACTTGCCGCCCGGAGCCGTTCATCGCCCGATTGCGTTCAGCGCGGCGTTGGAACATCCGCCCGCCCCCGCCCCACGGAACAACAGCATATATTACACCCCCCCTTTTACTTGCTCAAGTAAGCGTTAATCGCCTCCAAGTAATGCACAGGAAAGCCACCCCTATTATGTACAATCAAATCCCGATCAAAATCCGCATAGGGGATCGATTTCCGCTCCCCCTTCTTTTCCCTTTCCTTCGCCGCGACGATCGTCTCGCTCGGCAACAGGTACATCTCCCCCTTCACATGGAAATGCACCAACAAAAACGCCGCGCCCCCCTGCTTGCGGAAGTCCTCCATAAATTCAACCTGGTGGTCATGGATATTGCGCAGGGGCAGATTTAATTGCCGCGTTTCCTTCGCGTCGAAGCAAATCGGCAACCCCTGCGCCGCGCCGATAAAATCGACGGTGCTTTTTTTATCGAAGAACGCGCCCGTGATCGTCCGCGCCTTGTTGTCCACCGCCACGGGGGTGATGGGTGTGGGCACCTTTTGGATCAACGCCAGCCCCTTTTGGCGGTAGAGCTGATTGGTCATTTCGATCAGTTCCTCAAACAAACTGCCGCGCAAGCCGCGCGTGGTCCACGACATAAAAACACCTCCCCGTATAAATCACTTAATTCATGTTACAAATTCGCAAATTAATACAAAATAGGCTATTATACGTCTTATCATTAATTCGGGGGAATATATGCTGTCATTAAAAATCGACGAAACCGCCGTCAAGGAATTTATGAACCGATTGCTACGCGGGGATTTATTCGACACCCTTTCCGTCCGCGCCGCCGAGTTGACCCTCGCTACGCATATCGCCATATCCGGTAAATTGGAAAATGAAAACGCGCCGGAAGCCGCGCCGTTTTCCGCGTGGGGTGACATGCGCCCCCTCGTTTATGATTTAATCAAGCGCGGCACAAAACCCAAGCTGATGAAAATTATCTTTTCCCACCCAGCCCCCGCCGATATCCATACCAACGCCGCCGCTTTATTCCTTAATTTGATTTACGAAAAGGACACCGTTACGTTCACCGCCGCCACCGCCCAGCGGGAATTCGCGCTGGATAAAACGCTTGACGCCGCGTGGGATACATGGGTGCGGGAATTCCTTGCGAAGCTCGGTATCACCATAACCGATAATTTGGAATAAACCCATAAACATCGCCGCGGTTAATTGATTTCCGGCAGCCACACCCGCATTTCGTTTAACCCCCGATTGCCCCACTTAAAATACGGGGTTAACGTAATTTCATACGGTTCATACAGCGGCGCGTCGTAGGAATATAATTTGCCGCTGTTTTTCATCCTATATCCTTCCGCTTTTAATATATTATTTTCTATTAATTTAATATTTCCTTTTTTATTAATAAATAAATTAAATACTTCACCGTCATTGTCCTCACCCTCCGCGCAATAGATAAACGGCCCGCGCGAAAACGCGGCCTTGCCGTTATTAGCGTTTACCTTGGGGTTGGCGTAAACGCGTTTTATTTTCATATCCAATTCCACGCGTACCATATCCCCTTGGGTAAAGCGTCCCGCTATATAGGCGTAATTATTTTTTTTAATATATTTTATTTTATTATTATTTAAAAATATTTTCGTATTTTTACTCCACCCGGGCAACCGTACCGCCAGCGTCATGTCAACGGATTTTCCGGTCCCTTCTTCATCATCTAAATCAAAGGAATATTCGAGTCGCCCGTCCCCTTCGGGGAAAAACGAATCCAATATGATCTTGTAGCCGTGGGTTTCCGTAACATCCAGCGCGCCGTTAATAAACAGGTGCGAATACGCGATACCGTTCTCGAAGCTCCACGTATATTCGCTTAACGACCCGATCATCCTCGCCACGTTCGGCGGGCAGCAAGCGCACGCAAACCACGCGGGACGTTGCGGCAAAGTGTGGCGATGGGTCTTAACCGCACCGGAAATACCGGGGATAACCTCCAGCGGATTAACGTAAAAAAACCGTGTGCCGTCCAGTTGTACCCCGGCAAGCACGCAGTTGTATAAAGCGCGTTCCATTACGTCAGCGTATTCGCCGCGTTTTTCGAGTGCCAACATTTTACGCGCGAAGAAGATCAAGCCGATGGAGGCACAGGTTTCGGCGTAAGCGGTGTCGTTGGGTAAATGATAATCAGCGGTAAACGCTTCGCCTTCGTACGCCGAACCGATCGCGCCCGTTATATACATCCTTTTTTGCGTGATATTTTCCCACAAGGTTTCGCAGGCTTTTTTTAGCTGCGGGTCATTAATAGCGCGGGCGTAATCCGCCATGGCCGTATACAGGTAAACCGCCCGTACCGAATGGCCCGTCGCTTCGGTCAATTCGCGTACGGGTTTATCGTTTTGCGCGTATTCCGGCTCATGGATATGTGCGCCCCATACATGCCAGCCGCTCTTTTTATATTCCTCGCTGTAGAAATGGGGGTTAACGCCCCGTACGTCGATGAAATGCCCCGCGAGCGCCAGGTATTTCTTATCGCCCGTATACCCGTACATGCGCATGAGGGCGAGTTCGATTTCCGGGTGGCCGGGGTAACCCTCCGTGCTGTTTGTTATAAAGCGGTCATAAATATGATCCGCCATTTTTTCCATGATTTCAATTAATTTCGTTTTTCCCGTCGCTTGGGCATAAGCTACGGCGGCCTCCATCATATGCCCGGCGCAATACATTTCATGCGCTTCGCATAAATTGGTCCAACGCCGCTCCATACCGTTAAGCGTAAAATAGGTATTCAAATAACCGTCCGCGTGCTGGGCTCTGCCGATTAAATCAATTAATTCGTCGCAGCGTTCCTCCAATTCCGCGTTTTTGTAAAGGGAGAGGGAATACGCCGCGGCCTCCAGCCATTTTGCCGCGTCCGAATCCTGGAAAACCATGCCGTAGAATTTGCCGTCGGTTTTTCCGGTTTCGATCTTCTCCGCCGCGTATTTGAAATTATCGATTACGTGGCTTTTTTCTATGTTCGGGATTTCGTCACGCAATACCTTTTCCTGGTAGGGGATGACCACATCCCGCATGAGCCACAGATATCGTTCGAAAAAGGAACAATGGATTTCAGATTTCATGCTCCACCTCTTTATGATGTGATATGCCTTAACATTCTCGCTTGCAACACGTAATAAAGGTCGGGGTGCGCGTCCGTTTGCGCGGTGAGGGTGAGGATTTGGTCATACATCGTTACGTCCAGGCGCGTGTTATATAAGGAAGCGAGGGTAAACTGCTCGACGACCTCGCCCCAAATTTCATCGCTTTCGTGGTTGACGGTCATGAAGGGGAAAGCCGCGGGGGCTACATAAAACGAAAATATCTCCCAATCGAATTCGCCGTACATCGTGGAAAAGGTGATCGTCGGGTTTTCCAAAAAGAATCCGTAATCGAAATAGGCTTGCAGGGTTTGCCGGATTGGATTTTCGCCGTATACGTAAACGACCATGTTATGTTCCTCGCCGATCAGCAAATCCACCCCGCTGTCAAGCAATACGAAATATCCTCGGTCTTCCCCGGCGATATCGTTTCCTTCCTTTTGCAATACCAGGACATCCGCATCGGCGATGATTAAACGCCCCACGATACCGCGGTTATCATATTCCTCCCACAGTTCCACGAATTCCGGCAGGGGGTCCATTTCCGGCCTTGGAGGTTCGGTAGGTGTCGGCAATTCATTTTCAAGTTCGTCACCGGGGGCAGTATTTATTAAATGATTATTTTCATGGTCATTTGGGGTTGGGTTCGGCGTTTGGAAGGTATGCATAACGGGTACGTAATATTCCTCGGGATTATAGTACACGGTATACCAATAAAATACCCCCGTTACCAGCGACGCAACGATTAAAAAGGACAAGGATATTGCCGTAAACCAAGGTATTTTAATTGGTTCAATATTCGGTGATAATTCACCCGATAATTCATTCGAAATTGTGTTTGATTCGACGGTTTTTATCTGTGTAACTACAATATTTATTTGCCCTTCCGATTTTGCGTGCTGACCGCTCTTCATTTCATACCATGTTTTCATATTCACACCCTCCTGCGGCTACCGCGCGGAATAAATTTGCTCGATTAATTCCGGCATGGTGGTCGCGGGAATATAATTAATAAAAATCAAATCGATTTTTTCATATTGCAACATTATGTCACTTACGCTTCCGTCAAACTGCCTGGGGTCGATAACCACGATTGTTTCGTAATGGGGTGCCATCCACGGGATAATGGCGTTGGCAAAGGAATCCTTGACCACGACAAGCGTTTTCCCGTTTTTGTTGGATGTCGTAAATTTATAAATATCGCGGTCGCCGCCCAAAAATACCCGGTAACACAACGCGGACAAATCGGGCGGGATAACAAACATATCGATCGAAAACGCCGTCCCGTCATTAAGCGTATAAAAATGGACCGTGTCGGGATTTGCCAAAACCGTGCGGTTACGCGTACCCACGGCCATCGACCCGATAAATCCGGAAATTGTATTTTCGATATAATGTTCGATCGTGACCGGCTCAAAATCCGCCGCTTTTGTAAACGCAAGATACGCGTAATACGCGCCCAGCATCGTCCAATGGTGATCGGTGCGGAAAAAGAGGTATTCATCCGAATGTGCCTGCATCATCCCATGCGCATCGACCGTGGTAATGGAAGCGTCCAATAAACCATTAATAAAATCGATCGTCCCCCGTTGTGACGAATTTACCGCCGCGTAGCGCGGACCCATAAATTCAACCTTTACGGGAGCAATCATCGAAAATATTCGAATGTTATTAGAATTTCTTAAATATTGGGCATATGTATTCAACACTTCGGCATAACGCGCGGCGGTCATTTGATTCTCCACATACCGTAAATAAAATACCGCGTCGGGGTGGTAATGGATATCCAACCCGAAGGGCTCGCGCGGGTTTACGTTACCGCCGGTAAATATCCGCACGGGATTATCCGCCGGTTCGCTGTCCGATCCCCCGTACGGCATGGCGGGCGGTAATTCCAATTCCTGCGGCAGTTGCGCGGGGATCAACCCCTCGCCCAAGTCCGCGGCGTCGAATACCACAACCATCGCGCCCCCTTGCCGATTGATCCCGTACGAATACTCGGCAATCTGCGCGAAGGTCAGCCACGAGGTACGCAGCGCGGTATTGTCCAACAAATAGGATTCGAACCGTCGCGAAAAATCTCCGTTAAAATAATTACGCACCGACAGTACGGGGAAGGATTCCATATTACGGTTCTCGAATTCGACGGATTTATAGTCCGTCGGCAGAATATAAACAAATACGGCCATTAACAATAACGCCGACAAAAAAACGATGACATTGATTTTATCCTTCATATACCTATCCCCCCTTATATCAAAATCTGAAATAAATAAACGGCGTAAAGGTTTGCCCGATCAGCAGCATAAAACTGACGCATATCACCCCAAAGTTAAAAACGGGTTCGGCGGCGGGCAAGCGCGACTTTATGTAATAAAGCAATCGAATCGGCGCGCGGGTACAAAAAATCGCCAATATAGGTAGAATCCATATATTCCCCATTAATAGTTCAACCGCGCGGTAATCCACGAAACTACCGCCAAAACCGAAGAACCCGGCTGTGGCCGAAAGCAACCGCGTCAAATCAGTAAAATAGAATATAACCCAACCGTAAAGCACGACCAGCAAGCAATATACGTGGCCCGCAAACGACGGCAATTTCTCCAACACACCCCGCAGCAAATATTTTTCAATTAATAAAACCACGCCGAAGTACATACCCCATATCACGAAATTCATGGACGCGCCGTGCCACAAACCCGTCGCCGCCCACACGAACATGATATTAAACACCGCGCGCTTACGGTTGCCGCCCAACGGTATATATAAATAATCCCGAAAGAACCGCCCCAGCGAAATATGCCACCGCCGCCAAAAATCGGTGATGGACCTTGATATGTAGGGGTAATCGAAATTCTCTAAAAAGTTAAATCCGATGATCTTACCCATACCGATCGCCATATCGGAATACGCCGAAAAATCGAAATAAATCTGGAACATAAACATAACCGACCCCAGCCATATCCCCAGCGTGGAATGGTACGGCGAATTTAATAATTCCGCCGCTACCGCGCCCGCGTGGTTGGCGAAGATGATCTTCTTACCCAAGCCCATCACAAAACGCGAAATGCCTTGGCTGATTAGCGGCCAACTGTGTACACGCTGTGTTAACGCGTGCGCCACGTCCGAATAGCGTACGATCGGCCCCGCCACCAACTGCGGGAACATACACACAAAGGTAAGGAACGCCACGGGGTTGCGCTGCGCCTTTACCTTGCCGCGGTACAAATCAATGGAGTACGACATCGTTTGGAAGGTATAGAACGATATCCCGATCGGCAAACCCGGCGCGAACGCGACTTCCAAACCGAACAGCCCCAAAAAGAACTCCGTATACTTAAAGATTACCAATAACCCTAAGCTGCAACAAAGCGATAAAACCAATAATACCTTGGCCTGCCATTTACCGTGGTAACGCTCCATAAACAAGCCGATCAAACAATCCGTCGAAGCGGAAAAAATAATCAACACAACCCAAGCCGGTTCCCCCGCGGCATAAAAGAACAACGAAAATACCAGCAGCACCAAATTCCGCGCGTTTAAAAACCGCTTGGGCACGGAAAAATACGCGACCAAAAAAACAGGCAGGAAAAATACCAAAAACGTCAAACTCGAAAATACCATACTGACTCCCTATTTCACCTGATGGGCGGCTCCGAATACACCGTTGGGGTATAGAAATCACCGTTAATATTCGCGGCGGTCGCCATCGTAATACTGGGGTGATGGTCAAAATGCCACCATTCCGACGCCAGCGGGTTAAACCCGGCTGAGGCGAAATAAAATTGCATCCGCACGATACCCGTCGTGACCGCCGCGCCCGTCAAGTCCAAGTTACCGCCCAATATCTGCGACGCCGTTATCCCGATCGGCCTGTTTACGATGGCGGAAGCGGGGCTGAGCTCATGCATCCGCGTACCCGTATCGATCAACGTATAATTCGTAATGCGTAAGTACGAATAGTCGCCCGCTTGCAATATTTCCGTATCGTGTACACGCGCGAGGGACGTATCCACCGCGGCGGCGCGCTGGTGGTTGGATACCCCCGTGGAAATAAACCACGAAAGCGTCCAGGGCGAATCGCTGATGGCTGTGTTCGCCATTATATTATTCCGCATTAATACATTCATGGCGTCCACGACACTTTGTTGCGTGGAGCGCGGGCGGTACACCTCGTAAATGACCAGCGTATCGCCCCTTCCCAGCGCGATCTGCTGGACGGTATGTAATGCCCGCGCCATGGGGTACATGCCCGGTACGATAAATTCCTCCCGCCCCAAACGCTCGTTAAACGCTTTAGCCGAATACAACCGCATATCCGTTATGCCATCCAACATAAAGCCGCTGGAACGGAACAACGACCGATCCGCGTTGGAAATGTTATATATAATGGAAGGTAATACATCCGGCAAATTAATCCAACATCTGCGGTGGTCCACCCATCCGACCGTTTCGCCGTCGGGTAAGCGCACCTGCCACCAATCGCCGCTTTCCGCCAAAATCGTAAACGCCTGGCCCGCGGGCAAGACCCGGATTTGCGCGCCCGCGCCGCCCGACGCGTCACGCAGCGCTGACGCTGACGCTACCCACCCCGTCGCGCCGATTACGGGAAGTTCCAAACGTCCCCCTTCGTCGGGATAAAAGAGCATATCTTCGCTTATATCCGGTGGGATAAAAGGCGTCAAATCCTCTTCGGGCGGGTCAAACGGGACAATGGACGGTTGGGGGATTTCCCCCTCGTATCCGTTTTCCTGCGTCCTGCCCCCGGGTTGGGGGAAGTCCATGTTGCCGATGAATATCAAAAACGCGGCGATAACGGCCATCAGCGACACCATAATGACGATGATCTTTACCCCGTCGATCCCGGCTTTTTTCCTGCCTTTGGATATACGGTTAACCTTTTTTAGGATGGCCCTGTTTTCGTCACGGTTATGCCTTCCGTCATCGGGCCTTTTGTACCTGTCCATTATCCGCCACCCCCGGAAAACATGATTACGCCCGTATCCATATCCCATGTGACCGTCGTACCCGTGGCATGGGCGATGAACTCCATGGTGACGAAAATCCGCCCGTCGATTATTTGCGCGGGGGTACCCGCCGTGTAGGCTTGTCCGTTGACGATGGCCAAATTCCTGCCGACAAAGAACGTGATATCCGACCCCGAGGCGTGGGACACCCGCGCCAACCCGAAGTCCCTATGCCATTCCACCCGGTAGCCCAGCCGTTCGAATACGGCGCGTATGGGAAGGTGAATCGTCCCGTACCTAATGATAGGCGCCGCGTCAAGCGGAAACAGGCTGCCGTCCCAAAATATCCGTACCCGCTCGGCGCGTTCGGTTTCGCGCCTGATCAATTCGTCAAAGCCGTATTGCAGTAGGGTACGCGCGTCCGCGTGGCGCGCGGTATTGTCAGGAGCGTTCATCACGACGGCGATGATGCGCCGCCCGTCCCGTTCCGCCGTGACGGAATGGTTCCACCCCGCTTGGCGGAGCGTCCCCGTTTTAAAGCCGTCTGTCCCCGCAAAGGGTACGGTGGTCAGCAAAAAATTCGTATTGTTATAACGCGTACCGTTAAAGGACATATGCGTCATGGCCGTAATGCGCAGGATATCGGGGTAGCGGGAAATAAATTCGCGTACCAATACCGCCATCGAATACGCGTTGGTATGGTGCGGCAACGCGCCGTGGGAATTGGTGAACGACGAATACATGCCCAACTCTGCGGCAACCTCGTTCATACGCTCGACAAAGGCCGCTTCGGTACCCGAAATATGTTCGGCCAACACTACGGCGGCGGCGTTGGCGGAAGGGAGCAGCAGTAATTGGAGCAACACCTCGACGGTTATGTATTCACCCGCGGGCAGCGGTACAAATGACCCCTGCTGCCGCCTGTCGGATGAAAACGCGGCCGCCCCGCTGCTCACGCGTATCCGCGTGTCAAACGACAGATTGCCCGCTTCCATTTCCTGATAGGTAATAAACGCCGTCATGCTCTTGGTCGTGCTGGCGGGTACGTGGCGGCGTTCCATATTCCGTTCGTACAGGATTTCGCCCGTATGGAAATCCATCACCACGGCGATCTGCGCGGAGATATCGGGCGCGGCGTTAACGGATACGGTAAACGGAATAAAAAAAGCCATCGCGGCAAAAACCGCAAATGGCAAAATCATCCGTATCCAACGTTTTTCCAACGACATCCCCTGCCCCTACCGTGTTCAAGAAAGTATATTACGATTTCGATACAGGCGCAAGCATGGCAGTTAAGGTAAATATTACCGATTATTTAACGAATCCAACAGTTGGTTTAAAGCGGTTTTGACCGGCGCGAACGCCCCGATATAATCCGATTCGACCGAAACGGCGTAATTGCCCTTGGCGACGTGCCCGAGCACCTCGGCGATTTCATTTATATACGCCAAAATGGCTTCGTTGGTGCGGTTGCACGCGGATATCACCGATTCGAAGCGTCCCTGGTATTCGCCCGGCAGGGTGGTGAAATCCCCCGAGGACATACGCATGGCATTGTATTCGATATCGGCGAGGGGCTTTTCGACGGATACGACCATGTTGTTCATCGCTTGGGCGAGCGCCGCCCAGCTTCCCTTAAACTTCGATTCGCTCGCCAGCATACTGAAGTACCCCATACCCGCGTACATCGCCAGGGATTCGAATTCGCTTACGGCATTCTTCAGGCTTTCGCGCAGGACGGTGAAGGCATCGTTCGCCCATGCCCAATCTTCCCCGTAGGTCTTGATTTCGCAATCGAAATCGCCCTCGCCGTAGCTCTTCATGACGGTGATTAGCTCCGCGGTGGTTTGCATACGTTCCTTCGCCAGCATTTCGAGCTTAAACGCCTCGGTAATGTCCCGAATGATAATGACATAACGTAGCAGCTTATCATCGTCGTATATCGGGTTGATGGTTGCCCTGTAATGGTTTTCCCCGATTTCGAACAGGATGGGGAATTCGGCGGATTTTTCGTTCAAACCCATAAGTGCCTTGGGCCAACTTTCGACTTGGTGAATGGGGGTGTATTTCCTCTTATTCCTTAAGGAAGGGAACAGCTTGTTGGCGGCTTCGTTGGCGTTTAGGAAGTTAAATTCCGTGTCCGCCTGCACGATGGATTCCTTAATGGAAGCAAAAACCACTTCGACGGTCTTCGCCTCGGAATAACGCTTGAGCTTCATCAGGCGCAGCAAACGCAGGAACCTGAGAATCCGTATCACGGCCGTATTTACCGGGATGGTGAAGGGCAGGAACAAAAATAAGTAATTGGGCACGACCGCCACCACGTCGATAATCGCCATCGGCGTACGGGCGTACTTTAGCCTTGCCGCAAACGGGCGCAGCTTGGGGTGCATCATATTCGCCGTCCACAAGCGCATGGCGTACTCCACCGTAAAAATCCCCACCGCTATCCATTCGGCAACCTCAAACACAGCCTTGGCCCCCGCCGGGACAAACTCCAAAATGTCCAGCACCACCATCACGATGTTGACGATGATCAACACGGCGATCCCGTTTGAAAAAATCCGGTTGGCCAAACTCCGCTGCCCGTCATCGCGGATGAGGTTGAAAACTTTTTACTTGAATGTCATTACATTCACGCCTTTCTTTTTTTATTTACATTGCATTTGATGTTACATATAATAAATTTTATAAAGCCATCTTTTTGTAAGGAGCGGATAAAATGAGGCAGGCAATCGAAAATCCCACATTTATGACGGCGGATGAAATCGAGAAAACTTTTGTCGGTAAGTGGGTATATATCGTTAACGCGGAATTTACCCGTTTTATGGATTTCGTAGGCGGAATACCCGTTGTATATGCCGATGATGTGTTCGAAGGCCAAAAGGACGGCTTTTATGAACAATTCAGAATCCCGAAATACGCGCCTCGGTATGATACGGATTATTCCTTTTCAGCTCCCCCCTTATTAAACATGAATTATGGCAAACCGGCGGAGGATGCCATATGAAACCCATTGTTAATGAGCAAACAAAAATAATATTTAAACGCGGCGGAGATGGTCATATCATCATTCGTGTTCCCATAATTGTTGAAGGCGGCGCAAACAACGACACAATCGACTTTATATATGATACCGGCGCGTACATAACCGTCATTAGCAATGAACGCTACGAACAGTTTAACCTCGACAAGCTACCACGGATTGATGTAACCGTCGGCGGTTATACCGGTGCTACGCCGGGTTATTTGTTCAAAATCCCCGGTTTGCGTTTGGGTAAAAAAGTCCTTACCGGGGTTTGGGCATTTTCACCCAAGGATTCCGCGCTTAGGCAAAACCTGCTGGGATGCAATGTAATCGAATACTTTTGCCCGTACCAAGATAACGAAAACGATTGCATCTACTTTAATGAAAATCCCTCCCCAAAACCCTACTACAGCCCAAAATACAATATATCGCTGGCTTGTGACGGGGTTTATCTTATTGATTAACCATCACATGCGGAAAAGAACATAAATTCCCTATTGACGTATTTATTCTTGTCGTGTATATTACATCCGGTCGAACGGCGCAACCTTTTGCTGCCCAACGACATCCCGACTCATATAAAGATGGCCATCCGAGTCACGCAGTTACATGTATAATGGGATCCCCCCTGCAACCGCTTCAAAAATAAGTAAAAACAACCGAATAAACAAAACAAGTCATACAAAAGGGTTATGTTTTCCGGCGTAACCCCAGGCACTTCCTTTTCCTTGGTCACAAGCCTTGTGCGAATGTATTCGCATGGGGCTTTTTGTTTGACGTTGCATATGCAATGCGTTACAATGTCCAGCATTAATCACATGGAGGTGTTTTATGAAAAACACCAGTATCAGCATCCGCATGGATTCCGATTTAAAGGAAAAAGCGGAAAATATTATCGAACAACTGGGTTTAAACATGACTTCGGTTGTCAATATGTTGTTTAATCAAATCGTGCGCGAGCAAGCGATACCCTTGTCATTATCAATAAAACCCAAAAACCATGTCATCGACGATCTTATGTTGGCTAAAGCCGAGCGTTCAGCGGGATATGTTGGCCGTTCTGCCGAAAGTGTAGCAAACGATATGGAGCGCGTTATCGCAGAATTTACGTATGAAAAAATATAACGTAATCCTTTCCCGACGCGCCGACATGATGTTGCTTTCACACACGGAATTCTTAGCGCGTGTCAGCCCGGTTGCTGCACGAAGATTATCTATGGATTTTAAAATGTTTGCAAACACCTTTGAACTGCACCCCAAAAGTTGGACAGTAGTGATAAACTAAAACCAACAAAGGGGTGCATTTTCATGCCAAAAGGAAAAACGAACGCCCGATATACGGGAGAGTTCAAGCAAGCAGTTATTGAAGATATGCGAACAAACGGGTTAAGTTATGCAGAGGTTATGACAAAGTATGAAGTGGCTGACCACAACGCCGTCAAACGATAGGAGCGAATCTATCTTGAAGAAGGGGCAGCGGGTTTACACGTTGAACGTCGGGGGCGTGGGCGGGCATCGGACGGTGTTCACAAAGGTCGGCCGCCAAAACTGAACAAGCAAGTTGAAAAAGACCTCATCACGGAAAACCAACAACTGCGGATGGAGATAGACTACCTAAAAAAGTTAAATGCCTTAGTTCTGGAGCGGCACGCCCACGAGAGAAAGCCCGGGCGGTTTGGGAACTAAGGCACAAATACAAAGTCGCCGCGTTGGTGAAAGTAGCGAAGATACCGCGAAGCACGTATTATTACCATGTATCACAATTCGAGGCGGTAGATAAATACGGAGCAGTGAAAACAGAAATTACTACCATTTACCACAATAATAAAGGTCGTTACGGTTATCGCCGCATTCACCTTACCCTTCGGAATATGGGATTCACCATCAACCACAAAACCGTACAGCGACTGATGAAAGAGTTGGGGTTGGCGTGCCGCGTCCGTGTAAAACGGTACAAATCCTATAAGGGTGACGTGGGTAAAATCGCACCAAACCTCCTTAATCGAGACTTTGCCGCCGACCGCCCCAACGAAAAATGGGCAACGGACGTTACGGAGTTCGCACTATTTGGGGAGAAGCTTTACCTTTCTCCAATCATTGATTTATACAATGGCGAAATCATTAGTTACAACTTGAACAACCGCCCGAACTTCGCGCAAACAAAGGATATGTTGGAAAAGGCGTTTGCGAAGATTCCTAACGGCACCAACCTCATCCTCCATTCCGACCAAGGCTGGCAGTACCAAATGAAACCCTTCCAGCACATGTTGGCCGATAAAGGTATCCGACAAAGCATGAGCAGGAAGGGCAACTGCCTCGACAACGCCGTCATGGAAAATTTCATCGGCCATGTAAAATCGGAGTTGCTTTACTTGATGGAGTTTACGTCAATTACGCATTTCATTGACGAGCTATCCGAGTATATGGAATATTACAACCATCATCGCATCAAACAAAAACTAACGGGCTTGAGCCCTGTGCAATACAGAGTCCAAGCCCGTGTTCCCGCTTAATCATTTATTGTCCAGCTTTTTGGGGTCAGTTCACAGGCCCTCCCCGGTTTTGCAAAACGCCGTCACGCTGCCGCCGCACCCTTCCATGATGTTCTTTACGATGTAAAGGCCCAGGCCGCTGTCCCCCGAGGTTGCGTCCCGCGCTTGCGATACCTTGTAAAACCGCTCGAATATACGGGGCAAATGCTCGGGTGTAACACCGCATCCCGTGTCGGTTACGGTGATGGTAACGGCTTCTGGCGCGGCTTCGGCGGTTATCGTTACGGAACCGCCTTGTCCGGTATAACGGGCGGCGTTGTAGATAATATTGTCAAACACGCTCCACGTCCGCTGCGAATCAATGGACAGCTCCGCATCGCCGCCTACCGTAATATCAAAGAAAATACCCTTGTCCTCCAGGTAATCCTCGTAACGTTCCTTTATCTGCGCAAGCAGGCGCAGCAGCGATTCCCGCTTTACCGCGTATACATACCGTCCGGTTTCGATGCGGTTGGCTTCGAAGAGGTTTTGTAATAATCGTTGCAAGTCAAGGTTCTTTTGATAGGCAAGCCGCACATGGCGGGCGTACGCGGGGTCGCTTTGGGTTTCGGCAAGGCCGGACAGGGATTCCAGGTTGACGCTTAATACGGACAACGGCGTTTTCATGTCGTGGGAGAGGTGGCTGATCATTTCTTTCAACCAGTTCTGCGAGCGTATCGTTTCCTCGTTTTCCAGCAGGTCATGCTTGAATACGCCCCAATACAAGACAATAATGGAAACGCCGAGGAATATCGGCGCGTAATTGGCACCGAAGAGGTTTAGGTTAAGGAAATACAGCGTATGAGGGATGACGGGGGCCAGCGCGCCGAATATCAGATACCGGTAGGCGAACCGCTTTGGTTTTTCCACCCCGTACATCTTCTTTATCAGGATCACCATGGAAATAACGATGCAAAAGACCGGATGTAAAACGCCGAAGGGGTAAAAAAACGCGGGTTCTATACCCAAATGGTTGACCGGTGAAATATCGTCGTACCAATAATGGCCGTAATACCATGTATGCAAGTCGGAGGTCCATACGAGCGCGATCGTGGCGAACGCGGTGACGAAGATAAATATGTTAACGTAACGTTTCAAATGTATTTCGCAGTATTTTTGCACGAACATCAAAAAAAACGGCGCGATGAGATTCGAGCCGGCGTACATGATTTTAGTCGCGACCAAGCCCCCGTCCGAGGTATAGGCCGTCATTTCGAATATATAACCCATCTCGTACAAAACAACGCTGAAAATCGTCAGCACGAAGTATTCCCGCTTGGTGCTTTTCATCCGCGTCAACGCGAGGTAACCCAAGCCCGCCGAGGTGAACATCGTCACGATCGTTAATCCGACGATCACATTGCCGATCATGCTACGCCCCCAAATCGGGCGGGATAAAACAATACCCCGTTTTATAATGGGTTTCGATAACCCCGATCACGGGTTCGGCAAAGGTAATCTTGCGCCTTAGCCTAAGCACCATAACGGCGATATTGCCGAGCTCCGTACCGTTTCCCCATATTCTTTCGCGTATCGCTTCCTTTGTAAAGAAGGTGCCGGGGTTTTCATAGAATAACAGGAACAGGTTAAATTCCTTTTCGGAGAACAGCGTATTTTTGCCGCATACGTGCAAAATCCGATTGTCCCTGTCGATATACACATCACCGCTTGGAACAACCTTCCCTTCCCCCCTGCGCAAAAGGGCCCGTATACGTGCCGCCAGCTCCTTTAGGCTGTAGGGTTTCGTCATATAGTCGTCGCCCCCGGTGGCAAGGCCGATCACCTTGTCGTCCGGCGCGTCCAAACAGGACAAAATTAAAATCGGCGCGTGGGTTACGGTACGCGCCGCTTTACATAGGGCAAAACCATCCAAATCGGGTAGCAATATATCCAACACGATGCAATCGTAACGGTTCGCGTTTAACAGCGAAATCGCTTTTACCCCCGTATCCGCACAGGAAACGGCGAACCCCTGCGCAGTCAGATACGCGGAGTTCGCCGTCAGTATTTCCTCGTTATCGTCAATGAGCAATATTTCGGGCATTTACGCTTACACTTGATCCATTACGGCGACGATTTCCTCCGACTTCGCTTGTATGCCGCTTACGTTATTGGAAATGGCGTCGGTGGCTTGCCGTATTTCCGCGATTTGTGCGGCCAGGGTGGCGGTGGTTTCCGCCAGGCGCTTCATAACCTTGGAAATGTTGTCGTTGTTGTCGCGGTTCTTGACGGCGGCAGCCATGGACTTCTTGGCCAAGTCGCCTACCTCGCTGGCCACAACGGCGAACCCTACGCCGAACTGCCCCGCGTGGGCGGCTTCGATGGCGGCGTTGATCGAAAGGATATTAGTATTGCGCGCGATGTTTGTGATATCGCCGATGCTGGCGGACAGGAGCTTAAATACATCCTGTACTTCCTCCAGCGATTTGGTCATTTGGTCCGAATGGGTAACGGCTTGCTCCACGCGTTCGTTGATTTCGGTCGTGTCCGCGGCGATGGCGATGTTGTCGGTCGTAAGCTGGGAAACAAGCTCGCGGATATTACCGAAGGTTTCGACGATCTTTTCCGCGCCTTCCAATTGGACCTTAAGCTGCGCTTTGACGTAGAACACGCAGTTTTCCTTGTGGTTGAGCCCCAGGGCGACGGCTTCCGCCATCTTGCTGCATTTGGGGTAACCGCAGGAGCAGCAGTCCACTTTCCTGTCCATTTCGGTAAACTTGTGCATACTGGTGTACGCGGCGTTGATTTCCGCCGAGGTGGGCGGACGGGTGGAGGATTCCAGGTTTTCGTAACGGCACAGGAAGTCGTCCAGCCTTAAATCGCTGTACTTGTCGCACAGCATCCTAAAGCGTACCGCGGGGTCGGTAATGACCTCGCCGCCTTCGGCCACGTAATCGGCGTGCTTTTTTTGACGGATGACGTGCGCCTCGATTTGCGGGTTGTCGTTGTGGGAGTGCCTGAATTCCGTCGCCGTACCGAAGTTGCAGCCCCGCGCGCAGTTAAGGCAGTCGATCAGGTGGGGGGAGGCTTTCGCGCGGGTTTGCCACGTATGGAGTTCGTTCAAATACGGATAGACATGCTTTTCGCCTTCGGCCTGGAGTACCAGCGCGCTCGGCCCCATATAGAAGGCAACGTTTTCACGCAGGCCGCCCGGTACGGGGAACAACGCGCCCATGCCGTAGTCGATTTCGTCGTCAACCTCGGGGTAGGAACGCAAGCCGCGCCCATCGCCCTTGATGTGGTCAATCAAATTCTTAAAGGTGACGTTGTAACGGATCATGCCCAAGCCGCGCGGGGCCTCAATTTCGACCTTCTTGGCGATGCAGGGGCTGATAAAGGCAAACTCGTCCGTTACGTTCATATACTTGCGCAGGTGGATGGCCGTACACATCATGGGGCTTTGTACGGGGATTAATTGGTTAAGTAGGCTAGGTTGGTGTTTTTCTATGTGGCTGACGATCGCGGGGCAGGGCTGGGAAATTACCCCCTGCGGCCCCCTTTGGCTTATGTATGTCAGATACGCCCATGTCGTGATATCCGCGCCGTAGCTTACGCTGTAGAACTTGCTGACCCCGCGTTCCTTCAAGTACCCGAGGATATGCTTGTATTCATCGGGGTAGTTGAGTATCAACGCCGGGGCGATGAGCGCGGCAACCCGTTTGCCCGATTTTAAGGCGTCGAAGAAGGCAGGCGTATCGTCGCTGAAGTGGCGGATGCCGTGGGTGCAGGTATCGATACAGGTGCCGCACAGGATACATTCCCTGTCGTCGGTATGCACCTTATAGGTACCGTCTTCCTCGCGGAAGCTGACGTTCGCTTTCAATTCCGGACATTCACGGATGCAGTTGTTGCAACCGATGCAATTCTCCGTGTCGGTGTAAACCAAGCCATTGTTTAAATGGTTAGTCCTCATATGAATCCTCCCTCAATTATAGGTACTGATTTACGGGGCATAATAACAGATTGCGTCCAATGTAACAACACAAATTTCGATTAAAATTGAGTAGAAACATTTACCGTTGCTTATTTACATTTTTTTGCCGATTAATTGACAACGATTCGAATCCCGATAAAATAAATAAAAACCTATGAGGAGGAATCTTTATGGAAAAGGGCAACCTGTCCATCCATTCGGAAAACATTCTGCCCATCATCAAAAAATGGCTTTACGCGGACATGGACATCTTCGCGCGGGAGCTGGTATCCAACGGCGTGGACGCGATTACGAAATTAAAAAAACTATCCGCGTTCGGCGAAGCCTCTCATGTGCCGCAGGACGAAACCTACGCCGTACGCGTAACCGCGGACAAGGCGAACAAACAAATCCGTTTTTCAGATAACGGCATCGGCATGACCGCCGACGAAATTAAGGAATATATCAATCAAATCGCCTTCTCCGGCGCGAACGCGTTTATGGAAAAATATAAGGACCTAACCGAAGGCGATTTTATCGGCCATTTCGGCTTGGGCTTCTATTCGGCGTTTATGGTAGCCGACACGGTGGAAATCGATACCCTGTCCTACGCCGAGGGTGCCGAGCCCGTGCGCTGGCGCTGCGACGGCGGCATCGAATATGAAATGGAAACGGGCGGCCGTACCGAACGCGGCACCACCATCACCCTGCACGTAAACGAAAGCGGCGAGGAATTCCTGGAGGAATACAAGCTGCGCGGGATATTGACCAAGTATTGCGGCTTCGTGCCTGTGCCGATTTTTATCGGGTCCGAGAAGGAAGAAAAGGACGACGCCGATGACGTCATAGACGCGCCGCCGGATGAACCTTCTGATGAACCCTCTGATGAACCGTCAGATACGCTTGATGAAAATGGTAAACCTTTTTCCGCGGCGGAAACAAAGGAAACGCCGATCAACGATGTTAACCCCCTTTGGCTGAAAGCCGCCAACGAGTGTACCGACGACGAATACAAAGCGTTTTACCGCAAGGTGTTTTCCGACTTTAACGAACCGCTTTTTTGGATCCACTTGAATATGGACTACCCCTTCCGCTTGAAGGGCATCCTCTACTTCCCCAAGCTCAAGCACGACCTCGAATATATCGAAGGGCAGGTCAAGCTGTACAACAATCAGGTATACGTGGCGGACAATATAAAGGAAGTAATCCCCGAATACCTGCTCCTGCTCAAGGGCGTGATGGACTGCCCCGACTTGCCGCTCAACGTTTCCCGCAGCTTCCTGCAGAACGACGCGAATGTTAAAAAAATGTCGGGTTATATTTCCCGCAAGGTGGCGGACAAGCTCAACAGCCTGTGTTCGAAGGACCGCGAAACCTACAACGGCTATTGGGACGACATCGCCCCCTTCATTAAATACGGTTGTATCAAGGAACGCGATTTCTACGACAAAATCAAGGGAAGCGTGTTGTATAAGACCACCGACGGTGTATACAAGACCCTCGCCGAATTTACCGAAGGCATGGAGGAAGGCAAAAAGATCGTATTCTACGTTTCCAACGAACAGGTACAGAGCCAATACATCCGCATGTTTAAAGAGCAGGGCCAGCAAGCCGTGCTTCTGGGCACCAACCTGGATGCGCCGTTTATTTCCTACCTCGAAATGTATGAACCGGAAGTCAAGTTCAACCGCATCGACGCCGACCTGACCGAAGCCTTAAAAGACACCGAAGCCGCCAAGGAAACCGAAGGCGAGGCGAAGCAGTATGAAGACTTGCAAGCGCAATTCCGTAAAATATTGAGCGACGAGAAGTTGAAGGTCGAAGTCCAGCCGTTAAAGTCCGAAGGCGTATCGTCGGTAATCCTCCTTTCCGAACAATCCCGTAGGATGCAGGAAATGTCTAAGATGTTCGGCGGGAGCGGCATGGCTATGCCGGGGATGTTCCAAGACGAATTGACGCTGGTGCTTAACCGCAACCATAATTTGGTGAAGATTTTGTTGGTAATCAAAGACGAAGCCGACCGCGCAAGCGACGTGGATTTGATGGCGCGGCATTTGTATGACTTGGCGATGTTAAGCCACAAACCGTTGCCCACCGAGCAGATGACCGCGTTTATCGAGCGGAGCAATAAACTGTTGGAAATGGCGGCGGGTGGCACAAATTAAAATATATACTACGAATTAAAAAAGGGATTGTATTACCTGCTGTTGTTCCGT
Organism: Defluviitaleaceae bacterium; assembly: GCA_009780585.1. Taxonomy (GTDB): domain Bacteria; phylum Bacillota; class Clostridia; order Lachnospirales; family WQUN01; genus WQRX01. Next base: position 26,255 of record WQZS01000008.1, on the reverse strand, counting down.
GGGGCGTGGGCGGGCGGATGTTCCAACGCCGCGCTGAACGCAATCGGGCGATGAACGGCTCCGTGCGGCAAATGGTTGTGTCGGTTGCAAGCACCCGACACCAACCACATAAGCCGCCCGTTCGCCGTTAATCGCCCGATTGCGTAGGCGCGGCTTATGGAACATCCGCCCACCCCCACCTCACTGGTGTCCGGTGTGTTGACATCCCATTCTTTTCGGTATATCCGACCCAACTTATGTCCTAATAGGACAAAAGTTAAAAAGCAGTACAAAAGCGTAGATTGTGATTTTATTAACACGCTTGTCATAATCTATTAACCCGTAAAGTAGACTTTATATAACAATTATCGTATATGTGTTCAATATTTCGGTTTGAATTGTTTTAAATTGACAGAAAGCAGGGAGGGATCGGGTAATGAATGAAGAAACGATGATCGGCACGATAAAAAGACCATTATTAAAGACATTTATTTTTATATTGGTTATAGCCACTTCCTTGACCGTATGGTTTATTGCAATAAACTTATTGGGGATAGAAACATCATATAACAATGCGTTGTATTTGTTAACCCACGCCTTCGCTGTCGTCGTTTCAATGACCATTGGAATAATTTTAGTAAAGAAGCAAAAATGGAATCTTGCATATATCGGGGTAAGAAAAATAGAAAAAAACACACTTAAGAATGTATTTTATACTGTACCTTTGTATGTAATATTATTATTACCCTTGCTTACTACGGGATTAAACGGAATCGATTATCAAGCTGATACATTCAAGATTGCGATATGCATAGTTCTGTTCCATCTGATGGTTGTAATTCATGAAGAATTTTATTTTAGGGGTATCATATTATCATTATTTAAGCACAACCTTAAAAAAGCAATAGTTATTTCAGCGTTTTTGTTTGGCGCAATGCACTTCTTAAATCTTTTTTATTTGTTGTTTGATAACGATATAATATTTTCGGGATTTCTGGTATCAACGTTGATTCAAGTCGTTCGTACATTTGGCTTTGGGCTTATATTTGCCGTGATTGTTATAAAAACCAAAAGCCTGATACCCGTTTTGCTGTTCCATTGGATAGGCAATTCCTTCGCACGAATATTAAGTGTCCCGGGTGAGTTCGTGTTAATACAATCAGTATTGTATACCGTTTACGGCATAATATTGTTGATCATGCTGTTTAAAAAGCCCAAGCCGCAAATAATAAAACAATCATAGCCGTAAAAAAAGCGGCAACCATAAACTGCACCCCTTTGTTGGTTATAGCTTATCACTATTGTCCAACTTTTGGGGTGCAGCTCGTTTTATCCAATGGGTATTTTTATATCCTTTTATATCCGGCGGAAACTACGCCTTACTCGTAAAGTGGAACCCTTCAATCCGCACGGCGGGCATTAAACCGATTCCCAAGTACCCCGCTGCTTTTTCCCGCTCGCAGGAAACGGCGGTAATATTGTTGAACGCGTCCAACAGGCTTTCGGTAAAGCGCACGGTGGAGATGGGCGCGCCCAGCTTGCCGTCTTCGATCAGGAACGTGCCGTTGCGGGTCAAGCCCGTGATTTGCAGATTGCGCGGGTTGACGAAGTTGGTGTAGTGGAACTCGTTGATGAAGATGCCCTTTTTCGTGGAGGCGATGATATCAGCCAGCGGCGTGTCGCCCGCTTCCACCAACACATTGGCGGGATAGCCGCCCGGGTAGCTTGCGGAATGGCCCGTGGTGGGTACGCCGTGTTTCTTCGCGCGCTTGTTATCGTAAAGGTAGGATTTGACGACGCCGTTTTCGATCAGGTTCAACGCCTTGCGCGGGTTACCCTCCATATCGAAGCGCAACGGGCGCAGCTCGGGGTTGTAAACGTCATCGCGGACGGTAAGCACATCGCCGAATACCTTTTGCCCCAACTTGCCCGCGGCGTAGGATACGCCGTCGTCCACGGATTTGGCGTTGTGCATGTACGAAAGGAAGAACAACAAGTCCCCGAAAGCCAGCGGCGAAAGTACGACCGTGTGCGCGCCCAATTCGGGGGAAATGGGATTACGCGCGGCTTTGGCGGTTGCCATGGCTTTTTTGAATTGCGCGGTAACGTCGGGCACGGAGGTATAGGAGCAGCACTCCCCTGCCCCGTCGTTCCCGCAAGCGGACATTACGACGGTGTTAAACTCCACGTTGGGGTATGCGCCGTAGCGGAACGCACCCTTGGAATCGCCCAAGGCCACCGCGGTTTGCGTAAGCACAAGCGCGCCCGACGCGTTGTAACCGTCTTCCAGTTGGGTGACGCCTTCCTTTATATAGGCGGCGCGTTCGGGTACGCCGAACGCCTTACCAAGTGTTTCGTTATACGGCACTTCCTCGATGGGTTCTGTTGAAAGCGGAAACGCTTCGAATTCCCCATCCGGTACGTGCCGCAACAGCGCGTCCGCGTCCTTGGCCAATTGGGTTAAGCCTTCGGGCGTGAGTACGTTGGTTGAAGCGATGGCTTCCTTTTTACCGTCGAACACCGCCAACGTTACGGTCACGTCCGCCACGGAAACGTTTTGGCTGATTTCGGAATTGGCGAAGCGGGTCGTCCCCTGTTCGCTCGCCGTGACGCGTACCTGCGCGTAGTTCTTCGTTTGCGCGGTTACGCTTTGTATGATTTCCCGTGCCTTATTTTTATCCAACATCCTGCACACCTACCTTTATATTTCTAAACCGCGTGGGCGACGAACCGTGCGATACGCGCATCGTTTGCATGGGCTGGCCTTTGCCGCAGTTGGGTACGCCTACGAGCTCCCACAAGCCGGGGTTGCCCACGCCGTCGCAGGAGCCCCAAAATTCCGTCGTTTTGCCGGAATAGATGGGATTCTTGTATACCTTGCCCGTGCGCTTGCCGCCCTTGATTTCGTGCGCGATTTCGCACGCGAATTGGAAGTTGATGCGCAAGTCGTCGATGCTCCAGCTCTTGTTTTCGTCGAAGATGAAGCCGTCTTCGATACCCGCGATAAGCTCGTCCATCGTTTTGTCGCCCGGCAGCATATTGATATTGGTCATGCGGACGATGGGCAGGTTTTTCCAGCCGTCGGAAAGGCCCGCGCCGCCGGAGTTTTGCCCGATTTCACGCGAGTAGGCACGCGAGGTTTGGAAGCCCTTGAATACGCCTTTTTCGATGAGGGTGATATTTTGCGCGGGTACACCTTCGTCGTCGTAGCCGAAGGTACCCAACCCGTCGGGCGTGAGGGCGTTGGCTTCGAGGTTGACCAGCGCGGAACCGTAAACCAGCGGTTTCTTTTCGTCAAGGTCACTCGGGCTGACAAAACTCCGCCCCGCGAAAGCCGCTTCGCTGCCCAGCACGCGGTCAAGCTCCGTCGGATGGCCCACGCTTTCGTGGATTTGCAGGAACATTTGCCGCGGAGTAAGGATAACGTCGAATTCGCCGCTGGGGCAATCGGGGGCTTCGATCAACGCGGCGGCTTCCTGCGCCAGGTTGACCGCACGCGCGGGCAGGTCCATTTCCTTGATCTTTTCAAACCCGCCCCTAACGACGTTGATGTACTTGCGCGTTTGCGTATCGCCTTCGGATATGACGGTCGCGGCGACAAACGCCGTACCCTGGCAGAACTTTTGCTCGATGTAGCTGCCGTCCGTATCGGCGAAGACCACATCGTCGCCGCGGAATTCGAAGCTCATGTTCGTGCGGAAGCGCATCGGCGACGCGAAGGTGCATTTTTCCCATTCCGCGCGGATGTTTTTTTCGCAATTTGCGAAAAGGTCCAACTTATCCGCGATCGGCACGGCGAAGGGATCGATGGCTACTTCCGTTTTGTATTGCCCTTGCGCGGGTTTCTTTTCGTCCAGCTCCGCGGGGTTTTTCAAGAGCGTTTTGCTGGCGAGCGCGATGTCGTACGCTTGGCGTACGGTTTTTTCCAGGTTTTCCAACCCGTTGCCCGCGGCGAACCCCAATGCACCACCGACGTACACCCTGATGCCGTAGCCTTCGCTGCGCGAATTCGCCGCCCCCGTTACGAGACCGTCCTCCACGCGCAGGCCCTCCGTGCGGATATCCTTCAGCCGGATATCGGCGAAGTCCGCGCCCAGCGTTTTCGCAAGCGCCATGGCTTGCTTTACTTGTTCCTTCATACCTTCACTACCTTTCCTGTTTCGTGCGAAATGTATGCGTTTTCCAACATTTCCGTTAATGCCTTCGCCATATCCATGTCAAACAGGATAGGCGACCCCTTCGTGATGCCGTCGAGCCACATGCGCAGGGGTTGCGGCGGGGGTTTGGGCATTTCGTCGGGCTTGCGCCATTCTTTGCTGTCACCCTTCGTACGGATTTTTATTTCGCCTCCCGTCGCCGAAGGGATGGAGATGACCGCGCCCTCCGTACCCAATAGTTCAAAGCAACCCGCGTCGTACGGCGAAATGAAGGACGTTTCAAGTACGGCGATAGCCCCGTTTTCAAATTCCGCCACGCTTACGGCGTTGTCGTCGCCCGCGGGGGCGTACGTCGTGTTGAAAACGGAGGTGATGCGCTTGGGTTTGCCCAAAAGATAGGGTGCGACGTACATGGGGTGACAGCCCAAATCCATCATCGCCCCGCCGCCGGTTGCGTCCATATCGTACCAATATTGCGGCAGCCAACCCGCCAACGCGCCGTTGTGCGCGTTACGGAAGCGCATGTAGTGGATTTTACCGAGCTGCCCGCTTTCGATGAGGCGCTTGCAAAGCGTGTAAAGCGGATTGGTTAAGTGGGGATAGGAAATGCAAAACTTTACGCCGGCTTTCTCCACGGCTTCCGCGATGATATCGCAATCCTTTAACGTGGTGGCGAGTGCTTTCTCCGTAAAGATGTGCTTACCCGCTTCCGCCGCCGCTACGATAACCTCGCGGTGCATGGTGGTGGGCGTGTCCACGATGACAGCGTCCACGTCTTCGCGGTTGACGGCCTTTTGCAAATCCGGTTCGAAGGCCGCATCCAACTCCTTCGCCCACGCTTCGCCCCGCGCGGGGTCTTCGTCCCACACGCAGGTAACCTTCGCGTCGGGCTGCTCGGCGATGAACTTCGCGTAACCGTCGGCGTGTACGTGCCATTTTGACAACATGAGAATCCTTACCATGTAAGCCTCCTTGGAAAATTATTTAGTTTCCGTTGAATAATAATTGACAGGAACAACCGAGATACGCGCTTGCTTTATCGAATATCGTAAGGGCCTTGGGGTATTCGTCCAACAATAGTTGTTTGGAAAACGCCTCCGTCGTAACGCAATCGATGGTTATGTTTTTGTTTGATATGTTTATTTTTACTTCTTCGACTTCCAAGAGGTTCTTGTGCCAATTGTCCATGGGTTCAAGCGGGTGAATCCTTTGCTTCGATATATGCATTTTATCCGCGATTAATAACGCCGCGCCGATTGCGCTTGTTATATTTTCACCCTTTGAATGGTCTTCGATGGCTTGGAGGATTGTTTCCTTCTCGCTCCGTAATATATGCGGAGGGTTGTCCAAAAATACCGCCGCCAATCCCACGCTCTTGCGCGCGTGTTCCCACCTGCCGCCGATATTGCCGATGTCGTGCAGAAATGCCGCGATTTTACTCAGCTCAACTGTCCGTTCGTCGCAGGATAATGATTTTAGGATATATTCGACCTTATCCACGACAAACAACGCGTGATCCTTGCCGTGGCAGCAGCATAGGGTATCCTTGTATACGGTGTTTATGTTGTCGAGGATTCGGTTTATATCGCCGCAATTACGGTAGTGGTTGTATGTATCCAAATTTACCTCCATCTATTTAAACATAGCGGGATAATTTATAGTAGAAGCTACAATGTGATACACATAAACGTTGTTTCCATGTAATTTATAAATGCAAACATATCTTCCGCAAACCAACATGCGATATCCTTGTTCGGCGAGTTCTTGATAGGGTACAAGCGGGCACGATAATGGAAATATTTTTAATCGTTCAAGTTCGGATAAAATTTTATTTGTTATTTTCCGTGCCGATTCCGGTCCAACCTCTTCCATGTGATAATCAGCAATAGCATCTAAATCATCCCAAGCCGGAGCAAGCAATTCTATTTTATAGTTAACCATTATATTTAACCTCTAAACGCTTCCGTGCTTCGTTAATGGAAACAGTCGGTTCACCTTTTATTAATGACTCCTCCGACAAGGCAAGACGCTTTATTAGTATATCGATAGCTTCTTCATGTTGCGTTTCCGCTTCATGCTGCCTTCCATACAAACCAAAACGCGCGATTTCACGTTCATACGTATCGATGCTCATAATCACCATATCCGAATAGCCGTTTTTTGTAATAAAAATAGGAGCCTTCACATCACGGCAGAGCTTGGACATGCCTGTGGTGTTCTTCAGCTCGCTAATCGGGCGTATCGTCGGGGTTATCACCATATATATCGCCTCCGGTTTGAATCCAAAGGATTCGAATTATTTGACGTTATTATGCCAATATTATGGGACACATGTCAACAAAACCGCTTCCTCACCTTCCCCGCGCCCCATTCCAAGCACGCCATGCATACGACGATAATCAATATCAGCGTACCCATCGTTGAATAATCGAACCCCGTCCTTGCCCGTAAAAGCATCGTGCCGATTCCGCCCGCGCCCACGACCCCGAGGGTGACGGACTCCGCCACCGAAGTTTCCAGCCTTAACGCGACCCAAGCGAGGAAACCCGCCGCTACGGCGGGTAACAATCCATGGACGACGATTTGCCCCCAACCGGCCCCCGTTGCGCGCATGGCGGTGATGATGCCCGCGTGTTGTTCCTCAATGGTCGCGATGAAGGCTTTGGTCAAATAGCCCATCGAAGAAAGGATCAATACCACCACGCCCGCGTTGTGGCCCAACCCGATAGCCGCGACGATCATCAGGATAAATACCAGCGAAGGCACGGCGCGTACGACGCTAACAAAAGCCTTAATTAATACCGCGAAGGATTTCCAAGGCGCGATGTTGTCCGCCGCGAGGAACGACAATACGAACGCAAGCACCCCACCGAACACCAACCCCACCGCACCCATCGCAAACGACGTAAGGAATTGCCGCAAGCCGGGCAATACCATCGCCGGGTTTAAATCCACTAACATGCGTAGCACACGCGGCGCGTTTGATAAACGGTTGACGAACCGCGCAACATCCAAATCTATGTAAAACAAACAAGCGAAAAAGATAACCGCGGCAAGCAAAACCGTTAATACACGCACGGCGCGCGCGTGAAGCGGTGCCGCGCGTAATTTGCCCGTATGGTTCGGCGGCAACGTTTTTTTGTTCCGCGTTCCTTCATATAAATAACGCTTCCTAACCCACCCCGCCGTTAATTCCGTAACAAGGACGATAATAATCAACATGAAAACCATCGTCGCCGCTTCGTTAAAGCGCCTTAATTCCAACTGCGCGCGTATCATCGTGCCCATGCCGCCCGCGCCCACCATGCCCAAGACCGCCGACGCCCGCACGGCTACTTCGAACGAAAACAATGTCCAATTCATCCACGCGGGGGTGAACTCCGGCAGTAACCCGTGGCGGATGATCGCAAACGTACCCGCACCGCTCGCCTTCATGGGTTCCAATTTGCGCGCGGCGATTTCCGATAAACTTTCCGCGTACGAACGCGAAAGGAAACCCGTCGCGGCCAATACCAGCGCAATCAAACCCACCATGCTCCCGACGCCGAAGATGAAAGCCAATAACGACGCCCATATGATTACCGGAATGTTACGCAAAAACGTGATGAACAAACGGACGGCCAAACGCACCGCCCGGTATGGCATAACGGCCTCTGACATCAACAGCGCGAATATCAGCGAAAGCGCCGACGAAATAAACGTACCCACTACGGCGACCGCCACCGTATGCAGCGCGGCGGACGCGTATACATTTATGTTCGCTGTACTCGGCGGGAAAAAGTTGACGGCAATGTAGGAAATAAAGGAAGGCGCAGCCGTTAGCAAGCGCAGCGGGTCAAGCCGCAAATAAAAAAAGCAAGCCGCGACAATGAGGGCGACGGACAGAACGTTCCCCCATAATTTTATACGTGCTTGCTTATCGTACATAAATATAATCGGCCATTTCGTCCGTCAGCTCTTCGGGCTTGCCGTCGAAGACGATTTCCCCAAGGCGCAGACCCACGATACGGCTCGCGTACGCTTTCGCGAATTCCACTTGGTGCAGGTTGATAATACCCGTCAACCCCCGCGCTTCCGTCAGCGACTTGATTTGGTCCAGCACGACCTTCGCGCTCGCGGGGTCGAGGGAGGAAATCGGTTCATCCGCCAAAAGGAGCTTGGGGTTCTGCATCATCGCGCGGCAGATGCCCACACGCTGCATTTGCCCGCCGGAAAGAGTTTGCGCCTTTACGTGCATAAATTCCTCCAGCCCGACGGTCACCAGCAAATCATGCGCGGCTTCTAATTCCTCCCGCGAATACAAACCCAGCGCCGAACGGAGGAACCCCATTTGCCCCAAACGCCCGTGCAAAACATTCGCCATCACGTTAGAGCGGTATATCAAATTATAATCTTGGAAAATCATGCCGATTTGCGTCCGCAGCTTGCGCAGCTTCGCGCCCCGAAGGCTGTTAACCGGTTGGCCGTCGAAGAGTATTTCCCCCGCCGTGGCGTTTATCAAGCGGTTGATGCAGCGGATCAGCGTCGTCTTGCCCGAACCTGACGGCCCGATAATCACGACGAATTCCCCTTCCTCCACGGTCAGGTCAACGCCGTGCAGCACCTCCGTATCGGGGTGGGTGTAGTGCTTGACCAGCCCGCGGATTTCCAGCAAAGCCATACTAATCCAGCCCCAAACTCGTTACGACCGAGCGCATATGTTCAAAGCCCGCCGTGTCCGGCTCGGCGAAACGGATGTTACCGTCGCGCCAGTTCTCCGCGAAGTACGCGGGGTCATTATATTGCAAAAAGAACGCGCGGATGCGCTCGATCAGTTCCGCGTCCAGCGCGCTCCTTATGATGTAACTAGGGTCGGGCACGGCTTGCGTCGCCGCGATTATTTTAAAATCAGCGGAATCGATCAAGCCCAATTCTTCCATGTTTTCGATGAACATACCCCCGATAGCCGCCGCGTCAAAATCGCCGAAACCAACACCCAGGATATTATGCTCATGCCCGCCGGAGAAAAATACCGTATCGAAGAAATACCCTGGATTCGTAATCAAATCGGGGTTGATGCCCAATTCGCTTACCAAATGGTACACCGGGAAAAAATACCCAGACGTGGAGGTCGCGCTTACGAAGGCCATCGTCTTGCCGCGCAAATCCTCAAGGGTATTGATGTCATCGCGGTCGGCGCGGGTAATGAAAACGGCGTTGTTAACCGTGCCCGGCCGCATGGGCAGCGTAACAAGCAATTCCACATCCACCACCGACGAGGTTTGGACGTAGTTAAACGCCGATACCAGCATGATATCCAAATGGCCGCCGCGCATCGCCTCCGTACCCACGAGGTACGAGATATCCGTCACCGCCTCCACGGGGATGCCGAGGAAGTCCTCCATCGCTTGCGCCATCGCGCGGCTGGCGGCTTCCCCCGCGAGGGGGTTTGATTCGTCGATGGTTAAGCCGATGCGGATGGGTTGCACGGCTTCGCCGTTCCCTCCGCAAGCCGCAAGGATAAATGTGACCGTAACCAACAATAAATAAATGAATATATTCCTTTTCATTGCTATCCCCATTCCTTATTTCCATGCCAAAATTTTTGTCCCCGATTTTATTCCCTATCATGCCCTGATAATTTTATTTAGAATTTCAAATTGTTCGTCCACGATTTCCCCCGTCAGCGCATCGCCTAAGGCCAACAGGCTCAAACCGTCGATTACCGCGATGAAATGCACCGCCAATTGCGAAACGTTTGCGTCTTTTAAGATACCTTGGCTTGCACCCAGCCGCAGGATCGCTTCCACGGAGCCGCGCAGGTGCGCAAGCTGCGTATCGCGGAAAGCGTGCACCGCCGGCTTCGGCTTGGAAAAGATATATTCACAATACGCGCGGAACAGGCTGTTTTCGAAATTAACCAAGCGCTCCCGTTGCTTGGCCATGAACGCGCCGAACACCTGCGCGAACGGCTCCTGCGCTTCCACGGATTTATTGATCGATGTGATGCCTTCCTTGTTACGCTGTTTTAACACATCGATCAAGATGTCATCCACCGACGCGTAGTAGATATAAATCCCGCCGCGGCTGATGCCGCACTCGTCGATAATGTCCTGCATCTTTACCGCAAGGAAGCCCTTACGGCAGAACACCCGCTTGGCCGCGTCCAATATCTTACGCTGTTTATCCTTGCGCCTTCTTTCAAAATGGGGCCGTGAAATCGCAATCACTTCCCTTCCGTTATATGTACTTTGCGTTGCAATGATGCTGACATCAGCGTCATTATAACCATATTATGACGCTCGCGTCATTTTGTCAACAATATATTTCACTTAACTTGTACAGGATTCCGGTACAAGTTAGCCTGTGTTTTATTGACATAAAACATTCGTTCGTTATAATAACCGCGAAAGGATGTTTTTTATGGCGCATCTCGTTTTCAAGAACCCGCTTTCGCGGGAGGAAAAGCTCGCCCTCATGCGCGAGGATTCGGCGTACGACGTCGCCGACGATGATGCTTCCTGCATCCCCGACTTTTCGGCCATCCGCAGGGAAATCAAGGCCAAGCCCACACCACCCAAGGTCCCCAAGACATTCCTTTCCAACGATTGCGTCTTTAATTGCGCTTATTGCGGTTGCCGCGCGGGTAACGAACAGCGAAACCGCTATGCCAACACCCCCGCCGAACTGGCGCAAATTTGCGTGGAGGAGGCCGTGCGAAACAAGCACGGCGTTTTTATTTCCTCGGGAATTTTCAAAAACGCCGACTACACGACGGAGCTGATTATCGAAACGCTCAAGCGCATCCGCAACGAGCATATGTACAAGGGCTACGTACACGCCAAAATCATGCCGGGTACGGACATGGGTTTGATACGGCTGGCGGGTTTGTACGCCAACCGTTTGAGCGTCAACATTGAAGTGGCCAAGGAAGAGGGCTACCGAAGGGTCGCGAAGCAAAAAACGCGCAGCAATATCCTCACCCCCATGCGGCACATCAGTGAGTTGATTTCCGCCGCTCACGTAAAAAGCCGTTATTCCCCGCGCTTCGCCACGTCGCAAACCACGCAGATGATGGCGGGCAGCACCAACGAAAGCGATTACGAAATCCTGCGCCTGTCGAAAGCGATGTACAATAAGTACCGCTTGGCACGCGTCTATTACACAGCCTTCGGCGTACGGGAGCGCGTGAAGGGTTATAGTGACCTCGCCCCCGTGCGCACACCCGTATGGCGTATGAAGCGCCTGTACCAAGCCGACCGCCTGATGCAACTCTACGGCTTTACCCCGGAGGAAATCGCGCCCGAAGCGGAAGCCAACCTCATACACGACCTGGACCCCAAAGCGGCGTGGGCGCTGCGCAACATCCACTTGTATCCCATCGAAGTCAACAAAGCCGACTACGAAGAATTGATCCGTATCCCGGGCATCGGCACGACCTACGCCGCGCGCATTATTAAGGCACGCAAGTATTGCAAAATCACCCACGAAGCGTTGCGGGCGCTGGGGGTATCGTTAAAGCGGAGCAGGCATTTCCTCACCGCGAACGGCAAGTACCACGGGGAAAAATGCGAAAGCCTCGATATATACCGAGGCTTGTTGGCGTCGCCGCTGGACGAAGCGAAGGGTTGCGGGGCGAATTCCGTGGAGGATTGTTAGGTAATATCCATCGGCCGTTAACCGGGGAATTAATATAATTATAATTTATATACCCTCTTCGGGTTGTCGTACAGCCAAAGACGCATCACCATTTTCGCGTAATCCATATCCATCCGCCCGATGTTTATGCGGTGCGCGAAGGCTTCCGACAAATTTTCCAACGCGTGGTGCAACTGCCCCCATACATGCTGGGGCAAGGTACATATATCCCCGCCAAAACCGAAAATCTTGTTAACCGGCACGATATCCAAATATTCGTTGATGGCGTGGCGGGTCATTTGCTCGCTGACGCTGTGCGTCCAACAAAGGTTTAAATTGACAAAGGGATAATTCTTTCCAAGGTAGGCACATTCCCGTACGTAGGGAATCCCCATGTGATAAACGTCGAAGGTAACGCCGGTGCCCCAATGCGATTCGAACAACGAAAACAAATGCCCGGGCGAAAGGCGCGGCACATTGCCCCACACCCCGGTATGGATGGCGACGACGATGCCCTGTTCGGCGCATTGCTTGATTCGTTCGTGCGCAATCGTTGCCGATAATACGGGCGAGGGTTGCGTATCGTTCCCCGCGGTTCGGTGGGATAGGCGCATATTTTCGAATTCGGCGCGGGCTTCCTTTTCATCCGGCGGGCAAATAAAGATGTCGGGGAAAAATTTTTGTAATACCGCGCCCCGCTTGTGTTCCTCATCCATTTCCGCTTTAAAAGCATCCAAAAAATCATCGTAGCTTCCCTTGGGCGTTGCGGTAAAGAAATTATTGAGCCGCTTGTTGTAATTTCCTTCATGGAGGATGCCGTAGCAAAACCGTTTGTCCGCGAAGGCTTTTTCATCATTTAACGCGTTTTGGTTGAGGATTTTTTCGATTTTACATAGGTTAAAAATTTCGTCGTACAAACCGGGCTTGTTGCTCGCGTTTAATTCGCGCCCGATTTTAATAATGCTTTCGTCCGTAAAATCGTCGCAATCATGGAACTTTTTTATCGCAAGCAACGCCGGACGCGAATATGACCCCGTTTTGATGTACTCCCAATAAGGCTTGATCCGCGCAAAGAGGGCGATGGCTTCCTCTTCATTAGCGGGTTGCGGCGCGAAGACATCCCCTCCCGCCCCCGCCGACGCAAGGTCGTGCTTCGAATAACCCAAATAATCAAAGAAACTCAGATATTGCTTCACATGCTCCGGTTCGCTGATGAAATGTTCATGAGCGTCAATGACCGGAAGGGTTTGCGCGTATTCGTACAATTGCCGCGCGGTGGAATGGGTCAGCATTAAAGCCTCCTCTTTTTTTTATCCAGTATAAAGGTATATAAAAATTATTTCATGCTTAAATTTTATATAACCGTTTAACAGCACAATGTTATAATGTACCCAAAGGGGTTGCCGTCAAATGAAAAATAACTTGTTCATACACATTCCCCACGCGTCTTTATACATACCCGCTGAATATAAGCGGGCTTTTTTGCTTTCCGGCGAAGCGCTTGAAAATGAAATCGCAAGCTCCGCCGACGCCTACTGCGACGAATTGTTCGACATCGGCTTCGGCAAACGCATACTCGCCGAATACAGCCGCTTGGTATGCGATACGGAACGTTTCCGGGACGACGCGCTGGAGGAAAACGCGAAGAAGGGCAACGGCTTCTTTTATACCCATACCCTCCGCGGTAACCCGCTGCGTAACGACGACCCCGCGCTTAAGCAAAGGGTTTTGACGCAAATCTATGACAAGCACCACGAAGCGTTATCCAACGCGGTGGAGCAAGCGTTAAGCGAACACGGGCGATGCTTGATTATAGACGGGCACTCTTTTTCCGACGACCCTTACCACGGGGATGACTTGCCCGATTTTTGCATCGGCACGGACGCTTACCATACGCCGCCCGTTTTGGCGGAAACGGCGGTCGGGTTCCTGCGTTCCTTGGGGTACAGCGTGGAAGTCAACCGCCCCTTCTCCGGTTCGATGGTCCCCATGGCGTATTACGGGAAGGATGAACGCGTTACGTCTTTAATGATTGAAGTCAACAAACGCCTGTATCTCGAAGGCGACACTATTGTCAAATCAAAGGGTTTTAACAAAACCAAGGATGTATGCAAGCAAACCATAATCAAATTAATGGAGGCGATGTAATGCTTTATGTACCCGGTACCGTGGACTGCACTCCCGCCGAGGCGGGGTATGACGAATCCCGTATAGCCGTCCTGCACAAGCACTTCGGAAAATTGATGGACGAAAACAAAATCGTATGCGCATCCTATTGCGTGTCGCGCCGCGGGAAGGTTTTCATGCACGGCGCGGTCGGCCCCGTCAGTTATAAGGAAGGAGAAACCCGCGCGTACAAGCCGACGGATATCCAGTACATCGCTTCCATTACGAAGATTTTCGCCGCCGTCGCTTTCATGAAGCTGGTGGAGGACGGCTTGGTGCGATTGGACACCCCCGTCGGCAAGGTATTGCCGCAGTTCGATACCCCGCCCTTTAACGGCATTACCGCGTTCCATTTGCTGACCCATACTTCGGGGATGCACCCCGACGGCGGCGTTTTCGAAAATAAATATTACGTCCAATACTGGGACCATATCAGTCGGTACATGAAAATCTATAAACCCGAGGACGGCGAATTCGACTGGCTGACGGCGGCGCTGGCGGGCCACCCGAGGAAAGCCGTCGGCGAGGAATGGCAATATTGCAGCTTCGGGACGGTAATCGTCGGCGCGATGATTGAAAAATTAACGGAAAAATCCGCGCGGGCATATATCATGGATGAAATCGTAAAGCCGTTGGGCATGGCTCACACTTCCTTCGACCTTACGCCGGAAACGGCAGCCAACCACGTAATCCAAAACAAATGGCAAGATGAATATTTAAGCGGAATCATTAACGGCAAGGAACCTACCGGGGAAGATAAGCTGTGGGACAAAATCCCCAACCTCGGCAGCGGCTTGGAATCCAACGCCCGCGATTTAATCACCTACGGGAACATGCTTTTGAATAAAGGCAGGCTTAACGGCGTACGCATCATCGGGCGTAAAATGCTGGAGAAAATGACGACCCGCGCGTTGTTTAACGTACCCAGCTATAGCTGGGGTGCCAACGATAAGGACAGGCTGTTCGGCATCGGGTTCGACATGCGGCAGGGGCCGGCGTTCTCCTATTCCGAGGGGACGTTCAACCATGAAGGTTCGGGGGCGTGCGCGCTGTACATGGACCCGAAGGAGGAAATGGCGGCGGCGTTCTTCGTGCCGTTCAAAGACGACAAATGGTACGATGATGCGTTGTTTAACACGCTCAATATTATTTGGTCGGGGTTGATATAGAAACACTAATATAGAAGCGTTACCGGATAACCTTTACGTTCTTCCAATGTACCGGGAACATATCCCGGTACTTTTTTGTGGCGAAACGGTTGTCGATTAGGAGTACGATGCCTTCGTCAGTCTCCGTACGGATGACGCGCCCCGCGGCTTGCAGGACTTTGTTCATACCGGGGTACACGTAGGCGTAATCGTAACCCTGCCCGTTCCTATCGTTAAAATAATCGCGAATTTGGTCGGTACGCAGGGAAATCATGGGAATCCCCACGCTCACGATTATAGACCCAATGAGGCGGTCGCCCTTTAAGTCAATACCTTCGGAAAAAATACCGCCCAATACGGTAAAGCCGACGAGGGTTTCCTCGTTAGTTTCGTCGAATTGGTCGAGGAAATCCTCGCGGTCGTCCTCGGCCATGTTCGAGGTTTGTACCAGGGTTTGCACATCGGGGTATTTAGCGTAGAATTTTAGATATACTTCGTTTAAATAGGCGTACGAAGGGAAAAAGACGAAATAATTCCCCTTCCTTTCGCTGACGGCGGCGTAGATGGCGTCCGCGATGGGTTCGTAGCTGCGCTCGCGGTCGATATACTTTGTGGAAATGCCCGCGTGGATGGTGATGCGCTGCTTCGCGGGGTCGAAGGGCGACGGCAGGGATATAATCGGGTCGTCTTCATTTCCGCCCAGCATTTCCCGATAATACCGCAGCGGGGTTAGGGTGGCGGAAAACAATATTGCCGAAACGCCGTACGCCAACCGCTCCGTGATAATGGCGGATGGGTCCAAGCAAAAAAGCGTCAACACCACATCGTTGTCCGCGACTTCCACCAGCGTCGTAAAGTGCGCGTCGTACAGCTCCGACACACCCAGGAACATATCCAATTCGAAATACAAGTCCAGCAGGCTGCCGTAAATATTACCCGTATCGTCATCCGTTCCCGACAGGTTGGCGTTATTCTTCCCGGTAGCAAGCCATTCCCCCATAGCGAGTCTGAGCGTGGTGAACAACGCTTTCAACACCATATCCTGCTCCCGCACGGCGTGGTTTTGGGTGTTTTCCTCCCGCATGTCCTTCAGGTAGGCGTCGATTTGCTTCAATTCCCTGCGCACGTCGGAGGTCAGCGCGTCCCTTCCGCGCAGCTTCTTGCGGATGCGGCTTAGAATATTTTTACTTAGCGACGCCGTATACATATCGCGCACGCGGTCGGCCAGGTTGTGCGCTTCATCGATGAGGAACACGTACGCCCGCTCCTCGTTTTCCCGGTTAAAGAACCGCCGCAGATACGCCCCGGGGTCGAAAACGTGGTTATAATCACCGATGACGAGGTCCGACCACAGCGACGCGTCCAACGCGAATTCGTGGGGGCATACAATAAACTTTTTCGCAAATTGCGAAATAATATCGGGCGTAACCAGGTCATGAGCGTTAATCAAATCCCACAAAGCGTCGTTTACGCGGTTATAATGCCCCAGCGCGTTGGCGCACCGATCGGGGGTGCAATTACGCTCACCGTTGGGGCAAATCCTGTCCTTCGAGCGCAGGGTCAACGCCTTGAAGCGTAGGCCCTTGTCCGCCATCAGCCGTACGGCGTCCTGCGCGACGGCGCGGGTAACGGTCTTTGCCGTTAGGTAGAAAATCTTCTCCGCGTGTCCCTCCCCCATCGCCTTAATGGTGGGGAACAGCGCCGAAAGGGTTTTCCCTATACCCGTGGGCGCGGCGGCGTACAGTTTTTTCCGCGCCAATACCGTACGGTATGCCGCCACGGCGAATTCCCGCTGGCCCTTGCGGTATGTTTCGAACGGGAACGCCGCCGTTTTGATTGACGCGTCCCTTTTTTCCTTCCAATCAAGCTCGAACCGCAGCCAAATGCCGTACCTATGTAACAAATCATGAAAAAAAGCATCCAGCTCGGCAATGGTAAACCGCCATGAATGTCTTCTGATTTCCTCGCTTTCCAGTTGGAAGTACGTCACTTGCACCGTTATGTACTCCGGCGGGTCGGAAAGGGTTTGCGCGTACATGTGCGCGTAGCATTTCGCCTGCCCCAAGTGCTGCGTGTGCTGCCTGAATATATAATCCAGCGGTAGCGTCGTAGCCTTGATTTCGTCGATGGTGATTTCGCCGTCCTTCGTTATGATGCCGTCGGCGCGCCCTTGCACGGTAACGGGGATACCCGCGATTTCCGTTTCCCGCTTTAGGGGGACTTCCTTTATATACCCCTCCCCCGCTTCACGCTGGATTTTGCGGTGCGCGGCGGAACCCTTGTGCATTGCCGACGCGTCGTTGAAGCGGGTGTCGATATCGCCGCTCCGCAGTATCAAGTCCACGATTTTATGTACCGATATTTTCATGCCTTAAGTTTACCCAGCCATATAATGACTTCGTTTACGGCTTGCGCGGCGACGTTAAACAGGTATCCGTCGCTTCCTTTAAACAGGATATGCGTTGATTTTGTTTCCGCGTTTTCGCGCCGTATGATTTCGTCCTTTTTTAACTTTAACGTTTCCAGCGATACCTTTTCCCCCGTGCCTTGTAAAAACAGCTTGGGGATGTGCGTATCAAGGTCCGCTTCCCTGCCGTGCGGTATTGTCGTGATTGAAAACGCGAGCCCGTCTTCGAATATATCATTTTCATACACAGGCTCGCCCAATGAAAAAATACCGACCCTGTCCGGATCGGTAAAATACCTTGGTTTGACCCACGCGGCCATTTCCGCCGGGGTGCCTTCGTGGAAAACCACGAAACCCATGTTGTTTTTATTAACCGCTGCGCGCAGGGCTTCCTCCACCCGCTTGGGCCAATGGACTTCGCCCCGCCCGTATGTGCTTACGATTAGGGGGAGGCTTTCGGATTTTTTATGCGGGAGGTAGACCGTACCCTTGTTAAAGTGGAAGTAATACATGGGTACATTGTTGCAACACGCCGTTGCTTTGTCAATCGATTTTATTTAACAGCCGTCTGAGGTGCCGCTCGCTAAAGCCGTATTTACGCATCAGCGTTAAGTAATTGGTGCCGTCCAGTTCCTTCACCGCCTCCCTTTCCAAACAATTCCTGAATATCGTGCGCTTGCAGGGGATATAGACCGTGGCTCCGCCGAAATAATCCGCTATCGTACATACCGCGTCAAAGCCGTATTGCTCCATGATGGCGTTAAAAGGTTCGGGGATGAGCGACGGGTGCAATGTCGCGGCTCTGCGCAGGGTGGAATTTTGCATGTGTTTCCTCCTTTATAAAGACCATGTGTTCGATTTATGCATTATATTCTTTGTGTGGTATTTAGTCAATGTAATATATACGAACATATAGCAAATAATTGACAGTACAATTCCGTACACTTACAATGGGGGGAAGAAAGGAGGGATGTTTATGCAATCGATTACCGTCCTATTGGACACCGTGGAAAAGGTCAAGAATCTGGTGGCCATCCTCTCGCCCATTGAAGGGGAATTCGACCTCATTTCGGACCGATATGTTGTGGATGCAAAGTCAATCATGGGAATATTCAGCCTTAATATCTCCAAGCCCTTAAGACTTGACATCCACGATGAAGCGGCGGCGCAGAAGGTACTGCCGCTCTTGGAAGCGTACAAAGCATAAAAAAGCATTGCGGGATGGGGGAACCCATCCTTTTTTTGCGCATAAACAGGAGGTAAGAACATGGCATTGGTTTACGAAGCATGGAAACGCGTATCGATCGACCCCCAAAACCAACCGGTCAAGCACATTTGGGATGATTACATGGCCAAGGAAAGGGTCGTGTACGCCAACATCCTAAAGAACAAAACCACCCGCATCGAAGGAACGGTACAAAAATTGGCGGAGGATTTACGCCTTCTGCCCATGCATGTCGCCGCGTTTTTGGACGGTATCCACGAAGCGGTGGACGGCGTGCCTCACCCGCTGGACGAATTGACCGAGGAAACCGAAATCGCCTTCGACATCGACTTCGCGCGCTTGTATAAACAAATGGTGGCATACAAGGCCGAGGAACTGTATAACCTGCCCGAGTGGGACAACATCTTTACCGAAGAAGAACGGCGCGAACTCTACACCGAACAAAAGAAATCCCACACCGTCGTCCGCAGCGACCCCAAAACCGGGCGCAACGACCCCTGCACTTGCAACAGCGGTAAAAAATATAAGAAGTGCTGCGGCGCGGCTTGATGCGTACCGTAACACCCGATAAGGAAGGAATCGACCAAGCCGCCCGATTGTTAAAAGAAGGCGGCTTAGTTGCGGTCCCCACCGAAACGGTGTACGGCTTGGCGGCGGACGCGTTTAACGCGCAAGCCGTGGCGAGAATCTACGCAACCAAGGGCCGCCCCGCCGACAATCCTTTGATCCTGCACATTGCGGATAAAAAAACGTTGGACGAGCTGGCGGAGGATTTGCCCGCTTACGCGTACGCGTTGACCGAAAAGTTTTGGCCCGGTCCGTTGACGCTTGTAGTACGCAAGAAAGCGGGCTTGCCCGCATGGCTCGGCGGCCACCCCGATAACGCCGCGGAAACGGTCGGCGTACGTATGCCCAACCATCCCGCGGTATTGGAGCTCATCAGACAGTCGGGTTGCGTCGTGGCCGCGCCCAGCGCAAACAAAGCAGGAACGCCCAGCCCCACCTGCGCCCAACACATAATCAATGACTATGACGGCGCCGCCCTAACCCCCGATATGCTCCTGGACGGCGGCACGCTGGAGGTAGGCATCGAATCGACGGTGGTGGACACCACGGGGGATGAGCCCGTAATCCTGCGCCCCGGCGCGGTAACGGCGGAAATGATCCAAGAAATGTTGGGCACGGCAAACGATGGTATTCGCCAACGGCGCGCGTTAAGCGAAACGAATGAACGCGGAAGCGAGCTTCACCCCCATTCGCATATACAACCCCGCTCCCCCGGCATTAAATACCGCCACTACGCGCCCCTTGCCCCGATGACGCTCCTTTCCGGCGACGCGGAAGCGGTCGCCGCTTATATCACCACGCAAATCGTGTCCGAAGTGGACGCGCACATCGGCGTACTGGTTTCGCCGCGGGTCCTTTCCTATATCAACGCCAAATGGCCGCGGATGGCGGTGCAAAGCGATACGTCGTACACACCCATCGTTACGGCCTTACCGCTGGGTGACCCGAAGGACTTGCCCGCCATCGCGAGGAACTTGTTCGCAAACCTGCGCACCTTCGACGAAAAAGGCGCGGACATTATCCTGGCGGAGGCCCTGCCTTCCGAAGGCTTGGGTGCGGCCATCATGGACAGGATGACGAAGGCCGCGGAGGGGCGCGTTATCCGATTGGGGATAACGGAATGATCCTGTTCGTATGTACGGGCAATACCTGCCGCAGCCCCATGGCGGCGGTGTTGGCGGAAAAGTTGCTTTCCGAAGCGGGCCTTGATTGTGCCGTACAATCGGCGGGTATCGCCGCTTCGGCCGAATGTGCGGCCAGCACCCACGCGGTAACCGTCATGCGCGAGGAAGGATGCAATTTACTTTCCCACCGTTCGCGGCGGGTCACGGCCGAATTGCTTTCGCAAGCGAAGTTGGTGTTGGCCATGACAAAAGGCCACCGTTCCGGGGTCGTTTCCATTTGCCCGAACGCCGCGGACAAAACCTTTACGCTGTGCGAATACGTTGGAAGCGGACAAGATATCCCCGACCCCTTCGGCGGGGGGTACGACGTGTACCGGGAATGTGCCGCGCAAATCAAATCGCTCTTGGCATTATGCATCAAAAAAATAAAAGAGACGGGGTTATGAAATGGAGTCACTGGAAAAGGTTATCGAACAACGTCTGCACATCGCCAAGCATCCGTTGGTAAAATCAAAAATCACCATGCTGCGCCAAAAGGACACGGGCAACCGCGAATTCCGCGAGCTGGTGTCGGAGATCACATCGCTCCTTACTTATATCGCCACCCGCGACCTTCCCGTCGTGCCGTTGGAAGTCGAGACCCCCGTAGGCATCGCGAACGGTTGGCAATGCGTGCAGAAATTCGGCATCGTGCCGATATTGCGCGCGGGGTTGGGAATGGTGGAAAGCATCTCCCGCTTATTACCCACGGCGAAGATCGGCCACATCGGCATTTACAGAAACCCCGACACGTTGGACCCCGTCGATTATTATTGCAAACTTCCGCCCGAAATCGACGAGCGTGAAATCCTCCTGGTGGACCCGATGATCGCCACGGGCAATACCGCGAATAAAAGCATCGATTACTTAAAAAATGCCGGGGCGAAGCAAATCAAGCTGCTGTGCTTGGTAGCCGCGCCCGATGGTGTGCATAAAATCCTGCGTAACCACCCGGATGTGGACATCTACGCCGCCGCCTACGACGACGCTCCGCTTAACGACCACGGCTACATCGTACCGGGCTTGGGCGACGCGGGCGATCGTATCTTCGGCACACGTTAGATGTACCAAGTCATCGTAAACCCCATCGCGGGGCGCGGACGTACCCCCGAGCGGTTAAAGCTGCTGACGGGCGCGTTCGACGCGTTGGAAATCCCCTACGAGGTCTATACGACCCAATCCGTCATGGACGGTTATTCGCGGGCACGTAAAATCTGTGAAGACGCTCCCGATTGCCCCGGCATCATCGGTCTGGGCGGCGACGGCACGCTGCAAGAGATCGCGGACGGGATGTTCGCGGCGTTTAACGGCAGCAAACCGCAAACCCAAAAGATCCCCGTGCCTTTGGGCGTATTCCCGGCGGGCAGCGGCAACGATTTCGTCATGTCGCTACTGGGAAACAAGCCGAACGCGTTAAAACGGTACAAAAAAAACCGCATCCCCGAAGCCGCGCGCGCGTTCGCGTCGTCCATAAAGGAAAAACGTTTGCGCACCGTGGACTTAATAACCGCCAATGGCGCGGCGTACATGAACATCGGCAATTTGGGGCTGGACGCGCGCATCGTCTCAAACGCGCTCGCGTTGAAGGGCCGCTGGGGGCGTTACGCCTATGTGGCGGCGGTGTACAAGAGCATCGCGCGCCATTCCAACGTTCCCCTCACAATTGAAGTCAACGGCGAAGTGATCGACGACACGTTTACGCTTGTGGCGATATGCAACGGCCGTTATTACGGCGGCGGCTTGCACATTTCCCCCATGGCGGCGATCGACGACGCCAAGATTACCCTATGCCTCGTACGCGGCATGAGCCGCCCGAAGACGATGCTCATCTTCCCGTCGCTTATGATAGAAAAGCACACGCGGCTTAAAGCGGTCAGTTTCATGGAATGTACGGAGCTTAAAGTGACATTGGGCAAACACGCGCTCGCCTGCGAAACGCTGTGCCTCGACGGCAATTTGTACCCGCAGAACCCCGGGCAGACTTTCCATTTTAAAGTACATCCGCGGGTTATAGACGTTTTCGTATGAGCCAAAAGCATTACTTCATCGAAAACCCCGACTTGCCCAAGGACGAACGCGAGCCGGCGGTAAACCTGTTCGGCCATGATTTCCGTTTCATGACTGCGGCGGGATTGTTCTCCTTTGAAAAAATCGATGACGCCTCACGTCTTCTGTTGGAGGTCATCCGCGCTACGCAGGCCCCCTTTTCCGGTACGCTTTTGGACTTGGGCTGCGGGTACGGTTTCCTGGGTATCGTTGCGGCGAAAGCACATTCGAAGGATTTGCGCCTTACGATGTCGGACGTTAACCGCATCGCGTGCGAATACGCCGCAACCAACGCGAAACGTAACGGCGTACGGGCGGAAGTGATCCATTCCGACGGTTTCGCAGCCATCGGCGGCTGTTTCGACCATATCCTGTTAAACCCGCCGATCCACGCGGGTAAGGACACGATAAACCGCTTGTATCAAGAATCCGCCGCGCACCTCACACACGAAGGCGCTTTGTACATCGTGATACAAAAAAAACACGGCGCGCAAACCGCGATTGATTTTTTAAACCGGATATTTTCGGACATACAAATACTGCACAGGCGCAAGGGTTATTTTATTCTGCGCTGCGCGTCAAGGGCGTGAACCCCATCCGCTACCGATACGAGCACAAATACATCATCAACCCGCAGACCGCCGCCATCCTGCGCGGCCGCGCCGTCGGTGTCATGCAGCCCGACGCCTACGCCGACAAAGACGGCGGCTATACCGTTTGCAACGTCTACCTCGACGACCGCTACGATTCCTTCTACCACGCCAAACAGCTCGGACATTACAGCCGCGACAAATACCGCTTGCGCTACTACAACGGCGATTTGTCCTTCATCCGCTTGGAACGCAAACACAAGGACGGAATCTTAAATTACAAGGACACGATTTCGCTCACGGCCGCCCAATTCGAACAAATGACGAACGGTGATTTCGGTTTTATCCTGCGCGAAACCGCTCCCCTGTGGCAACGGCTCGCCACGGTGTACCGATTACGCGGCTTACGCCCTTCGGCGGCTTTCACCTACCGCCGCGAAACGCTGACCTATAAACCGGGCAACGTACGCTTTACCTTCGACAGCCATCCCGTACCCTTCCGCGGATCGCCGCCGACGTATGAAAACCGCCAAGCGTACCCGTTATTGCTGGAGGTTAAATACACGGGCTTCCTCCCCGAAACCATCCAACGTCTGCTTAACGGCTTGCCGCTTGTACATACGGAAATGTCCAAGTACGCCGTCGCCCGCGAAAGGAATTATCACACCATACCGCGGGTGTAACACATTTTACGCCGCCTACATAGAATAAGTAAGGACGTGGGAAGCGTCCCGCGCGAATCCTCGGGTTCGCATTAGCCCATTTCATCTCCCCTTACGGCAGAATTCCCTTTCGCGGCCCAAGAAGGAGGGAGCAAGCGTCGGCAACCTATTCAGCGAAGGATCCAACATACCGGGCGTACATAAAAGGCACGAAGGATTGACATTTCCATCAAAAAAGGCCCCGTTCCATTCGCGGGGCCTTATGCATTGCCCGATTTTATTTAAAGAATTGCGGCAAATACGTTTTATGCGCCTCAAGCATTTCGTCGTACACGGCCTTCGCCGCGGCAAAATCCCCGATCATCGGGTGGGTAAGGAGCGCGGCCAGCCCCGTATCGTAATCCCCCGTAACGCCCGCTTCCACGGTCAGCCTTTCGTACGCTTTTACGGCGCGCATCATGCCGATGATGTGGCGGCTTATGTTCGGGTCTGTGAGCGGTATCGGCACGGGGCCGTCCTTCCCTACACGGCACTTGACCTCGGCGATATCGGCCGCGTCCATGAAGAGCAGCGTGCCCTTGTGATTCGTATTAACCACATGGATTGTATCCAAATCGTTTTCGATGGCGTCCACCAGCGATACCGCCGCTTCAGAATACATCGCCCCGCCGCGCTTATCAAGCTGCGGGGGTTTTTCATTTAAGTTTTCATCTTGGTACATGGCCAGCAGTTCTTCTTCAATGGCCATGCAGTCCTCGCCTCGGCTTGTTTTTTGCTCCTTTAACCATTTTAGCGTGCTTGCGCGGTTGTAATAGTAATTCAAATACCCGCTTGACAGCCCCCGCGTTACGCGCGTCACTTCGTCGATGTCGCCCGCCAGCCATTCGGGCATCCTATTTACGCCGTTGGCTTCCACCCGCGTTATCCAATTAAAATGGTTAAGCCCCACGAAATCGAAATTGAATTGTTCGGGGCTTCCCGCTTTTTCATAAAAATATTTTTCCTGCAATATCGGGCCGTTGCATAGTCCGACGACGTTAACCTTCGTTTCCTGCGCGAGCATTTGGGCGATGATGCCCGACGGGTTGGAGAAGTTGATCAACCAAGCGTCCGGGCATACGCGCTCCATGATACGCGCGGCGTTCAAAAGCACGGGAATCGTCCGCAGCGCCTTAAAGAACCCGCCCACGCCCGTCGTTTCCTGCCCGATCAAGCCATGCTTAAGGGGTATCTTTTCATCCAACACACGCGCGGGCAGCTTGCCGACCCGTACCTGCGCGATAACATAGTCCGCGCCGTCGAGCGCGTTTTCCAAATCGTCGGTGATTACAAGCCGCGTGTTAAGCCCGCTTTTTTTGATCATCCGTTCGGCGAAACCCGAAACGATCGCGTTTTTGCGCGCGTCGATATCCATCATGTAAAGGCTTTCGACGTCAAGCCTATCCTTACGTTTTAGGAAGCCGTCGATCAATTCCGGCGTATAGGTACTGCCCGCGCCGATCACCGCCGCTTTTAATTTCCGCATGAAATCAACCCTTCGTTTTTTTGTTATAATACCACATAAAATATATATGATAGGGGCGTTTGTTATGACCGCGAAGGAAATCCTGTCCCACGTTGACCATACGCTGTTGGGCGTTACCGCCACGGCGCAAGATTACCTAAAGCTCTGCGATGAAGGCTTAGCCTACGGCGTCGCGTCGGTTTGCGTACCGCCCTCGCGGGTTAGGCTGTGCGCGGAACACCTCGCGGGGAGGTTGGCCGTATGCACGGTCGTCGGCTTCCCCAACGGCTATGCCGACACCGAAGTGAAGGCGTACGAAACCGCCGCCGCCATCCGCGCGGGCGCGACCGAAATCGACATGGTTATTGATATCGGCAAGGCTAAGGAACGCGATTACGAATCTATTTTAGCGGATATAAAAAACGTACGCGCCGCCACGGGCACGCACATTTTAAAGGTTATTATCGAAACGGCTCTGCTCACGCGGGAGGAAAAAATCGCTCTGTGCAAGGTCGTGGGCGATTCGGGCGCGGATTATATCAAGACATCCACGGGGTTTGCCCCGGGCGGCGCGACCTTGGAGGATGTTGCCCTCCTGCGCGAATATTCCCCCGCGCATGTAAAGGTAAAAGCCGCCGGGGGGATATCGTCGCTTGAGGATGCTGCGCTTTTTATTAAAGTCGGTGCGAATCGGTTGGGGACGAGCCGGATTGTGAAGATTGTGCAAGGGATGGAGGGGAGCAGCGGGTATTAGCGGGGGCAGCGTTGATTATTTGTTGAAGGAAAGGCGGTAATGGTTGCAAAAAAGGGGTTGTAATAAACGGGTCTTGTTCCGTGGGGCGGGGGCGGGCGGATGTTCCAACGCTGCGCTTAACGCAATCGGGCGATGAACGGCTCCGTCCGCGAAGTGGTTGCATCGGTTGCAAGCACCCGATGCCAACCACGTAACGCGCCCGTTCGCCGTTAATCGTCCGATTGCGTAGGCGCTGCTTATGGAACATCCGCCCGCCCCCGCCCCACTGGT
>WQZS01000007.1 GCA_009780585.1 Defluviitaleaceae bacterium | reverse complement strand
TGTCATCCAAATGGTGAAGGACGGGGTACAGGCATATATCAACAAGGATTTGATTCTTGCGCGTTCTGTTTATGAAGCCGACGAAAGGGTGGATATATTATTCAACACCGTTACGGCGGACGTCATCGCACGCGTAAAAGTTAACCCCAACAAGGTAAAGCAGGAAATCCGTTTTGTGATGATAGCGAAATATTTGGAACGCATCGGCGACCATGCCGTAAACGTGAGCGAATGGGTGGAATACGCCATCACCGGAAACCATCCGAAAAATATCGGCGGCGAAGGTGCGGAATCATGAAAAACAAAATTTTTATCGTAGAGGACGATACCGACCTTCAGGAAGTGTATAAACTTTCTTTAGGAAATGACTTTGATTGCCAATGTTTTGGTAGCGGCGAAAAATTCCTTTCCGCGTTAAAGGACGATAAACCGGATTTAGTTTTGCTTGATGTCATGCTGCCCGGTGATGATGGGCTCACGATTCTGTCCCGCCTTAAAACGAAAAAGTCAACCGCCCGTATCCCGGTCATCATCGTTTCAGCCAGGAACGAGGAGGTATCGAAGGTAGCCGGGCTTAACCTGGGGGCGGACGACTACATAGCCAAGCCATTCAGTGTGCTTGAGCTTGTGGCGAGGATAAAAGCCAACTTGAGGAAATATATAAAAGCTACTGAAGATGATTTTATTTATAAAGACATTATCATTGATGTTTCCAAACATCGGATAACAGCGAAAGGTAATATTATCCATACGAGCCTTAAAGAATACAGCCTCTTGTGTTTGTTGTGTGAAAATGCGGAACAAGTGCAGGAACGCAACACAATCTTTCATAAAATTTGGGGTGGCGAATATATGAGCGAAACACGTACGTTGGATATCCATATCAAATCGTTGAGGAAGAAGCTGTCCGAAAGCGGCAGCGAGGTTTCCATTCAAACCATCAGAGGGGTGGGATATATACTGTCATGAAAAAAAGATTGCTTGTTTATATGTTGGTTATCACAATCATGGGATTGGTGGGATTCTTTTCCGCATCAATTTATATCAACCGCACGAATAACCTGGACATGGCCAAGGATTCGGTTATGGAAATAACACATATCGCCGCCAACCTGTACGGCGAAGCATCGGATATATCCACATTCGTAAGGGCCGGAAACGATACGCGAATAACAGTCATATCGCCGGACGGTACGGTGTTGGCGGACAGCCGCCCCCTTGATTTAGGCGCGGCAGAAAACCGCTTGGAACGACCGGAGATACAAGCGGCGTTACGGGGTTCCCCTGCGGCTTATATCCGACGTTCGAATACGCTTAACGTGGATTTTATTTATTACGCCTTGAAAGTGGATTACGGCGACGGTTACGTATTTATACGCGCAAGTATCCCCGTATCCGCAATCAACGCGTACGTTCTGCGTACGTTGCCGTTGTTTTTGTTGATATTATTCGCCGTTGCCTTCCTTTGTTATATGATTATTCAAGGCATGGCGAACCGTTTCGTCAAACCATTTACCGTTGTGGAACAAAAACTGCGGCTGTTGTCAAAAGGGGAGTACGAAGCGGAACCCATAACCGAAACCTTTTTTGAAGCAGATGCAATATTGCGTGAAATCAATGAGGTATCTCTAATATTGCAAGATAACTTGAATTCGCTTCACGAAGAAAAAAATAAATCCGGTTATATTTTAAATAATATTAACGATGGGATTTTTACCGTCGATAAAGACAGTAATATCATTTTCATTAATAATGCCGCAAAGGGTATTTTCAACGTCGCACAAACCGTTACGGATAAAAATATTAATTATTTGACTAATAATAAAACCCTCATCATGGCTGTCGTAAATAACGTGGATATAGCGAAGGATGAATCGTTTGACATTAGGATAGACGGTAAAATATACATGACGATGATAAAAAGGCTCCCCTTTACTAACCTAACCATTACGGTTTTATCCGATGTTACGGAAAACCGCGAAAACGCAAAACGACGGGAAGAATTTTTCACAAACGCTTCCCATGAACTAAAAACCCCCCTGACCGCCATTAAAGCCTTCAACGAGTTGACGGTTATAAACAACCACGACGAAAACCTTGATAATTTTATTAGCGGCATCACCCGCCAAACGGAACGGATGCTTTTGCTGATTGAAGGTATGTTAAAGTTATCCGAACTCGAAAATATGCCGGAAACCAACCCCGAACCCTTATCGCTTTCCCATATTGTAAACGATGTGCGTGAAGCGATGGAGACCGGGATAAATGAAAGGGGTATACTTTTTGATACCGACGGTAACGGTACGATACACGCCGAATATAGGCATATTTACGACCTTATAAAGAATCTTATTGAAAACGCCGTTCGGTATAATAACCAAAGCGGCAAAGTGACGGTTAAAATCAATGAAAGCGATGGATTCACACAGCTATCCGTTTCCGACACGGGTATTGGCATATCACCGGAGGAACAGGTTCGGGTATTCGAACGCTTCTACCGCGTGGAGAAAAGCCGTTCACAAAAGGGTGGCGGCACGGGGTTGGGGCTTTCGATCGTAAAGCACATTTGCGCGTTGTACGGATGGAAGCTGTCGTTAAAAAGTAAGCTCGGCTTGGGTACGGAAATAATTATTTTTTTTAACACCACATCGTAGGCTAAGGAAAGGATTGAATTCACCATTATTTAATTAGTTAAAATATTGAGAGACCCTCCACACGATTATAAATAAAATTTAGTAAAATAATATGATTTTACATAAATTTTACATTTATATACGTATAAAATTTACAATTGGCATGATAAAATACAGCAAGGCATAAAAATGGTAAGCGTGAGCGTGAAGGAGGTAGTTTGTAATGAACAAACGTCAAAAAGAAGCACTTTGGAATCAGGACATGGACACAAAGTTGCAAAGTTGTTGTACGGTACAAGAATTCGACAATGTGTTTGATACATTCGGATTTCCAAAAGATGAAGGAAAACGCCTCAAACGTCTTATAAACGCAACTGGTCATGGAATAGGTGATGTTATGATTGCTTCATATTCTCCATCAAAGAACGAACTAGCTGCTTATTATGAAGTTTTTAAACACAGTATTTTATTATATGGAGGAAAGCTTTTTTGATTATTAAATCAAAATCTAATCATCCAAGGTCATTTTTTCACGATAATTGTGATGAAATGGCCTTAAATGATTTTATTAAAATAATCATATCAAGTGTTGAAGACTATATTTCAGCATTTAATAACAAAAAAGGCTTCAAAGTCTATTTATATAACAGTAGTGTTTTAACTAAAAATGATGGTGTGGCTCGTGTATTTTTCACAGAAAATAACGCATTCGTTATGTGTGCGCAGGATTTAAACGATGATGAATCTATTTTCCCCATCGTTCATGAATTAGGTCATCTAGTATTACATCTAACTAATCAATTAAAACAACGTTATAAAAAAATATTAAAGAAAAATGAATGCAATTTACAAGAATTAGAAGCCTCGTATTTTGCTATACATATTCTTAAAACATATTATGGTCATAATAAAGCTAAACACTATATTACGAAAGCACCTCCTCCAGATTATGATTGGAAAGAAAAAGCTAATCTATTCCGTTTAATATATGACCTTGAAGATAGAAATAAAATTAAAAAAGAAATTGAAAAAAAAATAAATTCTATAAATAATTTTTTCAAAGACAGGCTACAACAAACACCATTTATTAATTAAATAAGGGTATGTCTAATTAATCCTTTCATAATGAATAAACATCATATATCTACCCCGAAAACACACATTTACCATTGAACAGCGGCAGATATTCCAGTAATATAAGGACATATGATGGTGAACGTCTATCCTTAAACTGGAATTACCTGCCGTTTACGTTTAATTAAAATTGACGAAAAATACAACTCACGGAAGGAAATAGTTATGTATATCATATACAACGCGTTCCAAAACATCGGGCGCAATATAAGCAGGAATATATTATTGGCGTCGATTGTATTCGCCATCATCGCCACTACGTTGGTTGCATTAATGATAACCAATACATCCAACCGTATCATCGACGAATACAAAGGCCAATTCGGCATAGAAGTGACCATTGAACGCAACACCCAAACATTCGTTGATATGCGCCAAAGAGGGGAAGCCTCAATGGGAATCACGATTACCAATGAACAGTACATCGCATTTGCGGACTCAAACCTATTGCAACGCAGCGTGATAATGAACGGCACCTTGGTTTACAGCGAAACCGTAACCGCGATAGGTCAAACCGGAGAATTAACGACGGGGCACGGGTATGCGATAGCCCCAACCATGCAATTGCAAGGTAACAATTGGGATGATTTTAAAAATGGCCATAGGGTTTTACTCCCCGGCGGCGTTATGCCTTCAAGAATCAACGAAAGTATCATCAGCGAAGGTCTTGCCGAATTAAACGGCATATCCGTAGGCGACACCATACGGTTATACGGGGTGGTAATGGAGCAAGCCGCCGCAATGGGTTTTGTACCGGCTGTTTATAACCTTGTCATCACGGGAATTTATTTTTGCGTAGCCGAAAGCGTCAGCACATGGGGAAGCACGACCCTAATTCGCCAAAATGAAATACTAACCGTCGCTGAAACGATGCCGGGCGCGCAGGTAATCGCGAGATACTATCTTTATCACCCATCCGATTTGGAGGCTTTTGAACAGGAACTACGGGTGAAGGAGCTGCACCCGATTTTTGACGTAAATACCGACGAACACCTTTATAACGCCATTGTCGGCCCGGTTGAAGGTATGCGCGGAATCGTAATGACTTTTATGGTTGTCGTGTTTATACTTGGTGCGATAATACTCATTCTTTTGTCATCCATCGCTATAAGGGAACGAAAATATGAAATCGGCGTACTCCGCGCAATGGGGATGAAAAAAGCAAAAGTCGCATTAGGTTTGTGGTTTGAAATGGTTATTATTACCGCATTTTGTTTAATCATCGGAATATTTGCGGGTTCGCTTGCCGCGCAGCCCATATCAAATAGATTGTTGGTACAACAAGCCGAAAACGTACAGAACATACAGGATAATTTATTTGTGGGACGGGATTTGGGAAGCTTTTCAAGGGTTGTCAACGATGACCCGATTATTGAAATACCGGTTTCGCTCGGCATATATACCCTTTTGCAACTTATTCTTATATCCTTGTTCCTTGCGTCTTTGGCGGCATTTGCGGCAATCAGCAAAATCACAAAGTACGAACCAATAAAAATATTGATGGAAAGGAACTAGGCGATGATGAGTAAATTATCGTTAAATAACGTTGCCTATAAATACGAAGGTACAAAGAAAAACGTCCTAAAGGGCGTGAGCGCAACATTTGAAGCGGGGAAAATATACGCAATCGTCGGTAAGTCCGGTTCCGGTAAGTCTACGCTACTTTCGTTAATTGCGGGATTGGATATATGCACAAGCGGTAAAATATTACATGACGGTGAAGATTTGAAAACCATTGACCGCGACGTATACCGAGCAAAAAAGATAGGTGTTATTTTTCAAAGTTTTAACCTTATCACAAACGCTACGGCGGTTCAAAATATAATCCTATCCATGAATATAAGCGGAAGCCCGGAAAACGATAAAAAGCAATTCACTTACGACTTGCTCCAACGAATCGGGATTGATAGAGAAACAGCCGCACGAAAAATACTAAAACTTTCCGGCGGTGAACAACAAAGGGTTGGAATAGCGCGGGCTTTGTCCCACAACCCCAATATCATCATTGCCGACGAACCTACGGGTAATCTTGACACCGAAACCGAAGACGATATATTGAAAATACTAACTATTCTTGCACATGATGAAGGAAAATGTGTGATTATCGTTACCCATTCAAAAAAAGTATCGTCCATTGCGGATGAAATCTGGGGAATGAAGGATGGAAAAATAACACGCGTTTAAGCCTTCAACCCCGTCGCGGGATTGATGTGCCGATGGATTGAACGGCTGTGCTTTTCAAGCCAAATATCCAATTCTTCTTTCGCAACCGTGCTGCCTTCGCCGTAGGCTAAGGAAAAGATAAGGTTCGCCACGGCTGCGTTGCTTCCTTCGATTACGTTCGTCGCGGTCGGCCGTGAGGGGTTCGTATGCAAATTCCCGTGAAAAGTGTGGATAAGCCAATCAATAAGTAGTATTTTTTCGGAATATGTTTTAGCAAGCGGATATTTTTTGGCAAATTCCGTAAGTTCGACTAACGCCCCGTATCCATGTAATGTTTGCCCTTTATAGGAATCGTTAAACTTACCGAAAGGCACTGACCATCCGCATTTCGGACATTCCAATATAAATTCCCGGTTATAATTATGTTGAATTTCCGTTCTACATTCAATGCAAATGGCTTTCCCTAAATTTGAAGACGTAACCATAAGCATACTGTCAACCCTTGCGTACAGGCTCGTTCCCACGTCATCGACAATGTCGTCGTCGTATATCCCCATTGCGTCCCGTTCGTACAGTATCTTAATTTTATGGGGCTGCACCTTTTTTGCCCATAATAATTTATTCATAAAACCCCCTTGAAATCATCGCTATGCTTAACATTTCCGACCATCGGAAAGCGTTGACCAGCATGGCGAAAATTGGCTTCAACGATAACGGCCCGACCGGTACGCCACGCACCCTAAAAGCCAGCCGTGCGTTTTGGTATTCCGTTTTCATATGGGGTAGTAAATGGATGGCCGCAAGCATCCCGTATGCGAACTTCCGCGGAAGTTTGGCGTGGGTACGCAGGCTCTTAACCAGCGCATACGGGTCTGTGGTTAGTGAAATCAGCAGCCCGATTCCCACAAAGGAATAAAACCGTGTCGCCATATTCATGCCGCTTTGTGTGGACGCGGTTGAAATACCGCCGAAAGGCCCCGTGGCCCCACCGCCGAAGAACAACCCCGAAAAGAACAAACTCACCGCAAAGACCGTTACGGGAATCAATATTTTTAATGCTTTTATATGTTGAGCAGGGCGTGTGCCTGTTAATAAAAGAAATATACAAGCCCCGAACACCCACACGTTCATCCAAAATGAATGGATAAACGTAATGACCGTAGCGAATACAACGAGAAACGTAAACTTGTAAAACGGGTTTATTCGGAAAAGAAAATCACTCATAAATCAATCCCCGATGCGTATGGTTTGATGCGCGCATAAGTCAGCCAAGGTTTCGTTGTGCGTAGCAAAGATAACGGTAAGCCCCTGCCGTGCCTTTTCTAACAACAATTCCATAATGGCAACGATATTTTCATAATCCTGCCCGTAGGTCGGTTCGTCAAGTAATAATAATTCCTGTTCCCCCGCTATCATGGTCAATACCGCTAATCGGCGTTGCTGGCCTTGGCTTAATAGGTATGGAGAATATTTTTTATATCGCTCCAAGTCAAACACGGACAACAGCTCCATCGTCTTTTTTTCTTTCGTTGCCTTGTCCTTGCCTGTATGCCAACGGTTTACGCTGAATAGGACTTCATCGAACGCGTTTAAGGCAAGGAATTGGTTGGACGGGTTTTGGAAAACAATGCCACACTTGGCGAATACATGCTTACTCCGCCACCGGGACAACTCCCGCCCGAAAAAATGGATTTCCCCTTGATATTTGCATTGTTTGATTATTGTTCTAAAAAAAGTGGTTTTCCCCGAACCGCTTTTCCCGACGATGGCGGTGATGCTGCCTTTAGGAAAAACCATATCAGGGTAACGGATGCCGTTTACTTGCAAACTGCGGACAGACAAAACCTCCGCCCCCGTATCATGCAGCGTGGGGCGGAAGTCGAAGGTTTTGGGGTATGTACCGTCCATGCTGACGGTACGGTCAACATTTCCTTCCCACAATGCGACGTTGTGGTCAATAGCCAATACGGTAAAACCGAGGGTTTTGATATGTCCGATAATTTCCCGCGCCGATTCCTTGTTTATGTTGGCGAAGGCCTCATCCAAAATAATGCACTTTGCCCCGATAGCCAATATACAGCAAAGCGCGCATTTTTGTTTTTCGCCGCCGGATAAGGAATTGAAGCTCCGTAATAATAAATGTGAAATCCCCAACGTATTAACCGCCGTCTTTATCCGTGGGGGACGCTCCGGTTCGGGTACCCCGATATTTTCCAAGCAAAAATACAACTCGTTTTCCAAGTGGTTCATACAAAATTGCAAATCCGGGTTTTGGAACATCATGCTTACGCAAGCGGCGCGCTTGTCGGGTGTGAAGGTGCTGAGGTTGACACCGCCGAAATAAACCCCACCTTCGGTTAAATAACCGCAATTTTCCGGGTACAAGCCTGCCAATATATAACCTAACGTTGACTTCCCGCAACCGCTTTTACCCACAAGCAACGTTATTTTTCCGGATTCGATGGAGATGCTGAAATCCTCAATAACGGGTTGCCTTGCATTTTCAAAGTATTTAAACGTCAATCCCCGTGCGTCAAGATTCATCCGGTTCGCCTTTATATTTCGCTCCCAACGGGTAAGACTTTAAAACCCCGGCCTTCGCCAAACGGTCGGCGAGGAATTTCGCGGCGATACCGCTTATTAGAAGCGCGCTGACGGCACGGATGATGAAACGCGTTGCCACGAAGCCGGGGTCAAGGTCAGTCCACAAACCCCGATACCAAGCCAATACGAAACTGCCGACCGTACAAGCCAATGCCGCAAGCAGCATCGTGAACCAATTGAATTTTCTGTACCTGAACATGGCGAAAACCGCTTCCGCGGAAAGCCCCTGCACAAGTGCCGAAACCAATACCGTAGAAGAAAACGCGCTTCCCATAAGTATTTGAATCAATCCGGTCAGCGTACCCACGACGGTGGCAACGCCGGGTTTTTGCATAATGTACGGAGAAAAGATGGCAGAGAAGAAGAAGATACCAAATACGAATTCGATGGCGATGTCCCCGAAGCCGAAGGGCGTTACCAACGGCGTAACGGCGAAAACTACCGAATGCACCGTCGCATAGCAAACCACCGCGAACAATACCGCGATCAAACTCGCCAGAATTACGTCCTTCAATTGCCAAACGTACAGATTCCACAACGACTTTTTCATTTTGACCTCCTGTTTACAGATGGGCTGTTGACGGACAAGGTGATATGTAACGCATAGCGTTCAAGCTCCCCATCCAAATATGATAAAGCGTTTTGAATAAACGCAAATATACTTTTTTCGTCGCCGTACAATTCCGCGCCATAAGGGGCTTGGTTGGTAAAAATACCACTATCCTTTGCCAATTGTTCCGTATACATGATATAGGGTGTGGTTTCCATCGTGCCCAACGGATATACGGCATACTTTGCGAGTACATCAAACGCCGCATCAGGTATGGCTTGCCGCGATAAGGCAACCGTTTGTATCCCGTCACTTCCCCCTTTGGTAAAGGCAGCTTCCATCGTGATGTGCGTTTTCCGGTCATTTATTATTATGAAGCACGACCGCAGCGCATCCACCGTATGGCCAATACCACCGCGATATGTGGTAGACAACGCATCGGTATGGCTTTGCACGCGGCTAACGTCCACACGAGCAATGGCATTCATAATCATGGCAGCGTAATCATCATTCATAACAGACAACGAAAACCTACATTCCGCTTGCATAAAAAAACCCCTTCCTTATGTAACCCAAAGGAAGAGGCGTTAAAAACGCAAACACGAAACGAGTTGAAATAATCTCTCCCTACAGATACGGTAAAAACCGCACCCATCGTTGGCATTATCCAAATCAGGTTCGTGGGTTAAGGCGGAAGCCTCTCTCAGCCGTTAAACAGCACCCCAGGATTATAATTCATAGTGTTGCAGACAGCGGGGATTTTGTCAACCGGTCTATAATATTTTACATTAATTATACCAACATTTTACCTTTTATTGCTTGTTGCAAAACCATGTGCGAAGTATAGTAAATAGGCATCCACTTCATATTAATAAATTAAGAGGTATATATGCTGCCAGCAGTAGAACCTTTATATCCAACAAAAATGACCGATGTTGACAAACTCGACGCTATCCTAAAAGGTGGGTATATTATTCCTGTATATCAACCCATCATATCGTTACGAAATGGGAGGATCTTTGGTTTTGAATCCTTAAGCAGAATAGCGGACGATGGTTTGAAAATGAACATAGAGCATATGTTTAGAATCGCAGATAAAACGCACAAGGCGTGGGAGCTTGAATTATTGTGCAGAACGAAAGCATTGGAAGGCAGTACCGGAATGGATGGGGATAAAAAGTTGTTCTTAAACGTAAACCCCAACATCATCCACGATGAAGGGTTTAAAAACGGATTCACGAAAAGCCGCTTGGGAAGATATGGTTTAGACTTGCAAAACGTGATATTTGAAATCACGGAACGGGCCTCTATATTAGACAATGACGCGTTTATCAAGTCAATTAATAATTATAAAGACCAAAATTATGGAATAGCAATAGACGATGTCGGGGCTGGTTATTCGGGGCTAAACGTCATATCGGATGTAAAACCGAATATTATTAAACTTGACATGGCTCTAGTTAGGAATATTGACAAGGATGAAATAAAACAATTGCTATGTAAGGCATTAGTGGATTTCGGTAAAAATGCGGGCATCCAACTCATTGCCGAAGGGATCGAAACCGAAGAGGAATTGGAAACCCTAATAAAACTTAATGTTGATTTCGGGCAAGGATATTTCCTTGGCATCCCGCGTAAGTCATTTGCGGATATAGCACCGGAAAAAATCGAATTAATCCAAAGGTATTATACGAAAAAATTTAATATGAACATAAACAGTTCAATTTACCCGATTATCGGGCATTTGGCTAAGCCCGGATATACCTTTCCTCCCGATGAAAAAAACGAATCAATTCACGAAAAGTTGCGACTAAACCCAACGATAACAGATTTTACGGTTATCGAAAACGATGTGGCTGTCGGTTTTATGTCAAAAACCTCACTAAACGAAAAATTGGGTGGTAGATACGGGTATTCTTTATTTTCCAAAACAACCATCCGGTCGATCACAAACACCGATTTTTTACAGGTAAATTATAGTACAACCGTAGACGATGTTTCACGGCTTGCTATGCAAAGGTCTTTTGATAAACTTTACGACCCTATTGTGGTTGAGAAGGACAACAAATATTGTGGGATTGTGACTATAAAGAATCTACTCGATACCTGCACCAAAATTGAAGTGGATATCGCCGGACATTCCAATCCCCTGACGAAACTACCGGGTAATCTTTTAATCGAAAAGGAAATAGTATCGCGTATTTTCGCGAGCCAACCCTACTGCATCACTTATTACGATATCGACAACTTCAAAGCGTACAACGATGCTTACGGCTTCCAAAACGGGGATTTGATGCTCGCGCTTACCGCCGATGTCTTAAAAAAATGCGCAAAAAAAAATGAATTTATCGGGCACATTGGGGGTGACGATTTTATCGTGATTTGCGATTACCACGAAGGGGAGGTTTATTGCCAATCCGTGTTGGATGAATTCGCTTCGCAAGTCACATCACTATACCGTGACGAGGATGTGAAAAACGGTTTTATCGTATCCAAAAACAGGAGTGGTGTAACCGAAAACTTTTTTATCGCCAGCCTTTCTATTGCGGGAATTACAAACAAAAAAAACGCATATCAAAACATAGACGATTTTTCAAATGATATCGCGCAATTAAAAAAGGTATGTAAGCAACATTCAGGGAATTATTTTGAAATCCATTAATTATTGGTAGGTTGTTTAAATTCCGAAAAAGCGGCACCCAACGCTGTGGCGTAAATCGCGTTTTGGGGAATATAAAAACGTACGGGGTACAACGCCTCCAAGTTTTTAAAGACGACCTCGGCTTGTTCGATGCCGGAAAGCGCGCCGGTCAGCACGATATTTTTTACATCATCGTTCATCAAAGAAAAAACCGCCATCATACCGATACTTTCGAATATCATGTTTATAAATCCCAACACGATATCTGC
This sequence comes from Defluviitaleaceae bacterium, assembly GCA_009780585.1. Taxonomy (GTDB): domain Bacteria; phylum Bacillota; class Clostridia; order Lachnospirales; family WQUN01; genus WQRX01. Next base: position 102,823 of record WQZS01000007.1, on the reverse strand, counting down.
GGGAGCGGCGTTATCCCGAAGGTTACCGAAATTGGATACGGTCGTATCCGGTGACAATTTTCCCATCGTTTCCGATGAAATATCACCAAGGCGAAGATCCACGGCATTCAAGTTACCTTGATTTGCAAGTTCCTTTATTGCGGTAAATCCGTTGACCCCGGCAAAACGGGCCGCCATTTTTAACAATGTCCCGCCGCCGACACCGCTGCCGCCAATATGCGTAATTATACCCCCTACCGCTCGCACCAACGCCGTCCCCGTTCCCGCACTAACGATAAGAGCGGCATCCAAACCCGCCATTTTCAATCCGCCCAACCCGATGGCAATGAATTCATCTACCCGCTTGGTGGGGATGTCGTAAAGGCCTTCACGTAAGAACGACGCGCCGACGCCAGTTAACATTATTTGCCGTATATCCTTCAAGCGGATTCCATATAAAGCGGTAAACTTACCAAACGCGCCAAAAGCGGACGTGGTCGGGTCGTTTGCCTCCACTTGCAACATGCCGATACATTCCCCGGCAGCATTGAGACCCACGATTTTTGTAGTGGAGCCGCCCACATCAATACCAAGCACCATAATCACACCTTGCGCGTTTCCGGCATCCGGCTGATAACGGCAACCAGAGCACTTATAATCGCGGGTACCAATATAGCCGACATGATGGATTCCGGTATGCCGTTTATGGAAATAAGACTGAGGATGCCCCAATATATAACCTCCGAGGGTGTAGCCCGTGCCGCGTTCCATGTTTCACCGAAAAATAAAAAAATAAAATGCAAGACAAGTAACGTGTTCGTCAATGCTCCGGCTAATCCCGCTGCTGCCCACGAAACCGCTTTCTTTTTTGAACGCAGGATTTTATCGAATCCCGCAAAGACATACCATGCCACGATTCCAACCAGGATACGCGGAATAAAAGCCACAATAAATGCCATAAGACTGCCATTTGACGTTCCCGGCAAATCGATGAAGGGTGAAAAAACGAACGAAGTCGCTCCGGGAAAGAACGTTGCGAATAGCATACTCGCTAACCCAAACGTGAATCCCAACGCCGCTCCGTATTTAGGCCCAAGCAACAACGCACCTACGATGACCGGAATGTGCAATGTGGTGGGGCGTAAAAAAGGTAATGGGATGATTCCGATACCCGTAAAAGTGAATAAAAAAATGATTGCGGCAAACATCGCGGTTACTGTGACGCATTTTGTATGATTCCAACGGTTTCTATACATATAAATCCCCCGTGATTAAATACTCTTCCATTAAAAATGACACTAATGTCATTTGCGCATCTTATGATAGAAATACCATTTTGTCAAGAAAATCCATCATCCGAAAGCCCAATTTACATACATTTTACAAAGATTTTACGGAACTATGCTTTCGATTTTACAAGCCACAAGTTAAAATTTAAATGCTAATTTGTGGGGAGGGGATATTATGGTACATGTGGAAGGGTATTGGAAGGTTCGCTTGGCATGTATCGTTCTCCTATTTATCCTAATCGCTGTAGCTGCCTTTATACATAAGATTGATGCCGACAGCGATAACTTTAATGTAAAGCATGAAATGGAAACCGCGTTTGATGCTATGATTTTATAAGGGGGTTTGTGCGATGAAATTGGATAAGTTAGTTATGGCAATCGTTCAGGATGAGGACGCATTCCATTTGATTGATTTATTGAACGCGAAGGGGTTTAGCGTTACCAAGTTGGCTTCCACAGGTGGATTCCTACGATCCGGCAACACAACATTTATTTCCGGTGTTCCGGAAGAACGGCTCCCCGATTTTGTTAATATCATTGAAAGGAAATGCAGGAGCCGTAGGCAGATAGCGTCGGTTAATGCCATGAACTCAAATAACAGCGAGGGATTTACCCCATATCCATTAGAAGTGACCGTAGGTGGAGCGAATGTTTTTATTTTAAACATCGAGGAGTTCCGCAAAGTGTAATTAACTAATCATTCATTTTAATCGAAAAAAATTTCCAGCAGATTCATTATAAATGAATTGAGGATAATTGAATTGTATCTTCCACGCAAAATAAAAACGGCGTATTAATCGGTATTAACATAATATTAATCCGATAAACTGAAACGCTGCCGTTTGTGCAATCAGCAAACGGCGGTTTGCTTTTTATCGGCAAACGCAAGAAATATCACACCATTACGCAAGTACGGAAGGAAGAAGCCATTTTATGCAACACTATATATCAATCGAAAAAAACATTGAGGTTTTTGAACTTTACAAAGACATGTGGAGCAAACTCGGCATATACGGCATCAGAGCAAATTCCATGACCGAAGGTATAAAAAAAGCGATTGAAATAGAAAAGTCAAAATTCGATTGTTTACTTTTCATTGATATTGTAGCGGATGATGTGGATTACATGGCACAATTAAAAATATTGAGCCATGAAACCAATGCACCAATTCTAATCGCAACGTCAAATTATAACGAAGATGAACACCATAAAGCGTTGATAAACGGCGCGGATTTCTACGGGGCTTATTGTGACGCGCCGGAGCAAAATATAAACGCTGTATTCGCGTCCATCAGCAGCATAGAAAGGCGGGCAAAGAAAAAGAAAACACCGTCAAAGGTTATCACTTACAACGGTATATTACTTGCACCCCAATATCGTAACAACATTTTTATAAATGATGTAGAAATAGAACTTACCAAAACCGAATTTGATCTTCTTCACTACTTTATGAAAAATCGGGGGATTACGTTGACGGTTGAACAGATATATAACCGCGTATGGAAAAACGAACGAACCGAATCCATTGACACGGTGGTGAAAAGCGCGATAGGGCGATTAAGGAAAAAGATAAACGGTACAAACGGTGAACCCGGTTTTATTGAAAATATTTGGGGTGTCGGATTCCGATTTCCCGTAAAACATGAAAGCTAGCCTTTAATAATTCAAAATATTACAGGAATCCCTAGAAGCGGCGTAAATACGCTGTTTTTTTGTTGGAAAATGCGACATTTATATCTCATTTGCATCTAATTTGAACCTAATTTGAGCCTTTTCTACGCTACCTTCTATGTATCGCCAAGAACCAACGGCGAAACACATAGAGGTAGCGGGAGGGGTACATGTTGCGAACTTTGTCGATAAGTTTTTTTGGAAAAGCAATCCAAACCTTTAGCAAAAACGCATTCCCATTTGTTGTATTTATAGAGAGGAATTTATTTCCATCTCTCACAAGGGGGTGGGACTGCGATGCGTGTTTTTAACAATTTCCATGAGTTTGATTCCTTTTGCAAAAAGGTTTTGAAAAATGAAGTTTTCAACTTTCACAACGAAATGAAACGGAAGCAAAAACGTGAAAAATCTTTTTCCGAATTATCCCCGCAAGAGTTAGCGCAATTTTGCGCCAAGGACGATTACTTTGATTCCATGCAAATATTTAATGTATTGGGTAATGACATCATCGTAAAGGACGGGCGCGTAGCCGAAGCCTTAAAAAACCTTACGGGGCGCAAACGCGACATCATACTTTTATCCTATTTCCTCGATATGAGTGACCGTGAAATCGGGGAAAAGTTGAACCTCATCCGCGCCACCGTCCAATATCAACGAAGCGTCACATTGAAGGAATTGAAAAAAATCCTAGAGGGGGGACATACCGATGCGTAAGAAATCAAAGAAGCATATCCCGTTATCCATCATCGAATTAGCGGCAAGCGGCAACGTATACGCCATTAACGCCGTGTTAAAGCATTATGACGGTTACTTAGCCGCGCTCGCTACCAAACGCCTGTATGACAAATACGGCAACCCTCATTTATGTATGGACACAGGATTACGCCGTAGATTGGAAACGAAGTTGATAAGCGCAATCCTTTCATTCAAAGCCGCTTAACCCTTGCCCGTGCGGGCGCGTGTTTCCTCTTTCTCACGCGCTCCGCACGGGCTGTTCGTTAATAGGAAAAACCCCACCTTGACAAAGAAAGCCCGCAAGACAACGGCGGCGCAGTATACAGGCAAAACAGATACATTCGATTTATGCCGAGCCGGACGGCTTGTGCGCCACGACTTCCCGACGAGGAACGAGCGACCCACCACAACGCCGTAATGGAGGTTGGTTACCTTCGGGCGATGATGCATGAATCGGGATAATGATACTCCCGTCAAGTCCCGTCCGAGCGTTAAAAGCGTCCCCGGCAAGATGGCGGCGGCATGAGAACCATGCCGGGGTGGAACTCCCGTGAAGCCGCGCCAACGGCTGTCTGTTGGGCTTTTACATAAACAAAATAAGGGGAGGGATTTATGTGCCGGATTTATTAAAGTTTAGTATGCAACTCGCCATGATAAAACAACTTTTGAACAAAGAATTGATTAGTGAAAAAGAATATAATTTACTTAAATTACGTTTAATGAAGGATTATAAAATTCCTGTTATAGCTACTGTAAAAAGCAAATAACCCTTGCATATGAACTTCTATTGTGTTATCATACACAATAGTAGGAACACATAAAAGAAAGGGGTTATTTTATGAAACAAGTAGAGGTAATCAAGGCATCCAACAATCTTACGAACAGGGTTTTCAGCAAAACACTTGACCGTCTTAGGGTAGCGGCATACTGCCGCGTTAGCACCGACAGCGAAGACCAATTAAACAGTTACAAATCGCAAGTGCAGTATTACACGGATTACATTCAAGAAAAAAAGGAATGGGTTTTGGCAGGCATTTATGCGGACGAAGCCATCACGGGAACGCAAACAAAAAACCGTGAAGATTTCCAACGCCTAATGAATGATTGCTTAAACGGCGATGTTGATATGATTATTACCAAAGCCATATCACGATTCGCCCGTAATACATTAGACACGCTTAAATATGTCCGTATGCTCAAAGAAAAAAATATAGCCGTTTTCTTTGAGGACGAAAATATCAACACACTTACGATGGACGGTGAATTGCTCCTTGTTATTTTAAGCTCCGTTGCCCAACAGGAAGTTGAAAATATATCATCCAACGTAAAAAAGGGTTTGAAGATGAAAATGCAACGGGGTGAACTCGTAGGATTCCAAGGTTGCTTAGGTTACGACTACCACCCCGACACAAAGATGATTACCGTAAACCAAGAAGAAGCGGAAATAGTGCGCTATATCTTCAATCGTTACGTTGAAGGTATGGGCTGTAGCGTTATCGGGCAAGAGTTGACGCGTATGGGGCATAAAACCAAGCGTGGGAGCGTTAATTGGGCAGAAACGACAATCATCGGTATTATCAAGAACGAAAAATATAAAGGGGACATAAGGCAAGGAAAAACCTTTACCGTTGACCCCATATCAAAACGCCGCTTGGATAACTTTGGCGAGCAAGACCAATTTTATATACACAAAAACCATGAACCGATTATAAATGATGATTTATACGATGCTGCTCAACAAATATTGGCGCGTAGAAGCAAAGCCCGTAAAATAGACAATGGCAAGCGTGACATGTATAGCCGTAAATATGCTTTTAGCTCTATGCTCGATTGTGGGTTTTGCGGAAGCAATTTATCACGGCGCAACTGGCACTCCAGTAGCGAGTATCAGAAGGTTATATGGCAATGCATTGTAAACACGAAGAAAGGAAAGCGGTTTTGCCCGGATGCGAAGGGCATTGGTGAAGAAACGATTGAACAGGCTTTCATTGAAAGCTACAGGGTTCTATGCAATAACAACAAAGATGTAATTGAGGAATTATTACAACGCATCGAAAAGACCCTGTGTTCAAGTAATTCCACCAAAAAAATAAACCACTTGGAAAAAGAAATCACCGCACTTGAGCATAAGCGCAAAAAATTGGTTGATATGCGCTTAGATGATATAATCGACATCGAAACATACGAAGAAAAATATGCCGACATAAACGCCGCGCTTTCTAAGCTGGCCGAGAACAAGGAACGAATCAAAAATGTAGCAAGCCGTGAACTCGATGTAAAACAACGTATTGAAGTGTTCCGCAGGGTACTGGAACAAAACGAAGTTATCACCGAATTTGACCGTGTTGTGTTTGAAAGCATCATTGAAAAAGTGGTTGTCGGCGGCATTGACAGCAACGGCGAAAAAGACCCCGCCATGCTAACCTTCATCTACAGGACGGGCTTCACCAACAGCGTCAACGGCAATGACTTCAAGAAGGGGCGCAGAAATGCCAAGGTTACTCCGAGCGAATCAAGCGGCAACAAATTGTGTTCCAACTCAACAGTCGAGGTCAGCAATTCGTGTTCCTCTTATAATCCCCCCACATGTGGAGTGCGCGGCTTCCCTGTGTTATAATCAAGCAATACATATATAAAAAAGTAAATAGGGGTGGGCTTCATGTTAAAATGCGCGAGTGTTTATACATGTGAGGTGGATGACGTTGATACCGCCTTGAGTGAAATCAATGCCCGGCTGCTGGAGCAGGTCGTCCTGATGGAAAATACCGTCGGTGTCATCATGTGCCATCCCGAATTTGTCCAAAGCGGCGCGCTAAGGCATGTCTGCGGCGGTTTGCCCTTTGATGTGGCGGGTGTTACCACGTCCTCGCAGGCGGTTAACGGCTTCGCCGAGGATATGGTGCTTTCCCTTTTTGTCATGACGTCGGACGACATCACCTTTCGCGCGGGCATTTCCGAAACGCTCGCGGAGGATGTATTCGAGCCTGTGAAAAAGGCGTACGCCAAAGCCGAAATCGCGGGAAGGGTGCCGCGTTTGACGATGATATTCCCGCCGCTGTTGGACCAACACGCGAACGACGACTATGTGGAAGCGTGGGACCGTATGATGCCCGGCGTACCTATATTCGGTACGATGTGTACCGATGATACGGTCGATTTCTCCGAGAGCGCGGTTATTTACAACGGCCAAACCTATAAAGATGCCATGGCTTACATCCTTTGCTACGGCAACATCCGGCCCCGTTTTTCCATCGGTATCTTCTCCGAAAAGAACGCGATGCCCTACGAAGGCGTGTTTACAAAAACGGACGGGATACGCGTACAAAAAATCAACCACACGAGTTCATACGAATACTTTGAGGAACTGGGGCTTGCCAAGGACGGCGAACGCAACAATATATTCTTTTTCGTCCCGTTTTTGGTCAACCAAATCGACCGCAAGGATTATGACGGCGTACCCGTCCTGCGTGAGCTGGGTTCGTTCGCGCCCGACGGCACGGCGATATTCCGCGGCAACATCGACGAAGGCTCCACGTTCAAATTATTGCAATGCACATACGAGGAAGTGATGGAAATCGCGGAACGCAAATTCAGCGAGGCCGCGGTACAGCCCCACGTCAACGGCATACTTATATTTTCCTGCATCGTACGCCGTATGCTTGTGATACAAAATGATTCGCTTAACGAATTGAACATGGCGATGGAAAAGATAGGGAGCGTCCCCTTCATGATGGGATACGCGGGCGGCGAAATCTGCCCCACTTCGATCAGGGACGGTATCGCAACCAATCGCTACCACGACTATTCGTTGGTTACGCTGATACTTTAATACCCTTTTGCTTGCTGACGGGAAGGAGGTGCGGGAATGGACGAAGGCGAAATGAAGAGCCTGTCGGCGGAAAATAAAAAGCTGGCACGCGAGCTTCGCGTGGCCAATCGTCATATCCAATTGCTAAAACTGGCCGCGGAAACGCAGTACAGCCTAAGCCGCAGCATCTCCCAGGAAAAGCAGGTGCAAGAATTGGAACTCCTGGAAGCGAAGGAAAAAGCGGAAAAGGCGAACCGCTCGAAGTCGGAGTTCCTCTCCCGCATGAGCCACGAGATGCGCACGCCCATGAACGCCATCATCGGCATGACGCGCATCGCCCTCAAAACCGCAAGCGAATCGAAGAAGAAACATTGCCTCGAAACCATCCAGGAGGCGTCCCGCCATCTGCTGGACGTTATTAATAACGTGCTGGACATGTCCAAAATCGAAGCCAAGAAGTTCGAAATACAATCGTCGTCGTTTTATTTGAATAAAATGATGCGCAAAGCGGCCAACATATTGAATTTCCGCGTGGAGGAAAAACGGCAGAAACTGATCATCCATATCGACGAACGCCTGCCCGCCGTTGCCATAGGCGACGAATTCAGGCTCAGGCAGGTGATATCCAACCTGATATCCAACGCCGTAAAGTTCACGCCCGACGGAGGCACGATAACGGTCAGCGCACACTATATTAAAGATGCGGAAGACTTATTCGTCCTGCAAGTGGACGTGGAAGATACCGGAATCGGCATATCGCAGGAGCATATGAAGCGTTTGTTTAACGCGTTCGAGCAGGTCGAGGGGGGCCGCACGCGCAAATACGGCGGCTCGGGATTGGGCTTGACCATATGTAAGCAATTGGTGGAAATGATGGGCGGCATGATATGGGTCGAGTCCGAGGAGGGCAAGGGTTCGAAATTTTCGTTTGCCGTACCGCTGTCGGAAACGGCGGGTATATCGGAGGAAGACGGTTATAATAAAATCCAAACCGGACGATATGAGGGCTTGCATATATTGATCGCCGAGGATATCGAGATCAACCGCGATATCATCGCGAGTATTTTGCAAGAGACGGGGATAAACGTGGACTTCGCGGAGAACGGTCAAATCGCCGTGCTTAAGTTCTATTCCAACCCTTCGAAGTACAGCGTTATATTTATGGACATACAAATGCCCGAAATGGACGGCTACGAAGCGACACGCGTCATACGCGACACGCACGAGGGCAAGGCGATCCCCATCATCGCCATGACAGCCAACGTATTTAAGGAAGACATCGAAGCCTGTTACGCGGCGGGTATGGACAGCCACATCGGCAAGCCGCTGGACGCGAACGTTATCTTTGATAAGCTGAGCAAGTATATTTCGATATAATTACGCGGTATAATCCCCATACGATATCATTGTGAGGTAATCCCATGGCTTTGGATATCCAATTAGACCCGTATGTCATCGATTCCGTATTGGTGCGCGACAGCTACCTCACGCATTACAAGGCTGCGGGGGCGGGGCGCGCGCAATTTATCGCCACGGAGTTCTACCCCACGTACATGGCTGACCGTACCCCTAACCATTCGCTGAAGATTTCCGAACGTTTCACCAAGGAATTCCAGGCGGAGCTGGAATCCTTTAAGGATCGGGCGGCGAAAATGAGCGAAATGAAGGGCGCGATACTCCCCATACATGAAGTCGTGGAACGCAACAACACGGCTTACGTGATACGGCGCGTGTCCAACTTCGTTACGGTCGAAAGCTATATGAACGCCCAAAAGATGCCTTATGACGAAGCGTTCCTGTTTATCCGCCCCCTCATGATTTCGTTGGCGCAGGCGCAGGCGAACGGCGTCGTCTTTAATTTCTCGATCAAGGACTTACGCGTGACCCCGCAGCGGCAGCTTATGCTGGACGCCGTATTCGCGTGGGATATGAACTTCCACCCAAGCCTGATCGAAATCGTAAAGCTCTATTTCAAATTAATCACCGGACAAACCTACAGCAAGGAAAAATCCAATGTGAAGGACCTCGGCGTTACGATACCCGCGCGCCTGGATGACATCATCAACGAAGTGCTTTCCGGCAACGAAATATTATACGGCTCGCTCGATGATTTTTATAAAAAGTTCAAATCCGTGCTGGACATGGAGGCGGGGAACGCGGCGGCGAATTCGACGGCCTCCGGGCGTATGATGGGCGTTGCCGCAAGGGTGCTGTTCTTTTTGGTAATCGTATCCATGGCGGGGATGGTGTACGGAGGCATTACCGCCTTCCGCGCGTCCAACCGCTGGGCCAACCCCGACCGGTTTGCCGATACGAGCCTACCGACGCCTTCACGGTTTGATTTTACGGGCGTCGCGCTTACCCATCCCCGCGACGCGGGCGACGCCATCGGGGGATGTTTCCATTTTTATGATATCTATTTATTCTACCGCTCCGATTGGGGACGGCCCGTACTCGCGCGCCGCCGTATCGAGGAACGCCTCATACAAATCCCCGGGGTCGTATCCACCGAGGATGAAACCATCTTTGTGGACAATGTCCTGCCTTCTTTTATCAATACGTGGGTCAGCGCGGACCGAGGGGGGTTCATCCTCTTCGCGAACGGTCTTTCCGATAACCGCGTATACCGCGCGACGCTCAGCGGATCGGACAGGGGCTTGACGCGCGTCAGCGAAAACACCGCGCTTAATTTGATCGTTGTGGGCGACTACCTGTATTATTCCAACTACGACAACGGCCATTTCCTGTACCGTATCGATTTGAATACCTGGGAAGACCAACCCGTGGTGAGCATGAGGGTCCATACCACAACCACGGACGGCGAAAATCTGTACTTCCTTTCCGGCCCGTCGGGCGGGCCCTTCGGCGTGTTTGCGCTTGACCCCGACGAACCCACGTTAATACGGCAACTGGCGGCAAACGCGGGGATGGTATTGTTCTACGAAGAAGAAGCCCTTTATTTCAACGACCATACCACCGGAAACGTACGCGCCATAACGACGGACGGCGACGTGATCCGCACATGGGAGGATATCAACGTCCATACCTTCACCTTGGAAGGCCCTTGGCTGATCTTTACCGAATCGGGGCACTTGATACCCCGCGCCGTACACATACGCCGCGGCGACGGCATCATCCTGGACGCCACGCAGCGCATGAGTTATATTTGGGCGCGCAACGGGGTATTGTATGGGTTGGATTACGTCAACAATCAATTGACGCACATGATACAACTCCCGTAGGTTTAAACTTTTCACACCGTATGCCGTACCTATTTGTAAGTATGACAGGGGAATGACCCCATATATAAGGAGGATTAAAAGATGCCCGAAAAAATGCGCGTACTGGACATGCTGGAAAACGGTAAAATCACCGCCGATGAGGCCGCCCGCTTGTTGGAATCGCTGGGCCGCGGCCGTTTGTTTGACAAGGAGCAACGTGAAAACGTAGAAGAAAAGCTCCGCTGCTTCGCCGCCGACGTAAACAAGTTCGCCCGTGACGTAGGCGAAAAGGTACAGGTTATGTACAAGAACGTGGAACCCAAGATCAAAAAAGCCAGCCAAACCGCGCTGGAAAAAGCCGCCGCCGCGCTCGACGAGCTGGCGCAAACGATCCACGGCTCGCTGGAGAAGGCCGCCGCCGAAAGCTGCTGCGCCGAGGAAGGATGCTGCGCGGACGATAACACGCCGCGGGAGAATTAACGGCACGAAAATAATGATACCTAATGAAAGAGGGCGATGACCGGCCCCGTAACCGCCGATCATCGCCCTCTTTTATTTGAGCGCAATAAGGAAGCGCTACGCTACCCGTTAGAAAACCGGGTCTACCCCCGTAAACGTCCTTTGTATAAACGCGCGTACCGCTTCGGACGTAAGGTGGCGGTACAATGTAGCGATAACTTCGCTGTCGGCGTTTTCCTCCCGTACGACCAATACGTTGGCGTAGGGGTTGCCGAACACCGCTTCACGGATAAGCGAATCGTTGATCGGGCACAAAGGCGTGCCGTCCAACAATACATTCGTGTTGACGATGGAAACGTGCGCGTCGTTGTTCATGAGGGCGCGCGCCACCATAGGCGCTTCCAACGGGATGAAGCGCAGGTTGCGCGGGTTGGATATAACGTCGTCCGGCGTGGCGAGTACGCCCGCGATGGGGTCAATGCCAATGTTCGGGTCCAATTGGATAAGCCCCGCTTGTTGCAGGAGCATTAACGCGCGGCCCGTATTGGCGGGGTCTTGGGGCATGGCCACCGTACCGCCTTCGGGGATGTCCATGATATCGTCGAGCGTGAGCGAATACGCCCCGATCGGTTCCACATGGACGGGTCCGATGACGTGCAGGCGGTTACCCGTCCGTTCCATGTAAACGTTGAGGAACGGTATATGCTGGAAATAGTTCGCGTGGATGTCCCCGTCGGTCAGGGCCACGTTGGGTACGTTAAAGTCGATAAAGTCCGTAATCACCAAATCGATGCCGTCGGCGCGTAAGGCGGGCATAATGTATTCGAGTATCATCCTGTGCGGGGTCGGGCTCGCGCCCATATATACCCGCACCGGCGAACCGTCCGACGGGAATTGCAATACACCGTCGCTGCCGCCCCTGTTGCACCCGGCCAACAAGGCAAGCCCCAATACCAACACCGCTGTTAAAAATTTCTTCATTTTTTATTTCCCTCCCGCGTATGTATACGCAACGCAATAAAAACCATGGTATCACATACGTGACCCGTGTCAAGATGGTATGATTTTCCTGGCGGCCGCGATCACGTCCTTGTATTTGCCGTGCAGCAAATCGAGCGCCATCTCGTTTACCGCTTCCTTGGTTTCACGTTTCCATGGTTTGCCTTTTATGTCGGATAAAACCTTTTTCGCGGCGCGTACGTTAAACCGTTCGCAGGCGGCGATGAGTTCGTTTAATTTCTCCCGCAGGAAGCCGCCGTCCTCCGTTACGGACGTTTCGTTTTCGGTTGATTCGTGCGTCTTATACCTATCCACGATGCGCTCAAGGGTATCGATGAAGGCGGGGGTTTTGCGCTTGATTTCGTCCGTATTTTTTACGTGGCCCGATTTTTCCAGCGACAACGCGGCCTTCGACGCGTCAATTTCGTTGATGTTGGCGAGGGCGGTTTTGATGCCGTGTACCGCGGTGGTGAACTCCACGAGGTTAACGGGGGTACCCGCGTTAAGGCCCGCCAGCGTGTCCTTCGCGATGGTCAGCGTATTTTCCGCGTCCATCACGAACAGCTTCCCGATCGAGAAAAGCTGTTCCTGTTGGGATTTCTTCATGGAGCGGTCATGGGATATGCGCCGCTCCTCATTTTTGACGAATTTTTGTAATATTTGGTTTAAATCGCGGGAGTCGATGGGCTTTGAGATAAAACCGTCGAAGCCGTTGTCCAGGAATATCTCCGCCTGCCCCACAACGGCGTTGGCCGTAAGGGCCACGATGGGCGCGGTATATCCCGTTTCACGCAGGATACGTACGGTCTCCATGCCGTCCATCTTGGGCATCATATGGTCCATGAAGATGACGTCGTACACGCCGCGTTCCTTCACCTTATCAATGGCCTCGAAGCCGCTGCCCGCCGTATCGACGTTTAATTCATAGGGCGTCAGCATCCCCTTGGCTACGTACAGGTTCGTACCGACGTCATCGACCACCAACACGTTCCCGTACGGCATCGCGTCGTACGCGTTGTATTGGTGTTTGACGACGGTCGCGCGCCTGATCACGTCGGGGCCGCATATTTCCGTGCCGTACACATCCTGCGGTAATCTGACGGTAAAGGTCGTGCCTTTGCCGTATTCGCTCTCCACGTTGATTTCGCCGTCCATCATGTCTACAAGCTGCTTGGTGATGGTCATGCCCAAACCCGTGCCCGTAACCCAGCGGTTGTCCTCCGTGTTAAAGCGGGAATACGCGTCGTACAGCTTGGCGATTTGCTCCCCGTCCATACCCTGTCCGGTGTCGGAGATTTGCAAGACGAGGGTCGTGCGGTTCGTACCCGTGTTAGGCTCCGTGTGTATGCTTAATTTTACCTCGCCGGAATCGGTATATTTAAACGCGTTTGAAAGCAGGTTGTTGAATATCTGGCGGATGCGCAGTTCGTCGCCGATCAGCGACATCGGGGTATCCTCATGTACCGTCACTTCGAAGGTGATGGGCTTGCTTTCGTACTTCATTTGGTTTAGTTGTACGGTGTCGTTCACCAATGAGGGGATATCGTACTTGTGGGGGAATATCTCCAGCTTGCCCGCGTCAATCTTCGAAAAGTCGAGGATATCGTTGATGATGTTCAACAGCAGGTTCCCGGATTCGTGAATGTTGCGGAAGGCTTCGCCGGTGTCCACAGGGATGCGTTGGTTGCGCAGCTCGATTTCGGAGATACCCAATATCGCGTTCATGGGGGTGCGGATTTCGTGGCTCATACGCGCCAGGAAAACGCCCTTGGCGCGGTTCGATTCCTCGGCGGCATCCTTGGCGGCGATCAGTTCCGTAATATCCACGGAATTTTGCAAATGTACGTCCCGCCCGTCGATCCATTTGATATAACGGTCGGTATTGCGGTAATTGCGGAGGGTTACCGGGTTGAGTTCCTCCCATATGATGGTTTCGTTCGGGTTTTGGCTAAGATAAACGCAAGGGCAGCCGTCACAGCGTTTACCGTTGGATACCCCGAAGGTATCGTGGCAGATTTGCCCCGCGTAATCGTCCCGTACGTTAAAATGCTCCCGCATGATCTTATTGACGAACAGCAATTCCCCCGTTACGGGGTTGTTTACGTAAATCATCGTATCCAAGCCCTCCAGGATACTTTCCAAGTAAGCCAGCGCGTTTTTCGCTTCGATGGCGCTGCGCATTTGCTCGAGAGCGGCGTTGACCTCGCGCAGGTCGCGGTTGTACGCGGCGACCAAGTAATCGTCCCTGTATTTGATGCGTACGAGGGTAACCTCAACGGGGATGGGCTCGCCCTTAAGATTTTGGTGCATCCATTCAAAACGGGCATATCCGGTTTCGAAGGCTTGCTTCACATAAGTGAGCGATTTTTCCGACGAAAGCATACCGTCGGGTTGGTATTCCGGCGTTATATCGCCGTAGCGGTCAAAGAACTCCTGCTTGCTCGACAATTCGAACAGCCTAACCATTTCGTCGTTGGTTTTGATATGCCGCAAATCGCTCGTCCACAGGTTTACGCCCAGCGGGGTCGCGTTAAACATCAGCTCCATGTATTCGTCCGCGATGCTTTGCGCCTCCAACAGCTTAACCCGAAGGTTGTTTTTCCTGTACATCATGTTGAGCCATATCAATATAGCGCACGTTACCGTCGCCAACGCCGTACCCAACGTACCGATGAACCATAAAAGCGTCCGAAGATTACGGGTATATTCACGGCTTGGCGTCACGACGCCGAGTATCCAGCCGTTATCAAGTTCCCTGCCGTATAAAATCGCGTCGCCGCCGGTTACGATATCCTCCCAAGCGATTTCCAATAAGGTATCGTAACCCTGCTGCTGCATGGCATAGGCTTTATTAAACAAATCTTCATTAACCTGAGCCAAATACATGCCCACGGCAAACGGGATGGGGTGCGCGATAATGCGGTAATTTTCATTGGCGATAAACCCGTATCCGCCCGGTGACAGGCGTGTATTAACGACCAAAGCCGCAATATTCCCCAGCGGTACGTTTAACGCGACCACGCCCAAGGGTTGGCCGTCGTCATCAAAGAGGCGCCTTACATACATGACTTGGAATTGGCCGGTGCGCGTACTGATTTCGACGGACGAAGTAACGATTCGGCCTTCCGCCTCCACGGCGGCCCTAAACCAAGGGCGGTCGGGCGCGTAGTGGTCATCGGGCGGCGTCCACCCCGGCACGGGGATATATAAATTATCAAAGACATCAAAGAACCCGTGTATACCTTCAAACGAAAGCCCGCTTTCCGATTCGAGCAATTCCTCCGTAAGCCTGTTCATATAGGCGCGGACATCCTCCGGCGTACCGCCGTCCATTATCATGTCGCGTACGGTCTTCGAAACGCTGACCATCAGCGTCTCGGATTCCCTCATTTCCGACATGATTTGATTTTCCGTCAGCCTTAGGATGTCTTCCGCCTGCCTGCGCAAGTAATCCCGCTGTATGCCATAAACAAAAAGGCCGCTTGCGATTACCATTGTGGCAAAAGCAAGCAGCACAAAAAACAATTGGAATAACAGCGAGCGCGATTCATTAACCTTTCGCAAGACAGAAAGAATCATCCCGGCACCGTCCGATTATGTATGAATGATACAAACATAACCGATACGGATAGGAATGTAAAGCCTCTACGATGCCAAAACCGTATAATTACGCATTTCCTTAAACAATTTCAACAACGCTTTTTTTTCGATGCGGGATACATAACTCCTGCTGATATTAAGCAGCGACGATATCTCCCGCTGGGTCATTTCCTCGCGCCCGGCCAAGCCGTAACGCATTTCGATCACGACTTTTTCGCGGCCGTGCAGGACCTTCCGTAAGGCTTCGTACATTTGTTTAATTTGTATCCTCATACCGACTTGATTGTCAATCGTATCCTTGTCATCCGCCAATTTATCCTCTATGCGTACTTCATTGCCTTCGCGGTCCACGCCCACGATGTCCTGCAGGTAAATTTCACCCGCGTGCTTCTTGCTCGCGCGTATGTGCATTAGGATTTCATTTGCTATCCTCACCAAGCAGATGCACATGGATACTAACGCCGTCCCACACGATCCGCTTGATGAGGGAGCGTAAAGCGGCGCGTTTTTGCTCGATTTCCATGTGGCCGAAAGTGGCGCGGAAATGGGCCAGTATATGACGAAGTGAATCAAATTCGATGTCCGTAAAGGCATGGGTTGACGCCAAGCCTTCCAATACGGCAATGCGTGATTTATAACTTTCGATTTTTAGGTGGTATTTTTCGATTTGCTTCATTATGTAAACTTCGGAAGCCGTACCGGTAGATTTGGCTAAAGCGGATACCAACCCTGCGATTTTTTTTTCGTATTCCGCCAACTCGGCGCGCAGATGCTCGAGGTTCTCATCGTATTCATCGCGGTTGCTTTCCGGCAGCTTCTTACCGATTTCAAGTTGCTTGACGAATTCCGAAGCGTCCGCGTCCAAACGTGTTATTTCTTCACCGATAGCCGCGTCCAGCATATTCCCGTTTATGTTATTCACTTGGCAACTGTGCATACGGCTTTTTTCCTTCATGGCGCAGAAGTAGGTATAAGTGCGGTCGCCGCTTTTATTAACGCGCTTGCTTAGCTTCGGGCGCATGTAATCGCCGCATACGCAAAATAAAATACCCGAAAGTAAGGCGACATTACTTCGGGGCTTGCGGTATGACTTAGCGCTGTTCTGCCCCAATTGCTCCTGCGCCTTCACCCAATCCGCGCCGCTGACGAGGGCTTCGTGTTTGCCCACGGCGGCAACCCATTCGTTGGGCGGGCGTATGACCGTGGTTTTCCCCGGCTTTTGAAGGGAGCGGTTATAAACCATGATGCCGCGCTTGCCGTCAAAGTCCGCTTTATAGGCGAATAAATCCACGCCGCGTTCGCGCAAATAATCATACGCGGCTTCGTCCGCCGTCATATACACCGGGTTGGTAAGGATGTTCTTTATGGCGAATCGGGTAAATATTTTACCGTTCTTGGTTTTGTAACCGTTTTTAATCAGGAGGGTTTCCGTTTTCGACATCGAATTAACGCGCAGGAAATTGGCGAAGATAAATTTTACCATTTCCGCTTCCTCGGGGATCAGCTCCAGTTTGCAAGCCCTCTTCGTTTTACCGTTTACCGATACGTTTTCCACGCCGACAGAAACGTAACCCGTCGGCGTAATGCCGCCCAGCCAGCGGCCTGTCTTGGATAATTCAAACATGTTGTCCCGTATGCGTTCGGCGATGGTTTCTCTTTCCAATTGGGAAAAAACAGAGGATATATACATCATGGCGCGTCCCATCGGAGAGGATGTATCGAATCGCTCTTTAATGGAAACGAAGGAAACGCCCAACCCATCCAACTCTTCGATGAGCTTGGCGAAATCGCCGATATTACGGCTGATGCGGTCAAGGCGGTAACAGATAATAGCGGATATCTTTTTACCCCGCGCCTCCGCCATCATTTTTTTGAATTTGGGCCGCTCCGTGTTGCCGCCGGAGAAGCCTTCGTCTTCATATACCAAAATATCTTCGGTGTTGCCGTTATAATGCGTATGTATATACCGTTTGCACAGCTCGATTTGGTTATCGATGCTTTCACCCTTACCCGTAAACTTCGACTTACGGGAATAAACGGCGATGGATTTATTTTCCGGCATACCCTCCACCCTTCGGTTGGTCTTTATTTATCCATATACAAAAAAAAATTGATATGATAAAACGTATGTTCGGACATATGATAATTGTGAAAAGGGATGATTCGGTTTTCTTAATGGGTATGATATGATAGCGGCAGATAAAAAATGTGTGTGTTGGAATAACACCTCAACCGGATTTAATTTTCGGATAGGATGTGAAATGATGGAATATCACGTTATTGACGCGTTTACCGACAAGCTGTTCGGCGGGAATCCGGCAGGGGTGTGTTTGCCCGACAGCCGACTGCCCGACGACATAATGCAAAGTATCGCCGCCGAAAACAACCTTTCCGAAACGGCGTTTTTGGTTAAACAAGCGAATGGCAAATACGGGCTGCGCTGGTTCACACCCACGTTAGAAATCGACCTCTGCGGCCACGCGACCCTGGCAAGCGCCTTTGTGCTGTTCGGCGAAAGGGAAAAGGATGCCCGCGAATTGAAGTTTGACACGGCAAGCGGCGAGTTGACCGTAACAAGGGACGGCGAATTGTTGTGCCTTAACTTTCCGTCTACGCCGGCCGTGGAGTGCCCCGCATATCCGTCAATTGAAAGGGCCCTTGGTATAAAACCGTTGGCGGTATACAAATCCATTGACTTTATGGTGCTTGTAAAGGATGAAAAAACTTTGCGCCGTTTGAACCCGGTTTTTGCTGTGCTAGGGCAATTAAAGTCCGAAGCAGGGCTTGAACATGACAGATTCGGGATAATCGTGACCGCTCCCGGTGCGGAGTGCGATTTCGTGTCGCGTTATTTCGCGCCGAGTGCCGGCGTCCCCGAAGACCCGGTAACGGGCCGCGCCCATTGCACGTTAACCCCGTATTGGAGAAAGCAATTAGGTAAAAAAGTCATGGAGGCGCGGCAGTTATCCGCTCGCGGCGGCGTACTGCGCTGCGAGGATTGCGGTAAACGGGTAAAAATCAGCGGGAAAGCGGTTCGGTATTTGAAGGGTGAAATTGAAATAAAAACAATATAACCGAAGCGTGAAGAATCTGGACGGGTCAATTAACTAAAGGGGAAATATATATGAAAAATAAAATAATCGAATTTCTTTTGGAAAACGCAAACCCATCCATTGTTTTGCGGGTAAAGAAAGAAATTCTAAACGACATAACCCCGGAAGAAGAAACGGATTTGTTAGAACAAATAATTCCCGAAAAGAACGTTCAAACTGTTATTCAATCGCAAAAGCCCGACGGTTGGTTTGGTAATGCTTTCCACGGTTCAAGCCCGACACAAGGTGTTGGAATGTATGACAACATGGAAGTCGGTTTGCGTTACCTTGCGGAAAAAGGATTTCCGCCGGAAAACGGATATATAAAAAGAGCGGTCCATTCATTTTTATTGGATGAACCGCATTACAGGGAATGTAGGATGAAGGCGCCGGAAGATGATTATTCGGTTACGGCACTCGGGATGTTTCTTCCGCGGAGTTCGGTTATTATCAGGGCGGGATACGAATATTTGCTGCCGCCGAATGATTATATCGATTTGGCGCATGACATCGAATTTTCATTTAAAACATTTATCAACGTACTCCAATATTCAAACATGGACGACGTGATTGATACAAGCAAAAGGAAGCTGTGCTTTAAACCCGGTATTTTATGGCCGTGCAGTTATGACCTCCGTATGCTTGCCCATAGCCAAAAATGGCGGAATAAAAATAATACAGAATTGTTGATAAAGGCTATGAACAGGCTGTTTTCATTTAATCATGTCAGAAATAAAAATATTTACACGAAAATCAAAAATTTTTATAAATCACCCTGTTTGGCGTTTATCCACAACCAAATGTTTTGCCTTGGTTTGATGGACGAAAATTATTTTAATTTTGATTTGATGGAATTGTTCGCGCGTTGCGGGGTTATTAAACACGTTAATTTTTTAAGTGATAAATGGGAACGTTTTATGTCTAAAATCGACGGTGACTTAAACATAAACCACACCATCGATTCAAAGGAACGGAACTGGGGACCTTACGGTGGTTTTGCCCTTGAAGAGGATTGGAAAACAAGAAAACGAAAGCAAAGCGATGTATTGTTTAGGATTCTGTTAATTATCCATTACGGAGAATGAAACACAGGGCATAATACAAACGCTGACCGGGCGTAACCGTCGTGTCCGGCGATGCCGCGCGGTTTGAAGCGGTACTAGGGGCTGCTGTCGGATTCATTCAATACGGAAATACATACAAGCTGATCGGGCATAAATATAATCAGAGGTGATTATGTATATGCCCGAAATTATTGTGCATTTTCCAAAGAAGCAAGAGGATATAAACATATTAAAAAAGAAGGTCGCGCAAGCCCATGCCGAAGCGGTTATCAGGTACATAGAAAAGCTGTCCTGCCCGAAGGAACAAAAAATAGCTTTATTGGACGCTGTACAGAAGGGGTTACAAATTGAAAGCCGCATAAAGGATATCTTGACATAAACCCATAAGGAGCCGCTATGTTAGCATAGCATTATCAATGCACTTGGCGGCGTACGTCGCGAGCCTCGTCCCTTTGTCGGCTTTAAAGGATGCGATGGCTTTAATTAAGCCGATCGTACCGACCGAAATCAAGTCCTCGCTTTCCTTGGCGTGGTTGCCGTAACGCTTTGCCATGTGGGCTACCAAGCGAAGGTTTCGTTCGATGAGTATGTTTTTGGCGTCGTCGCAGCCGCTCGCGTATTTACGCAGGTAATCGCGCTCTTCTTCGGCGTTCAGGGGTGTTGGGAAGGAATTACCCCCGGCCAAGTATCCCGTGAGGAAGAAGCCCTCCAATAGGTACAGCAGCCCGAAAAACATGTTGCCACCTCCCAGGTCGCATGGCCGAGCGGCTCGCGAAGCGGGCGAGCGGGTCGGTTGTCGCACCTGCATCATATGCGCGGGGGAAGCGCTTCGTGCGTGTACGTAAAGGGGTTTCATCGTACGGGGAGGTCCAAATTAAGGTACGTGTCGGGTACTTCGCCGCTGATGACGGTATCCACCAGGGACACATGGCGGTTAAGCGCCACTTCGAAGGAATGAACGGGGTTGATGATACGCACCACGGCTTCCACGTTGAGCCAAACGGAAAAATGCACTTGGTTGATGCCGACCGACGTAAAGATGGAATCGTAGTTGACGAGCGCGTTGCCGATGGGGGCCATGCGGAAGGTAAAGCTCGGCCCCACCTGCGAAAGGGTGTCCAGCCCGAATGCCATCCCCAGCGGGACGGCGACGGTTTCGGGCTCGAGGTTGTTTAGGCGGTCGGAGATGCGCTTGGCGGCTTCGTTGCATAAGCTGTTCACCAGCACCGTGTTGACGCTGAGCGCGGGGCTGCCCGTGATCTCGTTTTGGCGCTGCGTATAAAAGTCCGAGGCCGTAATGCGGTTCTCGCGTATGATTTCGTGTATCACATCGTTGATCACGTTATTAATGTCGGTTTGCAATTTCAATTCCGCCGCGCTTAACATAAGCGGAAGGATTTTACGGTCGAAGCGGTAATAGCTAAACGCGAAAGCGGCGGCGAGTACCGTTAGCATTATCATGAATATGTATTTACGCGGGAAGCGGCCGCGCGAAGCACGGCGGGGGGGGCGTCGTTTTTTACGCCTCATGGAACAACCCCTTGC
Source organism: Defluviitaleaceae bacterium (assembly GCA_009780585.1). Taxonomy (GTDB): domain Bacteria; phylum Bacillota; class Clostridia; order Lachnospirales; family WQUN01; genus WQRX01. The sequence goes on along the minus strand of WQZS01000007.1, from coordinate 81,361 downwards.
GGATATCGTTACTATATATGTATGCCGTAAAGGGCTTGGGGCAGTAATGGTGTGCGGGTTGCCATTTTATGTTATATTTATCGCAGTTTGTTACGCGGAGGTATTTATGAAAAGGATATTGGCGGGCGCGATTGTATTTTTATCTATAATATTGTCCGCCTGCGGGATCGGCAGCCATGAATATATCCCCGCGTACGCGCCGGAGGCATCTCCTCCACCCTTGGCGGAGGCAACCCCCGATCCTTTTTCTTCCGATCCGGTTGAACCCGATCCCGAGCCCCCGATCCCGAATTCCCCCATACCCCCGCACACCAACGGCGGGGAACCCCAACAGCAGGAAAGCCAAATCCCCGCGCGGCCGCCGTTGAGCGTACGTGAGTTTGCCGCGCCTTCCCCCGAAGGGCACATTGATTTGCTTGCGCAATCGGGTATCAGCGAGTACGGTTGGTACGCGGCGGCTGATTTTATGACGCGGTATCCCGCCGCTTTTGGCTGTTACGGTTGGTTTAACCCGGATACGGGTACGTATTGGCATAACCTCTTCGACGAATTGGAGAACCCGCCGCTGGTGGGAATGGCGTGGGAAGCTATGCTCGAGGAGGGCGTTGAAAGCGACTTCCTGTTCTATCATTTTTCCGGCAACGGCATCCCGGATATCTTCATCCTTTCGATGATCCCACATTCCTGCGCCATGAGCTGGCTGGTGTACAGCTATGTGGACGGCGGTTATACACGCATGGGTTCGCTGCCCCCACATTCGCTGTATTATGACGAGGAAGGCGTGCTCGTAATGCTGGATTACGGCGGCACGGGCAGCGAACGCGTATATTATTACAACCTTTGGTTCCTGGAAGACGGTCTTGACGGGGACATGATCGCCGTCGTGTATTTGGATGTTTGCGAAGAAACCTACCGCGTGACGCACACGCCGCCCGTCCCCAACCTTATACCCGCCGCGCATTTGTATTCGTTGACGGACGCGTTTAGCGGCGAAATGCTCACCGCCTTGCGGGCGCATAAAGAAGCCGCTTCATAACGAAGCGGCTCTTCCGGTACATATTTATTATCCGTTTAGGTTAATTATCCCGCCATTTTTGATTGTTGGGCTTGGATCATCTTCTGAACCATACGGCCCCCCACGGAACCGTTTTGGCTGGATGTCAAGTCGCCATTGTAGCCCTTGGTCAGGGGTACGCCGATTTCTGACGCTACTTCAAATTTGAATTGGTCCATAGCGGCTTTTGCTTCGGGTACGGCATGTTTTTTCGATGACACGTTAATTTCCTCCCTTCATTTTTACTACATCGATAGTATTGACCGGAGGAAATTTAATATGCTGGCAAATTTTATTTCAAATGTATTACACGCGGCCGAGGTATTCGCCCGTGCGCGTATCGATTTTGATCACGTCGCCCGTGTTTACGAAGAGGGGGACCTTTACGGTCGCGCCCGTTTCCACGGTGGCGGGTTTGGTCGCGCCTTGGGCGGTATCGCCGCGGAACCCGGGTTCGGTATCGGTGATAGCGAGCTCGGCGAACATGGGCGGCTCTATGCCGAATACGCGCCCGTTATGGACGAGTACCTTGATCATGTCGTTTTCCTTAACGAACCGGAGGTTGTCGCCGATTTGCGCCGCGTTCATTTCCGATTGCTCGTAGGATTCCACGTCCATGAAATGAAACATTTGACCGTCGGTATACAGGTATTGCAAGTCGCGCCTGTCGATGTGGGCGCGGCTCATCTTTTCGGTGGGGCGGAAGGTTTTTTCCAGTACCGCGCCGCTTTCCATGTTCTTTAGCGTGGAGCGTACGAAGGCCGCGCCTTTGCCCGGCTTAACGTGCTGGAAATCGATAATCGTGTACAGCCCGCTTTCGAATTCGACGGTGATGCCGTTCCTAAATTCGCCTGCTGAAATCATATGTTCCTCCAAAAATTAATATTTATTCCGTTTCACCGTGCCGCGGTTTTTTCCTGACTTTTTCCGCCGCTTTTGTGATTTGGGTGATGATGTCCACGTCAAATTGCGACTGGAGCAACGCCAGCTTCGCGAATATGGTGCCCTTTTGCGTCACGACGTATTTCGGCGGCATTTTGTTCAATACATAGGCAAAGATGTCGAGCTTGCATTTTTCGCAATGGCATACGCCCATTTGCGCCATGATTTGCGGCATTTTCGCCAGCACCATGTCTTCCATGTAATTCTTTACGAATAAATCCATTTCGCACCCCTATTCATAATCGCTTTGGTTGATATCAAAAACGCGGATTCGTCCGCCGCTTACCGTAGCGGTAATCCTCTGCGTATTGTTGCCTTGGCTCAATATAACGCGAAGCGCAGCGGTCGGCGTGCCGTGCGGGTGGAACATGATGCGCTGGGCCGAAACCTCCATTAATGAAACGCTAGCGGGCAGTTGTACCGATTGCACCGTACGCTCCGGACGGGAGGACACAACGCGGTAACGGTTGTTGGCGAGTTCGAACACGATGCCGAACGACCGTCCTTCGATTATGGCCCTGCGCTGCGCGTAACGTAAATCGGCTTGCAATTGCAATGAAGCGTTGTTAAGCGCGCGGTTATCCGCTTGGCGGAACCCTAATAGGAAGCCCGCGGACAGTACCATAATAACCGCCATGACGACGGCCAGTTCCAACAGCGTTACGCCGCCGTTGGTTTTTATCCCGTTCCTTATTTTAAATAGCGGCGAAGGTACCATCGTTCAAGCACACGTTTTATGCGTACGAAAAAGAAATCCTTTTCGGTGAGGGGTTTGACCAAAACGGTGGTTATACGCGCGTTTTTACCGGCCCAAACGTCCGAAAAAAGCTGGTCGCCGATAATCGCCGTATGCGCCGGTTTTGTCCCCATCTTTTCCATGGCGGCACGTACCCCGCGGGTAAAGGGTTTGACGGCGTTGGCGACGCCGTCCAGCCCCAAATGGTCGAATTGCCTGAGCCGCGCGCGGGTATTGTTGGTTAACAGGCAAATCCGAAAGCCCATCCTTTGCAACCGCGTAAGCATGGCGGCGATTTTCGCGGGGGTTTGCGGCTTGTCGAAATGGGCCAGCGTATTGTCCAAATCGTAGATAAGACCGCGTATTTTTTGTTTCCAAAGGTTTTCATAAGGGATGTCCAAAACGGAATCGAAATAATAATCGGGGGCAAGGGCCACGGGCGTTCCCCTTTCATAAGAATCTATTTACAGAATCATTCGATAATTCGCTTAGAATGTACCATTCGCAACGTTAAGCCGTCAAGTAAAATGTACGCGGAAACTATCGTCCGTGTATCCATCGGATAGCGGCGGATTCGGGTTTCCGTACGGAAGCGGTCGGACAGCGTGGTAACGGTTGTTATCGCCGTAAATGTATCGGATATAGTAGGTTCGCCTTCCGGTGCAATCGTAACGGTTATTTCCCATTGGCGGGGGTACGGGGGAACGGGGCAACCGGGATTGGGGCAGTCGGGATCGGGGCAATCGGAAGCGGGGCAAGACAACGCGGCGGTCAACAATGCCATCGCTTCTTCATGGGTCGTATCCTCGGAGAGCAGCGAAATCACTTCCGATAAAAATAAAAAAACCTGTTCGTTACCGGCGATCGCCAGGCCGTACAGGTTCGCGTGGTCAGGATAATACGCGGTTAGGCGGCGGCTTGAAACGCTCACCGTCAACGCGATGGTTACCAGCATGAAGATAAGCAGCGCGGCGATGAGGACGAATAAATACGCGCTGCCGCTTTTGTTATTCGTTTTGTTCACGGGGCAGGTTTAGGATTTTCGCGATTATATCAAAGGGAAAGCGGGAAACATACGCGTGGTAGTCGGCATACGCGGCTTCGTATTCTTTTTCCTTGGCTTCAAGAACGGACGCGTCGGTATCGGCTTCGTGCGTTTCCAGTTCATGCAGCGCGTTGTCCAGGCGTACGCGTTTCTTCATGATCAGGTAATGCAAAACCAAACCCGCGCAGCATACCGCAAAAATAATAAATGATACAATCCCGAAAATCGAAATCATTCCCCGCGTACCCCGCACGCGGCTATCATCGCGCTAATGTGTGCGGGCGTCGTGCCGCAGCATCCGCCGAGATGGGCGCATCCCATGGCGGCGATTTCAGCCATCGTCCGCGCGAAATCGTCGGGCGTAACGTTGTAGCGGGTTTGATCGCCGATGATTTCCGGCAAACCCGCATTGGGTTGGATCAGCACGGGTAAATGTGTCGCGGCGAGCAGTTCGGGCAGCAATTTTTTGTAAACATCCGGCCCGAAGCCGCAATTCATCCCAATCGCGTCCGCGTTAATTTCTTCCAATAATTTAGCCATATCCCCGATGGACGTACCCATGGCGGTGCGCCCTTTTTCGTTAAAGGACATGGTGGCGAAAACGGGCAAACCCGTGGTTTTGGCGGCGCGTACGGCGGCTTCCAATTCCCGAACGCAATAGAATGTTTCGATCAGGATCATGTTTGCGCCGTTAGCCGCGCCTGTTTGCGCCGCTTCCAGGAAAAGGGCGTACGCCGCGTCGTAGGTAAAGTCGCCGTAGGGCTCGAGCATTTGCCCGAGCGGGCACATGTCGAAGGCGATGCAGGTGGCGGAAAGGTTTGTGCCTTCTTTACGGGTTTGCGTGACCGCCGCTTGCGCGTGGCGGAGCGCCGCCGAAATCAATTCCCCCGCGTTGGGGTATTTGTGCGTGTACGCGCCGAAGGTGTTGGCCGTTATCACATCCGCGCCCGCGTGTATATATTGGCGGTGTATATCAATGATGGCTTCCCCGTGCAATAGGTTAAGGCATACCGGGTCGCCCGTAAGCCCGCGCTCGTGCAATAGCGTCCCCATGCCGCCGTCGAAAAATAATTTTTTCATATATCCCCCCGAAATCGGTATGTATAAGTACAGTATAAACGATGTATAAAAATACCGCAAAACAGGGGTTATTTCCATTGCCGTTAAACGATGTGTGCCGCATTACACCCAAAGGTACAGATATGCGCAACGATATTGTGATTAATTATTTTTTTAGGGGTCTTATCCGCGCAAAAGCATATTCTATAATGGGTTATGTAAAATACGTTAAAGGGGAAAATTATGAAAACGATTTTTGTAGTGGATGATAACCCCGTAAATCTTTTTGCCGCTAAAGAAGTGTTGTCGGATCAATACAAGGTGATAACCCTTTCGTCCGCGTCCATTATGTTTGAATTCTTAAATAACTTTTTACCGGATTTGATCTTGTTGGATATATTGATGCCGGAGATGGACGGGTTCGGCGCGTTAAGGCGGTTAAGGGCCGATAAGCGGTACGCGAAAATACCCGTCATATTCCTGACGAGCAAAAACGACGCGGAAACGGAAGTCCTGGGGTTTGAAATGGGCGTCGTGGACTTTATCAGCAAGCCTTTTTCCGGCCCGGTCCTTTTAAACCGCATTAAATCGCACCTGCATATAGAAAGCATCATACACAAAAGGACGGAAAAATTATTGCGGTTGCAAAACGGCATTACGTCCGTACTCGCGAACATGGTGGAGCACCGCGATAAGCTGACGGGCAACCATATTGAACGAACGGCCGCGTACCTGAAGATTCTGCTGGACACTATGTACGAAAAGAAAATCTATTATAACGATTTAAGGGATTGGGACGTGGACATCATGATTTCCGCGGCCCGCCTGCATGATTTGGGCAAGATTGCGGTATCGGACATGATCTTGAACAAACGCGAAAAACTGACCGAGGATGAGTTCAACACCATTAAAACCCATACCTCCGAAGGCGAAAAGATCATTGAAGGCATTATCCGCGAAACGGGTGACGAGGATTTCCTGGACAGCGCGAAGCTGTTCGCCGGTTACCACCACGAAAGATGGGATGGGTTGGGTTACCCGCGCGGGCTCAAGGGTATGGATATCCCGTTGCAAGGGCGCGTCATGGCGATAGCGGATGTGTACGACGCGCTTGTATCCGACCGGCCTTATAAAAAAGCGTTCACACACGAGGAAGCGGTTGAAATCATAAGGGACGGACGGGGGACGCAATTTGATCCGGTAATCGTTGATATCTTCGTCGAAATCAACGAATTGTTTCAAATGGTGGCGATAAGCCGGTAATCCGCGGGGGCATTACAAGAGGGACGGTTGTTTATGGAATATAACGAAAACAAGCAAGACAAAAAAATAAAACCACGCCTAAACGACAGGTTCGTATCATTTTCCGTTATATTCTTTTTGATCATCCTCGTAGTGGGGGGTGTGGCTTTTGTTTTTTCGATGCGGCAGATCATAAGGGCGAATAAAGGCATTGAGCTGCAGCAAATGCTTGATATCGAACGGCTTCAATTGGAAAGCGCGTTGGAAACAAAAATCTCCATGATACGGAAAATGGCGGATTCATCGGTGATCGTTCGGCATTTTGAAAATCCCGACGACGAAATATTCAAAGGTTTGGCAATGGATGAAATCAATTCATTCCGCGGGTTTTTTCAAGAAGGATATGAGATTTCCTGGGTTAACGATATCGACAGGCTGGTTTTCAGCACGGAGTTTGCCGACCCCTACTGGCTTGACGCGGATAACCCCGCGCATTATTGGTATTACAGGACCCTGTATGAAACGGAAGGCTATAACTTAAACGTCAACTACAACCCCAACACGGAAGCCTTCAAGATGTGGGTGAACGCGCCGGTCTTGAATAATGAACGCAAGCCTGTGGGGATGGTAGCGTTGGCCCTTGAAGTGACCGAGTTTATCAACCGGTTCTTCCAAGGTATCGAAGACGGGGTGGAGATTTACTTATTCAACTCCGCGGGAGAGATAACCGGCGCCAAGAACATCGGACTGGTTATGGACAACGCCAATATCATGGATGTACTGAGCGAATCGGATATCGACATCATCGCCGAGGCAATGGCCTTTGGACCCGGGGAAATCCAATCCTTCGCCGTCCCCCAAGGGAAACTGGCTATCGGCACGGTTCCTTCGCTGGGGTGGTACGCCGCCGCGTTCAAGCCTTACAGCATAGGCGATTATTTCACCCCCGTTACCGCGTTGTTTTTCGTAATGATTATAGTGATCTCGCTGATATTTGTTATATTTAATTTGTTTATCGCAAGGTTTACCAAGTCCATAAATGAGGCGATGGAATCGCTGGAAAGTGCCAAGGGTGAAGCGGAGGATCAAAAGCAGGTTGCGTATAATGCCCTTATCGCGTTGGAAGCCGCGCAAACCGCCACTTCAACCCTGTTCGAACACGCGCCTGTGGGATTGACCATATTTGACGAAAACTTTAAATTCATCGATTGCAACGATGCCGTGTTGGATATGTACGGCATTACAAAAGAACATTACGCCGCTTTCTTCGGAAGCGCTTTACATTCCCCCGAATTCCAGCCCGACGGTTCGAATTCCCATGACAAAGCGGTTGAAATCATCAAGAAAGTCATGGACGGCGAAATGGTAAAAATTGAATGGATACATTGCTTGCCGAACGGGGAGCCTTTGCCCGTCGATATTACGATGACGCGAATCAAGCAAGGCGACAGGTACGTAGGGCTTGGCTATGTATATGACATGCGCGGGCAAAAACGCATGATACAAAACCTGATAGACGCGGACGCGGGGATGCAGCAGCAACTGGTAAAGCTGAACGCCGTGGTAAAGGCCACGAAAATCGGCTTGTATGACGTGGAAATCAAGAACAATGATTTCCTCGATCCGGAAAATACCTTTTTGTTTACGGACGAGTTGAGGAACATGCTGGGGTATACGGGCGAAGCCGATTTCCCCAACACCTTCGACAACTGGCGCAAACACCTGCACCCCGACGACACGAAAAAAGCGGTCGAGGATGTCGTGAAGCATATATCGGACAAAACCGGTAAAACGCCCTATGACGCCGAATACAGGCTGTTAAGGAAAGACGGCGAATACGCGTACTTCCGCGCGTGCGGCGAAGCGATACGCGACGAAGACGGCAATGCCGTCCGCATCGCGGGCGCGTTAATGGATATAACGGAAACCAAGGCTACCCTATACGATAAAGAACTGCAGCTTGCCAAATTGAATCTGATCATAGAAACCGCGAAAATAGGTATGGTTAACATGGAATTGGATCCGGCCAATCCGCTGAGCCCCAACAGCCACATCGTATATTCCGATGAATACAAAAAATTGCTTGGCTTTACCGACGATGATAAGACGCCGGAAAACCTCGGCGACAGCAGGATCGGCCTTGTGCATCCCGACGATACGGAAAGCGCGTTCCATGCGTTCACGGATCATTTGCTTGACAAAACCGGCAACACCCCCTTTGACATAGAACAGCGGCTTAAAAAGAAAAACGGCGAATATGCTTGGTTCCGTACCGTAGGCAAGGCAATTCGGGACCCGGACGGAAATCCTATACGCTTTGTAAACGCGGCGTTTGATTTGACCGAAACGAAAAATACCCTTGCCAAAAACGAATTGCAGCTCGCAAAGATCGCCTTGATTAATAAAGTGGCAAGGATCGGTTTGTGGGACATGGAAACGATACGGGATGATATTATGAACGTTAAAAACGTCATCACCTATTCGAGTGAGTTTAAGGAGATCCTCGGCTACACCGATGAAAGCGACTTCCCCGACGTGATAAGCAGCTTTAACAACTGCCTGCACCCCGACGATGTCCAATTGGTTACGGATCGGCTTACCGGCCACATAACGGATTTAACGGGCAAAACGCCCTTTTACGTTGAATACCAGGCAAGGAAGAAAAACGGCGAGTATGTTTATATCCGCGCCACCGGGGAATCCATCCGTGACGAAAACGGCAACGCTGTCCGCACCTTGGGTACGATTATGGACATTTCCGAAGAAAAAAGGACGCTTGCCAATACGGAAAAACTGCGGAGGCAGGCGGAAGAGGCGAATAAAGCGAAAAGCAATTTCCTGGCCCACATGAGCCATGAAATACGCACGCCCATGAACGCGGTCATCGGGGCGGCTGAAATCCAATTGCGAAACAACAACAACCCCCCGGACGCGGAGGAAGCGTTCAATACGATATACAGCTCGGGGAACCTGCTGCTCAGCATCATCAACGACGTGCTTGACCTGTCCAAAATCGAATCGGGCAGGATTGAAATCATTCCCGCCAAGTACGACATACCCAGCATCATTTACGACACGGTTCACATTAATTTACTGCGGTATGAAAGCAAACGCCTTGATTTTTCCTTGAAAATAGACGCGCATACGCCGCTTAATTTGTACGGCGACGAAATGCGTATCAAACAGATATTGAACAACATCCTTTCCAACGCGTTTAAATACAGCGAGGAAGGGATCGTGGAGCTGTCGGTTTCGGCGGACGTCGTATCGCAAACGGAATGTATACTTATCCTGAGCGTACGCGACACAGGACAGGGCATGACGGAGGAACAGGTCAGCAGGGTATTCGAAGCGTACGAACGGTTTAATTTGGACATAAACCGTACGATCGTCGGTACCGGATTGGGTATGAACATCACGAAACAGCTCGTCGAGTCGATGCAAGGTGAAATTTTTGTCGAAAGTGAACCGGGCAAGGGTTCGACGTTTACGATCCGTATCCCGCAAAAACATATCGGTACCGAGGTATGCGGCGAAGACCTGGCCGACAGGCTGCGCTGCGACCATTTTAAGAATAAGACGAAGCTGAACCAACGGCAGATCGTGCATGAGCATATGCCTTACGGCAGCGTCCTCGTCGTGGACGATGTCGAAACCAACCTTTATGTGGCGAAGGGTATGCTGCTGCCCTACGGTATACAGATCGACACCTCCGCAAACGGCTTGGAGGCCGTCGAAAAGGTCAAAAACGGCAACGAATACAGCATTATATTCATGGACCATATGATGCCCAAAATGAACGGGTTGGAAGCGACGAAAATCATCCGTGAAATGGGGTACACCCATCCCATCATCGCTTTAACGGCCAACGCCGTAACGGGGTCATCCGATATGTTTTTGGAAAACGGTTTTGACGGCTATATCTCCAAGCCGATTGATATCCGTGAATTGAACACGCAATTGAACCGTTTTATCCGAGACAGGCAATCACCCGATGTTATCGAATCGGCACGGCGTCAGGTGCTTGAGGAAAATAACGTCTCCGTTGAAAAGCCGTTAAAAAACGCCGAGTTTGCGGGGATCGTGGTACGGAACCTGGAAAACGCCGTTGCCGTATTGGGGGAAATAGGTGATCAAGCCATCCATGCTTCCGACGCGGATATCGATTTATATACGATAACCGTACACGGCATAAAAAGCGCGTTGGCCAACATAGGGGAAGCGGCGCTTTCAAACACCGCGCGAAGGCTGGAAGAAGCGGGAAACAACAAGGACATGGCGTTAATATCATCGGAAACGCCGACTTTTATAAACGAACTCCGTTTGCTGGCCGAAAGGTACGAACCGAAGGAGCAGGATGATCCGGTCGAGCTTTCCGATCATGACATGGCCTTCCTGCGGGAAAAACTCGACGCGATTAAAGAAGCGTGCGAAACATATGACATAAGCGAAGCGGAAACCGTGCTTAACGATTTGAGGCCCAAGGCGTGGCCGCAAGCAATTAACGGACTCTTGGGAATGATCGCCGAAAACCTGTTGTGCGGCAAAATGAAGGAAATCGTTGCCGCCATAGACGAATTTTAACGAAACTAAACGCGGACGGGTGTATTATCCGGTCCAAAACGCGTTTTCAATATGTTCGATCTGTACTTCGCCGCGGGTGTTCAATACCTCAATGACATCGAAGCGCAGGTCGCGCTCGGCCAAGCGGTAACGGATTATGTAGTGCTGTGCCGTACGCAGGATGCGCGCTTGCTTGGCGGCGTTGACGGCTTCGCGCGGATGGCCGTACCCCAGGCCGCTACGGGATTTGACCTCGACGAAGACAAGGTACGCCCCGTCCTGCGCGATCAAGTCTATTTCGCCCGATTTTACGCGGTAGTTGCGTTGCAGGATGCGGTAATTCTTTTTAACCAGATAATCCTCGGCGGCTTGCTGCCCGAGCATCCCCGCCGTGTGTTTATTCGGCGTTTGCATAATTCTTTAGGGTTTCCCTTTTGTCCAAGTCGCTGATGAAGATAAGCACCTGCGCCACTACTTCATATAATTCCGGCGGGATGTTCGCGCCCAGGTCGATACGGGTCAGTTCTTCCGCCAAGGCGGTGTCCTTGTATACGGGAACGTCGGCCAGTTTGGCGTTTTCTATAATGCGTTCGGCAACGAGCCCCGCGCCCTTGGCCATAATCTTCGGTGCGACGTCCTCGGGGTCGTATTTTACGGCTACGGCTTTTTGCCGCAGGTTGTGCATGTGGTTGTTTTTCATGGCAGTTCCCTTTCCGGCGAGCGTTACACGCGAATATCCAAGTTAAAGCGTTGGGGTGTCACATTGGCGATGGGGGGCGGCGAAAGCAGGGTAAAGGGTTCGGAAATTACCGAATTCTTTTCGCTTTTTATGTTGGAACTTCTTTTTAACAACGGGAGGTCCGCCAGCAAATCCAAGGTTTGCGAGCAGTCGCACAGGATGGAAACCCGTGTGGGATGTCCGTTTGTTTGTTTGATCGTCGCCTCGATACGCCCGAGGGATACGGTTTCGCAGGTGATGACGATGGCCGTTTCCGAAGCGGTTTTGAATACGTGGATTTCCGTCGCGGGTTTGATTTGATAATAATTGCGACGTACGGTCGAGCGTGAAAGCGCGTGCGTGATTTCGCGTATTTCACGCGGTGTGGCGGAAAAAAGCGCGAGCGGGTCATCGGCCAGCCGATGCAACGCTATGTTTTGTAAGGTAGCCGCCTCAACGGGGATACCGGCCGCCAGCATCCTGCGCCCAAAGGCTAGGCTATCGGGCGAAACGGTAATACCCGCGTGGCGCATCGCTTCGCGCAGCATGTTATCCTGTTTGATTTCGGGTGGGAGTTTTACCATTTCAAGTACGATGCGGCCCTCGAAATCGTTTTCACGCACCAAAAAGCCGCTTTCCTCGCCGATGCGCGCGTCGGGCAGCACCAAGGAACGCGCGGTGTACTCCGTGCCGTCATCGAACCGAATCGTTACGCTGCCCTGGCGGATGTCGGCGATCTTCGCCCGGAACACCTCTCCCGGCTGCATTTCAAAAAACCCGCGTGCGCTTGTCTTTTCATTCATTTTCTTTGCTCCGAACAATTAATTCCGAATTATTGACTCCCCTAAACGTCATCCGATGCTCAGGACACGGCCCATATCGCTTTAGCGCGTCAAAATGCGCGGACGTGGGGTACCCCTTGTGTTCATCAAAGCCGTATTGCGGGTACAGGCGGTGTATATCCCGCATGATAGTATCCCGCGCTTCCTTTGCGAGTATACTCGCGGCGGCAATGATGTGGCACCGATGATCGCCTTTAATCAAATATTCGGCGGGGCAGGGGAGCGCGGGCAATCGGTTGCCGTCAACCAACACGTAGCGCAAAGGTTCGCCCAAGAAGGATTGCACGGCGTATACGGCATCCTCCATGGCTTTCATGGCGGCTTGCAATATATTGACGCGGTCGATCTCCCGCGGTTCGATTATGCCGAAGGCATATGCCAAAGCGGCGGATTTTATCTTGCCCGCCAGCTCCGCGCGCCTCGGCGGATTAATCTTTTTGGAATCGTACACCCCTTCGATAACCGACCCCGGCGGCAACACGACGGCACACGCCACAACGGGCCCCGCAAGCGGTCCGCGCCCGGCTTCGTCCACGCCCGCTACCGGCCAAATGCCTTGCGCGAACAATTCGCGTTCGCGGATATCGGGTGCGGTTTTAACCGCCATATTTCCAAAACCACATGATAAACCCCACACCGGTAAGCCCCGCGAAAAATATTTTGAACTCCGGTGATACACCGCCCAACGGGGTAAAGAAACCTTCGATTAACGCGGCGGCGATCAACAACAGAACGATCCCCGGTATCAAGGCCGCCGCTTTTTTCGCGTGGAGGATAAGCGAATGTTTACGGCTCAACATACCGGGCAGCAGCATCCCCTTCGCGAGCAACAACCCCGCGCCGCCGCTCAGGAAAATCGCGGCAAGCTCGGCGATGCCGTGCGGCAGTACAAGCGAATACGCCATCACCATATCCGCGCCCGCTTGATGAAAAAAACCGAACAGCGCACCGATGATAATCCCGTTGTAAATGAGTACGTATATCGTGCCGATACCCGCGAAAATCCCCCATACGAACGCGTTAAACGCAACGGTTGTGTTGTTGGTGACGAAAAACGCGCTCATAAACGTACCGTCCCAATGTTCGGGCGGGCCGAGGTTGGTTGCGAGCGTTTCGGGATTGCCGAACATGCCGGGCCATATCCCCCCGTAAAAAGCCGCGAATAAAAGACCCGCGAAAAACAATGCCGCCGCCAAGCCGCTGTAACGCCAAGTCTCCCGTACCGCCTTCGGAAAGCCGCGCGTAATGTAATGCCATATATCCGACCACGCACCCGATTCGCGTACGTAAAAATAATTGTGCGCAACACCCACCAAGCGGTTCAAATAAGGCAACGCTTGCCCCTGCGGGAAGTGGGTCTTGGCGTACGCCATATGGTAGCTCGCCAAGCGGAAGAGCTTGGCGAACGCGCGTATTTCCGCCGCGTTCAGCTTATGGATACCACCCCGCAGCAATCGCGCGTTTACGGCTTCCAACGCCTTCCAGCGATCCTCGTGCCGCGATATGAAGCGTGCCTCCCCGGCTTGGCGGTTTATATTCATTGCCCTTGTATCCCGAAAAAGTCGCCGGCTTCGCCGTCGCGGTTGCGCCGCCGCTGCCAAATGTCCGCGCGGTTGGCCCCTGCGATCATGACGGTTTCCGCGTTATCCAAAAATAAAAAATCCGGTGTATCCTGTAACGCGATGAATTCCCATTCCCGTCCGCCCTGCATATTTACCGCGTGGAAGTTGCGGTCCGTACCCACGATAGCCAACCCATGCCCCATGGAAAGGTGCGTAACGCGCCGATCCGCCCGGTAAGTCCCCGTGCGCGTACCGTTGGCGTCGAAGAGGTGGATCGTTCCCAAGGCTTCGGCTTCGGGGGCGTTAAGGAAAGCGGGTTCCACAACCCCCAGCGCGATGGCGAAGCGCCCCTCCCGGTCGAAGGCGATTTGATCGACGCGGTTATACAGGGGAATCTCCGCGGTTTTTGTTACGCTGGTGCCGTCCATCGTGTATACGATAATTTGCGTGTCGGTGAGTACGGCCAAGCGATTGCTCGTCGTCATACGCATCGATAACAGCAATTGGTTTTGTAAGCTCTCCTCGAAAAAAACGCCGTCCGTACCCCAAGCGTCGGTTTCGGAGGTAAAGCTGAATTGGATTTTGGATTCCATGCGGCTGTTATAATCCAACAGCCCGATGGCGATGACGCGCCCGTCGTCGGATACCTCCGTCATCATGGGGATGATGTTGGGGTGGGTCGATTCGTGGAAGAGGTTCCTGTACAAAGGGCTGTAAGTGCTGTTCCTGTGGAATACGTTGATGTGATAACCGTCGTCCAATTGCAATATGACCGATAAAAAACCCGTTCCGTTAACCGAAAAGGTATGGATCGGATGGTCGAAGGTTTCGGTCATGACATGCCCGCTGGAATTAAAAAGATGAACCGCCCGCCCGCGCTCCCCTTCGGAAACGGCGGCGAACTCCCCGCTCCCGCGCATGACGGGCCGCCGTAAATTAAGCGGATGATGCACGCGGCTTTCCCCCGTGGCGGAAGATACGTAGCGCACCCCGTCGCGGGTGGCGATATAAAAAAACGGGCTTTCATGCCCGTGGAAGACCGGTGCCGAATCCATGGCGTAGGAAACCCCGCGCCCGGTGTTGACCCAGCGCATTTCGCCCCCGCGACCGAGTATACCCGTTATGTTAAAAGCGATATGTAATACCCCCGCCGCGATGAAGATGGCGAGGGCGATTAAAATCTTTGCGGTGGCGGAAAGTTTCACAAACAATCACCGTCTGCTGCGCCGTACAATACGGGTGGCGTACGCTTGTGCGCGCTTGCGGCGTGGAAGCGGTTGATGACGGCTCTATCGCTTTCGCTTGCCTTGCCCGTAGTAAGGAAGGTATCCAGGGCTTCGTAAGTGATGCCCATTTCGCTTTCGTCGGTTTGCCCTTCGAACAGCCCCGCCGAAGGGGCCTTGTTAATAATCGCTTCGGGCGCTTGCAAATATCTGAGGAATTCGAAGGCCTCGGTTGCGGTCAAATCGGCGATGGGGTTGAAATCGTACGCGCCGTCCCCCCATTTCGTAAAGTATCCCATGTGCCGCTCGCTGCGGTTGCCCGTACCCGCCGCTAGACGATTTTCCGAATTGGCGACGGCGTACAGAGCCGTCATGCGCAGGCGGGGCGCGATATTGATATAAGCGAAGTCGGATATCGTCATATCCATAGTTTGCGTCAACGCTTCCCGCACGGGGAGCAGGTCGATGACGCGGTGGGGGATGTAATACCGTTCGCCCAACAATAAAGCATCGTCCCTGTCGTCGGCGTAATTGCGCCTGACTCCGCAGGGGAGAATCAACCCCAGCGTGTCGTCGCAAGCCATCTTGCACAATATCCCCACCAGCGCCGCGTCCTTACCGCCCGAATTATTGAACACGATGCCGTTTACCTTGGCGTCGGCTACCAGCCGGCGGATGAAAGCCACGCGGTCGGAGGTTTCTTTCTTATAGTCCCTCATGCCGCGTTGCCTCCGGTGGCTTTTCCGATTACCTGTATCGTTTCGATGGAATGCATTTCCTGCGCGATGACGCTTTCGCTTGTTACCAGGCACATGATGTCGTTTCGGTTGGCCCCCAGGAATTCCCCTTCGATGGCGGCTTGGCGATCCGTGACGATGCGCAGGATTGCGCCGCGCTCGAAGGTCGCGCCGTTAAATTGTAAATTCTCAATGGGGAAGAGGCGGAAGCACCGTTTGCGGACTTCCTCCGCGCGGGCGGGGTCGAAGTTGATTTGCTTCGTGCGCGCCAGCAGCGTACGGAAGCCCCAACCCAATAAACGGATGGCAAGGAGGATGGCAAACGCCAGCAGCGCGGCGTTTAACAAGTCGGTTTGGGTGAGGGGAATGGTTGAAAACATGGGATTCCTCCGATGGAAATTTAGGCGTACAGGTTAATTTCCGTCATGTGAGCGTACAAACCGCCGCGGCTTAACAATTCATCGTGCGTGCCGATGTCTTCGATGCGGCCTTCGTTGAGCACGATGATTTTATCGGCTTTCTTAATCGTGGATAAACGGTGGGCGATGATGACCGTCGTACGGTTTTCCATCACTTCGTCCATGGCGTCGCGGATTTTCTTTTCGGTTTCCACGTCCACGGCGGCGGTGGCTTCGTCAAGGATCAAAATCGGACGGTCGCGCAGTACCGCGCGCGCGATGGACACGCGTTGCTTTTGCCCGCCGGAAAGGCGCATCCCGCGCTCACCCACCATTGTAGCATAGCCGTCTTTTAATTGGGAAATAAAATCGTCGGCCCTTGCTAATTGGGCGGCGTTTTTGATTTCAGTTTCGTTTGCACCCGGCGCGCCGTAGCCGATGTTTTCCTCCAGCGTATCGTTGAAGAGGAAAACATCCTGGATGACGTTGGACATATGGTGGCGCAGGCTCTTAAGCGAAACGTCGCGCAGGTCGTAGCCGTCCAGCGTGATTGAGCCTTCGACGGGATCGTAGAAGCGGTTGAGCAGGTTAACGAACGTCGTCTTGCCTACGCCTGTCGGGCCGACCAAGGCCACGCGTTCGCCGGGTTTTATCTCGACGCTGATATCCTTCAGTACCTCCTGGTCGTCGGTGTATCGGAAGGATACGTTATTAAATACGATATGCCCCCGCACGTTGCTTAGCTCATGGGGGTTTTCCTTTTCCTTCACGTCGATTTCGGCGTTTAATATTTCAAAGACGCGTTCCGCACCGGCGATGGCGGTTTGCAGGTCTTCGTTGGTACGCGCGAGCGCCGTCACCGGGCCGAAGAACATGCCGAGGTACAACAAAAAGGCTACGATATCCTCCACGGCGATCCGGTAACCTAACGCCATGTAGCCGCCGTATGCGATGACCACCACGGTGCCTATGCTGGAAAAATATTGCACCGCGCCGCCGTATACGGCACTCAGGCGCAGCGAGCGCAAGATGGCGTTGGCGTGGCCTTGCGTGCTTGCGTCGATTTTATCGTGTTCGCGTTCGTGTTGGTTAAAGACTTGGATTTCTTTCATGCCGGAGATATTGTCCTGCAGGTTGGCGTTCATTTCCCCCAGGATTTGCTGGGCGACGCGGAAGATGGGTAGCACTTTTTTCGCGAACCATACGGAAAGTACGACCAACAGGGGCATGGTGACCAGGCTCAACGCCGCGAGTACGGGGTTGATGACGAACAATATCGTCGCCACGCCGATCAGAATTACGAAATTGACGAGGATGTCCGGCACGGCATGGGCGATGAGTACCTCTACCTGGTTGGTGTCGTTGACGATGCGCGACATGATTTGCCCGGTTTGCTTGTCGTGGTAGAACTTCATGGAAAGTATTTGCAAACGGTCATATACCCGCGTGCGTAAATCGGCCACGAATTTCCACGCCGCGTAATGCGAAAAGTAACTACGCACAAACGAAAAACCCGCTTGCGCCAAATATACCCCCGCCAGCAAAAGCCCCAGCGGTAAGGCAAGATCAGCCAGGGCGGGGTCACGTTCGACCGCCATGCCCGTAAGCCTGCGCACCACCAGCGGCGCGTAAAGTTGGGCGGCGGTGCCCCCGGCGATACCCACCAGCGTAACGACGAGGTACACCCAATACTTGCGGGCGGATTTGACGAGGGAGATTAACAGCTTCATGGTCAAGCACTCCTTATGTAAACGTTAATTTTCGATTATTACGCGGATATATTTCCTTTGTAATTGCAATCTTTCGGGGATGCGTTCGCCCGGGGCGATGAGGGCGATGCCCGGCGGGCAGGGGGCGATGAGTTCGGCGGAGATACGTCCGTGGGCTTCGGATGCGGGGATGGATTCTGACGGATGTTGAAGTGCCGCGCGGGGGGTGAAAATAGCTTCGGGTAATTCCGGGAGCGGGGTCGAGAAGGTTCTCGCGTCGCTGGTACGCCTAATCCGCGAGAAGATCGCTCGCGGATGATGCGCAAGCATACACCCGACGCAGTCGGGCGACGCGTCGGCGTCGGGCCGTCCGGCTGGCGTGCGAAACACGCGAGAGGACGCTCCGGTGAGAACTTCCCGCCCCCACTCCCTGTTTACCCGCTCGTTGATTCCCCGTACAGCGTTTATCAAACGTGTGAATCCTTCCTCTGTATCCGCTACGGACGTCATTGCAAGGAGATGGTTACCCCATGCCATCTCGGGTTGGATTTTATATTCGTCGGCTAGAGTTTTGCTTACTTGTAAAGCAAAGTCGAAGGGGGTAGGTTCATCCGGTTTGCATTTTATTTCAAACAACAATTTGCTTGGGTCGTCCCCTTGCGTGCAGGGGAGGAGCTTTATTAACTTGTCCTCCAATGGGGGACAAGTTCGTTCGTCTGTTATTTCGTGTTCATTCGGTACTTTGTGTTCATCCGGTACTTTGTGTCCATCCGGCACTTCGTGTTCACCCAACGCTTCGCGTAAATGACACAGTCGCTTTACATAATCGCCGAACAGATTCGGATTTTTCCACAACATTTTAAGCGCGTAGTCCGCCGCGCCCATCAGTATATACGAGGGGCTGGTGGTTTGCACGGCATTTAGGTAAAAACGCAGGCGCGCGCGGTCAACGCGGTTGTTTTTTACGTGTAAAACGGCGGTTTGTCCTAATACGGGGAGTGTTTTATGTAATGAGTTGATAGCGATGTCCGCACCGAGCGTTATCGCCGGAGGGGGGAAGGCTTCGTGGAAGGGGAAGTGCGCGCCGTGGGCTTCGTCTACGATGAGGATGCCGTTTTTATCGTGCACGCGCTTTGCGATTGCCGCGATGTCGGAGGTAAAGCCTTCGTAGGTGGGACTGACGATGAAGGCCGCCGCGCCTTGCGGCATTTCGTCGAAAATGTTCGGATCGACGCGCCCGAACAAGCCGTCAAACCGCATTGTGGGGTAAAAATATCGGGGCGTTGCTCCCGCCAACACCATGCCGTTGTACATGCTTGCGTGGCCGTTGCGTGCCGCGAACAGGACGTTGCCTTCGCTGCAGGTTGCGCAAATGGCCGCGACGATCCCGGCTGATGACCCGTTAACCAGCAAAAAACTTTCATCCGCACCAAAAAAAGCCGCGAGGTTTGCCTGCATATCGGCAAGCAAACCCGTTGGCTCATTTAGTACGTCCATTCCGGGTATTTCGGTTAGGTCAAGCGAGGGTAAGTCGGGGGGCAGGAATAGGGGATTGCGCTTGTGCCCCGGCATGTGGAAGGGATAGATGTCTTTATCGAGGTAGGCTTTTATGTGTTCATACATTTTATTTTTTTGCGGCTCGGATTTCTTCCATGATTTCTTCCAATATCCGGTCGGTATCCCCGTGCGGCACCTGGCATGTGCCTACCTGCAAATGGCCGCCGCCCCCGTATTTAAGCATAACGCGCCCGACGTTAACCTCGGACGTACGGTTAAGTATGCTGTGACCGACCGCGATGACCGTGTTGACCGCGCCCAAGCCGTCCACCAGCCATATCGAAATATTTTGCTCGGGGAACAAGCTGTATAAAAGGAAGCGGTTGCCCGTTTGTATCGTAGGCACGCCGCGCAGGTCGGTAATGATGGCGTCTCCGTCGGTGGTGGTGTATTGCAGGAGCATTTCTCGGAATTTCATGTTTTGCTTGTTGTAATATTCGATGCGTTCCGCCACATCGGGCAGCATAAGCAATTGGTCTATCGTAAAATCGCGGCAGGCGTCCATCAAATCTTCCATTACGGCGAAGTTGGGCTTCGAGAAACCCCTGTACCGCCCCAAACCCGTACGCGGGTCCATGATAAAGCCCAAAAGCACCCAACCCTTGGGGTTGACGATTTCATCCACGGTGAGCTGCGCCGAGTCCACTTTGTCAACCGCTTCTACCATTTCGTTCAAGTAGGGCATACGCTCCTGCCCGTTGTAGTAATCGTAGATGATGCGCGCCGCGCTCGGGGCCTGGTAACTGGCACCCTCTACGACGACATCCGCCCCCAGGCGTTCCTGCTCGCTGGCGTGATGGTCAAACCACATGCCGCACCCCGGTACATACGGAACGTTGGCTAGTATGTCGCTTTCCGTAACCGCGATCTTGCCGTCCTGCAAATCCTTGGGATGCACGAACAGCCAGCCGTCAATCATGTCCAGTTCCATCAACAGCGATCCGCAGGCCAAGCCGTCAAAATCCGCCCGTGTGATTAAGCGCATGATATGCCTCCCATATAGGTAACATTTTTCGTATTATGACACAGGAATTCATCGTCTGCAACAAAAATGACATAAATCCCGTTAATATATAATGGCTTCGCGGCGGGAGGGGTTAAAAATATTTGACACGCTAACGCGCTTTCCTTATAATGCCGTGGCTTAAACAGATAGAGGAGTGTTTCACATGATCGGTCCCAAGCAAAAAATTTCCAAGGCCCGCCGCGACAAACGCCGCGCCCAAACCTGGAAGATCGCCATGCCCACCCTTGTTACGTGCAGCAAATGCCGCGCGTTAATGCAACCCCACCGCGTATGCAAGGATTGCGGCTCATACAACAGGCGCGAAGTCATTAAACAAGCACAATGAACACACTCACCATCGCCGTAGATACTATGGGCGGTGATTTGGGGCCCTCCGCGACTGTGGAGGGTATTTTTCGTGCGGCGGAACGGTTCCCGCAAATTAATTTAATTATGGTAGGCCCTGAGGATATCCTCGCGGAAGAGGCGCGTAAACACGGCACCCACGCGAGGATTTCCATTTTACACGCCCCCGAGGTCATCGACCCGAGCGAAGTACCGACGACGGCCATCCGCGAAAAAAAGGAATCCTCCATCGTCAAGGGCTTGCGGGCGGTAAAGGAAGGCAACGCACAGGGCTTTGTATCCGCGGGCTCGACGGGTGCTTTATTAACGGGCGCGACCGTACTCATCGGCCGCCAGCCGGGCGTTGAACGCCCCGCGCTCGGGACCCTTCTGCCTACCATGAAGGGTTTTGTTTTATTGATGGACAGCGGCGCTAACATGGATTGTAAGCCTTCCTACCTTGCGCAGTTCGGCAAACTGGGCGCGGAATATATGAAGAAGGCGATGGGGATCGAAAACCCCCGCGTGGGTTTGATAAACGTCGGCACGGAGGAAGAAAAGGGCAACGCCGCCGCCAAGGAAGCGTACGCCTTAATGAAGGAATCCGATTACGACTTCGCCGGAAACATCGAGGGGCGCGAAATCCCGTCGGGCGCGGTGGATGTTGCCGTGTGCGACGGCTTTACGGGTAATATCCTGCTTAAATTTATCGAGGGCTTCGCCAAGACCATGATGGGTATGATCAAGGAAGAACTCATGGCTACGACCCTTTCGAAAATAGGGGCGATGATGGCTAAGGGCGCGTTTAGGAAGTTGAAGACGCGCTTTGATTACCGCGAGGTGGGCGGCGCACCCTTTTTAGGGCTTAAATCCCTTGTGATAAAAGCGCACGGCTCGTCCGACGCGCTGGCTTACATGAACGCCATCAGGCAATGCGTGGAATTTAACGGCGTCCGAGGTTAGGGGTTAGGGGTTCGTAATAAAAACGGATAATAAATAATAAGGAGGAATATATATGGAATTTGAAAAGATAAGGGACGTTATCGCCGAGCAAATGAGCGTGGCCAAGGATTCGATAACGGAGGCAACCACGTTTAAAGATGACCTTAACGCCGATTCGCTCGACCTCTTCCAAATCATCACCGACTTGGAGGATATCTTCGGGATGCAGTTCACCACCGAGGACGCGGAAAAGATCAAGACCGTGGGCGACGCGGCGGAATATGTAAGGAAAGCCGTTTCGGCGTAAAAAATTGAACAGCGAAAAATTATTAGCCCGATTGCAGGAAGCATTGGGCTATTTTTTTAACGATCCCGGTTTGTTGACGCACGCGTTGACGCACGCGTCCTTCGCGTATGAAAACGGGCTGCCCCCGAACGCGTGCAACGAGCGGTTGGAATTTTTGGGTGACGCGGTGTTGGAATTGTGCGTGAGCGAATTGTTGTATACCCTTTTCCCCGGCATGTCCGAAGGCAAGCTCACAAGCCGCCGTGCCGCTCTGGTGTGCGAACCCCAATTGGCCGCGTTGGCGAGAGATTTAAGGATAGGCAAGTGTATACGGCTCGGGAATGGCGAAGACCAAAGCGGCGGCCGTGAAAAAGGGTCGATCCTGTCCGACGCATTAGAGGCCGTGCTGGGCGCGATATATCTGGACGGCGGAGCGGACACCGTACGCGGCGTGGTTTTCCGTTTATTTAAGCCGTTGGCGAACGACGCACCTGCTTTGCGCGACAATAAAACGACCTTACAGGAAATCCTGCAAAAAAACAGCCGCGAAACGGCTGTTTATTATATCATTGACGAATCAGGACCGCCCCACAACCGAATCTTCACCGCACAGGTGACCCATCAAGGCAACGTGCTGGGCAAAGGCGCGGGAGGCAGTAAAAAAGAAGCGGAGCAAGCGGCCGCCGGGGCGGCACTAAAATCTACTCCACCGAAATAATGTAGCTGTATAACGGTTGCTTACCCTCATACACCTCCACTTCACAATGGGGGTGTTTTTTTATGATGTATTCCGCCAAGGCGTTCGCCAGTTTTTCGTTCGCGCCTTCGCCGTGGTAGATCGTTACCATGTCGCTGCCTTTTTCCAGCATATGATCCGCCAGGGCGCGTGATGCGGAAATCAGGCTTTTTTCCACCAGCGCGATGTCCCCGTCGTAGATGCACAGGATGTCGCCCTCCACGATGGTGAAGCCGTCCATTACGGTATCGCGCACGGCTTGGGTGATTTGCCCACAATGTACGGATTCCATGGCTTCCTTCATGCCGGCGAGGTTGTCTTCCAAGGGGATCGTATCGGAGTTGACCACCATACAAGCCATGCCCTGCGGGACGGAAAGGGTGGCCACCACATGCACTTCCTTATCCTTGGTCAGCTTGGCGGCTTGTTGGGCGGTGAGGACGATGTTTTTATTATTGGGCAAAACGATGACGCGCTCGGCGTTGACCATAGCGATGGCTTGTACGATGTCTTCGGTGCTGGGGTTCATGCTTTGGCCGCCCTCGATGCACACGTCCGCGCCCAAGCCGATGAAGAGGTCGCGCAGGCCCGTGCCCGATGCCACGGCTACCACGCCGACGGGTTTGGGCGGTGCGGGCTTGGATTGGGCCGAGAAGTCGAGCATCCCTGTGTGTTGCTCGCGCATGTTGTCGATTTTTATGTCATGCAGTTCGCCGAATTGGAGGGCCTTTTGCAGGGCTTTGCCGGGGTCGCCCGTGTGGACGTGGACCTTTACCAAACCCGCGTCCTCGATGACCACGATGGAATCGCCGATGCTCATCAAGTAACTCTTGAGCGTGGCTTCCGCGTCTGCGGAATGGCCGCGCGTACGCTTGTCGGGCGCGGCGAGTTCGAGCAGGAACTCCGTGCAGTAGGGGAAGGTGATCGCCGAAGGGTCGATCACGGCTGCGCCTACGATTGTATTTTCACCGTTTTGCGCGGTTATTTCCAGCAATTCCACATCCCCTTTCGTACGCATGGCGTCCAACGCCCCTTGCAGGAAGCAGATCAACCCCATGCCGCCGGAATCCACCACGCCCGCTTCCTTAAGGGCGGGCAGCATGTCGGGGGTTTTGGCCAATACTAAATTGGCGCGTTCGATGACGAAGGTCAGGCAGGTATCGATGTCGTCCTGATCGAAGGCGATTTCGTGCGCGGCTTCGGCGAAGGCGCGGCCGATGGTCAGCATCGTGCCTTCTTTGGGCTTCATCACGGCCTTGTACGCCATTTCGGAGGATTTGGCCAGCGCGGCGGCTAAGTCCTCCGCTTTGGCGGTGGATTTGCCTTCGAGCCCTTTCGCGAAACCGCGGAAAAGCTGGGAAAGGATCACCCCGCTGTTGCCGCGCGCGCCGCGCAACGCACCGTTTGAAGCGGCCTTGGCGATGTCGGCGATGTTGGGGTTGGAGAGCTTGGCCGCTTCCCGCGCGGCGGCTTGCACCGTGTGTGACATATTGGTACCCGTGTCGCCGTCCGGCACGGGGAAAACGTTTAAGGCGTTAAGGGGGGTGATGTTGCGGATCAGTTCATTCGCCCCGCCGATGATCATCTTACGTAACAACGTACCGTCCATGCTGATATGGCCCATGTCACACACGCACGCTTTCCACGTAGATATTCACTTCGCGCACGGTCAGCCCCACGCAGCTTTCGAGCTTATACTTCACGTTGTCGATCAGCGTATTGGCGATGGCGACGATGTTTGTCCCGTACTCCACGATTATATGCAGGTTGATGATCAAATCACCCTCATCCGTCACTTTTATCCGCACGCCCTTGGTCAGGCTTTCGATTTTTAACAGATGCACCAAGCCGTCGCGGATGCTTTTGGCTGCCATGCCGACGACACCGTAACATTCCATCGCGGCGAGCCCCGCCAAACGGCCGATGACCTCGTTGTCGATGGCGATCGTGCCCAATTCGTTTTTAATCAATGATTGCATACAATCCTCCTTACGGTTATACCTTGCGTGGTTATATTTATTGCCTTATTATACACCGATAACCGCCCCATATGAAAGGACAGATTTAACGATGAAAGCGTTTCTTAAAAAGAAGGAAATCGAGGTCACTTTTAAAAGATATTTCGTAGACGCGATGGGTATGATGACGCTGGGATTATTCGCGTCGTTGATCATCGGATTGATCTTGTTCGAAATCGGCTCGCGCGCGGGCATCGACTTCCTCGCGACGATGGGTGAAATGGCGGCGGGCAGCCGACCCGTCGGCGGGAGCGGTACATACCCCGGCGCGGTGGGTTTCGCCATCGGCGTAGCGGTGGCGTACGGGTTAAAGGCTCCGCCGCTGGTGCTGTTCGCCTCCGCGGCGGTCGGTTTCGCGGGTAACTTCCTCGGCGGCCCCGCGGGCGCGTTGATCGCGGCCATCGTCGGCGCTGAATTGGGTAAATTGGTTTCCAAGGAAACAAAGGTAGACATCATCGTCACGCCGGTGGTGACGATTTTTACGGGTGCGGGTGTGGCGATGCTCATTGGCCCGCCCATCCAAAGTTTTATGAACGCGATCGGCAACTTTGTCATGTGGTCAACCGATTTGATGCCTTTATTAATGGGTGCGATCGTCGCCGTCGTAATGGGTATGATGCTGACGGGGCCGCTTTCCAGCGCCGCCCTCGCTATCATGTTGGGCTTGGAAGGCTTGGCCGCGGGTGCCGCCGTTGCGGGCTGCGCCGCCAACATGATCGGCTTCGCCGTTGCGAGCTACCGCGAAAATAAAATCGGGGGCTTGCTTTCCCAAGGGCTGGGGACTTCCATGCTCCAACTCCCGAACATCATGAAAAACCCCCGTATTTGGATACCCGCCATTGTCGCGAGCGCAATCGGGGGTTCCGTTTCCGCCGCGGTTTTCTCCATGAAAAACATCCCCGCCGGGGCGGGGATGGGTACGTCGGGCTTGGTGGGCCAGTTCGGTACGTTTACGGCGATGGGTTACGGCGGTGAGGTCTTTTTACAAGTAGGACTGGTGCATTTTATTCTGCCCGCGGTTATCGCACTCGGGGTATCCGAGTTTATGCGTAAGAAGAATTGGATCAAGTTCGGGGATATGAAGCTGGGCGGGTGATACAAAATAAAGATACAAAACGCAACTTGTCCCCTACTAGGGTACAAGTTAATCCTGTTTTATATACTCCGTATCTTATATACCCCTTTGCGCCATGATCACCTTGATCTCATTTTCATTGATGCCGACCATCGGTTCGCCCAAATCCTTCGAAATATCGGCAATCAATTTCGCGTCCTTATAATGGGCGACCGCTTGTACGATAGCGGCCGCTCTTTTTGACGGGTCGCCCGATTTAAAAATACCCGAACCCACAAACACGCCCTCCGCGCCCAACTGCATCATTAGAGCGGCGTCTGCCGGGGTGGATACGCCCCCTGCCGTAAGGTTGGGTACGGGTAGCTTGCCATGCTCGGCTACATATAACACCAACGCATACGGCACAGCCATGTCCCGCGCGGCTACATACAATTCGTCCGGCGATTTGGATGTTAAAACTCTAATTTCCCCGAGGATCGTCCGCATGTGGCGCACCGCTTGCACCACATCGCCCGTACCGGGTTCGCCCTTGGTGCGGATCATTGCCGCTCCCTCTTGTATACGGCGAAGTGCTTCACCCAAATTCTTCGCCCCGCACACGAAGGGCGACGTAAATTTCGTCTTATCGATATGGAACGTATCGTCCGCCGGGGTCAGCACTTCGCTTTCGTCGATGTAGTCCACCCCGATGGCCTCCAGCACCTGCGCCTCCACGAAGTGCCCAATGCGGCATTTGGCCATGACGGGGATTTTTACCGCGGCTTGAATAGATTGTACCATCGCAGGGTCACTCATACGCGAAATTCCCCCCGCCGCGCGGATATCTGAGGGTACGCGCTCCAGCGCCATAACGGCGACCGCTCCCGTGGCTTCGGCAATGCGGGCTTGTTCGGGGGTGGTGACGTCCATGATGACGCCGTTTAACAACTTTTGGTTGATGGAATCAAAGCGTTGGATTTTTTCAAACATGTGAAAGGTTCCCTCCATATGTGCGTTTAATAAAAAAGAGTTTATGGGGGATTGATATAAGTGTCAACAAATATATAAAAACCTGCCAAAACCTTACAATATCGTTTTATCCGTTAAATTGCATATTATTTTCTTCCCCGTCCATACTAGCATCGAAACATCCAAAACAGAACAAAAGGAGACGAATACGATGAAGATCAACACATCCGCAGTACCCCATGCTCGTGAAGCCATGGACAAATTTAAGTTTGAAGTTGCCAACGAAATCGGCGTGCCCTTGAAGCAAGGCTACAACGGCGACTTAACCTCCGCCCAAACGGGTTATGTAGGCGGCTACATGGTTAAGAAAATGATCGAAGCCCAAGAACGCCAAATGGCCGGCAAATAAGCTGTCTACGTTCTAAATGGAAAGCGGGCATCACTTTGTTCATGTTAATCCGCGATTAGCATAAGGTGGTGCTCGTTTTATTTCATCGTTTGAGAATGTTTGTTCCGTTTACATGTGTGTTATCAAACTTGTATAATCACGGATATATCGGTATTTGGGGGTGCGGCATGACGGAGGTTATAAGGACCGAAATTGACCGATGTACGGGCTGTAACCGATGCGTGCGCGAGTGCCCCATGGAGTTGGCCAATAAAACATACCGGGAGAAGAACGGCGAAATAAAAGTCATCATCGATTACGATAAATGCATCATTTGCGGGCGTTGCGTTTCGGCTTGCAAGCACGAGGCGAGGTCGTATACGGACGATACTGAGCGGTTCTTCGGCGATTTGGCGAAGGGTGAGCGGATTTCGATCATCGTCGCGCCTTCGGTCAGGACCAACATCCCCGAATACAAACGGTTGTTTACATACCTGAAGCGGCTCGGCGTGAACAGTATCTGCGATGTTTCGCTGGGCGCGGATATTTGTACCTGGGCGCACGTACGGCATATGGAGCGTAATGAGGACGCCCGTATCATCACCCAACCCTGCCCCGCGATTGTCATCTTCTGCCAAATGTACCACCCCGAATTGCTAAGCAAGTTATCACCGGTGCACAGCCCCATGGCGTGCACCGCTGTTTTTATGCGCGAATACAAAGGCATTACCGATAAGATCGCCGCGATTTCGCCGTGCATGGCCAAGAAGATCGAGTTCGAGGATACGGGCCTGGTGCAATACAACGTGACCATCGGCAAGTTGCTGAAATACTTGGAAGAAAACGATATCGAACTGCCGGACGAGGAAACGGGGTTCGACCATGATCCGGTCGGAATGGGTTCGCTCTACCCCATGCCCGGCGGCTTTACGGAGAACATCGAATTCTTCGCGGATAAAAGGATGCACATCGCCAAGGCCGAAGGGGATAACGTGTACGACAGGCTCTTCGAATACACCGCCATGCCCGACGATTTGCTCCCCGATAT
This sequence comes from Defluviitaleaceae bacterium, assembly GCA_009780585.1. Taxonomy (GTDB): domain Bacteria; phylum Bacillota; class Clostridia; order Lachnospirales; family WQUN01; genus WQRX01. The sequence continues at coordinate 53,182 of WQZS01000007.1, read as the reverse complement.
TTATGACGTACTCAATTGCGCCGAAGGTTGCAACATCGGTACGGCGGGCGCGGACGACCGCTGTGTGTTCGAAATCGGCAAAACCATGGACAAAAACCGCAGGGAAAAGGTTTATATAAACACAAAGGACCATTACAAGGAACTGTATTTGACCTATGATAAAACGCTGGACCCCTCCCTGTTCACGCGGGTGTACGCGCCCATACCCACCACGTTCCCGCAGATCACCGACGAGGACATCGGCAAAGCGTTCGAATCAATGGGCAAGGACAGCTACGAAAAACTCCACGTAGATTGCGGGGCGTGCGGTTCGGACACCTGCCACGACATGGCGCGTAAGATCGCGCTGGACGTGAACATCCCCGCGAACTGCATCATAAAATCTAAGGACGACGCGAAGGCCGAACACGAGGAATACCTGCTGGCGACGGCGGCCAACCGCGCCAAGAGCATCTTCCTGTCGCACATCAGCCACGAGATACGCACGCCGATCAACGCCGTACTCGGCACGGCGGAAATGCAGTTGCAAAAGGACGAACTTCCACCGGAATTTGAGGAAGCCTTCAGTCACATACACAACTCGGGCAAGCTGCTGTTGACGATCATCAACGACCTTTTGGACCTTTCCAAGATCGAAGCGGGTAAGCTGCAGCTTACGCCCAACGAATACGACATGCCCAGCTTAATATACGACACCATGCAGTTGAACCTGTTGCGATACGAAAGCAAATACATAGAATTTAATCTAAAGATCGACAAGAACACGCCGCACGATATGTTCGGAGATGAGCTGCGCATCAAGCAAATCCTAAACAACATCCTGTCCAACGCGTTCAAATATACCGACGACGGCGAGGTGGAGCTTTCCGTTTGGGCGGAAACGAAAGAAGACGACCCCGAATGTACGCTCGTATTCCGTATTTCGGACACGGGCCAGGGCATGACAGAAGAACAGATCGCCGTGCTGTTCGAAGAATACACGCGCTTTAACCTGGACATCAACCGCACGACCGTCGGTACGGGGCTGGGGATGACGATCACCAAACGTTTGCTCGATTTAATGAACGGCGACATACAGGTAAAGAGCAAGCCCGACAAGGGTACGACCTTTACCGTACGGCTCCCGCAGGAGCGCGTCGGCGAAGCCGTATGCGGCATCGAAATGGCTGACAAACTGCGTTCCAACCGTTTCCAGGGTATGTCGAAATCACGCAGGGCGAAGATCACGCACGAATATATGCCCTACGGCTCGATCTTGGTGGTGGATGACGTTGATTCCAACCTGTATGTGGCGAAGGGGATGATGATACCCTACGGCCTTAAGATCGAAACCGCCGTAAGCGGCTTCGAAGCCGTTGAAAAGATAAAGGAAGGCCATACCTACGATATTATTTTCACGGACCATATGATGCCCAAAATGGACGGCATCGAAGCGGCGAAGATCATCCGCGGCTTGGGGTATCGGGAACCCATCGTCGCGTTAACGGCTAACGCGGTTACGGGGCAAGCGGATGTGTTTATGGAAAACGGCTTCGACGGGTTTATCTCAAAGCCGATCGACATGAGGGAATTAAACCTGTTCCTTAACCGTTTGATACGCGACAAGCAACCGCCCGAGGTCATTAAGGCGGCGCGTCAGAAGACGGGGAGCAACAAATTGGTTTCCCTCACGCGGAGGGAACTGCCCGAAAGCGAATTTTTGAGGACGGCGCTGCAAGACATCCACAGCGCGATCTTCGTGTTGGAAATGCTGCTTCCCAAGGTCAATGATTTCGACGAGGACGATTTGAAGCTATACATCACCACGGTACACGGCATGAAGAGCGTATTGATACACATCGGCGAGCCGGACCTGTCAACCCAAGCCTACAAGCTGGAAAAAGCGGGAACGGCCAACAACTTAAAAGCGGTTCGCGCGGAGACCCCCGCTTTTATCGAAGCGGTAAAGAACGCGGTAAGCGACCAATCGCCGATGAGCCACGAAACCTCCGAAACGATCACCATAGACGAAATCGCCATCCTGCACGAGCATTTGGCCGAAATACGCAAGGCTTGCTCGCGCATCAAAAAGAGCGCGGCCCGCGCGTCGCTGGACGTATTGCGTCAAATCGCGTGGCCGCAAGGCGTGAATGATCTGCTGGAGGAAATCTCCGCGTATTTGCTGCACGGCGAATTTAAGAAAGCGATCAACGCCGTGGACATAACGGCGAACCTGTATAAGGATATATAAAACAAGGGGGATTACCCATGCGCAACGCCCTAAAGATCGCCGTCATCGGCGGCGGCTCCAGCTATCTGCCCGAACTCGTCGAAGGTTATATCAAACGCAAGGACGAACTGCCCATCAAGGAATTGTGGTTGGTGGATGTGGAGGAAGGCCGCGAAAAGCTGGAAATCGTGGGCGCGATGGCCAAACGTATGGTAAAGGCCGCGGGGTTGGATTGGACGGTAACCTGCACGCTTAACCGCCGCGAGGCGCTTGAAGGCGCGGACTTCGTTACGACGCAGTTCCGCGTCGGCTTATTGGACGCGCGCGTAAAGGATGAGCGCATCCCCCTTTCGCACGGCGTATTGGGACAAGAAACCAAAGGCGCGGGCGGTATGTTCAAGGCCCTCCGCACGATCCCCGTTATCCTGGACATCGTAAACGACATGAAGGAACGCTGCCCCGACGCGTGGCTGGTCAACTTCACTAACCCCGCGGGCATGATCACGGAAGCGGCGATCTACCGCGGCGGGTGGAAGCGCACCGTCGGCTTATGTAACGTACCCATCGGGCTGATCAAAAATGCCGCAAGCCAATTAAATTTACCCGCAGAAGATTTGACCATCCGTTTCGCGGGGCTTAACCATTTCAATTGGCACCGTGTATGGGACAACGAAGGCCGCGAACGTACCGCCGAGCTTATCGACACGCAGTACAAGCCCGGCGGAGCGAAGGACGACGAAAACAAGCCCAAAAATATCGCGAACGTGGGCTACCATTACGAAGTCATCAAGGACGTGGGGATGCTTCCCTGTTATTATCACCGCTATTATTATTCCGAGGGCAACATGCTGGAAGACGCCATCAAGGGCTTCTCCACGGGTAAGACCCGCGCGGAAGAAGTCAAGCGTACCGAAGCGCGCCTCTTTGAACTTTACAAAGACCCCAACCTCGATTACAAGCCGGAGGAGCTTTCGCACCGCGGCGGCGCGTATTATTCGGACGCCGCTTGCGAACTCGTCACTTCTATTTATAACAACAAAGGCACCGAAATGGTGGTCAGCGCCGCCAATAACGGCGCGTTGTCCGATTTGCCGCACGATTGCGTGGTGGAGGTCACCGCCTCCGTCACCGCCAACGGCCCCGAATGTTACGCGTGGGGCGCGCTGCCCCCCGGCCCGCGCGGTATGGTGCAGCACATGAAGGCCATGGAACAAATCATCATCGAGGCCGCCGTCACGGGCGATTACGGAAAAGCGCTGCACGGCTTTTGCTTAAATCCCCTCGTACCCGCCGGATCGTTGGGCAGGGAAATCTTCGACCAGCTCCTGATCGCGCACAAGAAATACCTGCCGCAATTTAAGGACGTGATCGCCCGCATCGAAAGGGAACAACCGGAAACGGTGGCGTACGTAGAAAAATTACTTTCATAACGTTTACAGCGTTATCAGCTTGCCCCCGTTGACCCGCGATTCCTCCGCTTTAAAGCACAAGCGATGGTTTTCGGCGGAGATGCGGACTTCGGATACTTGTGAACCGGAAATTTCACCCCTCAAATAAGCGCAGAAGGATTTCATGATGCCGATATCGCCGCCGTCGTGCCCGCCTTCGATGGCTTCGACGGGTATTTCACGCTCTTCGCGGGTGGTGAAGTCGGTCAAGAGGATGGTTTTTTCGTGGGTGTGCGCCTTGATTTGGCCTTTCGTACCCATGATCTTAAACGAACGGCTGATTTCGGGCGTGAAGGAAGACATGGAGAAAACGGCGGTTATCCCGTCCTCGAAAAGCATGTTAACGGTTTGGTGGTCCACCACGTCGTTGTCGCATTGGAAAACGCATCGGCCGTACGGGCCGTTTTCAAGTGCCCGCAAAACGTCGGCGTCCGCCGGGTTTTGGTAACCCGCCGCCACGGAGCGGAACCAGCCGTTTTGGCTGTGAAGGTATAGCTTGCGGGCGTCGTAGGGGCAATCCGCGGTGCAACCGTCGGTACAGCGGGGCGGGGCTTCAGCGGGTTTGTTTTGTTCATTAAAGAATTTGAGCGAGCCGAAGGATTGGAGGGCCAGGCATTTCTTGCCCACCAGCCATTGCATGATGTCCAAATCGTGGCAGGCTTTGGCGAGGATCATGGGGCTGCTTTCACGGGTGTTGCGCCAATGCCCGCGCGTGAAGCTGTGCGCGTGATGGGTGTCGCCCACGTTTTCGTTGTGTACGAAAGTGACGACATCACCGATCGCGCCGTCCTCGATGAGTCTCCTAACCTGCGAAAAAAGCGGCGTAAAGCGCAGTACGTGGCAAACCATGACCTTAACGCCCGCTTCCTCGGCGGCTTCGGCGATTTCCATACATTCCCGCTCCGACGGGGAAATCGGCTTTTCCAATAGAATGTCGTATCCTTGGCGGATGGCGGCCATTACGGGTTCGTAGTGCATGGTGTCCTGTGTGCAGATCATGACGGCGTCGGCCCATTTTTCACGCGTAAAAACGTCCTCCCAGGTGTTGAGGCATACTTCGGGGGCGAGCTTGAACTTTTCCCGCGCTTGGTCGCGGCGCGTGGCGTCGGACTCCGCGATGCCTACGATTTCGAACTCCTCGGGGTGGGAAAGGGCAAAATTGGCGTACACGATGCCGCGCTGTCCCGCGCCGATTAAAATAGCTGTCTTTTTCATGTTAACCTCCTATTGGTTATACCTGTTGGTTATACCTGTTGTTCATATATAGGATAAAAATACGATTCCAAGGAGTTATGTATGACGGATCAATTGTTGCTTAGGGATTACGACCCCGTTTCCATGCTTACCGTAAAGGAAACGTCCGTTACGCAACCGCGTTTCCCCGTTTTTGATTGCCACATCCACATCGGCGCGTTACAAATGGAGGGACGCGGGCCCGTTGACGTTAAATCAACCGTGGAGGGCCTAAAGCGCGCGGGTATCTTTGGTGCGATCAACCTAAAGATGTTTTGGGATGGCGCGCTTAAAGAGCATTTAGCATATATGAAGGGCTACGAAGGTTTTATCCATACGTTTGCTTCCGTGGACGTCACGCGCTTTGAGGAACCCGGCTTCCCCGTTTATGTAGACAAAACGCTGCGGGAAATGAAGGCGATGGGCGTACACGGTTTAAAATTCTGGAAAAATATCGGCTGCGGCATCAAGGATTCGTCGGGTAAGCGCATCCTGCCCGACGACGACCGTTTACGCCCCATTTGGGAATCCGCCGCCAAGCATAAGATGCTCGTCCTATTCCACATCGCCGACCCAAAATCATTCTTCACCCCCGTAGATAAAAACAACGAATTCTATGAAAGTTTGGTGGCGTATCCGGATTGGGTATTCTACGGCGATGGGCATTATTCCTTCGAAACCTTATTACAAGCCCAGGATAATATGATCGGCGCGCATCCCGATACCTTATTCGTCATCCCGCATGTGGGCTCCAACGCCGAGGACCTCGGCTGGGTAGGCGGGCAACTGGACAAATACCCCAACATGTACATCGATACCGCCGCGCGTAATAACCTGTTGGGCCGCCAGCCCTATACCGCTCGCGATTTCTTCTTAAAATACCAAGACCGAATCCTTTTCGGCACGGACGCGGGCTTCGGCGGTACGGAGTTTGAACCGAACTTTTACAACCGGCATTACCGCTTCTTCGAAACCTACGACGAATATTTCCGCGCCATACCCGAATGGGGATGGGGGCAGGGGCGGTGGTATATCTACGGACTCGGATTGCCGGACGATGTATTGGAAAAGTTCTATTCGGGCAACGTGTTGGGATTATTAAAACGGGTAGGAGCGGTTTAATGTGAAAATCCGAACCCTCCGCCGATCGATCGCATCTCGGTATGGTTCGGATTTCATTTTTATTTTTGCAGATGACAGGACTTGAACCTGCAAGGTATTTCTACCACTAGATCCTTAGTCTAGCGCGTATGCCAATTCCGCCACATCTGCATGGTGTCGTTGTTTGCGGCGAAGGGATTCTAATCCAGCCGCCCCCGCTTGTCAAGGTTTAAACGTTGCAAAGAATACCTGCCTTTGGTAAACTCGTTTATGTAGTATTACATATTATATGGGGTTGGTTATCCATGAACATACGGAAACGAATCTTGATTCCCATGACCGTGCTGACCATCGTCTGCGGCTTGGCCGTGCTTGTGTCTTCCATTATATTGTTCAACGCGGAATTGAACGATACCATCGAGGATAAGGTCTTCGCCGCCAAGAACATGGCTGAGAACACCATCGCCGATATGCGGGAGCGCGCGCGTTTGGCCGCCATCGGTATGTCCAACAATTCCGACATGGCGGCGGCTATATTGGACGGCAACCGTGGTGCCGTTATGGCGCTCGCCAACAACTTAAAGACCGTTACCCACCTCGACTACAGTATTATATTCGACGCCGGCGGCTACATCATCGCGCGGACGCACGAGCCGGAAATGTACGGCGATAACTTCGGACACCTGCCCCACGTCGCGTCGGCATTAAGGGGCGAGTCCCAATCCTACATAATACAAGGGCAAACGATCGTATTGGGTGCATCCGCGGGTGCGCCCATTTTTGATGAATTCGGGGAAATCATCGGTGCCATTACCTTGGGCTTCCGAATGGATCGGCAGGATTTCGCCCATCGCTTAAAGGAGCTTACCGGCTGCGAGATAACGATATTCATGGATGCCGTGCGGGTCGCGTCTACCGTATTGGGGGAGGAAGGCGATTCCGTCGTGGGGCTGGAGCTGGAGGACCGCATCAGCCGCCAGGTGTTGTCCGGCAATATCTATTCAAACCGGATGGAGATATTCGGCAGGAACGCCCTGGCCATGTATTCTCCGCTGTACGGCGCCGAAAGGGAAGTCGTGGGTATCCTGTCCGTCGGGTATTACACGGAGGAGGATACGCAAAAGATTTGGATGTTCATACTCAACGGTTTGTTGGCTTCACTGGCCGTGTTGACCGTTTGCATCTTCATCGCGCGTTATGTATCCGGTTACATCGAAAGTCAGCTCAACAAAATGATGGCCGAAGTCCGCGAGGCTGACGAATACATCCGCTTGATGTTCAACGCCATGCCCTGCTGCGTCTTGTGGGATTCCAACCTAAGGGTTATCAATTGCAATACCGAGGCCCTAAAATTCTTCGGGGTGGACGCAACCGACGACCTTGAATATAAGGTAGCCGATTTGTCGCCCGAGTTTCAGCCCGACGGCTCCCCCAGCGTGGAGGGCGAACGCGAAATGGTAAAGAAAGCGTTCAACGAGGGTTATAACCGCCAGGAATGGATGCACCGTTCCATGGACGGTGAGCTGCTGCCGTGCGAAGTCACTCTCGTACGGGTAAAGCATGGGGAGGAATACCTGGTCGCCACTTTCATAAGGGATTTGCGTGAGCAAAAAGCCCTTTTCGCCGAAATCGAGGAAGCGCACGACGATTTGCGCAAAGCCCTGGAAAGCGCGGAAGTGGCCAACAAAGCGAAAACGTCGTTTTTGGCGAACATGAGCCACGAAATCCGCACACCCATGAACAGCATCATCGGCTTTACCGAATTGGCGATCGACGACGACATTTCGCCAAAGACGCGGGATTACCTAACGAATATATTAGAAAACTCGGTATGGCTGTTGCAAATCATCAACGATATCCTGGATATCTCAAAAGTAGAATCGGGTAAGCTGGAGCTTGAAAACATCCCCTTCAGCCTGCCGGATTTGTTCGTTAATTGCCGCACGATGGTTGCGCAAAAAGCGGAGGAAAAGGGGCTTGCGCTGTATTTCTACGCCGAACCGTCCTTCGGAAAAGTCCCCCTTGGCGACCCGATACGCTTGCGGCAAATCCTGGTCAACCTTTTGTCCAACGCCATTAAGTTCACGAGTTCGGGTATCGTCAAGCTCCATGCCTCGGTTAAGGAAGTGACGGAAAAAACCATAACCATGGGCTTCGTGGTAAAGGATTCGGGCATCGGTATGACAAACGAGCAAATCGAGCGTGTGTTCGATTCGTTCGTCCAAGCGGAAACAGGCATCACACGCAAATACGGCGGGACGGGGCTCGGCCTTACCATCACGAAAAGTATCCTGGATATCATGGGCGGAAAACTCGCCGTGGAAAGCACCCCCGGCGTCGGTTCAAAGTTCAGCTTCGATTTGACGTTTGACGTTATTGACGTAAGCGAAGCCGACCAATATGAAAAAGTCACCTCCCTCGAAGGCATGGAAAAGCCCGGCTTTAAAGGGGAAGTCCTCATATGTGAAGACAACGCCATGAACCAGCAGGTCATTACCGAACACCTTGCCCGTGTGGGGCTGACGGCTGTCGTCGCCGAAAACGGGAAGGTCGGCGCGGATAAGGTGGCAAGCCGTATTAAGAACGGCGAAAAGCAATTCGATTTGATCTTCATGGATATGCACATGCCCGTGATGGACGGCTTGGAAGCGTCCAAGCTCATCCGTGACATGGACGAAAGCATCCCGATTATAGCCTTGACGGCCAACATCATGGCGCACGACCGCGAACTTTATAAGGATAACGGTATGGTCGATTACGTGGGCAAGCCCTTTACCTCGCAGGAATTGTGGCGTTGCCTGATGCGTTTCTTCACGCCGGTCAATTGGAGGACGGAGGACGCGGACCAACGGATGCACGCCGATGCCGCCCTCCGACAAAAATTAATCAATAATTTCATGTTAAGCAATCGGTACGCGTGGGTCGGGATAACGGACGCGCTTGGCGCGGGCGATATCAAGACGGCGCATCGCTTGGCCCATACACTAAGCAGTAACGCGGGGCAGCTAAGAAAAACCCGCTTGCAGCAAGCCGCGAAGGACGTCGAACTCGCGCTTGGCAAAGGCACCGACGAAACCACGCCCGAAAAATTGGCGGTGTTGAAAGATGAACTGGAAGCTGTACTGCTTGAATTAAGCCCGATGGAAGGTAAGGGGAGGGAACCCGCCATATCGGAAGCGGCCATGGATGCCGCCGCCGTACGGGCATTGCTGGATAAACTCTTGCCCCTGCTCGACAAAGGCGATCCGGAATGTCTTTCGTTCGTAGCGGAGTTGCAAAGGATACCGGGCAGCGATCCGGTCATCGATAAAATGGAATCATTCGATTTCAAATCGGCGAAGGCGTTGCTGGAGGATTGGGATGGATAAAAAGAACAGCATCTTGATCGTGGACGACGATTCTTCAAATTTAATGGAACTGTTCCATATATTGCGCGCGGGCTATAACATCCTAACCGCGATGGACGGCGAATCCGCCTTGGAAAAGGCGGGGGAGTTCATGCCCGATTTGATATTGCTGGACGTCATCATGCCCGGGATGAACGGCTTTGAAGTCTTGGCGAAGCTCAAAAGGACCGACGCGGTCAAGTCCATCCCCGTCATTTTTATCACGGGATTAAACGAAGAAGGCGACGAACGCGAAGGCTTGGCCGCCGGAGCGGTGGATTATATACGCAAGCCCTTTAACCCGATGGTCGCCAAGCTGCGCGTGAGCCAGCAAATCCAAATCATCAACCTGCGCCGCGACTTGGAGCGCGCGGCTGCCGTCGCCGAGGAAAACGCGCGCGTGGCCGAAGCCGCAAGTCGCTATAAATCCACCTTTCTTGCCAACATGAGCCACGAGATAAGAACCCCCTTAAACGCCGTCATGGGGGTTACCGATATCCTGCTCCAAATCGACCCGCTGCCCGAGGAAATCGAAGCCGGACTTGAAAAAATCTACGCATCCGGCGAAATGCTCCTGGGTATCATCAACGATATATTGGATTTTTCCAAAATTGAAGCGGGCAAGCTGGATATCGTAGCCGCCTCTTACAAAACCGTCGGCATGATCAACGACGCCGTGCATTTGAACATGCTGCGCATCGGCAACAAGCCGATCACGTTCGAATTAGCGGTCGATGAAGCCATCCCCGAAGAATTGCTCGGCGATGAGCTCCGTATAAAACAAATCCTAAGCAACATATTGTCCAACGCGTTTAAATATACCGACGCGGGCAAGGTCACTATGGAGGTCCGTTACGAAACCGTACGGGATGACGGCAACCTCGTGATCGTTATCAGCGATACGGGGCGCGGTATGAGCGGCGATCAGCTCGCGCGCCTCTTCGACGAATATTCGCGCTTCAACGAAAACGCGGACCGCAGTATCGAAGGCACGGGGCTGGGCTTCTCCATCGTTAAGCAATTGGTAACGCTGATGGACGGGGAACTAAGTGTGGAAAGCGAACCCGGTAAGGGAACGGCCGTTACCGTCAGCCTTCCGCAGGGCGTATCGGGTAGCGCGGTCTTGGGCAAACAAACGGCGGAAAAATTAAGGCACCTCCACGTCAATGACATGAAGCACCGCCGCAAGGTCAAGTTCGAACGCGAACCCATGCCGTATGGGCGTGTTTTGGTGGTGGACGATACGGAGACGAACCTGTTTGTGGCGGAACGCTTCCTTAAACTGTACCAATTGAATATCGAAACCGCCACCAATGGGCGCGAGGCCGTGGACAGGGTCAAAAACGGCAGGGTATACGACATCATCTTCATGGACCATATGATGCCCGAAATGGACGGTATGGAAGCCGCGAGCCAAATACGCGCCATGGGTTACACAAACCCGATCGTCGCGTTGACGGCCAACGCCATAACGGGCCGCGCGGACGTCTTTTTGCAAAACGGGTTCGACGCGTTTATACCCAAGCCGATTGACTTGCAACTATTGGACGATACGTTAAACCGCTTTGTGCGTGACAGGCAATCCAATAAAATAACCCCGATGGCGGCGTTTCTCAACATCGCCCGCGAGGCGGTCATTACGCTGGACGCGTTTTGCAAAAAAGGGGACATTAACCACAGGGATATCCGCGGTTATACCGCCGCGGTACACGCCGTAAGCGGCGCGCTTAACGATATCGGCGAAAAGCGGCTTTCGCGTTTCGCGCATAGGCTGGAACTGGCGGGGTGGGAGGGTGACACCGAGATATTAACGCGGTCCACACCCCAATTTATCATCGGATTACAGGCGTTAATGGAAGAAAATGAAGAAAACGGTTAATGTCAGCGGTTTTCCAGTTGCAACGATTCAATGTCGGAACGCAACATGCTTAAGGAAGTCAGCACGTAATTGACGAACGGTTCCAGCTTTTCGTGCCGTATCGCGCTTATGTCCTGGTTTAGGCTTGCTTGGCGCTGACATTCCTCCGCCAGGGAATTGACGTGTAATTGCGTCAGCGTACCCTCGATTACACTTAACCACCGCATTACCGACGCGTAGTTCTTTATCTTAAACGCGCTGCGCAGGCCGTCCTCCTGCGCGGGGCTGTCCTCCGTAAAGTTCCTTAATTTCTTGATATAGACTTTTATGTGATCATCCGTCATGCGTTCGATCGTTTGCATGTTGATTTCGGAAACGGTTGACAATTGGTTCTTGATTTTTTTGGCGAAGCTCTCCTTCGGCGAGCTTTTTTCCGTTTGCGACAATTCGTCCAGCACCGTTTGTATGTCCTTGTACAGCAAAACCAGCGACGCGACGAAGAAGTCGATGAACGTCTTTAACCGGTCGTGCCTGATGTTGTCTATATCCTGGTTGAGGGCGAGCTGTTTGTCGCATTGCTTGGCCAGGTTGTCGGCATGGATTTGGTTTAATGTATTCCGCATCGACTTAAGCCATTGTAAGGTGGGCGCGTAGTCCATTTTAGCGAACGCGTCCTCCAGCCTGTCCTTTTGCACGGGGAAGAGGCTTACGGCGTTGGTTAGGCTTTCCCGGTAGGTACGGAGCTGGGTGTCCGTCATTTTGATGATCTTGTCGGCCGTCAGATCGGTGACGGCATACAGGCTTTCCTTGTTCAGCAATTTCATGGGATCAGCTCCTCTACACTTTTCAAACCATAATATAGCAAAAATTCCTCGGAAGTGCCAAACAGAATCGGGCGCCCGGGCGCTTCCAGCCGCCCTTTTTCCTCCACCAAGCCGTATTCCACCAATTTATTGACGGTGTGGTCGGCATTAACGCCCCGGATCTCCTCCACGATCCCCTTCGTTACCGGTTGCTTAAAGGCGATGATGGCGAGCGTTTCCAGGAGCGCTTGCGACAGGGGCCTTTTCGGGCGCAATTGCAAGAGCCTTTGCACGCAGGGATAATAAGCGGGATTCGTACACAAACGAAAGGCATCCTCCGCTTCGTGCAGAAGGATGCCTGATTGTTCTTCCGTATATACCTCACCCATATGCGTAAGCAATCCCCGCGTAACGGGGATATCGCAGCCCAAGGCTTCGGCCAATTTGGCCAGCGGTACGCTCTCGGGGCTGGCGAAAAGCATGGCTTCCAGCATCTTTTCCTTCTCCGAAAATTTTCCGGACATATAAACGATCCCTTACTTTACGATGAATTTGATTTCCGCTTTTTTATTCTTTCTTTCATTCGGGGGTTCGTCCTTGATTTCTTCCCTATCGGCGCGGGCCATCGCGGACACCGCTTCCGCCTCCGCTTTTTCCTTCGCTTTTTTCCCTTTTGCGGTGGATTTGTCTATCCATATCTGCATATCCACGTTATCCAAATTCGCGTTGGTGGACATGACTTCCAACATGCCGGACTCGATATACCGCACGATGGTGGGGAGGGGGACATGGGTGCGTTCGTATACCTCCAACGCGGTAATGCCCGGATTGTCCTTCACGATTTCACGTACGGATTGGAACTGCGATTCCTTCAGGCGTTTGCACGTCGGACAGGAATCGGGCGGCAATCCGTCAAACGAGAACATCTGCTTGCATATTTTACAACGAACGGTGTTCATAAAGTCCCCCCTTTTGCCTAAGCGGCCTCACAGCTTATGTCCGCGAAATCCCGGTCCTGGTGCGCTTTAAGCATACCGCGGCGTATCATTTCCAACAACGCTAAAAACGTGGTAATCATTTCCCCCCGTGAGCGGCATTGCATAAACAAATCAAACATATTGACGCGCCCCTGCTTAAGAAGATGGCGTATATAAGCGACCTTTTCCGTCACGGTAAAACGTTCGCGCGGCATTTCGCCGTATCCCGCGCGTTGCGTGTCGGTACGGGAATCCTTGCGCCGCATAATTCCGGTAAAGGTTTCCCACAAATCCCCCACGCTGACGCCTTCCAATACGGGGGGTGTGTCTTCGGCTTCCCGCGCCAGCCATAATTCGCCCGCTCCGGTCAGTTTGTCGCCCGGCGGGGTCAGGCTCCTAAGCTGTTGCGCGAGCTGCTGCGCCAATTGGTAGGCTAATAATCGTTGCACCAAAGCCTCGCGCGGGTCTTCGGGTTCGATTTCGTCGATGGGCTTGGGCCGCGGAAGGAGCATCTTTGATTTTATTTCCAGCAACGTCGCCGCCATAACCAGGAATTCGCTCAAATTATCCATTTCAAGCGAATCGGGGGTATGATCCCCCTGTGGGTGCAAGCCCTTGATTTCGTTAAGGTATTGTTCGGTCAATTCCGCGATGGGGATGTCGAAGATATCCATTTCGTTGCGGGCGATCAAACGCAGCAACAAATCCAACGGGCCCGCGTATACCGCCAGCTTAACCTCCATTACGTCAGCCAAGCCGTGCGCAACACGAATTCCCACACGGGATTGAATACCGCGTGGACCAATTGGAACACCAGCGTGAGTATCAAAATGATTTGCATGGGTTTTTCGTAATGGTTCAGCTTTACCAGCGTATCGGGCCGCAGGAAGGGCTGTATGATCTTATGCATAGCCAGCGGATGTACGGGGATCAAATTAAACAGGGCCAAAAAGATATTGCATTGCGCGAAATAGAACAATACCCACATAAGGGGGTTGATCGGCCCGTTGTCGAGCAGACTCAATATGATTATGGAAACGACGCCCAGCGTAAAGTTAACCGCGATGGGCGTGATGTGCGTAACCAAGACCCCCCTGCGGCGGTTCTTATAATGTAGCGAGGCGGTCGGCACAGGTTGCCCCCAACCGAAGCCGTTGAAGATCAGCATCATCATAAAACCGATCGGTTCGATGAATTTTAACGGGTTGGCTGTCAAAAAGCCCTTGTTACGCGGCGTGGGGTCGCCTTGCAAATGCGACGCGACGGCCTTCGCCCATTCGTGTATGACCGGGGCAAAAAACGCACCCGGCAATAAATATAATATCTCCATCAACGCACCCGCGCGCCGACGCGCCGGTTAAGGTTTTCGCGGATGACTGCCATGAGTTTCTGCGCAGATTCGTCGGTTAAAGTACGGTCGTACGCCGAAAAACGCAGGCTGTACGCCATGGATTTATATCCCGCTTCGATTTGCTTGCCTTGGTATACATCGAACAACGTAACCTCCGTCAGCCATGAACCGCCTTTTTCGCGGATGGCGGCTTCGGCTTCGGCGGCGGTTACGCCTACGGGTACGGTAAAGGCCAAATCGCGTGTCATCGCGGGGTACTTCGACGGCGGAGTAAACATTGCTTTCCCGGCTTTGCATAATCCGTCTAACACGTCCAAATCCAACACGGCGATGTAAGCCCGCGCTTCGATATCATGATTGGCTGCTGCTTGGGGATGCACTTCACCCAAGTAACCGATGGTAACGGCGTCGCCTTTACGATGCGGCCTGTATGAAACCGAAGCCGTGCGCCCCGGGTGCATATAAGGCAATTGAAGCGGCTCATATATCCACTTGCCGCCGACATAAACCGAAAGCAATTCCTCCACGTCGCCCTTAAGGGACAGGAAATCCACGTCCGGCCCGTACGCGGCCAAAGTTAAGCGCGGGAGTTCCTCGGGCAATTCCGTCAACGGTAATGCCTTCGGTTTATATTCCCATGAAATTTCAAAGAGGCGCGCGGTTTCGTTGCGTTTGGCGTTGTTGGCCGCCAGGCTTGTCAATAACCCGCTGACCGTCAAGGTCCGCATGATGCCGAAGTCCTCGCCCAGCGGATTCCTTAACGCGAGGAAGTTGCGCAGCGGGTCGTCCGCGGGCAATAGCAATTTGTCGGCAACCTTCGGGCTTTCGAAGGGATAAGTGCAGGCTTCATAGTACCCCAAGCCTGTCACGGTTTGTTTGATGGCCAACTCGCGGCGGCGGCGGGGCGTCATACCGGGTTGGAAGGGTATCCCCGCGGATAGGGATTGGACGTATTTCGAAGGGATGTTGTTATAACCGTAGAAACGCGCCACCTCTTCGACTAGGTCAACTTCGGCCCAATTTGTGCCGAAGTGGGTGGGGACAACGGCTTCATATAAATCGCCGCTTTCTCGCGTCTCGATGTCCACGCGGTTCAAATATCCGCATATTTCCTCAACGGAAAGGGAAAGTCCCAGCCGCTTGTTTATATTTTCGGGATTGAACTTTACCGTTTGGGGTTGACGCGGCGCGGGATAGTTGTCAACCATCCCCGGTACGACGCGCCCGCAATCCAGCAACCCCACCAATTCCATCGCGCGGTTGACGCTCGCCAACGCTTGGTTGGGGTCGATGCCCTTTTCGTAACGGGCTGAGGCGTCGGTACGCATCCCCAACCCCTTCGCGGTCTTGCGGATATTTTCGGGGTTAAAATTGGCGGATTCGAATAGAATTACCGTGGTATTGTCGTGTACCTTTGTGCTGTCACCGCCCATCACCCCGGCGATGGCGAGGGGTTTTTCATGGTCGGCGATGAGCAGCATCGTGTCGGTAAGGGTGCGCGAAACGCCGTCCAGCGTCGTGATCTTTTCCCCCGCTTCAGCCGTACGCACGACGATGCCGTGTTTGCCGTCCTTTTGCGCCACCGCGCCGATGTCAAAGGCGTGCAGGGGTTGGCCGTATTCCAACATCACGTAGTTGGTGATGTCCACGATGTTATTCACCGGACGCAAGCCCGACGCCTCCAGCCGTTTTTGCATCCAGCGCGGCGAGGGGGCGATCCGTACGTCTTGCACTACGCGGGCGATGTAACGGGGGCATTTTGTTTCATCTTTAATTTCCACGGTGACAAGGCTTGCCGCGTCACTTGTACCGGATTCCGGTACAAGTATCTCGGGCAGTTTGAAGGGTACGCTATACACCGCCGCGGCTTCGCGGGCGATGCCCGCTACGGCGTTCATGTCCGGACGGTTGGAGAGGACTTCAAATTCCAATACTTCTTCCGCTATGCCCAAGATGGGTTTCGCGTCCACACCCAACGGATGCGGCTCGGTCAGGACCAATATCCCCTCATCCGTGGCGTGGGGGAAATCTTCCGAGGTACAGCCCAGCTCGCCGATGGAGCAAAGCATCCCGTTGGATTCCTGCCCGCGCATTTTGCTTTTTTTAATTTTAAGCCCATTAGCCAGCGTCGAACCGTGCAAAGCTACGGGGATATAATCGCCCACTTTCAAATTATCCGCGCCCGTAACGATTTGCAACACTTCCGTACCGACGTCGGTTTGCGTTACCCACAGTTTATCCGCGTCGGGGTGCCGTTCCAACGATTTGATTTGCCCCACTACTACGTGGGTGATTTCCTCACCGCTTTTGGTGATGCCCTCCACCTTTACCCCGGCGTCGGTAACCTTGCGGGCGAAAGTGGGTGTGTCATCGGGTATGTCGATCATATCCCGCAGCCATGACATGGGAATATTCATATGGATTCTCCTAGAATTGTTTTAAAAACTGCACGTCGTTTTCGAAATACAAGCGCGGGTCGGATATACCGTACAGCGCGGAGGTAATGCGGTCAACCCCCAGGCCGAAGGCGTAGCCGCTGTATATATCGGGGTCGATACCCGACATGCGCAACACCTCGGGGTGTACCATGCCGCAACCCCACAGCTCCACCCAACCGCTGTCCTTGCACACGCGGCAAGGCTCGCTTTGCGGTTTACCGCCGCACACATAGCAAGTGATGTCCACTTCCGCGCTCGGTTCGGTAAACGGGAAGAAGCTGGGACGCAGGCGTATCTTCGTTTGCGGCCCGAAAATATGCGCCATGATAAGTTCCAGCATCCCCTTAAAATCGCCGAAGTGGATGCCTTTATCGATCACGAGGCCCTCCAACTGGTGAAAAGCGGGCGTATGCGTGGCGTCCACGTCGTCGCGGCGGAATACCTTGCCCGGTACGACCACCCGTATCGGTGGTTTTTGTTTTTCCATTACGCGTACCTGCATGGGCGAAGTATGGCAGCGCAACAGGAAATCGTCATTAAAATAGAAGGTATCCGTTTCGTCCCGCGAGGGATGGCTTTCGGGCGTACGCAACGCGTCGAAGTTATAGTAAACGGTTTCGACGTGCGGACCTTCCACGATGTCAAAACCCAGGCTTAAAAATAATTCCTCCAGCTTGCCGTATACCTGTGTAAGGGGATGCAGCCTGCCGACGCCGCGCCTGCGACCGGGCAAGGTGATGTCTATATTTTCCTCCGTCAGGGCTTGCGCTTGCCTGCTTGCCCCGGCGGCCGCCTTCGCATCGTCGATCATACCCTGCGCCCAATCGCGCAGTTCGTTGGCCGCTTGCCCGGCGGCTTTGCGCGCTTCGGGTTCGAGCCCGCCCAGCGACTTCAATACCGAGGTGATTTCGCCTTTCTTGCCCAGCATCCTAACCCGCAGGGCTTCGATGGATTCGGGCGCGGCATCCGCCAGCGCTTGATTTATCTCTTCGCGCAAATGCGCAAGTTTATCGGGCATATGGTTTCCTCATTATAAAATGATAAATACGCTGTAATAATAACCCAGCGCGGGTTAGTTGTCCATGGAATACTTTTTGTTCCCGCTTATATTTAATAATCCGTTATGTACAGGAACGTTCCAATTGATGTACATTGGTTCCTTTGGATTACATGAAAAAAATACGGGAGTGATCAAAATGAAAGATCAAATAAAAAGGACGGCGGTATGCTTTTTTGCGGTTCTTTTTTTATTGGGTACGATGCCGGCGGCCATGGGTTATGGGATGATCCAACCATTAATGAATTCCGTGCTTACATGGGATTCCGCAACACCGCCCAACCTTAGCGGATTAGTCAACGGCGGGGAAGTAATCGTACACCCCGGCGCGAACGGTACGTTGGTGATCCCGCCGGAAATCACCGCGGTAACGTTACGGAGGTACGCAAATACCGTCGGTCCCACCATTATCGAAGGGAATATCAAAATCCACGGGAACCCGAATACGGGCATAAATACCGATATCACGCTCAGGCTGGGCAACACGAACCCGCCCGCCGCCATAAACGGATATATTGAAATAGTGGGTGATAGGGTTCGGCTGAACATTCCCTTTAATAATACCGTGGAAATCAACGGTAAATTTTCCGAAAACGCGAATATCGGTATATCGGGTTTCGGTGAATTTACGTTAAGCAGTAATAATTCCTTTAATAATTTTTTCGTGGAGTCGGCGGCGCTGCGTATTAACGGCGACGCAGCGATTACCGTATCCGGTATATTCAGTAACACGGGTGGAAGTATTAACAACAGCGGTACCTTATATTCCAAAGGAACGATCCTAAACAACGGAACGTTCGTCAATAACGGAAACCTCTATTCCGCACCCGGCGGGATTACGGGCAATTCACCAATAGGGGGGAGCGGTTCCGGCGAAACGCTCGAAACACAAGCCGTCCCCAACCCGCCGCAAGCGTCAAACATCACGCAAACGACGGTCGAATTATACCCGATCCCCGGCGCACAATATCGGATGGGGGCGGGCACGTGGCAATCCGAACCGTTGTTTATCGGATTGGAACCCGATACGGAATATCATTTTTATGTCCGCTTCCCCATGACGGCAACCCATTTCGCTTCCCCAATAAGTGCGTCAAGTACCTTCGCTACTCTTACCGAGGAAACCGAACCTACACCCCCGCCGGAAGCAACCCCCACGCCGGAACCGACTCCTACGCCAACCCCCACACCGGAACCAATCCCCACACCGGAGCCGACTCATACGCCTACCCCCACGCCTACCCCCACACCCACTCCTACCCCAACATCGGAGCCGACCCCTTCACCTCCGCCGGGACCGACCCCTTCACCGGAAACTCCTGCTTCACAAGGTCCTCCCCCCTCGTCGGAAACCGACTATCCATCCCAATCCCACACACCGCCGCGTACAACGCCTGCACCGCAACCCACAACCGAGCCTGCGGCTTCTCCCACACCTTTACCCGCACCCCTACCTATTTATCCTCCGATATCCGAAAACTCCCAAACCATCAAAGCAACCGACTTAATAAAATCCGCGCAGGACGAGGCTTACCTCCATATCGATTTACCCCACGGAAGCATCACCTTCGATGAATATGCGTTAGCCTCCATCATCGATCAAAACGCAAATGATCTCACCTTCACCCTGGCGCAACTTACGGAAGAAGAATTGTTTGACTTACCCGACGCGCAGCGGTACGCATTGGAAGGAATATTGCGTGATAACGACATCGTTTTGCGCATACGGCTTTCCATCGAAGACGGATACATCCGCACATTCGGCGAAGGGACGCTGCGCATTACCGTCCCGTATGAAGGCGAACTACCCGTTGCGGTGCGGTATTTGGATAATGAAGGTCATCTTCACAAAATAGAAAGTTCCTATTGCCCCGAAGAACGAGCCGTAACCTTCACAACCCGCCATTTGTCCCTATATATCGTAGGCTACGATAATATTGAAGAAGAAGCTGCGGAAAAAATAACACCGCCCTGCATATGCGTGTCCCCGAACGGGTACATCACGCGCGCCGAAGCGGCGTTCCTTTTATGGTGTATGATCGGCCACCCGTCGGCGGATGGCTTCCCCAACAGATTCATCGATGTGAATGATTATACGGATTACGGCAACGCTTTGCGCTGGGCGGCGGGTAACGGATTGGTTATCGGTGTGGGCGATAATCGATACGCCCCGTACGAATATATTTTTTACGGCCACATGGTTACGATCCTCAACCGATATGCCGCACACCTCGGTGGTTCCGGTTTCTTTACCCCTTCCCGTTCGAAATCCTTTATCACGCACGAAAAAGCCGCCTCCATGATTGATATATTCATGGAAGCGGCCCGGTTTTTACTATAACCGATATTTAAACAAATTTTATAATATTTTACCCTCCGCCACTACGCTTTGCCCTTCGTATAACAATACCTTTTTTCCCGTTATCAACAAATTGTGGGGGGCGTCGTCCGCCAAAAAGGATAACTCCGCTTCTGTTTTACGTCCGTTTATGTTTGTATTGATAACCGATGAACTCCATAAGCTCTCATGGTTTTCCCCGCCTTCGACGACGGCGATGGGGCAATACCTCATGCCCCTGGGAAAAACATGTTTTTTCCCCCCCTCTTTTTTAGAGGTCCATTTCAACTTTACTTTCACGGTTCTATTCATGATAATGAATCCTCCTTTCAATAACGTTCAGCATGTGTATTTCCGCCGAATATGCAGGACCGATACCATCCAAAAGTTCGACATAGTGCATGTCATTCAAAACGGATTGTAATATATTGATTTCAATAATTTTATATTCGCCGTCTTTATATTTAAATTTATCTTTCCATTCCATTACGTGATCCATACTCGTAGCGAACCATTTAACTTCCATTGCGTAATCATATTCCGTAAACATTCCGTTGTTGTCTTTTAGCGCGTTATATTCATCGAGATTCATCACGCGAAACAATGCAATTTCCTTATTATTGATCGTACGCACTACACGACCCTATCCACCAACAACCCCATTTCCAACAGCCCAAACCCGTCCGTTTCCATTTGGCCGCGGCGGTAATTATAATGGTAATTTAATCCGCGGAAGCGCATATGCTCCACGAGCGGTTCGGTCAGGAGCTGACGGGTAAAGGATTGGAGGCCGGAGAAGATTTCGATATTTTCGCCGATGGCTACGTTTACCTCTTCGAAGGACATGTCCCGCACGCGGTCGGAGTCGAAGGCGAAACGTCCGTCTTCGGAAAGGTTGAGCCCAAGCATTTCCAAGCGGTTGCGGTTATAGAATATATTATCCGCGATTTCGTAGGAAAAGGAGCGAAGGCCCGCGCTGTGGTCCTGCGCCCGCATAAAACCCGCGCTACGGTTGTAATTGTCGGCGAAAGCGGAAAGGTCCGACATCAACACATCCAGCGCGTAGTCCCACCCGCTTTGGTGGGCGGTGCGGTTAAAATCATGCATATCGCCGGCAATGCGGTGCGTGGATTCGCGCAGGTCCACCACGCCGTGGGAAACGGAGCGGGCGTAGTTGACCATATCTTTTTTAAGCGATTTGTTTAACACAAAGACCGGCCCCGAGGTTTCGGGGGTTTCCCGCTTGTCGGCGATGCGGCTGCGGCGCGGGCCGATATTGTCCCCGCGTCCGTTCGCGTTGCTTACGAGATAAGGCTTGTAAAGGTTGTAATAAAATACGCTGGTTAACATATACAACCCTCCCGAGGGCATACCCCTCCGGTTTTGTATCGACATAATACGGGGGAAATATTACAATAATATTATATGATTAACGATTGATCCGCGCAATCCCATTACGGACTGCGCAAACGGAGGCATCATGCGCGACTACGAGGAAAAGAAGCTGTCGATCGTACGGGGTGCGATCCTCGAGCAAATCAATAAAAACACCGAAGGCTTACGCGCGCGCCGCGAGGGGGTACTGGAGGCCCGCAAGCAAATGTACGGCGCCACGCACATCATCCGCGACTTCGATGACGTCGTTACCCTTAACCTGTACGCCCAAGAGGTAAGCGCGACGGAATCCGCCTATTCGCAAACCTCCAAGGAACTGACGCGCCTCACGCGCATCCTCGGCACGCCTTACTTCGCGCGGCTGGACTTTATCGAAAGCGGGTATGAGGACCGCGAGGAAATCTACATCGGGCGGCATTCCCTGTTCGACGAAAAAACGCAAACCTTCCATATATATGATTGGCGCGCGCCCATTTCGTCGTTGTATTACGATTACGGCGTGGGGCGGGCGTCCTTCGCCGTACCCGTGAAGGAAAACCCGACGATCAACGGCGAAATCGTGCTAAAACGCCATTATCAAATTGAAAAAGGAGAATTGCTTTATTTCTTCGATTCCGACCTAGCCGTGGAGGACGACATCCTGCGAAAGGAGCTTTCCAAGGTATCGGACGCGAAAATCAAAACGATCATCCACTCCATACAAAGCGAGCAAAACAAAGCCATCCGTTGCGAAGCCGATTCGGTTATCGTCTTCGGTCCGGCGGGCAGCGGAAAGACCTCCGTGGGTTTGCACCGCTTGGCGTACCTGCTGTACCGTCACCGTTCGTCGCTGTCGTCGGGGCGGCTGCGCATCTTTTCGCCCAGCCCCATCTTCGCGTCGTATATCGAAGGCATTATTCCCGACCTGGGCGAGGACGATGTACAGCATTTGGACTTCGCGGAGCTGATTCGAACCCATTCCCCGCGGCCCTTTACGGACGGATATGAGCTCATCGATTATTTAAGCGTATCCGAACCGGAAAGCGAAGCGCATCCGCGCGGCGACCGCCGAAAATGGCTTGCGCACAAGTATTCCCCCGCCTTCCTCGATCATTTGGAAGAAACCGTACGCGGCCACGCCCCATCCTTCGCCGACGACGTGTACTTCTACCGCGATAAAATTTGTGATAAAACCCGCCTTGCCGCGTTGTATACGGACAGGACGAGCGCGTCCATGCTGTCAAGCAAAACCAACCGCGTGCTTGACTATGTACAGCAATGCTTCGCGGAATATTATAAAGCCAACCGTAAAGCCGTCACCGAATTGTTTGAATCTATTGCGGACGACAACCTAACCGACGAGGAAGCGCGGCAAAAATTCGAAGAGGAAAAGCTCATCGTCATCACCGACTTGCGCCAACGCCTTTCCCCCACCCCCCACAAACTTTACGAAAAAGCGTTGAAGTCATGGGCGGCGCACCATTCGCTCCCCATGCGCCATACCCACGAAGCGTTAAAGCGCGAGGTCCTTTGCTACGAGGACGCGCTGGCCCTGCTCTATGTTTCCATCCTAACCGGGCGCGTAGCCGCGGACAAATCCGTCAAGCACATTCTGCTGGACGAAGCGCAGGACTGCTGCCCCCTGCAGCACCGCATTTTGCAAAAATTTTACCCCGCCAGCCACTTCACCATCCTGGCCGATACCAACCAAGCCCTGTATCCCGACATCAACCTGCACGACCGCGGGGAAATCACGGCGATGTACCCCTCGGCGCAAATCATCCCCCTTTCGAAGAGCTACCGATCGACGTATGAAATCAACCGCTTCGCCCACAGCATCTTGGGCGGACGGCCCGAAACCGATACCGACGCTTCATTATATATGCGCCACGGGGATGAACCCGAAATCATCGAAACAGACGACCCGTACGCCGCCGTTTACGAAATCTTCGAAAAGCTCCCGACCGAATACAAGACCGTCGGCATCCTGCTGTCCGACACCGCCAAAGCCTGCGCTTTCCACGCCCAACTCATAAAAAATAACTTGTGCCCTAGTAGGGCACAAGTTAAATTAATCAATAACGCGGAAAGCCGCTTCGCCCCCGGTATCATGGTAATGGCTGTATCTTTCGCCAAGGGGCTTGAATTTGACGCCGTTATCTGCCCGGAATACGGGCGGATTGGCGGTAAGCTGTTCTATTTAATCTGCACCCGCGCGCTGCACAGGCTGTATCTGATCGCTACTCCGCGATCCCGATAACCAAACCCACGGTACGCAGCATTTCGGGGTTTTCGATCCGCTTGGGCGCATACGCTTTATTGAGCGATTCCAGTACGACCGCACTTTTCTTATGATCGATCCGTAAACGCTTGCAATAAGATTCCCCGTCGTACACGAAGATACCCACATTGTCGGCGTCCACCTTCGGCACGGCCTTAACGAAGACGATGTCCCCGTCCGCGATCTTCGGCTCCATGCTGTCACCCTTAACCATGATGCAGAAGTCCGCCTTTTCACTCACGGGCGTTGCCGCGAACCGCAGCAGCTCATATTCCCGGTCGCTCTCGTCGTTTAAGTAGCTGCCCAACCCCGCGGAAGCCTTCTGTTGGTAAACCTTCAACGTAAGCATATTGTCCACCACTTGACGGCCGCCCACCAAATGCTGCGTATTGGGCAGGCTGACCCGCTCGGTTTCCTTCTGCATGACGATGTCCACCAAATCGCGCCCGTGCGTGTCAAGCGTCCGGTACTGCATGATGTGCTTATGTTCGTCGTCGGTCAGCACCGCCACTTCGTCGGCGCGCATCCGATTTTCCGTCGCGCCGATGATAAAGTCGATGCTTACCCCAAAGTGCCGCGAAAGCATTTGCAACACATCGGAGTTCGGCTCCCGAAAACCCGACTCATAATTGGCGTACGTACTGTAATTTAACGGGAGCATATTTACCAGTTCCCGCTTGCTCAAACCCTTTTCCCGCCGCAATAGGCGTAAGCGTTCGGCTATGATCATACAAATCCCTCCGTAGCACATGTGTTCGTTGCACGAAATTATATTACACGGGGGAAATTATTGCAAGGCGAACAGATGGAAAAAATAAGACATAATAATATTCAAAGTATTCAAAGCTACCAAGGCCACAAGTGATAGAATGGATTTGCGAAAACAACCATCATCATGTCATGAACGGGAAGTAATTAATGGACGCGCAAAGAAATGAATGAACCCCCTGTGCAAAAATTGCGTAACCGTTCCGAATGTATTAATATAGAGGGGAACAAAATACATCCGGCGGTGAAAACCCAATGACCTACCCTATCGCAGAAAAGTTTAAATTAGGAACCTATGAAAAACCATCCCTCAAGCGGGAGGAATTCTATAAGGGCGGCTACCATGCCATGAAGAAACGCTTGCAAGAAGCCCTGCATCCCTTTCCCGGCGCGTACGCTGAATACCTGTCACGCTCGGAGTCGGAGGATATGGAATACTCCGACGCCGTGGGGATTATGTGGGAGTATGTAGAGTTGGTGTAGGGGTTGAGATGAACGTTTAATATAGTTTTAATCGATTGTTGGTTATAAGAGCGCACCCGCAAAGCACCTTAAAAACGCTGTTGAAACGCCATTGACGGCGTTTCTTTTTTTGGATTTTTTTGAAATTTACATAATTTAGCGTGCGCTAACCTGGGTTGGCGAACGCGCGATGCGGATAAGAAAACCGCACCGTAAGTATCATACGCTCCATACAAAAATCGGAAATTTATTTCAAAAACCGGAAAGGAGAAAGTATGAAAAATCTCAAAAAGAAAGTAGCTTTACTGTTGGCGTTTGTGATGGTGCTGTCACTTATGCCGATGAGTGCGTTTGGGGCAACCCTGAATGAAGGCGTTACGCTCCGTACAGGCCCGACAGCAGCATCCGGAGCCGGAAACGGTGAAAACATCGCAACTCCGCCTGGTCCGCAGGTTTCCGTTCAACGGATTAGAATACCGTTGAGCGTTTTCGGGCATATACCCACCACCGCAGGTTGGGCTGGTGTGCACTTTAGGCTTGAACTTACGGGAGGCGATGCGGCCAGAAGAGGTAATATAGACGATTTCGACATCGTCGCTGCTGGTACAACCGCCAATAATTCTGCTTCTGCCAGACCTTCCGTTCCTTCCGCCGGATCTATTGATATTGCGGGTCAAAATGTATTCCTTCGTTTGGATTATGATGGCTCAGCCGTTGCAGCAGGTCCCACGTGGAATGTTACCGGTGAAGACAATTTCCTTGAGTTTGAGGTAACCGTCGATGACATCAGGGATCATAGGTCGCGTTTGCGTGTCAGTATCGCTACGCCCGACAGCCCCACTTTCCGCGTTATCGCAAGCGATATCCAATTGGTACGTTGGATCCGCACCGATATTAACAGCACCCACTTCAATGTAGCGCGTGAAGGGGATGTATTCCAAAGGACCCAAGTGGCAGGAGCGCAAGGGATTGCCGGCCTCCGGTTCACCGAAGTCGGACGTGTTGAATCCGGAACGTACTTTGTTCTCTTGGAAGCTCCGGCTAATTATGTGTGGCGAGGGACACCGGCTGTTGCCGCTCCGAGTGACAGCGGTTTCTCCGGTGTATCCGGTCTAGTAGCCTCAGCGGCAGGCACAGCTACGTTAACCTTAACCTTCACCATAGATGGAAGGAAAGATGGACCGCAAGGTGCGCAAAGAGGTACCTTCGTTGTTTCCGGTTTGGAATTAGCACCGGAAGGGAATCACTCGTTAAGGTCTGAAGACTTGAACGTACTCGTTACCCTGCGTCAAACTGGTTCAACGGGAACCCCAAGCATAGGCGATAACGACTCGACAACCCGGGTATCCTTATTGTTGGCCCGCCAAAACCTGTGGGGCATCAGCGTCGGCGTTGAAGGCGCTGTCCCCACCCTTAGCACGGGTGTAAACAATGGTGACCATCATGCCGGTATCATCCGCGTTCAAGAACTTGGCAGCGCGACGATGCTCAATTCGCCCATTATCGTTAACGTCCTTACGCCGGGTGTAACCGTCCGTGATGCACAAATAAGGTGGACGGGTAACGCATCCGATCAACAAAATCTTCGGGAATGGTGGCATGACAGCGCAGGGGATCGTGTGCAACATGTTGGCACGACCGCAGGAAGCAGCATTATTAACAATAACAGAACCGTTGTGTTCCCGGTTATTACACCTGTGTTAACCGAAACCGCGCGTATAGCCGAATTACGCTTAAACTTTACGGTTGCACCCGGTCTGGGTGAAGTACCGATCGAAGTGCAAGTGCAAGTAGTCGGCCATCCGAACAACACCACGGAAACTCTCACCGTCGCCAATACAAAAAACCCGTTGACAGTTGATTTTGGTGATCCTGTAGCACTCAGCTTCCAACGCCCCGACTTCGGCTTCCTGTTTGCAGAAGCACTTGCAAACGTTGTTGTGGAAGAAGGCACGGCAGGTTTCTTTGGACAAGGTCAAAGTATTGATTTGTTCCTCAGATATTCTGTAAACGGCATTCCCTTTACCGCGCCTACTTTGGGATGGAATCCGCAATGGACCGTAGCGGCATCAAGCATTGACGGCGAAGGCCTTCGCTTTAATGTCGGTGCACCGACTGCCATACCTGATGATGAAATGGATAGGGTTGCAGGTGCTTTTGCCGGTGTAAGGTTCACCGTAAACCGTGCGTCTACCGAAGCAGCGGTCATCACCTTCAGCAGCGTTCTTTCCGGTACGATGTTTAACGAACCGGGCGTCGAATTAGAAGTTGTTGTTAAAGGTTCCGCGGTACAACAACAACAAGGTGGTGCGGTAAACGCAGCCTACAGAGACATTGTCGCTTATATCACCGGCCCCGGCATGGATCTGGTCGAAGGTCCAGTTGAGCCCCCGGCACAACCCGGCCCCGAACCCACGCCCGAGCCCCCCGTTGTTAACGAGCCCGCAAGGCTCACAATTGACACGACATCAGTAAACTCCGCAGGCCAACCGAACTTCATCACCTACGGCGGTAATGATCTCGTAAACCTTCGTGGTCTGTTCGAGAACGTTATCCCCAACGGTTCCTTAACCAGGGCAAACAGCGTCTCCACCTTCTCCGCACCCCAAGCTGACGGCCCCATGGTTCAAATCATGGTTCCCGACCCAAGGTTAAACGAATCACCGTTTATCAGGATTGCCGGCCAACCCGTACCCGCAATAGTAGCTGCAGGTTTCGGACTCGTAGATATTGGCGGTACCTGGTATGTACCGATGAGCGCCTTCACCGACTTGCTCGGCTACCTCATCAACTGATAACCAACACAACACCTAACCTAAACACAAACTAACGAATGACGAAACCGAACGCCCCGTTTACGCGGGGCGTTCGCTGTATAATTAAAACGTAAAAGATGGTACAATACCGTTACGTTTCTGGCACAAAAGAAAAGGAGTGAACCGCCAATGCACCCCCACCCCCAAGCGAACCCGATCGGGTATGTGGAACTCCCAAACGGCAGGAAAGCCATCTACCCCATGAATGACATCTTCCTGAACTACACCTTCGAAAACGCAGCATACTGGGAGGTCCTCCGAACCGCCGTCAACCTGCTGATAAACGCGTACAGGAACAAAAACCCCGAAACCCGCTTGAACCCCATCGACGGCAAAATCCAAATACGTACGCAATACCGCCATCTGCTGAACACGCAAAACACTACCAAGGACCAAGACATAAAGATCATCGAGGACGACGAAGAAGCCACTTATATCGAATTCCAAAACAGGGCGAAAACCGACATCCCCATAGAGGTAAGATCGGCGGAATACTTCGGTTTGGGCATCGGCCACGGCAGGGGCAAGACAGCCAATCAAATATGGTTGCTGGCGGAGGACGTAGAGCCCGTACTGTGCGGAAAACCCTTCGCCCGATACATCTTGAGGGACGAAGCGGACGGACACATACACCCGACCGATTCGGGCATCCTGTACGTAAGCCTGACGAAGCTATCGAAAGAAAAGACCCCCGAAGGCGAACTGGCGTCGTTTTTGCTGGGCAAGGTAACCACCATCGAGAGTCAACACGTACGTGATATAGCGAAGGCGTTCAACGCGAGTTTTGACATGTTCAAGTCTGATAAGGAGGCGGTAGGGATGTTATCATTATACGAGCGAGCGATAAGTGAAGGCAGGTACGAGGGGATGGAAGAGGGTATACGGATAGGCGAGGCCAGGGGTGAAGCCAGGGGCGAAGCCAGGGGCGAAGCCAGGGGCGAAGCCAAGGGTAAGACCTTCGGCGCGAGGGCGCAAGCCTTCATCATCGCCCGGAACATGAAGGATTCGGGTATGGACGTACAGGTTATCAGCCGCTTGACCGGATTAACCGTCAGCGAAGCCGAAGAGGCTTAACCTTGCATATATTTTTTCGGGTTTGCAAAAATCCCTAATTTGCGTTTTTGTTGAATTATGGTAGTATGCCTTTGTACTAAAGACAACACCCGCGCACTATCGGCTCCGCAAGAGTCGGTTGTGCGCGGGTTTATTTATTGCTCCCACACACATGTTTGATTAATACCCCATACCTTTGATATACAGAAACGCAACATCAAACGCCCCGCGTAAGCGGGGCGTTCGGTTTCGTCATTCGTTAGTTTGTGTTTAGGTGTTGTGTTGGTTATCAGTTGATGAGGTAGCCGAGCAAGCTCGTGAACACGCTCATCGGTACATACCAGGTGCCGTCGATCGCTACGAAGCCGTAGCTTGCGACGATTGCCGTGGGTTCGAGTAAGCCGGCGCTTCTTACTGCCGGTGTATCGCCATCGGGGATGATGATGTTGATCATGGGGCCGTTAGCGTGGGGTGCGGAGAAAGTGGACACACGGTCTCCCCTGATTACGGTACCGTTGGGAACTACATCCGCGAACAATCCGCGAAGGTTTACGAGGGTATCGTTACCGGAGGTGATGAAGATCGGTTGGCCGGCCGAGTTGCGTTGTGCCGTGTCAACTGTAAGCCTTGCGGGCTCGTTGACAACGGGGGGTTCAACAACCGGAGGTTGTGCCGGGGGTTGTACCGGGGGTTGCGCCGGGGGTTCGTTGGTGTGGGGTGTGTCGGGTTCGGTTTCGGCAATGGTAGCTACAACAACGCTGTAGGGCATACGGCCATCGTCATGGTTCAACCTGTGGGTTGTGCCGGCGGGAACCGTATCAGCTACTGCGTTACCGGATACTACGAAGACGAATTCAACTTCGGGCAGTCTTGCGTGAAGGAGGCTTCCGCCGATTTCAATGCCCGTGAAGGTGATGGTACCGGGGGTTGATCCCCTGGATTCTTCGTCTACTCTGAAGCGGTGTACTTGAATTCCGGTGAAATCCGTACCAACGTTCCTGTCGCGTTGGACTCTGCTCAGCCTTAAGTTGCCGGTGGTTGTCGGTACCGGGTCAAGGTCGAAGCGGATATCGCTGCCAAAGAGGTTGGGAAGGACGCGTCCGTTGATGGTGGGGATAACGTATACATACAGGAATTGACCTGCTTCAAGCAATCCAACGGCAGCTTCATCGATGGTTACGTCAGCAACCGCGGTCGGGGGGATAAATCCGAATACATCGCCAATGGTGCTTACGGCAACAGGTGTATCCGCGCTTAAAGCAATCGGGTCACGAACCCTGGCAACGGTAAGGTTCCTGTTGATATCGTCGTAGTTACCGCGCATGTTAAGGGATGCTGTTACCGATTCCACGGCGTCACGGGCAACAATACCCGGTGCGATGCGGAGTTCGAATTGGATTTCCATCGTACGGTTAGCGGTTGTGTTACCCGTATTGCCGGTGGTGATGCGAACGCGGTCACCTTCCGGATCTACGATAACTTCATTTGAAGCGGATGTCCAGCCATCGTTAGCACCGGGACGTCCGTCCGCTGTTGTGAAGATTCTGTAGCGAGCGCCGATAACTTCCACGCCCGGTTGGTTAAAGTCAACGAAAACGTGTTGGTTTACCATGAAGGAACCGGGGGCGTTGGAAGCGATGGAAATGGTTGCGCTGTTAAAACCATCCGATAAGCCGGAATCCAACAAGGGAGCGGTTTCGGGTATAACCGTGGTTGTAAAGCCGCCTACTCTCCTTTGTGCTACGAGGGGGTTGGCGTTCCAACGGTCTTCATTTGACGTGAGTCCGCCACCGACCGTTGTTTGAGCGCGCATACGCACGTTCAAATCTTCAACGGGTCTGGGATTGGATATGCTTGCCACAAGGCGTAAACCTTCGACAACGATTTGACCCAAGCTCGTACCGATTCGGTTACCTACGTTAATAGTAAGTTGCATTACGTTGTTGCCAAGAGCAACCTCACTAACAACGGGGTTACGGGTCGCACTTGTCAAAGTCGCACCACTACGGGTAAGGTTGTTGCTTTGCAAAGTAACATTGGTACCCGGAGCTTGCCATTCATAATCTGCCGGTGCAAATAAACGGACGGTAAGTGTACCGCCGTCTGCCCCGAAGGAACCCACATTTCTTTCAGCGAGGGTTAAATTCCTAAGGTTTGCGACCGTTTGTACACCGCCACCAAACAGAACGGGGTCGATTGTGAAATTAACACCGTGCACACCCGCAGGCGGCAGGTTCGTGAAGACCCGTCCCGTATACAGAACCGTTTCGCCGAAACGTGCGGTTACTTGCGCGTTCCAGTCGCTGCTTTCGCGGCCTTCAGGCCATGAGATATTAGGCATTAATATCGTTACGGCTCCCGCAGTCGGGTTAGTCAGCAGACCCATTTCGGGAAGGTTAATGCGTACGGTTGTGCGATCAACTAAGTGCCATTGCGCACCAGCAAAATCCCCTCCGGTTATAGCAGCTCCGGTTATATTAGTGGATGCTAAACTAAAACCGGTATCACCGCCTCTGCCCGTAAGGGTGATTTCAATGTGGTTGCTGACGCCTGCCGTATTACCGGTTCTAAAGCCATTCAACAACGCGGGGTTGATTACGAGTTGCAGTGTGGTTAATGAACCTTCATCGTTAGTCAACAGCCTGTTTGACGGGTTTGTAAACCCAAACACATTCATCGGCATAAGTGACAGCATCATCACTACAGCCAACAGTAAAGCTACTTTCTTTTTGAGATTTTTCATACTTTCTCCTTTCCGGTTTTTGAAATAAATTTCCGATTTTTGTATGGAGCGTATGATACTTGCTGTGCGGATTTTCGACCCGCGCAGCGCGTTCGCCAACCCAGGTTAGCGCACGCTACATTTTGTGAATAATTCCAAAAAAAGAAACGCCGTTTTCAGCGCTTTTTCATTACTTTCCTTGACTATGTGATTCATCAGTTTCGTGTCTACAAATTGTCGTTAAATCTTATTCGGCATCACCCTCTTTTTCTAATAAAAGCCGGCGTTCAATAGTTTCACGTTGATACTTAATTTCTGTTTTTAATTCGTCCTCTGTTGGAAGATATGACAGATAGTTTGCGGCGTATAGATTCGCCTTGTCTGCAAGAACAGAATATTTCGCTATAGTTTCATCTTTGCCTGCACACAATACAATACCGATAGTCGGTGCATCATTATCCTGTTTGATTTTATCATCAAATAACCGAGTGTAGAAGTCAATCTGTCCTACGTCTTGAAATGATAAATCGCTTGTTTTCAAGTCAATAATCACAAAGCATTTCAAAATATAGTTGTAAAAAACCAAATCGATATAATAGTGCTTTCCGTAATCCGTCGTAATTCTCTTTTGCCTTGCAACAAAAGAAAATCCTTTGCCAAGCTCAAGCAAAAAATCCTGTAGGTTGTCAATCAAAGCCTGTTCTAATTCACTTTCCCTATAATCTTTATTTTCCTTTAAATCCAAAAATTCAAGCACATATGGATCCTTTAATATTGAATCCGCATCGGTTCTCGGTTCAAGTTCAAATATTTCTTTCGCAACATTTCCTTTCCCGCTTTTTTGTGTTGCTAATAAGCGTTCATAAAACAAAGAATTAATTTGACGCTCAAGCTGTCTAGCAGTCCAGCCTGATTCTATGCTTTCGTTTAAATAAAATTCACGGCGGTTAGGTTCAGAAACACGCATAAGCATACGATAGTGTGTCCAGCTCAATTCGCTACGTACTGCGTAGCGAATTGGAAATGTTTGATGAAACTGTCTCATATTCCGCAAGTTCGACACCTTAAAACCTTTGCCAAAATCAGCGGTCAGCCTTTTTGCTAAAAATTGCAAAAGCTCCTTGCCATATTCGGCGCGTTTGCCGATTGCATTGTTAATTTCATGCCCTATTTCCCAATATACTTGCACCATAACGGAATTGATTGCTGTCAGCATTTTCGACCGTGATTCGGTGAGGACGGCTTTGATATTTTCATAAATCTTTTGGTCTGCCGTAAACGGCATAACTTTAGCGTTTTCTAATTCGGAACTCATCGAGTTCCGATTTTCGTTTTGTATATCCATTTACAGAACCCTCCTTGCAGAGGAATAATTTACTTTCCACCATATTAATGCAATTGGAACGGTAAGGCAATGATATCTTGTACATATGACACTCACTTGCCTCATGGTACAATTTTCCGCTTTTTAAGCAAATAAAAAGGACGAAGGAAGGAAAACACCATGACAGCAGTAATCTATGCAAGGTACAGTTCCAGCACACAAACGGAGCTGTCGATCCAAGGTCAGCTAAAGGTATGCCGCGAGTATGCCGAGCGCAACGGGTTCACGGTGGCGGGGGAATACATAGACCGCGCCATTTCGGGCAAGGCGGCGAACAACCGCCCCGATTTCCGACGGATGATGGACGACAGCGCCCGCGGCGGGTTTGGGACGGTATTGGTATACCAATTGGATCGTTTCGCGCGAAACCGCTTGGACTCTGCCTTATACAAGGCACATCTCAGGCTCAACGGCGTACGCGTGATTTCCGCGAGGGAGACGATTTCCGACGACGCCAGCGGAATCCTGATGGAAGCCCTGCTGGAAGGTATCGCCGAATATTATATCATCGAGCTTTCCCAAAAGGTGCGCCGCGGGCTGGAGATCAACGCCGCCAAGGGCCTCTATACCGGGGCGAGCGTACCGACGGGTTACACGATCGAAAACAAGCGTTTTATTATCGACGTGTCCACCGCGCCCATCATAAAGCGCATCTTTGACATGTACCTGTCCGGCCAAGGGATTACCGAAATCGCCCGCAATCTGGGCAAACCTTACAACCGGAATTCCGTCCGCCGCATCCTCACCAACCGCCGATACACAGGCGTGTATAAATACGGCAGCATGGAAATCCCCGACGCGATCCCCCGCCTGATAGACGACGAAACCTTTTATCGGGCGCAGAGCATCATGGAAGACAATAAAAATAAAAACCCCGCGCGGAAAGTCTAACAGTCCCTCCGCGCGGGTTCCAATCGCCTCCGGTATTGTACGGGGGCGGTTTTTATTTCATGCCTCGCTGTATACGGGTTCCTAGTCCCCAATCCCCGCCGCGATGAAATCGGTGATTTCGTCGAAGTCGCTGTGCAACAGGTGTTCCGCGATCTTGTCCAACAATTCGGCGGTGGCTGCCGACCATGTGCCTTGCTTAAGCTGGGATAAGGCCGCTTCGGCCGCTTCTTCGTCATATGCTTCGCACGCGGCTTTGATCATACCCAGCCGTTCGGCCAGGTACGCGGTATCTTCGGTTATGTTTGGGGTGTTCGGTCCGCTTCGCTTGGCCGTGATCTTATCCACGTAGGCTTGCAAGGATGTCAAAAAAGCAGGGGTTTCCGACAAAATCGTGCCGATATTTTTATCCCGCCCCAACTGCTCTAATTTAAGCGCGACGGCGGAAAGTCCCATATTGCCCACGTTTGCCAGCGCGCTGCGCATCCCGTGGGTGTGGATGGTATAGGTACGCATTGACTCTTCGGTATATTTGTCCTTGTCCTTTTTGAATGTGTCGTATACGGCGTTTAATACCCCGATCGACTTCCGGGCGTCACGCGCGAATATATCGATGATCTTTGAATCGGGGGAAGGTTCCTTTTTATTAATCGCTTGCTCGCGGGCTTCCTCGACGACGTTTTGCGGTTGCTTGTCGCGCACCCATTTGTTAAGCACCACATTGAGCTGGCGCACGTCGATGGGCTTGGAAATATAATCGTCGAAGCCGTTGCCGAGGAATATCTCCGCTTGTCCCGCCACGGCGTTTGCCGTCAGCGCCACGATGGGGTGCGCGTAACCCAACGCGCGCAACCGCCCCGTGGTTTCGACGCCGTCCATCTGCGGCATCATATGGTCCATGAAGATGATGTCGTATACATGGCCGTCTTCGACTTTGTTGATAGCGGCGAAGCCCGAATCCACCGAATCGATTTGCAACTGATACGGCGTAAGCAATCCCCTGGCCACAAAAATATTCGTCTCCACGTCGTCCACGATCAGTACCTTTCCGTAAGGCATGGGGTCGCGGTTGATTTGGAGGCGTTTCATTTGGGCGCGGCTGGCGGTGCGGAACTGGTGCAGATTCTCCGCTTTCTCGCGCCCCAGCAGTTCGTCGTTAACCTTGCCTTGCGGCAGGGATACCGTAAAGGTCGAACCCTTGCCCGGCTCGCTTTCAATGCCGATATCGCCGTTCATCATACGTATCAGATTGCGTGTGATGCTCATGCCCAAACCCGTGCCCTCGGTGGAGCGGTTGGCCTCGTGGTTAAAGCGCGAATATTCGTCGAATAAAGCGGCGACTTGCTCCTTTGTCATGCCCTGCCCCGTGTCGCTGACGCTAACCGACAGTATAATGCGGCTGTCATCATTAACACATGGTCCGGCGGAAAGCGCCATCGTTACCGTACCTTTTTCCGTATACTTGAAGGCATTGGAAAGCACGTTGTTTAGGATTTGCTTGATACGCAGCTCGTCGCCGAGGAGAAGCGCGGGCAGGTTCTCGTCGATGATCAAATCGAAATCGATCTTCTTGCTTCCGATACGCATCATATTCAATTGCGCGGTATCGCTGATCAAGCTGGCTGTTTCGTAGTTAGCGGAAACGATCTCCATTTTTCCGGCTTCGATCTTCGACAGGTCCAATATATCGTTGATTATGCCCAGCAGCATATCGCCCGAGGTGTAGATCTTTTCCAACGCGTTGCGAACGTCTTGGTCCAAATCGCTGTTCGCCAATTGGATTTCGGTTATGCCGAGGATGGCGTTCATGGGGGTACGGATTTCGTGGCTCATGGTGCTGAGGAACGCGCTCTTGGCTTGGTTGGCGGCTTCGGCTTCAAGCCGCTGCATTTCGGTGCTTTGTAAAATGTTCTTCGTTTCGGTGATGTCCATCAACGCGCCCGCCACGCGAAGGGGGTTTCCTTGTTCGTCACGGATCGTTTCGCCCGAAGCGCGGAAGTAGGCGTATTCGCCGTTTTTCTTTTTGCAACGGTATTCGATGTCGTAGGGGGTTTTGCCCGTCTTGTCCAGCATATGCGCCGCGAAGGCGTTTACCGTACGCTCCTTGTCATCGGGGTGCAAACGGCTGCTCCAACTGTCCAGTATATTGGGGAAGTCCTGTTCGTCATTGAAGCCCAGCATATGGCGGAATTCCTTCGAGCAGGTGAATACGTTTTTGGGGTTGACCGGATCGCCTTGGATAATTTCCATATCCCACAAGCCGATGCGTGAGGCCGTTACGATCAAATCCAGCTTCGCCAGTTGCAATTCGCTCATTTCGCGTATGCGGGTCAATTCCTTTTCCCGTTCGCGTGTGGCGGTGATGTCGTTAACGTAGGCCACCACGCCGTAGTCATTTTCATACGGGATGCTGATGAATTCCACGATAACGGTTTTTTCTTCACCTTTTATGATTACTTCCGTTTCGAATTTCACGCTTCCCTCGGTGACCGCCCGCACCAGCATTTCCCCTACGGAAACGGAAGGTCGGCCGTTCGATTGGAACACGGGCAAACTGTGGAAGAAACGGTCCAGGAAATCCATCAGAGCCTCGTCCTTCGATCGGTAGCCCATAAAATTGACGGCGGCCGGGTTGCAATCCACCGCTTCGAATTTGGGGTTGAACAATACGTTGATTTGCGGGTTGGCCCCGAACATAGCGGCCGTGGTGGATTGCGCCGATTCGGATGCCATTATGGCGGTTTCGGCTTTATCGAGTGCCATAGCCAGCGCCGAAAGCATCCGCTTGTGTTCGCGCATGTCGCGGCAGTAACTCGCCACCAAGTCCTTGTCATGGAATTTGACGCGTACCAGCGTCACTTCGACGGGTACGGGTTCGCCGTCCTGCGTTTGGCGCATCCATTCGGCTTTATGGTATCCGGTTTCGTACGCTTGGTTGATCATTTGACGCAGCTTTTCCTCGGAGCGAGTACCGTCGGGCTGGAATTCCGGCGTAAACTCGAAATAACGCGCGATGTACTCCTGCTTATCATCCAAGTCAAATAATTTAGCCGCCGCCTGGTTACATTCCACGATGTTTAGGTTTTCGTCCCAAAAATGCGCGCCCATGGGGGTGGTGTCCAGCATAATGCGGATCCGTTCGTCCGCTTCGTGCAGCTTTTCCATTTCGGCAAGTTGGAATTGTGTCCCCATCGATTCGTCCATCATCTTGACGATGCAGTTCTTGGGGATATTGACGCCCAAAGCGATTTTGCGGGCCATCTCCAAACAGGTGTCCGAACCGCAAGCGCAGCAGTTTATGTTTTTCTTGGCTTCGTCGGTTTTACCCAAAGCGAGGAAGGCGTTTTCGATGTCTTCGCCGCTGATCTTCATCATTTCGGGCACGGGGACGGAATAAGGCTTATATTTTCGCATAAACAGCGAAAGGTTAAGCGTTTCGTTATATTTTTTATATTGCTCGGCGTAATCCTCTTTCGTTCGGCTGTCCGTAACCGCCTTGCGGTTGCCGTCAACCACGCGGTTAATCATGAAGATATTATCCCGGTCCGAACAAGCGGTCCCCGCGCTGCACCCATTTTCGCAGTTAAGCACATCGAAGATATCCGGCAGGGATTCCCGCCCCGTTCCGGCATAGGTTTCCAACATTTCGTATACGTGCCCGCCTTCGCAGCGGTCGATGCTGACCCGCTTGCCGGATACGAATTCGATATTCTCCTTCAAACCGCCCGGGGTGGGGAACACCACGCCCAACCCGCTTTCGGCGTGGTCGAAGGACGTTTGTTTTTTGGGGAGCTTGATTTTATTCTTTTCCAAATAATCCCGTAACGCGGCGAAGGTGACGTTATAATGCGCCAGCCCCGTGGCGTCGAATTCCCTTTTCTTACCCACGCAGGGCGAAAGCGCGGCGATACGGTCGGTGATGCCTTCGTATTCCTTCATATATATGGCGGCGCAGGCCATGGGGCTGTGTACGGGGGAAAGGTTCCCAAGCAAGCGCTGGTTGTACATTTCGCAATAGGAAACGATAACCGGGCACGGCTGCGTGATTAAGGGAGACGCGTTGTGTTCCATATGGCGTACATGCGCCCATATACAAAGGTCCGCCCCCAACGAAACATCATAGATTTTATTCACGCCCTGCTGTTTGAGGTAAGTGAACAGGTTTTTCCATTCGGGTATGGTTGACCGTATCGCCGGGGCGGCGATCAGCGATATCTTTTCGCCGTTGGCCAAATCCGCGAAGAACCGCTCGGTGTCGTCCGCGTAATAGCGCGCGTCGTGGCGGCAAGCCGTCAAGCACTTACCGCAAGCGATGCATTTTTCGTTGTCGATTTTGACTTTTATATTGCCCTGGCCGTCCTGGTATGTAATATTGACGGTTTCCATCGGGCATTCTCGTATACAGCGGTTACACCCTACGCATAAATCCATTTTCGTACAGATAAGCTCCGTCATGCCGTTCCGCCTCCCCCTAACAGGACCTTCTTATATTCGTCCCGTATCTCGAAAAAAACACCGGCAATCAACGGATCGAATTGCGTGCCGGCGTTTTCCATGATGATGTTCACGGCTTCCTCCGCCGTAAACGCTTTTTTATACGGCCTTTCCGATACGAGGGCGTCGTACACGTCAGCGATGGCCATGATGCGGCCGTGCAGGGGGATTTCCTCGCCTTTTAACCCGCGGGGGTAACCCCTGCCGTCCCACCGTTCATGGTGCGTACCGGCAAAGATTTTCGCGTTTTGCAAAAATTCCACGTCAACCGTGCGCTCGGCGATTTGGTCAATGGCTTTTTCGCCTTCGATCGTATGGGTCTTCATGATGTCGAATTCCTCGGACGTTAATTTATCCGGCTTGTTTAACACCACATCGGATATGGCGATCTTACCCACATCGTGCAAACGCGCCGATGAAACGAAGGAATCCATATCCAGTTGGTTTAATTCATCGGCATATATACCCCTGGCGGCCATCGCGTTCGCCAATAAGTTTATATAGGTGGAGGTCCGCTCGATATGCCCGCCCGTGGTTTGGTCGCGGTTTTCCACCAGATCGGCGAAGCCGAAGATAATAGCGCTTTGCAAGGATTGGAGCTGCGACGTACGTTCACGGATCAATTCGTCGATATCCAAGTGCGTCTTGATACGGTTGAGCAGCACCGGGGCGGAGAAGGGCTTGATGATAAAATCGATAACGCCCAATTGGAATCCGCGCGCCTCCACCTCCGTATCCGTCATCGCCGTCAGGAAGATGACGGGGATATCCGCGTATCCGGTATTCGCCTTAAGCGACGCCAGCGCGGCGAAACCGTCCGTTTCGGGCATTTCGATATCCAACAGGATCAAATCCGGCATTACCTTTTCCAACATGGCGAACATCTTCTCCGCGGAGGGGAGGGTCATGACGCGGTAGTATTCCTTTAGTACATCTTTAGCGATCGCCAAATTCGTATCATTATCGTCCACGACGAAAATCGTCTTTTTCATATATATTCCCCCTATCTGAAACGCATTTTAACAGGAATTATTTTTCGCTTCAATAAGATGCGGATCACCCTATACCAATCCCCCGAAACAAACCGGTATCGATACCGTTCCGGGGGATTAATATAAGGGTTTAAGTATTTCCCCTTCCTTTTTAAACAGCTCCGCGCGTATCATTTCGCACGCGGCTGTGTCCCGCCCCAGCAGAATGGCGGCAACGGTCATCGGGTTAAGGAAGCGTCCGCTGCCCGCGGATAGGCGCATGGTAACGACATTGCCGTTTGATTTGATATCGATAATGTCGGATCGGATGTCGGTATCTTTAATGCCGCCCTTGGTTTTTTTGGCAATAATATATTCCTTGGCGGCGAGCAATTCATGCACCGCTTGACGTACCGTTGTTATTTCGGCTTCCTTTACCGTCAGTATATAATCGGCCGCTTCCGTAACCGCCGCCGCGCTGCGTCCATCGGCTTCCCATATTGTTAATACCGTCAAGCCCAAAGGCGCGTATTCTTGCAACCGTACTCGCGCGTTTTCCATGTCCGTCGATTCGGCTAACGTAAGGTCGGCGTAATCATGTAAGCTCGCCATACCCAAAGGCAACGGCAGCGCGAAGGAAAGCAGGATATGCGGGTTAAAGCCCTGCGAATAAGCCACAGGCAACCCCGAACGGCGCAACGCTTGCTGGAACACACGCAGGAAGTCCAAATGCCCGATAAACTTCAACGCGCCGTCTTTTGAAAATTGGATGCGCACCTTATGCATGGCAAGCCACCTCGCAATCGGCACACGATGTACGGCAATCGGGTGAGGTTTCGCCTTTCATAGCCCGTTCATACTCCCGCCGCAAAAATTCCTTGCTGACCCCCATATCGATAAAATCCCATGGGAGAAGCTCATTTTCACCGCGTTCGCGTTGGGTATAAAAATCGGGGTCAATACCCGCCGATTCAAACGCCGCCAGCCAAGTATAGTAATTAAAATGTTCGCTCCAGCCGTCGAACATCGCCCCCGCGCGGTACGCCGCTTCGATGGCCGCACCCACACGCCTGTCACCCCGCGCTAACACCCCTTCGACGTAAGCGGTCTTGGCGTCGTGGTAGCGGTAAGTGATTTGCTTTTTACGGATGCCGGCCTTCACTTCGCGCTGGCGTGTTTCAAACGCCTCGGGCGATACCTGCCCGACCCATTGGAACGGCGTAAACGCCTTCGGCACGAAGCACGCCGTACTAACCGAAACGGCTACGGGTTTTTTGCGTTTTTCGTAAGGCATTTTGTAATAAACTTCTACGACCTTTTCCGCCAGCGTACCGATGGCTTGGACGTCGCCTTCTTCCTCACCCGGCAATCCCGCCATAAAATACAATTTGATCTTGTTAAAATCCGCTTCAAAGGCTTGCGTGATACCCGCCAATATCCCTTCTT
This sequence comes from Defluviitaleaceae bacterium, assembly GCA_009780585.1. Classification (GTDB taxonomy): domain Bacteria; phylum Bacillota; class Clostridia; order Lachnospirales; family WQUN01; genus WQRX01. Next base: position 12,324 of record WQZS01000007.1, on the reverse strand, counting down.
CGGTCAAATTCTTTTTAATCACATCGCGCATACGCTGACTGCCCGCCTCGGGTGCGACGGTGAGGGACGATTTGCGTACGCGTTGGGTCTTTTCCACGGCGGAGAGGAACGACGCGTCCAACCGCGTGGAAGGAAGCGACAGGTTTACCTTTTTCGGTTCGGTTACCGCCAAGAGCCTGTCCACCAACTCCCCGAAGCCGCTGTGGTCGCACGCGCTGAGCGCAAGCAGGGAAATTTCCTCGTGGCCCGTCGCCGCCAGCAACGCCTCCGCTTGGGCTAAAAGTTCATCGATCCCGCGTTCCCGCAAAGGCCGATAAATATAACCCGCTTGGCAAAAACGGCACCCGCGAGAACAACCCCGCGCCAATTCCAGCGTGACCCGGTTATGCACCGCTTCCACCAACGGCACCAAAAAACGCTCGGGGAAATACCCCAAGCGCGGCAAAAAGGCACGCTTTACGCGGCTACCAACTTCGTGTCGATTCGACACGAAGTTCGCGATTGTATCATCGTCGTTATACTTAACGTCATAAAACGCGGGTACGTAAATCCCGTCAATCCCAGAAATAGCCGATAAGAAATCCGCTTTCTTACCGCCGCGTGTCTTATTATCCCTATACGCGTCCAGCACCGCGTCCAGCGACGCTTCCCCGTCCCCGATATAGAAGAAATCGATGAATTCCGCCATCGGCTCGGGATTGGTTGTGCACGGCCCGCCCGCGCATACGATGGGGTCATCCTCGCCGCGCTCCGCCGCGCGGAGTGCCAACCCGCCCAGTTCAAGCATCGCCAACACATTCGTGTAGCACATTTCGTATTGCAAAGTAAAGCCCAATATGTCCAATTCCCGTATACCGTCGCCGCTTTCCAACGCGTATAAAGGTATATCCGCTTCACGCAGTACACTTAACATGTCCGGCCACGGCATAAACGCCCGTTCGCACCAAGCATCTTCCCTGCGGTTGATAAAAAAATAGAGCATTTGCAAGCCCAAATGGCTCATGCCCACTTCATACACATCGGGGAAGCAAAACCCGAAGCGCGTCTTGCCTTCCTTATCCTTTATCACCGCGTTGAGTTCGCCGCCTACGTAACGGCCGGGTTTTTCCACGCGCAACAGCATTTCGTCCGACAAACGCACAAGATCACTCCATAAAAAAAGGGCTGTTAAAACAACCCCTTTTTTGTTATTTGCAATTATTTTTAGTCCTGCGCCAAGAACTTTTCCAAATCCAGTAGCAATTTTATTTCATCGCCCACGCGGCCGATATTTCGGATAAATTGGTTGACGCTGCGAAGGCGGGCGTTTGGCGGCGGTGATATCTTATCTTCGGGTATGATGGCCGTTTCACGTACCGCGTCCACGATAAACCCAAGTTTACCCAGCCCTTCCTCTACCTTGTCGGCGATGATAACGATGATGCAGGTTTCTTCGTCGTATTCCTTGGGAGGGATGTTGAAACGCTTGCGCACATCCAACACACCGATCAATTCGCCGCGTAAATTGATGATGCCTTCGACAAAGTCGGGCATTTCCGGCACTTTGGTGATGGTATCCATACCGACGATTTCCTTTACGTTGGAAATCCCCACGCCGTAGTCTTCATTGTCAATGGCAAAGGTAAGGTATTGGTCCTTGATTGTATCGTCTACGCGTGACTCCATATTTAAGTCAGTATCCATTGCTGTTCCCTCCTATTTATCAAAGAATCCCGGTACGTCCACGATGATGCTGACGTCGCCGTTGCCAAGGAGTGTGCATCCGCTGATGCCCTGCACACGCTTGAAGTACTTGGGCATGGGCTTTACCACGGCTTGCTGTTGGCCCAACAGGAAGTCCACCAGCAGACAAACGACTTGGTCGCCGTTTTCCAGCATCATGAGCGTGCCGTCCTCGATATTGGTGATCGCGCCCCCGATATGGAAGAACTCATGCATACGCACGACGTTGAATATCTCGCCCCGCACGGAGACCATTTCGTTGCCGTTGGGGTCGGTGAAGAGTTCTTCCTTTTTCGCCTTGAAGGACTTTTGTATATTGACGATGGGGATTGTATATTGCGAGCCGCCCACCGATACGCTCATGCCTTCAATGATGGCCAGGGTCAACGGAATCTTTAACGTGAACGTGGTGCCTACGCCCGGGGTGGAGTCCACCAAGGCCGTACCGCCGCATATCTCCAGGTTTTTGACTACGACGTCCATACCCACGCCGCGGCCGGAGAAGTTGGTTACTTGGTCGTTTGTGCTGAAACCGGGCAAAAAGATGAATTGTTGGATTTCCTTTTCCGAATATTCCTGGTCGGGTTTGGTGGTGAGGCCGTTTTCACGGGCTTTGCGCAGTACCTTTTCGGTATTGATGCCGCGGCCGTCGTCCTTGATGATGATCAATACGTCGCCGCCGGCTTGCTTGGCCTCCAGTATAACCTTCGCTTTACGGGGCTTGCCCGCTTTTTCGCGTTCGGCGGGCATTTCCACGCCGTGGTCGATGGAGTTGCGGATGATGTGCATGATCGGGTCGCCGATATGCTCGATGATTTTCTTATCTACTTCGGTTTCCTCACCGATAATTTCCAGTTGTACGTCCTTTTCCAATTGGCGGCACATGTCCCGTACGATGCGGTTCATTTTAAAGAAGGTATTGCTGAGCGGGACGAGGCGCATGGACATGACCGTCTGTTGCAAGTTACCGATGATTTTTTGCAGGGCGCGGGCTTCCTTATAGAAGTTGTCGAGGGGGAGGCCCTTCAATTCCGAGTTCTGCGTAACCGTGGCTTCGGAAATTACCAATTCGCCCATTAGGTTAAGCAGGTCATCCAATTTTTTGATGCTCACGTTAATCAAGTTGGTGGTGGCGGGTGCGGCGGGCGCCACAGCCGAAGCGGCGGCGGCCTTCTTGCTCGCATCATCGGAAACGGGGGACTTGATGGCCTCTATTTCCTCAACTTCTTCATGGGGTGCGGTTTCCGTCACGATTACATCCGCAACGGGCGGCAAATCCATCGGTTTAGCCGTTGTGATAGTCGTCCCCAGTTCCATAAGATTCAACTCCCGCAGATACACCGTTTGGCTCAAGTGGTTATTAACCCGCGCGTAATCCAATTCGCTGGTAAATTCAATCTCGAAACCATTTTGCCGGATCAGCTCGATGGTCGATTCATCGATTACATCCTTGGGTGTGTGGGTGATGTCCTGCGCTATGTCTTGCAGGTTGTGCACCAAGGTGTAAGCGCGGATGTTTTCCATTTCGCATCCGTCTTGGAAATAGATCATTGCTTTGTACTGATACATCATATCCCCTTCTTCGTGCTCGGATTTGGCATCTGTGGGAGCCGGAGCTGATACGGCCGGAGCCGCTTTTGGTGCTGACGGTTTGGGGGGTGGTTCGGGTATCGGTTGTGCCGTTGGTTCCGGTTTTGGCGGGGCTTGCGCCGCGGGCTTCGGTACAGGTGTACCCGCTTTAATCGCTTTCAAAAAATCTCCTATGTGTTTAATAAGAACGGTGCCGTCCCCATCGGATGTTTGCCCGTTGGAGATCTTGCCCAATTCTTCTTTAACGAAGTCCGCGCCTTCCAACACATGGTCGGAAAGCGTTTTGAAGTCAAGGTTTTTCGGGTTTTCCTCCCGCAGGTAATAGAACAAGTCCTCAATGGCGTGACCCACGGCGGCGATGTTGTCGTAGAGCATCATCGCGCACGAACCCTTGATTGTGTGCATAACGCGGAAGATCTCGTTTATTTGGTCGATATTATATTCCGATTCGCTTTGCACAATGGTGTTTTCAAGTTGCTCGACAAGTTGGTTCATTTCGAATATAAACATATCCAGCATGGATTCCCTGTCAAAATCAGCCATCGGCAAGTCACCTTCTTTCTTTCCCTATATTAAACTACATATTGACAGTAAAAACAAGTCCGGCTTTACGTCGGATTAGTCTTCCTTCCTGTATATGGCAGGCTTTACGTATTTATAAGACGAATTCGTATTGTTAAGCGACTCGGAGTGCCCGATGAACAAATATCCCCCCGGTTCGGTCGCGTCGTAAAGTTTTTTAACCACGGCCTCACGTACCTCCGCGTCGAAATAGATCATGACGTTTCGGCAAAATATGACCTGGAATTTTTTCGTAAACGGTATCGGGTCCATCAGGTTAAATTTACGGTAAACGATGTTTTGGCGGATGATCGGCATCGTTTCCGAAAATTGATGGTCCGCCTTTTTAAAGTATTCCGTTTGCCAATGTTTGGGAAGCGTATTCACGCCTTCGGTTGCGTACCGCCCGTACACGGCCTTGTCCAGCACATTGGTTGAGATATCGGTGGCCAATATTTGGGTGTCCCATTTTTCATTCGATTTGCCGAAATGGTCCTGCGCCAGCATTTGGAGCGTTACGGGCTCCTCCCCGGAGGAGCTTGCGCAGCACCACAGGCGGAAGTCCCTTTGCGAGCTGTATTTCTGCGAAATATAGGGAAGCACCGTATCGCGCAGGTAGTCGAAGTGATCCGCCTCCCGCATAAAAAACGTATGGTTGGTCGTTATCTTATCCACGAAGCGGATGATGGAATCGCCGCTTTTATCGCGGATCAAGTGGTCAAAATAGTCCGAAAAATTGGTAAAGCCCTTTTCCGTCAGGGTTGTACGCAGGCGCGAATAGACCAGCGTTTTTTTCTCGTCGCTTAATGATATGCCGTAATTGGTTTTTATGTAGTCCCGAATTCGGTTAAATTCCGCCGTCGTAATATCCTGCATATACTCACCCGATAAATTTTCCTGTATGATAACATTACAGGTGTGTCTTGGAAAGGGTTTGACGCCGAATTGGAAAAAAATAATGCAAATAACAAAAATCTCGCTGTAGGTATTATCGTCGAATTAAATCCGTTACATGACGGGCACATCCGGCATATACGCGAAACACGGACGCTTTCGGGACGCGAAAGCGTCGTTTGCGTGATGAGCGGTAATTTTGTGCAAAGGGGCGAACCCGCGGTATACGACAAATGGCGGCGCACGCAAGCGGCGCTGTATGCGGGCGCGGACATCGTAATCGAGCTGCCGCTGCCGTACGTGATTTGCGGAGCGGATTATTTCGCGCGGGGGGCTGTGGGCTTGCTCGCTTCGACGGGTATCGTGGATTGCCTGAGCTTCGGGAGCGAATCGGGGGATATAATATCGATACGGGAATGTAGCCGGGTATTGGCCGAAGAACCGCCCATATATAAGGAAGCGTTGCGCAAAGCGTTGGACAAGGGGATGAACTTCGCGGCGGCGCGAGCGGCGGGGTTGTCGGCGTCCGTTAATTTCGGTGGAATCCACCGGAATTTACGGGAAGGGTTATTCACGCTGCCCAACAACGGCTTAGGTATGGAATATTGCAAGGCGTTGGAACTCCTCGGCAATCCGATGGAAGTGTTCACCACCCACCGTAAGCCCGGCGGCCCAAGCGCGGCGGCGATACGTAAAAAAATGCATGATAAAAAGGAAGCGATTCACCTCAACGACTTCAGCGATATCTTCAGATACCTAATCATCAGAAGCGACGCGCCCGTATTGGAAGAAGGGCTGCACCACCGTTTCCGAAAGTATGCTCCTTCATACCCGCGCTTGACCGACTTGCTCGCCGCGGTAAAAACGAAGCGGTACACATTAACGCGTTTGCAACGGACGGCGATGCAAATCATCCTTGGCGTAACCGACGCCGCTATGCGGGGATACGAATCGGCTCCGCCGTATATCCGCGTCTTGGGGTTCAGAAAGGATTCGGCCGGCTTGGTGGGTGAAATGACGCGCCGCGCCCGTTTGCCCGTATTGACAAGCGGCGCGGCGTCGGATTCGTTGGTATCACGGGGAGGAATCCCCGCGGAAATGCTGTTAAAGGAATGGGAAGCGTACGATATTTACCGTTTGGCGTACGCACAAAGCGATACGCGCGGCGAACGCGCCATGCCCGTGGTCAAGGTTTAAGTAATGCTACGGTATTCTGATAAAAACAATATAGTCCGGCCCGTCCGGCCCGTGTTTGCTCCATAAAAACAATTCATCCTCAGTGACGGCAAAGCCGTAGGCAAGCTCGAGGCCGTCGTCCAAATGAACCATTACCAATATATTGCTTAAATGCGGTCCTTGTTGCTCAGGGTAATCATACCAAATGAATTCCCAGCCCCCGGCGCCGTACAATTCCATACCAAAGCCGTCCGCATAAAATTCCAGGATTTCTCCGCCCATAAACCATCCGTTAAAGGGGTCCGAACTCCCGCCGAATGAAACAGACGTACAAAAATCCCATTGCCATCTTCCCAACAATGCATGGTTTGCTTCCCATGGGTACGATACATCGGGCGTACCCACGCCGCCATAATAGAATCGGTCGTATACATCCCCCTCGACGATCGCCAGCAAAAGCGTTTCGTTGTCCCAATCAAAAGCGTACGATACGCTGATATTGTGGCCGGGGTGGTAGAGGTACACCCACGTTTCCGGCCCATGGTGTATTACGTCTTGGAATATGAAGCCGTGCGCCGTCAGCACGTCGTCGTAGGCGTCGGTGTCGGGTATCCAATGGCGTTCGGGTATCGTGTACATAAATAGGTAATCGTAGTAATCGTAAATAATATCCCCGTGCGAAAGCCCCAGGTTGGCGGGTGTGCTGGAAAAGCTCAGCGCGGCGTGGCGGCTGACGGAAAGGAAATCGGGGATTAGCGGAAAACGCGCGTAGAAATTGATTTGCCCCGGAGCGGGCGCGGGGGTTGCGAAAGCGGAAGCCCCACCCAGCGGCAACGGATTTAACGGCATAACGGACGTCGGCAGCACGACACGGTTAACGGGCACCGCCCATTGTACGCTGGCACGTACGGTATTGCCCGCCGAATTAACCCCGATGACGTGCCCGTATTCGTTGACGAGCGGGCCCCCCGAGTTACCGCCGTAAATCGCTGCGGTATTTTGCAGCATCCCGGCAACGGTATAAATATCAAAGTTGATCGGCTCGTACGCGATGCGTGAAATCATACCCGGCGTAAAAGTGATGGGGTCCCAATCCGGCCCGCCGATGGCGTACACATTGTCACCCACGCTCACCGTGTCCGAATCGCCCAGCGTCACGTAATCGAATGCCGTACCCCTCCCATCCACTTGGATGACCGCCAAATCGTTGGAAAAATCGTACGAATAATATCCCGTAATATCAAATTCGCGGCCGTCGTAAAGTATCGCTGTGGCGGATAACGCGCCGTCCATCACATGATGATTTGTAACGGCGATTCCGCTTTCACATACAAAAAAACCGCTGCCCGTGCTGATCCATCCGCCGCCCAAGTCCAAGCGGATAATCATTACCGCATCCCTGTTAAGCGCGAAAATCTGCGCGCCCGTCAAGGCTTGCGGTGCCGGCGGCGGGGGTGTAGACGGAGGCGGAGCGGTTTCCGCGGGAGGGGTTTCGGTAGGGGTGGGAGTATTTTCCGCGGGAGCGGGGTTCCGGTCAATTGTTTCATGGAAAGCGGGAGCAGTCCGGCTGCCGCCGAACCTGTCGGTGATCTCTTCACGGAATATGAACGCGATAACGGCTGCGGCAGCCATGATTACGGCCACCGTGATAAGTACGATGATGAAGGAGCTGACGCCTTTCTTTACGGGTACGGGCGGAAACGGGGAGGGGGGCGCGTAATATTGCGGCGGCGGTTGTTCAACGGGTTGCGCGTGTTTAACGGGTTGCGCTTGTTCAACTGTCGATGAACCGCAGCTTGTGCAAAATTTCGAATCTTCGGTCAATGCATAACCGCATGATGTGCAAAACATAAATAACCCCCCGTTTTTACTTCGTATTATACAATATATCTCGGAGGGTACGTAATATTTTCGTAATAAAATTTGTAAAACCCTTGACGGGGCGTTTTTTTATCATTATACTGGCCTTCGCTTACGGGACAGACGGACCCTTGCAATATCCGCCACCGTACGCCAATCGCTCAGGTAGCTCAGTCGGTAGAGCAGTGGACTGAAAATCCACGTGTCGGTGGTTCAATTCCGCTCCTGAGCATCCCCCGGAACTTACCCGGGCAAGCGGGTGTAGTTCAATGGCAGAACACAAGCCTTCCAAGCTTGATACGCGGGTTCGATTCCCGCCACCCGCTGGCTTACCGCAAGCGAAAGAAAAACAACAGCACAAAACATGCGCGAATGGCTCAGTGGTAGAGCATCGCCTTGCCAAGGCGAGGGTCGCCAGTTCGAATCTGGTTTCGCGCTAGTGCAAAACCCCTTAGAATCAAGGTTTCGAGGGGTTTTTGTTTTTGTCCGAACAAGGTTAATTTACTAAATTTTATCATAATTTTATGAGTTTTATCAAAAATAAGGTGCAATATAGGGTACATTTGCACATACCTTGCGCTACACATTCGTATGCAATTAACCCACACACAGGGAAAGGGGAACCTATATGCAGGCTGTAAAGGGGTTATTTATCGATGGGCGTTTCATACCCATAAATAAAACAACGCTTCCGCGTCAAGTACACGCCATTCTTTTATTTGAAGAAACACCCATGCCCTCCACAAACAAGGCACAAAATTTTTGGTTGGAATTTGATAATCTTGCCGATGTAGTCAAAGAAGAAGAAAGCCAAACCCGTACAGCGTGGTTGACACGTTTAAGACAGGCTCGACAACAGGCCGAAGGGGAACCCCTACCGGTGTTTCCGTCACGCACGCCAATGAAGCCACCGCACGGGTTTACAAATTAAGGGGTAATTATAGACGTGTACATTTTGCCGTTACCCCCGCCATCGGAGTAGTGCTTTAGTGCCAGTTCCTTGTATTGCTTATATGTTCCTCATATTGTCCATGTCGCCACATCCCCTTCATTAAATGGTATACGCTGTAAGGATATAACTATAGGGGTGGGGTATGCGGTTGAATGGGTTGACCGCATTTATCAAAATTCTAAATATTCATACTTACTATGATCTATATCATATAAGCCTCAATGCCCGCACCGAGCAACTGAGGCTGTTATTTTTAAGGAGGTTTGTTATAGCAAAAGAAAGGAATATTACCGAAAAACTCATTGTCAAAAAAGTTCAAAACGTTTAATAAAATTAACAATCAATGTGCGGTTATTCAAACAAGCCTACTTAAACTTCCCGCTTCCGCGGCATAACTTTACGAAGTTGATATAAAAATCGAGTTCATCATCGGCGGCGTTTTTGAGCATGGTATGAAGCGTGTCGCATTTATCTGAAGGGCGGGGGTCATTTCCTCGCCCTTCCATGAGCAAAGAATCGGGGGTAACGTCGAGCACGTCGCAAATGGCTATTAGGTTTTCGATGCTTAGGCTGGATGCTCCGCGTTCTACCATCCCTAAGAAAGAGTCGGTAACACCCGCCAAACCGGAGAGGACTTCGAGCGTTAGGTTCTTTTTCTTCCTTGCCGTGCGTATGTTCTTGCCGACATGCTTCGTATCGTACTTCATCATCATCGCCTCCACCGTTGAACTGTAAAGTATTTGGCGGGGAGATAATGAAGTAGGGCTTGCCACGTTAAAGGCTATATTGCTTTTGTTTTCGACAGTTGGTATACTGTGGGAGCTATTCGGGTTGTTTTATAGAAGATTGACGCTCGGATATACATACAACGAGGATGGTATCATTAACTATGCTGCCAGCAGAGGAAGTAAACGATTATAAAGTGTATTATTAACCAATCATTAGCTTAGATGTTAAAAATCCGAGGAGGGCTTTGAAGTGAAAAAATTAGTATGTGTAATTATTATTATGGCAACGGTATTTGGTTTCGGAGTGAGTGTTCAAGCCTCCTCCAACCGTGACCCCATCAGAGAAATACTTGGGGTAGACTACACCATATCCCCGATTGAAATTACCAAGCCGATGTGGGCATGGTATGAAGGTGAAATCGTTAGGTGGCAAATGGTTGAAACACAACAGTCGTTAAACATGCGTCGATTCACCCGAAATGACAGCTTTCCGTACGCCTATTTTGGCGGAATTTGGAGAACTCAAACGGGAGATGTGAAAATTGTTACGCATCACAGCGGACAATAATGGTTGCTGGTTGATATGGGACCATGGCCAAATTCAGAATACGATTGGATAAGGTCATATCACGCTGTCCGAGTAAATGTTGAGTTAAATCCCCTACGTTCAATGGATTTTAGCTCAATGTCAGCCGGGCCACCGTCACCCGAACAATCCGGAATGGCCCGCCATTTAACAACTGAGAACTTCCATTGGTATTCAACGGTTGATAACATCCCACATCTTCATGTATTAGCCGAAGCTGTCGAGGCTGATATGGTTAGCGTGATGGAGATATTTGAAACACATTGGTTACCTCATGAAAGAGTAGATAATAAAATAAGTATCTACTTCTACGATCATGACGATTTCCTTGATGTCGTATGCCCGGAAGGATGGGCGGGTGCGCGAGAAAACTCGAACAAATTCAACGGGAGCGTATATATGGGGTCGGCTAATTGGGCGCATGACCATGTTGTCGTTCTAGCAAATCCAAGGGGTAGGGTGGGTATTAGTCCCGTCCTAATAAACCTCGGCGTCAACGAAATTATCAAAACTCTAATGAAAGATATGATCGACTGGAGTACCGGGTCTAACCAAGGGCATTGGACAATGGGACTTGCTTCCCATCTTGATGGCCGCATAAACTTGCTCTCATATTATAAAGAACACTTATGGGATATGGTGAAATACGATCGGATGCCAGCCCTGAATGATTTAACTTATTCATACTTTCCTTGCCACATTGAAAGTCAAATTATGGGGGCAGTATTAGTTTCAATATTTCAATTCATGCACGAAACATTTGGCATGGAGCTCGTATTTGAGATAATCCGTCAACCAAGCGAATTTGAAAGTGTATTCAACATTTCCCGCGGTGAATTCGAACGTCAATGGCATCGGTGGATACGGTTTTCATTTGACCCAACAACCTTCCGCCCCGACTCCGCTCTTATCGGCACATGGAACAGCCTTGGGAACCAACAATCTCTTTCCTCCTTCACCGAACGTAACCAGCGTAATGTCAACACATGGGCGCAAGATATTATCCGCCAAAGAGGTAATAGACATCAACAGCTTACTTTCAATAATAACGGCAGGATCACGGCAACAGGCGTAACCGGCTTCGGCAATACATGGACGGACGGATCAATCAACGGACGGGGTTACGAAATCCGTACTATCGGCGGAGTCGATTACCTGTTCGTAAATAACCAAGGACTCACCGCACCGCGTACCGGGGCAGGCGGGCCTTGGATGGTGTTTGTCCGCAGCTAAGCAAGACAAGCAAATCATTGGGAACATAGGGCTACGGGTATAATTCTCGTGGCCTTAATTTTTGTAAAATATATTTAAACAACGTTTTATGGTATAAATAAACAAAGGAGCGTGATGTTACGGTGATTACCGTTAGAAAGGCAACCGATACCGATAAAGCAAAATTACAAAACAATCCCACATGGGGCTGCGGCATTTCCGAATTCGACTGGTATTATGACAGCGAAGAAATCTGCTGGATAACCGAAGGCGAAGTCACGGTCACATACGACGGCGGCAGCGTATCCTTCGGAACGGGTGACTACGTAGAGTTCCCCCAAGGGTTGTCCTGCATGTGGAAAGTTACGAAACCCGTAAAAAAGCATTACGAGTTTAGATAGCATAGCGATTCACAACAAAGGAGTATATCAATGAATACATTAATCGCCGTTTCCATCGCGCCTTTCGGCGTGGGTGACGAACTTTCCGGGTATGTCGCGGAGGTTATCAAGGTCATCGAAGCCTCGGGATTACCCAGCCGTACCACCTCCATGTTTACGGAAATCGAGGGGGAATGGGACGCCGTGATGAAGGTCGTAAAAGATGCGACGTTCGTACTCGCGGAAAAGGGTATCCGCACACAAGTGATAATGAAAGCCGACATCCGCCCCGGGTATACCAACAGGATGCAAGGCAAGCTCGAAAAGTTGGATAGTATATTAGGCGGGAAACGAAGCTGAATTTTCATTTACATCATAAAGTCATGGAGAGGATTGAAGCCGAGAGGATTTATTTCAATGCAGATAAATTTCGGTTGGTTAAGATAAAATTGCTCAAGCGGGATGATACATAATAGTATGATTTATGGGTTGTTGGATTTTTTATTGGGTTAATTACTCCTCCCATTGCGATACCACCAAATTATATAATCACATAAATTAAAAACAGTCCACAAGAGCATCATCAAGAGAATCGAAATTGGGAAGAATTCTACGAAGTCTGCACTTTAACCACGCCCAGAACTTTTCGATGGGATTTAAGTC
>WQZS01000006.1 GCA_009780585.1 Defluviitaleaceae bacterium | reverse complement strand
CCAACACACCGGATACCAGTGGGGCGGGGGCGGGCGGATGTTCCATAAGCAGCGCCTACGCAATCGGACGATTAACGGCGAACGGGCGCGTTACGTGGTTGGCATCGGGTGCTTGCAACCGATCCAACCACTTCGCGGACGGAGCCGTTCATCGTCCGATTGCGTTCAGCGCGGCGTTGGAACATCCGCCCGCCCCCCCCCCCCGGAATCAGAACAAGTAAGACAGCCCCTTATTTAAAATCCTCTTCAAAATCAGCTTCATCAGCTTCCGCTTCGCAGGGATTATCATCGTAAATCTCCGCACGCGAAGTGAGTACACCTACGTAAAAAAGCACCGCCAATACGGTATATATACGTTTCTTGCATACCTTGCCGTCCGCCTTTGCCTTCGAACGCAGCACCGTAAACAATATCGCAAGCAACAGCGAAACCGCCTTGGCGATGATCGTGCCGATCACGCTTTTTTTATTGGCGCAGGTAAAGCCGAAAACCGACGCCACTTTGCACATCATTTCCTTTTGTTGTTCGTTCATGATAAATCCTCCCTTTTATTGGTATGTTTGCCAAGCCATTCTACTGTTTACGCGCCAACAACGCAAGCATACCGAACCCCAGCGCCGCCCCGCCGACGAACCCCCCAAAGTGGGCCGCGTTGCCTATGTTGGGTACGGTTACGCCCATGATAACGCCGATTGCCAGCCAAATTAACATGAAACGCCAATTAAGGGTTTCAATTTCCAACCGGGTAAGCCGCGTAAAGACCAATACCGACCCCATCAAGCCGTACACCGCGCCTGACGCCCCCGCGGATACGACCGACAAATCCCGCAAATATACATTAATAAGGCAAAACAGCGAACCCAAAATCCCCGACAAAAAATAAATCATCAGGAACGCTACACGCCCGAAATACCGCTCCACCCGCGAGCCGATGATAATCAAGCCCATGGTGTTGGCGAGGAAGTGCATCCATCCGTAATGTACGAACATGGCTGTCACCAACCGCCACCATTCCCCCTCATGTACGACCGCGGGGTAGAAGTTGGCCCCGAAACGGTACGCCGTATACGTATTGAGCGGGTCGCCCGTGAGGTACATGGCAGCCAGCACAACCGCGTTAATAGCGACGATCCCGTAAACCAACAACGCGTGGTTGTATTTCGGGTACATGGGGAAGTTAAGGTAGCGGATGCGCGTCATTAACGAAGCCTTTCGGGTCGTTTTCCGTATCGGGACGATGTTGGAAGGCCCCGCGTATTTTGTGCCGCCGATCAGCGATTCCGCCGCGCTGACGGCATCGAAGGCTTCCGACGGCGCGTTCGCTTCTGTGTAGGCTTTCTCCGCCAACGCCCGTAAGCCGAAAAGCTCGGCGGGTTGGCCGTGCGGTACGGTTATTTCGCCGCTAGACAGGTTAATGCGCCAAAACACGCTGTACAGGTTTTGCCCTTCGTAGGGTTCGAGCAGGGCGGCGGGTACGGCGGCTTGATCGATCGCCGCGGACGGCTCCGCCAGCAGGTATATCAACGCCACGTTTTGCACGCGCTCCAGCAAGGCATGTGCCTGGGCGCGTTTTTCGGCGTCCTTTTCCAACAGGGATTGCCAATCGGCCCTTGACGCGTCGCATACGGTTAAATGCAGAAACGTCGCCGCGCGTTCCACTTTTTGTAAATGGAAGTACGTAGCCTCCGACGGCGAAGACGCGTCCGCGCCCATCAGCCGAAACCCTTCGGCCAACCCCATGCGGTACAGACGCGAGGCGAAGCGTGAATACATATGATTTTCTCCTTGCGTGAAAAATATGCTATAATATTACAATATTGTTTCCAACAATGCCATAAATCGTTGGGGTGCCGTGTGAACGCTGCGGAACTGTACGACCGTGTCTTTGATATATATAAAAAAACCTTCGCCAAGCAATTGGGTTACGCCGCAGTCGTGGGGTTGGCATCGGTTTTTTCCCTGGGCCTGTTGGTGCTGGGGATAACGATCGTATCCCTGACGGTTTCGCCGGCGGGGTTTTCGTCGGCGGGTACGGTTACGGCCATATCGATGATATCGGTAATCGTCCCGTTCGTTTTGATTTGGCAAGCCGCTTCCTCCGCGGGGGCGATATTATTTTCGCGGCAAGCGTTTTTGGGCGAAAGGATCAAGCTGCCCACGCAAGACTTGTTCCGTATCATTTGCAGAGCGGCGGGCGCGTTGTTCGCGCAGCTTATTTTGGCTGTCCCTTACCTTGCAATCGCGGGTGGTTTCGTTTATTTTTTGTTTCAATACATACCTGCTTTCGGTTATTTATGGCTTTCGCGCGTTTATATGGTTTTGTTCATCGCCTTGCTGGCCGTATGCGTCGCGGGCTTTTTTATTTACATGCACGTATTTTCGCTGGCGATCGCCGCGGCGGTTAATGAGCGGGTATCGTTCTTTGAAGCGGTACGGCGCTCCTTTGTTTTAATTAAAAACGATTTTTGGCGGTTGTTTGGCTTGCGTGTACTTTGGTTCGTGATGATACTTGTGCTGGCCGCGTCCGCGCAAGGGGTACTGGCTTTGTTGCCCGTCATAGCCGGGTGGTTTGCCGCGGGGTGGGACAGCTCAGTGCGGTTGCTGCAAATGCTCCAATTCCTTACGGGCTTGCTTTCCGTCGCGGTTACCTTTGCTTTGGGCCCGTTGGATGGGATTTTAACCGCTGTGATCTATTTTAACCAACGTATGAAGCGAGAGGGCTTACGGGATGCCGTTTGAAGAGGCGATGCAAGAGGTATTGCAAACCCGCCGTTATGACCTTCTGATGGGGCGCAGCCGCAACCTGCGCGATACCGTCGCCGACTTCATCGACCGCCATATAACGGCGTTGCTTGAACGGTTAAACCTGGTCATGCCGCAAGGCGATGGGGATTCCCGCACGATACCGTTCATATTCGCCGTTGTCGGCGGTATATTGCTGGCGGTGGGAACGGCCGCGCTTATCCGAATGTTCATACGCGCGCGCCGTCCCAAGGTGCATACGCTGTCCGATATATTCGGGGAGCTGGCGGGGAAGAATCTTACCGCGGAAGAATTGATCGGTATGGCCGAAACCGCTGACCGCAGACTGTCCGTGCGTTATCGCTACATCGCTGTGTTGCTGGCGATGGACGAGGGGGGCCTCATACGGATCACCCCCTCCGCCACCAACGCTTTGATCCTGCGGGCTTTAAGGGACGGTTATCCGTTACTGGCGCAACCCTTCGCGGATATGGCTGATACGTTCCATTTAGCGTGGTTCGGCAATAAAAGGGTGAGCGACGGCGACTTTTCATCGTTTCGCGCGGTGTGCGGCGTTCTGATGGGGGCCGCGCGTGGTTAAGCGGGGTAAGGCGATCGTATTGGCAATCGTGGTTTTTACCGCCGCGGCAATCGTTTTTACTTGGAACGATGACGGCGGCAGCGGGCCTGTCTACGCGCCGTATTCCACGGGGGATACGGGTACGGGCCTTTTCCACGACACACTGCGCCGCATGGGATATCCGGTAAGCGTCGGCTACGCGCCCCTCACGCGTGAAAACGACGTACGCCATGCCTATATATTAATCCAACCCTTTAACCCCTACGTCACGCGGGAAATGGCGGAGGAAATGCTGGAATGGGTACGGGGCGGGGGGCGGCTGGTTTTCCTGCACAACACAAACCCCACGGTTGTGGACAATATCCTTGCCTCCGAAACGGTCCGTACCGTCGGGCAATTTAATTACTATAACGTTGGCGCGGGTTCGGTCGTTACCGGGCGCGCGCAGCCGATCACCAACCGCCCGCTTTTATCGGACCCCGGCTACGCCGCGACGCTCCACGGCATTATCACCCAATGGCAAGCCGAAAGGATCGTCTTCCCGGTGTATTACCATGGCGTACACCCGCCGGAAACGATGTTTTCGAATTTGCCGCCGGTTATGCGCTTGGTGATTATCCAATTGGTTATCGCGGTGCTTGCCTTGTTGTGGCACTTGGGCAAACGCTTCGGCAAACCCATACCCGCCTACGGGGAAATGGAGCGGGAGGAAAACGAGTACGTCCGCGCCTTGGCGCGCTTATATATGAAAAAGGAAAGGAAAGACCAAAATGTTGAAGACGATCGCCGATAATATCAAAAACCAAATCAACGCCTACGTATTAAACCAGGAGGCCATGACCGATCTTGCCTTGGTCGCGTTGTTCGCGGGGGGGCATGTATTGTTGGAGGGTGTGCCCGGCCTGGCGAAGACGCTGTGGGTACGTTCGCTCGCGCGCGTGCTGGATATCGGGTGCAAGCGCGTACAGTTTACGTCGGATCTGATGCCGTCGGACATCCTCGGCACCAAAGTCTATAACCTTCAAAACGGTTCGTTTGAGTTGAAGAAAGGGCCGCTGTTTACGCAATTGCTTTTGGCGGACGAAATCAACCGCACCCCGCCCAAGACGCAATCCGCTCTATTGGAAGTCATGGAGGAGCACGCGATCACGATCGACGGCGAAACGCACGCCCTCGCCGAGCCCTTCTTTGTGATGGCCACGCAAAACCCCATCGAATACGAAGGCACGTACCCCCTGCCCGAGGCGTTGACCGACCGTTTTATGATGAAGCTGTTGATAACCTACCCCGGCGTGGCGGCGGAAAAACAACTGTTGCAAATGTATAACCAGGGCTTCGACGCGGCGAAGCTGGCGGAAACGAACTTGCAACCCGCCGCTTCCTCGCACGATATCGCAGAGGCAAAGCGTGAAATCCAAGCCGTTACCGTGGAGGACGGGTTGTTCAATTATATCGTAAGCGTGGTTGAAACCACCCGCCGTATGGGCGCGGTACAATACGGCGCAAGCCCGCGCGGAAGCGTCGCGCTTTTGCTCGCCGCCAAAACGTACGCCGCCATGCAGGGGCGCGATTTCGTGATACCCGACGATGTGCGCTTCCTGGCGGCCCCCGTACTGCGCCACCGTATTATCCTCATGCCCGAAGCGGAAATCGAAGGCATTACCCCCGACGGCGTGATCGAAACGATTTTGGGTCAGGTAAAGGCACCGCGGTGAACGTGACCCGTCGCGTACCCATCCTGTTGTTGTTGGGGGCTGTACTGACCGCGGCGGTTTATCCGTTGGGTTGGCATTTATACGCGTTTGTGTCCGTTAATTTGTTATTGCTTGGGTTATTTATTTTGGATTTGCTGTTAACCCCGCACGGGTCAGCATTTACCATAAATTGGTTTGATGATAATGTCAAAGGCGATCGTTTGTATTTCAAAACCGAAAACGAACTGTCTTTTATTGTGCGCAACGGCTCCCGCCATCGTTTGTGGGTGCAGGCGTTGGTCGGCATGGAGGCAAACGCGGAGCGGTTCTTTAAGGTCACCGCGTCACGCACGGCGCACTTCCTTGACGCGGGGGAAGAAAAGCCGTTTTCCTACACGGTAATACCCGCCAAGCGGGGGTTATATACGGTCGAACGGATTTATATCCGATACCGCGGCGTGCTGGGGTTTTGCGTAAAGCACACGTCTCTCCCCTGCTCCGCGAGCTTGAAGGTATTCCCCAACGTACGCGACCTTTCCAAGTTCCGTTTGATAACGCGTATAAACCGCTTGCTGCCGCAAGGGGAGAAGACCCTCCGCCAATACGGCGGCGGTACGGAGTTCGAAAGCCTGTGCGCTTACGTGGAGGGCGACGACTACCGCAAAATCAATTGGCCCGCCACCGCCCGCGAGGGCAGGTTTATGGTTAACCAATACCAAGTCGAGCGCAACCAACCCGCTTATATCTTGCTGGATACCGCCCGCCCCATGAGCTATAACGTCGGCGGGTACAATAAGCTGGATTACGCGATCAACGCCGCGTTGATCCTGTTTGATATCATTAACCAACAAGGCGACCAATCCGGGCTTATCGCGTTTGACGCGCGGGTCACCGCCCACGTAAAACCGGGCAAAGGCGCCAAGCACCGCAACCTGATGATGGAAACCCTGTACGGCATCGAAGGGAACCGCTTGACCGCCGACTACGAAGGAGCGTTCCGTACGCTCTGCGAAAGCCAAAAACGCCGTTCGCTGGTCTTTATTTTCACCGATTTCGAAATCCTGGAAGAAGCCGAGGAACTGATCGCCCATATCGCGATCCTTAAAAAACGCCACATGCCCATCGTCGTATTTATGGCCAACGAAGGGCTTAACGCGCTCGCGGAAGCATATGCCGTAAACCGAAGGGAAACGATCCTGCGGGATACCGCCGCCGAATTCCTGGAGGAACGCAAGAAAATCTTCAGCCAATTAAACGCCATGCGTATCCCTAACGTGGAATCGACCGCCGAGCTTTTTGCCGTATCAGCCGTTAAAAGATACTTACAAATCGTAAAAAGGTGATTATGAAAACGATTACGGTCATTACCCCCGCCAACATCGAAATCGAATACCGGCTGGCCGGGGTCGGGTCGCGCCTTGCGGCCTTCGTCATCGATTATACCTTGCAAATGCTGGCCGTTATTTTAACGGGTTGCGTTATTTTGCTGGGCTTCGACCGTTGGCTCTTCGGCAACCCATACCCGAGCGGTAAGGCGTTGGGCGCGGTGCTTATCGCTTTTTTCGTCATGCACTTCGGTTATTTTATTTTGTTTGAAATGGTCATGAACGGCCAATCCCCGGGTAAAAAAATCTTCGGCTTGCGCGCCATCCGCGAGAACGGGGAACCCGTACGGATCAACGATATTATCATCCGCGCCCTGTTCCGTTCATCGGTTGACATGCTGTACGCGGGGCTGTTTACGATCATGTTCTCCAAACGGCACAAACGTTTGGGTGACATGGCGGCGGGTACGGTGGTGGTAAGCGAGCATTACGCGAAAGCAGATGAATATTTCCATACGCAAATAATCCATCGGGAGTGATTTATCATAGCCACATTAATGGACGGCAACGCGCTCGCCAAACAGGTGCGCATCAGCGTTAAGAAGCAAACCGCGTTATTGCCCCAACCGCCGGGCTTGGCGGTGATCCAAGTGGGGGACAACCCCGCTTCCATGGTATACGTCGCCAACAAACGCAGGGATTGCGAAAAATGCGGCATCATCAGCCACGCGCACCTTTTGGCCGAGGACGCGGGACAGGATACGCTTTTGGAATTGATCCGGCGGCTTAACGCGCAAGCCGATGTCCACGGGATATTGGTACAGCTTCCCCTACCCAAGGGATACAACGCAGACGCGGTAATCCAAGCCATTTCACCCGAAAAAGATGTAGACGCTTTCCACGCGCTTACCATGGGTAAGCTGTACTTAAATTGCGGGCCCGCGTTTGAGCCTTGCACCCCCGCGGGCGTGATCGCGTTATTGGACCGGTACGAAATCGACTTGCGCGGCAAGCATTGCGTAGTGGTGGGCCGCTCGAACATCGTGGGCAAGCCGATGGGTACGATGCTCTTGCACCGCCACGCGACCGTTACGATTTGCCACGGCTCGACCGTGGACCTGCCTTCGCATACCCGCCAAGCGGACGTGCTGATCAGCGCGGTGGGTAAAGCGGGGTTGATCACCACCGATATGGTAAAGCCCGGCGCGGTCGTGATCGACGTCGGCATCAACCGCGTGGGGGACAAAATACACGGCGACGTGGACTTTGAACCGATAGAAAAAACCGCGTCCTTCATCACACCCGTACCCGGCGGTGTCGGACCCATGACACGCGCCATGCTGATGAAAAATACGTTAAAAGCCGCGCAAGATTATTTTATGAGGGGAAATTGACAATGGAAATACTAAACGACTATATAAAATCCTTATGCGGCGCGGGGCGGTGCGGGCAAGCACCCTCCCCCGAAATGACCGCCTACGCCGCCAACCTTGACATTATCGCCAAATCATACCCCGACATTGCCCGGGCAATCATCCGCGAGCTCCTTGACCAGCGCAGCTATTTGAAGCTCATCGCCAGCGAAAATTATTGCTCCTACGCGGTACAAGCCGCGATGGGGAATTTGCTTACCGACAAGTACGCCGAAGGTTATGTGGGTAAGCGTTTCTACGCGGGGTGCGACAACGTAGACGACATCGAGCGGCGTGCCTGCGACGAAGCGAAGAAGCTCTTCGGCGCGGAACACGCTTATGTACAGCCACATTCCGGCGCGGACGCCAACCTCGTCGCGTTTTGGGCGATATTGCGTCACAAGGTACAAACCCCAGCGTTGGAAAGGCTCGGGCAAACGAACCTCTTGAATATCTCCGACACCGAATGGGGCGAAATACGGCACGCGTTGGGCAACCAACGGATCATGGGGCTGGATTTATATTCCGGCGGACATTTGACGCACGGTTATCGCCATAATATTTCCGGCCAAATGTTTGATGTGCATTTTTACCATGTGGATAAGGAAACGGGTTTGCTGGACTACGACAAACTGCGCAAGCAATTACTTGAAGTAAAACCCCTTATCCTTCTCACGGGTTTCAGCGCGTATTCACGTAACCTGGATTTCGAATGTCTGCGCGGAATGGCCGACGAAGCGGGCGCGGTATTAATGGTGGACATGGCGCATTTCGCGGGCCTGGTAGCGGGTAAGGTCTTACAAAGCCGATATAATCCCATCCCCTACGCCGACATCGTAACGACCACCACCCACAAGACCCTGCGCGGCCCGCGCGGCGGCATGGTACTGTGTACCAAGGAATATGCCGAATACGTGGACAAGGGCTGTCCCCATGTATTGGGCGGCCCGTTGCCGCAAGTGATGGCGGCGAAGGCCATCGCCTTCGAGGAGGCCAACCGGCCCGAATTCCAAGCCTACGCCGCGAAAGTCGCGGAAAACGCGAAAGCGTTGGCCGAAGCCCTCGTCAAGCGCGGTATCAACGTGCCGACGGGCGGGACAGACAATCACCTCGTACTCGTAAACCTCGACGCGCCCGGCATCACCGGCACCCAAGCCGAAAACGCCATGCGCGAATGTGGCTTGACCCTAAACCGCAACACCATCCCCGGCGACAAGAACGGCCCGTGGATTACGAGCGGCTTACGCTTGGGTACGCCCGCCCTGACCACCCTGGGTATGGGGCCGGACGAAATGAAGGAAATCGCGGACATCTTCGCGGATGTACTGGCCGCTGTTAAACCCAAGCTGAAAAAAAACGGCGACCCGACCAAAACGGAGTACAACCTCAACGCCGACGTAAAGAAACGCTCGCTGGAACGCGTGCGCCGTTTATTGGACAAGCACGTACTCTACCCCGAATTGGACGGGGCGTTCCTTTCAAAATATTTGTAAGAGGTATGTATATAAATCAGACGCCTGCGGAAACAGCTTCTTGCAGCGGTTGTACGATTACGGCGTGAGCGGTTCGTTTTTTACGGGCCGCTTTTTTTGAATTTCTCGCAGAATTTCCATAACCGTTGCAACATGGGATATCCGCGCAATAGCGGGGTCTTCCAATACAGCGAAGCGAAGTATTTCCGCCATAACGTAAAATCGGGGAATTGCGCGTAGTGTAAGGCCGAACGGCTTTTGATCTGCCACGGCTTAAGACCCGCGTAGTGGACACCCTTTAACGCGTCAATCCGCGGGAAGCCGCCGATCGAGCAGTATCGGATATCAACGCTTGTCCATTCGCCCGACCACATGTATGTGGCGAGCTGCATCTCCGGCCACGGGAACCGTTTAACCATTTCCGCGATATCCGGTTTTTGCAAATATTCCGTTACCTTTTCATATGTATATTGCGACGGCGTCAACACCCACAAGCCCGCGTTGACGCCCATATTTGTATTGTCCCCGCTTACGCGGTCGGTGATTTCCTTGGGGATACGGGCGCTGTGCGGGCATATCGGTTCGTACAAGTCATGCCAGCTCCAACGGTCCCCTTCCCGCGCGCCGGTATAACATTCCTCTTTGCGTTCCATGATGATGCCGGCGGGTGTGTCTAACGCGAACAGTTCGTCATACCCTTCAATCGGCAGTACGTCCGCGTCTAATAGAATAATCTTTTCATACGCTTCCAGTTGCAACGCTTCAAACCGTGTCATCAAAATTTTCCGGTCCTGCCGCCCGTCCTTGACAGCGTTTTTTACGCGCACTTCGTCAATCGGGATTACCCTGTCATACACGCAACCAAGCGCGTCCCGCGCCCTGTCGGAAACATCCGCCGTCACCAAGCACACCTTGGCGTGCGCCGACTGCATCCCCAGCGCGTACCCCAACACCAAAGCCCCGGGCAAATACCCGTCGCCGCGCATCAAAAACGTTACATACGCATATCCCATAAATCCATCATACACCCAATCCCGCAAACAAAAAAGCCCGCGATCCGCGGGCCGATTATAATTTTTTATTTTGCGCTCAACTCAACACCCATACGTTCAAATACCGCCGCCCAAACCGCAGCGCGTCCTGATGGGAGTACATGAACAAGTCGATTTTATCCCCGACAATTGCCCCGCCTGTGTCCGCGGCGATGGCGAACCCGTAACCCTCCACGTAAAGGTGCGTACCCAGCGGGATCACGTCACGGTCAACGGCTACGATACCGTGCTCCACTTGCCGCCCGGACGCGGTAATGCCGTGCCACGGATCGCCTGGGTTCTTACCCGTACAGACAACGCACGCGCAATACGCCGTGGCCTGTAAGCGCAACCGCCGCAGGTAATGGAAATCGGAGGCGTTTGTGTTTGTCGTCGCGCCGAGGGCGGCGGTGCCGATATCGTAGATGGCGTATACGGGGTCGGATATCACAACCGTATCCGTAATGGTTCGGCTGTCTTCATGTCCGCCGATGTACACGACATTAACGGTCACTTCATGTTCGCCTGTCGCGCCGCGCTGGCGTATGTGGGTGCGCCCCGAACGTACGGAGCCCGTATAATTTTCGATAATTTCAAAGGGAACCTCCACCACTTCGGTAAAGTAGCGGGTGCTCCATGATTGGAAGCGCAGCACGTCGGCCGTTTCTATTTTTCTTGTCAAATCATTGGCGTACAAGAAGGGCGTATCGTATGTATTCTGTACCTGTAGGAGTATGTCCTCTACCGTGATACCGTACCGCATCACCCACGGGGCGGGCGGGTTGTCATCGGTGGCTACGTAAAACCGCACGGCCCGCTTTACGCTAATATCCATGCCGTCGTATATGGGCGAATCCGCGGGATAGCTTACGCGATCCAGCAAAGCGGTAGTGATACCCATATCCTCCAGGAACTCCCCGACGGTTTGCGCGGCCGTTTCGTAACGGTTAACCTGCCCCAAATCGGAAAGCGTCACAACGGGAAAATAATCGTCGGCGGC
Organism: Defluviitaleaceae bacterium; assembly: GCA_009780585.1. Lineage (GTDB taxonomy): Bacteria > Bacillota > Clostridia > Lachnospirales > WQUN01 > WQRX01. The sequence goes on along the minus strand of WQZS01000006.1, from coordinate 113,213 downwards.
GTTGAAATCAAAGACCACGAGCGGCAAAAAAACAGCGGCGACAAATACGAAAAACAGTACGGCGGCAATGGCTTTTATCCTGTGCATGATTCACATCCCTTCGTAAATCGAGGGGATGGTAACATTTACGTAATAATTTTGCAACAAATATAAATCGCAATTTAACAACTTAAACGACAAATAAACGAATAAAATGTTAAAATGGTGGGTATAATATATCTTTTTCGGTGATAAACGCCGTAATCAACTCCGCCGGGGTTACGTCGAATGAAGGGTTAAAGACCTTGATACCTTCCGGGGCCATACGTTGCGCATAGAACATTTCGGTGACCTCCGCGGGGTCCCTTTCTTCGATAACGATATCCGCGCCCGCGGGCGTATCCTTATCGATCGTGGAAAGCGGCGCGCATACGTAGAAGGGGATGCCGAACCGTTTCGCGAGAATGGCAACGCCGTGCGTGCCGACCTTATTTGCCGTATCGCCGTTGGCGGCCACGCGGTCGCACCCGACGAACACCGCGTCCACCCAACCGTTCGCCATCACCGTCGCGGCCATGTTGTCGCAGATCAAGGTTACGTCCACGCCCGCGTGTTGTAACTCGAACGCCGTAAGCCGCGCGCCTTGCAAGACAGGGCGGGTTTCGTCCGCGTACACACGCAGGAGCATCCCGTTTTCGTGCGCGGTATAGATCGGCGCGAGTGCCGTGCCGTAGCCCGCCGTAGCCAACGCCCCCGCGTTGCAATGGGTGAGTATACCCATACCGGGTTTTAACAACGCCGCACCGTATTTACCGATTTGTTTATTCGCTTCGATATCATCGGTTTTTATCTGTTCGCAACTTTTTCGCAATTTGTTAAGAAGTTCGGAAGCGCCGCCTGCTTTGCACGACTTGACCGCATGGATCATTTTTTGCAAGGCCCACCGCAAATTAACCGCCGTCGGGCGTGAGGATGCCAAATAAACGCTTGCCCGTTCCATTTCCGCCATAAAAGTGGCGGCGTCCGTTTCATCCGGGCGGAAAAAGCCCTTCATATGAATATACAACCCCATCGCCGCCGCCACGCCGATGGCGGGTGCGCCGCGCACCTTCAATTCCTTAATGGCGTTATATACCTGCTCAAGCGCCGTTAAGTGAATGTACTTGACTTCGGTGGGCAACAGACTTTGGTCCAGGATGACGAGCGCGGAATTCGCGTCGTCTAAAAAGAGCGTTTCGGGGGGAAGATTCATACGGGATCCGCCTTTCTACTTGCGGTTTATGATGAAAAATGGTACGCTCGCGGTTGTGTGTTTCCGATAATATCGCATTTTAATGACAATTGATAGGTTGTGGAAGGTTTGCTGTTTACGTCCGCGCATTTCCTATTATTTTTGTTAATCCTCTTCGCCGTATACCAAATTACCCCGCGGCGGTTCCGCTGGGGGGCGTTGCTGTTGGGCTCGATGGCTTTCTACGCCTTCAGCGGGCCCGTATTTTTATTTTACATATGTACTACGATCGTCGTTTCCTATCTTTGCACGATGGGGATGCGCCGTGTATGGACGCGAAACGACGCGCTTTCGGAAGCGACCGAAGACAAGCAACTGCGCAAGCAATATAAAACGGAAGCCAAGGCCGTGAGCAAACGGTGGTTGGTTTCCGCTTTAATTATTGTGTTGGGTTTGCTTGCAATGGTGAAATACACGGATTTTGTGATACAAAACACCAACTCGATATTGGGCGCGTTGCGGGTTGACCGTTCCTTCGGTTTCATGCGGTTCGCGCTGCCGATGGGGATTTCGTTCTATACCTTCCAAACGGTAGGATACCTCATCGACGTCCACCGTCAAAAGTCGAAGCCGCTGACCAACCCGTTAAAGCTCGCGCTTTTCGTTTCGTTTTTCCCGCAAGTAATACAAGGGCCCATCAGCCGCTTCGAAACGCTTTCGCAAACGCTGTACAGCGGCGAATCGTTGAACCGCGATAATTTATCGCGCGGCGGGATGCGCGTACTGTGGGGTTTTTTTAAGAAGCTCGTGATCGCCGACCGTTTATGGCCCGCGCTGGCCGTCCTTACCGCCGCGCCCGAGGATTTTATGGGCGCGTATTACCTGCTTTCCATCGGCTTGTACGCGGTTATCCTGTTTATGGACTTTACCGGGGGTATCGACATCGCCATCGGTGCGGCGGAGATGTTCGGCGTCAAACTGCCCGAAAACTTCAACAGACCCTTTTATTCGCGCTCGATACAGGAATATTGGACGCGCTGGCACATCACGATGTACATGTGGTTCCGCGATTATCTTTTTTACCCCATGACCTTGTCGAAAGGGATGCTGCGCGCAACCAAGTTCGCCCGCAAGAAATTGGGTGAGGGCTTGGGAAAACGCTTGCCCGTGCATATTTCGCTTTTGTTCGTATGGTTCCTCACGGGCTTGTGGCACGGCTCCACTTGGAATTTTATCGCCTGGGGGTTGGCCAACGGCATCGTAATCATGCTCGCGCAGGAACTGACGCCGCTTAAGAACCGCTTCCATACACGCTTTACGACCGCGAAGACCAACCGCTTGTTCATCGCCGTGCAGATCCTTTGGACGTTTTGGCTGATGAACATGATCCGCTCGTTCGACATCTACGCGGGCGTACGCAATACCTTTCGGATGATGCTTTCGGTTGTTACCGATTTCGGGTTGACCGATTTCCTAACACGGGGCGTATCGGAATTGACGCTGTACCCCCCCGATTACCTTGCGGCGGGCGCGGGCTTACTTGTCGTGTTTTGGGTCAGCTACCTCGGGCGTAAAGGCGCGGACTTCCGCGATGTGTTTAAAAATGATTTTTCATGGCCGGTACGATATGCGGTGGTCGGCATTATCCTCTTTATGACGATTATATTGGGCGCGTACGGCCACGGCTACGACGCGCGGCAATTTATCTACAACCAATTCTAATGTATATTAAAGTGAAAGGGCTTGAAGATGCGCCTAACCATTGTTAAAATAACCGTTGCGGTTTTATCGTTTATGCTGTTGTTTTTTGGGTTGCAGCAATTGCTTATGCCAAAATACGCGACGCAGACCCTCGAAGGCAATCTGATACGCGAATATTACGGCTCGGGCTTCGGCCATGACGTTATCTTCCTCGGTGACTGCGAGGTTTACCACAATTTTTCCCCCATTACCTTATGGGAGGAATACGGCATAACGTCGTTTATCCGCGGCACGCCCCAGCAATTGATATGGAAGTCGTATTATTTATTTGAAGATGTCCTGCGCTTCGAAACGCCGCGCGTGGTGGTATACAACGTATTGTCCATGCAGTACAACGAACCCCAAAGCCGTTACTACAACCGTTTGACGCTGGACGGAATGCGGTGGGGGATGCCGAAGCTCCGCGCCATTTCCGCTTCCATGACCGACGGGGAGGATTGGCTGTCGTATTTCCTCCCGCTGTTCCGTTTTAAGGACCGCTGGCGGGAAATCGGTATGGAGGATTTTCGGTATTTTTTCCGCCGCCCGCTGGTTTCGCTCAACGGCTTTATGATACGCACCGAGGTCATGCCCGCCGGATGGCAGCCGATGATACCGCCGCAGGGGGATTACCGCTTCGGCGACAAAGCCTACGAATACCTGGAAAAGATGGCGCGGCTTGCCGCCGACCACGGTATTGAACTGGTACTCGTCAAAGCGCCCACGCTGTTCCCGCCGTGGCCCGACCAATGGGACGCGCAAATCACGGACTTCGCCGAAAAGCACGGTTTGCTGTACATTAATTTCCTCAACTATATTGACGAAATCGGCTTGGACTACGATTACCACACCTTCAGCGCAGGACTGGATTTAAACGTGTTTGGCGCGGAACTGCTGGCGCGTTACTTCGGCGGAATCCTGCAAAATGACCTCGGATTGCCCGATCGGCGGGGTGAAGCCGCAACCGCCGAACGCTGGGACGAACTGGCCGCTTTATACCGCCACACAATAGCGCGGCAATTGGATGAACTCGAACGCTACAAACGTATTCAAAATTTCCATATCGAATGGTGAGGGTTTTACGATGAAAAGATTATCCGCACTTCTTATTTTATGTATATTCATCTTGTCCGCTTGCGGCGGCACGGAAAGCGAACAAGAAGCCCCTTCTTCTCCTGCTCCCAACGCCGAAACCCCGACGCCCGACGTTCAACGCCCAACACCCAACGCAAACCCCGGGTTCTATTTCAACTACCGCGGCAACGCCGTCCGTTTGGACGAAGATATCAACGACGTGCTGGCCCTGCTGGGTGAACCACAAAGTACCTTTGACCGTCCCAGTTGCGCCTTCGAGGGTATGGACCGTTTCTTCCTGTTCCCCGGGGTGCAGATACAAACCTACCCCATCGGCGGGCAAGACCGCGTGCATACTATAATGCTGATGGACGACAGCGTTACAACGATCAACGGTATTTTTTTGGGTTCGACATTGGACGCGTTGTTAACGGCATACGGCAACGATTATGAATATGCCTACGGTCTGTACATTTTTACCAAAGTGGATACGATACTGCGCTTTAACGTCGTTAACGGCGAAGTGCAAACGATTTCGTACGAATTGATTACCGATTAAGGAGAATCCCGTTGAGGAATATCTATATCCTTTGCGCCGCCGTGGTATTGGTTGTGGCCGCCGTCATCGTGACGGCTATGCTTTGGCCGCCCAAGTTCGAATATGAATTGCGTCCCATTGTCGCCATAGCGGGGGAGCGTGTTTACGCCCGCGCCTTCCTCGCCGATACCGAAGTGATGACGGATACCCACGCTTACCACTTGGGTGAATCGGCGTTTTACGCGCCCGCGGCGCCCGGGCGGCACGGCATCCCCATTACTTTATGGCGGGACTCGAATTTTAGGGAAGTTACGGCAACCCTATACATAGCGCAACCCGTGGAATATATAACCGTAGAATGGGGCGAAGGTACGGCCTACGGAAGCGAAGGATTTAACCTCGATCCTTTGTCCTTCATCGCAAACGTTAACGCAATACCGAAAGCGTTGCTGGATTTCCGTTTCCTGTCGTTTTCGTCGTATTGGGGAATGAGGGAATTACCGGTGGGTAACCACACCGCGCACCTCGTTATGAGTCAATACTTAAATGGTGACGAATTCGCGCACTTCGCACACTTTACCTCCGAGGTACGCGTCGTAGACACAACGCCCCCCACCGCCGTCACGCGCGATATTACCATGCAAATGGGACGCGAGATAACGCCTGATGATATCGTCGTGTCCGTGTTCGACCTCTCCCCGATCCGTTCGGTCGAAGTAATTAATCAACCCGATATTTTTACCCCCGGCGAATACACGGTGGAAGTCCGCGCAACGGATATCCACGGCAACGCCGCGGTTTTTTCCTCCGTCGTAACGCTTTTGCCCAACACCGTACCGCCTGTTTTTACGGGTGTGCAGGATATTAAAGTGATGCAGGGCGAACCGATCCGTTTCCGCGCGGGGGTGGAGGCGCAGGACGCTTTCGGCCGACCGATTCCGTTTGAAATCGACGCAACCCGCGTGAACACCCAGGAACTCGGTATCCATACCGCCACATATACCGCCGCTGACGCGTGGGGTTTGGAAACCTCCGTTACGATCAACGTCCATATCCTTAACGTGGACCCCGAAGCCGTCATCGAAATGGTGGATAATTTACTCATAACCGTCCTGCGCGGGACTTCGACGCAAGCGGAGCAGGCCCGCGCCATTCATGACTGGATCGGTGATCATATCTCCTTCGCGGCGGCCGTCGGGATGGATTCGGCATACGAGGCCGCGTACCACGCCATCCTTCACAGGCAGGGCAATTGCTTCGTGTTTAACGGATTGGCGGAAATGATGCTGACGCGCGCGGGTATCCCCAACCTGCGCATAGACCGTATCCTCGAAACACCCAACCCGACGCGGCATCGATGGACGCTGATCAATCCCGACGGCATGGGGTGGTATCATTTGGACGTAACCTCCAACCGCGTACTCACGCGCAATGAACGTTTTATGTTCACCAATTCGCAGGCGGAAGCGTTTACGCTCCGTTTCGCCCAGCAGGGCACGCACGATTTCTATACCTTTAACCCCGTTTTGTATCCGGTGATCGTACCGTGACGCTGGGTGTCGTGGGCGGAATGGGCGCACAGGCGACCGCCCTCTTCTACGAAAAGTTAATTGCCTTGCAAAACGTCGAAACCGAGCAGGAATACATCGACGTGCTGATCTACAGCAAATCGTCCATCCCCGACCGCACGGCGTACATCACGGGTAAAAGCGGCGAAAGCCCCCTCCCCGCGTTATTACATGCCGTTAAGACCTTAAAAACGGCAGGCGCGTCGTGCATTGCCATTCCTTGCATAACTTCCCATTTTTTTCTTGATGATTTGGGGAACCGCGATTTTGGCTGTATTTTAAACATGTTGGAGGAAACGGCACGCCATATCAGCGGCACGGGGTATAAAAAGGTCGGCTTGTTGGCCACCATGGGTACGCTGCACGGGCGATTCTTCCACGACGCGCTGGCGCGGTACAACATCGAAACGCTCGAACCCACACCCGCGGACCAAGCGGCGCTCATGGAATACATCTACGCGATTAAAAAGGGCCGAAGCGTTGACCTCGCGCGGTTACATGGTTTTTCCGGCGCGTTGTTATCACAAGGCGCGGAAGCGGTGATACTGGGTTGTACGGAGTTAAGCGTAGCCGCGAAGGACAGCAGCCACGATTACATCGACGCGCTGGATATATTAGCGCAAGCCGCGATAACGAAATCAAAAAAATAATTCCGTAAATAAAATGAATAATCCCCGGTGAAGGAATTTTTTATGATCAATATTTTGGAATACCTGGAAGCCACCGTCACACGATTCCCCGATAAGCCCGCCTTCATCGGCGAACGCGGTGCGCTTACGTTTAAGCAATTGTACGATAAAGCCCGCGCCGCAGGGAGCTTTTTATCCGAGCGCGGCATATACAAAAAACCCGTCGCCGTCTTTATGGAAAAGGGTGCGGATATGGTCGCGGCGTTTTTCGGCGCGGTGTACGGCGGGTGTTATTACGTACCCCTCGATGCCGAAATGCCCGTGTACCGTATTAAACAAATCCTCGAAGCCGTCAATCTTTCATTGGTCATTTATGATGATTTTTCGCAGAAATTGTTATCCGAACGGGGATTTCCCTGCGAAGCCGTTCATTCCGCGCACATCGCCGCGCATCCCGTCAACGATGCCGTTCATTCCGCGCACATCGCCGGACATCCCGTTAACGATGCCGCTTTACAAACCATCCGGCAAAACGCTATCGACACGGACCCCTTGTATGTCGTGTTTACCTCCGGCTCCACGGGTATACCCAAGGGCGTGACCGCATGCCACCGTTCAGTCATCGACTATATTGAGAACCTCTCCGAGGTGCTGGAAGTCGGCGCGGATACGGTGTTTGGCAACCAATCGCCCCTGTACCTCGACGCTTGCTTGAAGGAACTTATTCCCACGTTAAAATTCGGCGCGTGTACGTACTTTATCCCCAAGTCCCTGTTCATGTTCCCCGTCAAGCTCATCGAATATATTAACGAGCATAAAATCAATACGATCTGCTGGGTGGCTTCGGCCTTGGGCTTGGTTGCGGGATTGGGCGCGTTAAATAAAATTACGCCGCATACCCTCCGCACGGTCGCATTCGGCAGCGAGGTCTTCGCCGTCAAGCACCTCAACCAATGGCGCGAAGCCGTACCCGAAGCGCGGTTTATCCACCTCTACGGCCCGACGGAAACCACGGGCATGTCCCTTTATTACAAAGTCGATCGCGAATTCGGGGAAAAGGAAAGCGTCCCCATCGGACGCCCCTTTACCAATACGGGCGTTCTTTTGCTGGACGAAAACGGAAACGCCCCCCCCGACGGCCAAACGGGTGAGATTTGCATACGCGGGACGTGTTTGTGTCTCGGTTATTACAACGACCCCGAGCGCACTTCCGCCGCGTTCGTGCAAAACCCCCGCTCACCCTTCGCCGACCCGATATACAAAACGGGCGACTTAGGCTACCGCGGCGCCGACGGCAACTATTATTTCGTCGCGCGTAAGGACCACCAAATCAAGCACATGGGTTACCGGATCGAATTGACCGAAATCGAATGGGTGGCGGCGCGTTTGCCCGGCGTACAAATGGCGTGCGCGGTGTTCGACGGCGAAGCGAGCCGTATCGTCTTATATTATATGGCGGAAGAAGGCACGCAAAAAACCGCCGTCCAAGCCGGGCTCAAGGACGAATTGCCGCGCTACATGCAACCCCACGCGGTTATCGCATTGGATTCCCTCCCCCAAACGCCGGGCGGCAAAATCGACCGCGTAAAGTTGCTTGCGATGTATAAAGAAGAAAGGAAATCATAAATATGTTATTGGAAATCTTGCAAGAGCTGCACCCCGAAATCGACTACGCCGCGCACACCACGCTCATCGACGACCGCGTGATCGATTCGTATGACATCATTTTCCTGGTGGGCGAAATCGCCAACAAGCTGGATGTGGAAATCCCCGCCGACGAATTAACGCCCGAAAACTTCAATTCCTACGCGTCACTTGCCGCGCTTGTCGAACGCTTGGGGTAAACCGCGCAAATTGCAATTGACAGCATTTATTTTTACATTTATACTGCATCAAGCATTATCCCTTGAAGATACTAACACACACGCTTATTTTTACGGGGAGCGGATATGATGTTTAGCGGCAACCTTCCGATGGAGCAACACTTCAAGAATCTCCTGTTCGATTTCTACGGCGCGTTGCTGACCGAGCACCAGCGCATTTGCTTCTCTTTGTATCACATGGAAGACAATTCCCTGGCCGAAATCGGCGAGGAACTCGACATCACCCCCCAAGCCGTATCCGACATGCTCAAACGCACGACAAAGAAGCTGGAACGCTACGAGGAAAAACTGGGCCTGGTACAACGCTTCATGATTTCCGCCGATACGGCGGATTATATGCGCCAACTGATCGAAACCGTCCCCGAACCCACCCGCACGAAGATGGCCCAAACCCTCGACGCACTCATCAAAACGTAGGAGATTCAAACATGGCTTTCCAAAACCTTGGCGAAAAATTACAAAATATATTCAAAGTGCTGCGCGGTAAGGGTCGCCTTACGGAAAAGGACGTGCGCGATGCCATGCGCGAAGTGCGCCTGGCCTTACTCGAAGCCGATGTCAACTTCCGCGTGGTAAAGGATTTCGTCAGTACCCTCACCGAAAAAGCCGTCGGTCACGTCGTACACGAAGCCATCAATCCCGGCCAACAAGTGGTTAAACTGGTCGAGCTTGAACTGATTGAGCTGTTGGGTTCAACGCAAAGCAAGCTGACCTTTTCAAATAAATCCCCGAGCGTATACATGATGGTGGGCTTGCAAGGCGCGGGCAAGACGACAAGCTCCGCCAAGCTGGCGGGGCAGCTCCGCAAGCAGGGCAAGCGTCCGCTTTTGGTGGCGTGCGACATCTACCGCCCCGCCGCCATTAAGCAGCTTCAAGTATTCGCAAAAGCCTACGACCTCCCCGTGTTCGAAATGGGCGACAAGGTTGACCCGGTCGTTATCGCGGAAAAAGGTGTGGAGCACGCCCGCCAAAACGGCAACGACGTCGTATTCATCGACACCGCCGGTCGCCTTCACATAGACGATGCGCTGATGGACGAACTGGCCCGCATCAAGCAAAAACTCCACCCTCAGGAAATCCTGCTTGTGGTTGACGCCCTAACCGGACAAGACGCGGTCAACGTCGCACAAACCTTCAACGAAAAATTGGGCATAGACGGCATCATCGTATCCAAGCTGGACTCCGACACCCGCGGCGGCGCGGTCTTGTCGGTTAAAGCGGTGACGGGCAAGCCCGTTAAATACGTCAGCATGGGCGAAAAAATTGACGACATGGAGCCTTTCCATCCCGACCGCATGGCGGGGCGCATCCTGGGCATGGGCGACGTGCTTTCCCTTATCGACAAAGCCCAGCAAGCCTTTGACGACAAGCAAGCCGCGGAGCTCGAACAAAAAATGCGCGGCGGCTCCCTCACGCTGGACGATTACCTGCAGCAAATGCAGCAAATCAAAAAAATGGGCTCCCTTAAGGACATCATGGGCATGATCCCGGGCATGGGTTCCATGGGCATCAATGAAGCCGACATCGACGAGAAAGCCCTCGTCTACGTCGAAGCCATCATCCAATCCATGACCAAAAAGGAACGCGCCAACCCCGAAATCCTCAACGGCTCACGCAAACGGCGCATAGCGGCGGGCAGCGGGCGCACGATCCAGGAAGTTAACCGCTTGCTCAAACAATTCGACCAAATGAAAACCATGATGAAGCAAATGACCGGCGGCATGTTCGGCGGTAAAAAAGGTAAAGGCTTAAAGGGTATGATGGGCAAATTGCCCTTTCTATCATAAAAATAGGGCAACCGCCCGGAAACTATAAGAGGTGTAAGACATGGTAAAAATCCGTTTAAAAAGAATGGGCGCGAAGAAAGCCCCCTTCTACCGTATCGTCGTAGCCGACGCCCGCACCCAACGCGACGGCAAGAACCTGGCCGAAATCGGCATCTACGACCCCACGAAGGAACCCACCGTCCTTAAGGTTGACCTTGAGGCCGCCAAGCAATGGATCGCCAACGGCGCGCAGCCCACCGACCGGGTCCGCGACTTGTTAAAGAAAGCCGAAGCATAGGGTGAACCCATGAAGGAATTACTCATCACCATCGCCAAGAACCTCGTCGAACATCCCGATAAGTTGGAAGTCATCGAGGAGCAATCCGGCGGCATGACCACCCTCAAACTCAAAGTCGCCTCCGAAGACATGGGCAAGGTCATCGGCAAACAAGGCCGCATCGCGCGGTCCATCCGCACCGTCATCAAAGCCGCCGCCATCCATGAAAATATCAGGGTTAACGTGGAAATCGTACAGTAAAACAAGTATAATCAACTTCGTGTCGATTTGACACGAAGTTAAAATGGGGATATAGCTCAGATGGGAGAGCGTACGGTTCGCATCCGTAAGGTCGAGAGTTCGAATCTCTTTATCTCCAAAAAAATCCGAACGCTTTTACCGTACCGGTGAAGTGTTCGGGTTTTGTTATATTTGGAAAGAATTTTATGAACATTATCGGTGGAACATTTAACTATTTGGTTACAATATAAAAAATTTTAGGTATAATATAAAAATAACTCTTATGCAAGGAACGATGAGCAATGGCTCGCATATTTATAACAACGCAAACATTCGACAAAGAATGGAATAAATTAGGGTTAAATGACGAAACACTACGCCATTTGCAAAATTATATTTTATTAAATCCGGGAATAGGTGACATTATCGTCGGAACAGGCGGATTAATAAAGTTACGTTGGAATTTGCCGAATACAGGCAAGAGCGGTGGTATACGTACCCTATATGTTGATTTCGTACAGCAGGAAACCACGATTTTTATTAACTGTTACAGCAAGGGTGAAAAAGATACGCTTACACACGCAGAAAAAACCATGTATAAAAAATTTATCGCAGAAATCAAGAAGGAGCTGGGATTATGACGGTACACGAAAATACATTACAGAGCCTGCAAGAAGCCCTCGACTATGTGAAAGGCGATAAGAATAAAGGACGTACTTTTTATGTAGATATACCCGACACCGAAGTTGAACAGGCACAAATATTATGGCGCAAAATAACGAGCCTTTCCGAACCATGCAAACGGCAAGCGCACGGTTATATAGACGGATTAATTCAAGCTGCTGCAAGATAAATGCGGAAGCCGTTGCAAGTGATGAAGAAAATGTTGGTTTAATTGGGTTGGGAACAATGTGCCGTTATTTTTAACTGTTCGGTTTAAACCATAAAAAAGCGTCAAGGCGTTTGGGCTTTGACGCTTTTTACTTGCATTATTTTAAATTTTTTTACACTCGTTTATAGAGGGATTTTTCTACCTTTGCCTTTCTTTGAAGCGTGATAACGCCGGGAACATGCCCGATTACTATTGCTTTACGAAAAATTTTCCCTTCATGTGCCGGCGGCCCGTTCCACACTTGGTTAAAGTAGAACTCCGTACCGGGAGGCAATTTTGCGGCTCTTTCCTGCGCTTGTGTTTGCCCGTGTGAATAATTCATTTTTCACATCTCCTTTATATTTTTGTTGGTTAATTAATTATTGTAAAAATTAATCCATTATCCATTCGCCTGTGTACAAGACGGGAAAATGCAAATCATCTCCGCCCCCCCAATGCCACAATGTGCCGTCTGTTCGCTTAGCAAAAACCATGCCGCTAACATTTGGAGACCAACTATTTCGCATAACAACGCGTTCCACATTATCCATTATACGTATTGGGCTGTGGCGGTTTATGGCAGTACCATCGCCCAACTCTCCCCGGCGGTTCAAACCCCAGCTCCACAACACGTTATCATGTGTTATAGCCATTGTTATATGATCGAAACCCGTAACGAAGGATACATTTTCCATTATACGCACGGGGCGGTTTTGGTGCGTGGTTGTTCCATTTCCAATGTTACCGGAGTAGTTTCGCCCCCACATGTATAAGTGACCTTCATTTGTAATTACTGCCATGGCTTGACCGGCTAATGGAATAGAGGCGACGTTATCCATGATACGTACAGGGTGGTTACGGTGGATACCGGTTGTGCCGTCACCTATTTGACCGAATGGGTTGGCTCCCCACACATATAATGCACCATTATTTGTTATTACTGCTGTGTTCAAACCGCTGGATGAAACAGAGGCGACATTATCCATGATATGCACCGGGCGGTTGCGGTCTGTTGTTGTGCCGTCGCCAAGCTGCCCGATATGATTTCGTCCCCATCCATACAATGCGCCGTCTTTTGTTAATACAAATGTGCTGCCGTCTGTAAAATTCAACGTACTCCGGTTTAAATATAATTCTGCGACGTTGTCTATCACTTGAATCAACGGTTCGGTTTGTGACCCTTGTAATAGAACGCCGTCTGTTGAAAGCAATAAAATGCTGTCTGCGAAGTGTCCTGCTCTCGCAATTTCGAAACCTTCGGGTAGCTGCATTGACCACAAAAATTCGGGATTTTCTACGGTTTCTGTGCCGTCGCTAAAAAGCTGCGTCCAGTAGCCGTTATAATAACCCGCACCCATAACGACATATTGACCACTAAGCATGTTGGCTCTGTGACCGGGTGAATTCATCCAAGCTCGTACTACTACTTCAGGTGAAGAATAACCGCCAGCAATATTTTCCCCCGCACCATGTAAAAAGCCAAATGCCCTTGCCAAATTACTTGGGCTGCCATACACGCCGGAATGAGCAAAATAACGATTGTAGTGCATACTTTCCGACTTAAATCGTGCCGCCATCATTAACGTGGGGTCAACTTGTAAAGGCGGCATACCATGTGCGGCGCGCTCTATGTTTGTGAGGCGTACTACTTCATATTCCCAATCAACCGCGCTGCCTGTTGCTGTGTAGTTTGCGCGCCATGCACGCATTTCGCTACCCCAAAATATCCTAGCAGGTAATCTACGTCCCGGTTCCCATAACCAAGATGTTTCTATTTCCACCGTGCGCGTAGCGGCGTTCCAATCCATGTAGTAACCCATTGCTTCCAACGGTCTTTGGATAGGTACCATTATATAACCGTCGATGCTTTGCACGGGTGCTTCCAGCCAATGGATGAGTTCATCCCGTAAAATACTTTCACCTACAAAAGATTGTTGTTTTGGCAACCAAACTCGATTTTCATGTGTGTAAAATTGACTTTGCCCCAATGTCATACGAATAAATTCTTCGCCCCGTGTAATGTTATCCGTTTGTGTAACCCTATCCCACCCAACTTCAAACCCCAACGCTTCAAATACAGGCCGGATGGGTACAAGAATTTGCCCGTTTTCATTTTGCGGCCTTGCTGTACCCGGAAAGTTAACCCGCACACCGTCAATGGTAACGTTAATGGCGCTTGCTTGCACCGTGATGGGTACAAGCGCAAGCAATATCGCCGCCGCCAGGGTGATAAGTACATGTTTACATCGTTTCATGTAACCAAGCCTCCAAATTTTTATTTGTTTCATTATATATACAGCACTACGTTTTAGCAACCTGTAATACGAGTGCTTTAACGGGGTATTTTTTATAAGTGCGATCAAAAATACACTTGTGCAGGCAGGAAAAGATTGCAGAGGTGATTTTTATGAATTTTGACCCAAAGGATAGGCAAACTATTAACAAAACAATCCGCCTTGACGAAGAACTCGTTAAAAAGGTTTACGAAGAAGCGGGCAAACGTCATTTATCATTTAATAAATTCGTTGCCCAATGTATTGAATATGCATTAATAAACTTAAAGCCCGAAAAATAATATAAATTTTCAATAAAAATGTAAAAATGATACGGACATGATAACTCAATTTTTTAAGACCCATCGGTCGCGCGGAGCGCATCCGTTAAGCCGCTTCGCGAAATCATATTTTTTAATGTCATGTAATTGATATATTCGCCAACTGGGTATATATTTACAATCATAAGGTTGGCTTTCATTAACATTGTAAAAAAGGGTTTGATATATAACTATAATTATCATTGGTAAAATAAATAAAATTAATCTTTATGATATGTTCCAAGCTGAACAACGGGGTGATTGGGAACGTTGGACGGAGGTATAATCGTGAAATTAAACCAAATAGCACATTTACAAACCGAAGTCGCGCATACCTACATGCGCGAGCGTAATATTAAACCCGTAGATTTTGTTGAGCTTGACCGTAAATACGGTATTTTGCGTTTTATTGAAAACGGCTACGAACCTTTCCATTTGACGGGTACGCAAGGTATAATCGATGAAATTGAGGATTATATCCGCATCCAACGCGAACATTTAAAATTGGTATAATATAAACCCATACCCCCAAGGAGGCAACCCCATGCTTTTAATCAAAAACGGCAAGGTCTTCACCATGGAAGGACCCGCACAGGACGGTTGTGACATACTCATCAAGGACGGCAAAATCGTACAAATCGGTGCGGGTCTGTCCGCTGACGGCGCGAACGTTATCGATGCTTCGGGTAAGTTCGTTTTCCCGGGGCTTATCGATGCCCACACCCACTTGGGGTTGTCGGGCGCTTCGGTACGTTGGGAAGGCAACGACCACAACGAAACCAGCGACGCCATCACCCCGCACATGCGTTCAATCGACGGCATCAACGCTTTTGACGAAACCTTTGCCGACACGATACAAATGGGGGTGACCTGCGTGGCTACGTCGCCCGGGTCCGCCAATGTGATCGGCGGTCAAATTACCGCGATGAAAACCGGCGGATCGTACATCACCGACGAATTGGTGATCAAGGCCCCGATGGCCATTAAATGCGCCTTGGGTGAAAATCCGAAGAACGCGCACGGCCAATCAAAAAAGAACGCGCCCATCACCCGCATGGCAACCGCCGCGCTTTTCCGTGAAACATTCATCAAAGCCAAGGAATACATGGTTAAAATGGAAAGAAACGCGGACGACAAGAAGCCCGAATACAATATGAAATACGAAGCGCTCATCCCCGTAATCAAAAAGGAAATCCCGATACATATCCACGCCCATCAAGCGAATGACATACTTACCGCCATTCGCTTGAAGAATGAGCTGGATATCCGCATGGTGATTATCCACGCTTCCGACGGGCATTTGGTGGCTGAAGCCATCAAGCAATCCGGTTGCCCGACCATTATCGGCCCCACGCTGACCCATAAATCCAAGCCCGAAGTGAAGAACAAAACCTGGGAAACCGTCAACGTCCTTAACCAAGCGGGAATCCTGACCTGCATCACCACCGACCATCCGGTGATCCCCTTGCAACATTTGAACCTGTGTGCGGCGCTGGCCGTACAAGCCGGTATGGATCGCATGGAAGCCTTAAAATGCATCACCCTATACGCCGCGCAGATCATGTGCTTGGATGACAGGGTAGGCTCGCTGGCCGTGGGTAAAGATGGCGATGTCAGTATTTGGGACGGATGCCCGCTGGATGCCACCGGACATGTGACCCACACGATTATTGAAGGTAAGGTTGTTTATCAGCGATAAAACTTTATTCCTTTTGCCATACCTTCACAGATTCCACTTCAAACCGTGCGGGCAGGCCCTCCGGTTGCGTACCCTTCGCGCCGCCCCAGTTCCCGCCGAAGGCCAAATTGATCAATAAATGGAACCGTTTATCAAACGGCCATTCCTTGTGCGTGATTTCTTTCGTGTGGTCGGCGGGGCGATAGGTGAATTGCAACCCGCCGTCCACGTAGAAGAGGATCACGTCCTCCGTCCATTCGATGACATAATCATGGAACCCTTCGCTTGCGCCGGGCAGTACCCTACCCTCCCCGATGTGCGTGCGAAGCATGTGGTTAAAAGCCCCCGTATGGACGGTGGTGTAAATCTTCTCCGGTTCGTAGGCGACGTGCTCCATGATGTCGATTTCGCCGCTGTCGGGCCAGCCGCCGTATTCCCAATCGGTAGGCAGCATCCATATGGCCGGCCAAGTACCCAATAGAGAAGGTATCTTGGCGCGGACTTCAACTTTACCGTAGAGCCAGTCCCCTTTGTGCTTGGTGGTAAGACGCGCGGAGGTAACTTCACGGTCTTCATATTTTTCGGCCCGCGCTTCGATGATGAGCTTCCCGCCCTTCACCCAAGCGTTCGCGCCGTCGGTATAGTATTGCAATTCATTGTTGCCCCAACCGTGTCCCCCTACTTCAAAGTTCCACTTCGCAGGGTCCGGTGCGCCCGTATAATCAAATTCATCGCTCCATACTAATTTATACCCCATCTAAAAAACCTCCAACATATTTTTGCGTTTTTTATCCTCTTGCATTTAAATCCTTTGTTTTTATTCTCTTGCCTTTAATTCCCTTGCCCTTTATTCCTAATGCCTAATTCCTATAGCCCCGTCAACCCCGTATTTTCAATCCCTTTAATAAATTGCCGCTGTACGACGAGGTACAGCACCAATAAAGGCGTGATCGCGATCAGCGTGCCGCTCATGCGGTAGGCTTCGGTCAGGCGCAGGGCCTCCATGCCGCCTTCCTGCGCGCCGCCCGAGCCGCCCATGGACGCGAATCGGTCAAACAGGCTGGAGAAACGCCCCAACTGCCCGGGGATCAAATCAAGCCCCCGCCCCAGGAATGTACTGGTGACGAACGTTTCGTTCCAATTCCACACGAAGGAAAAGAGGAACACGACCAAAAGCGTCGTCACGCTTAGTTTAAGGATGACATGGTAAAAGGTTTGCATCGCGGAGGCGCCGTCAATGGCGGCGGCTTCGTCGAGCGCGGCGGGGATCATTTTGGTGAAATTATAGAAGATGAGGATCAAGATCGCCGAAAAGACCCCCTGCCCGCCCAATGCCATCGCCGTTTGCGGCCAAATGGTGCCGAACATTTGGATACCCGAGGTATCTTGCACGGCAAAGGCCATCAGCGTTCGGGGGATTAAGATAACGGGCGTGGGTATGATAAAGGAAATAATGATCATAAAGAACCAAAACTTCTTAAAGGGGAATTCGAACCGCGCCAGCGCGTAGCCCGTGGTGGCGGACACCAGCGTTTGACTGACCGCCAATAAGCCGGAGAACCATATGGAGTTCCACATCGTGGTGCGCGGGTCAAGCACCGCCCACGCCGTTTGGAAGTTTCCGAAGGAAAGGGAGGACGGCACCCAGTTGACCACGGGGTTGATTACGTCGTCGCGGCTCATGAGCGCGAACGAAACCATGCGCAGCAAGGGGTACATAAATTGGTAGCTGATCAAAATCAACACGATATATACCGCAAGGTTCACGTAATTAACGCGGCGCAAACGGCTAAGCATCGGACGCATCCGACCAACCCTACTTTCCCATTGTTCTTTACGGCGAACGACGAACGACGAGCGATTCACATCCATCCCCTCACCTCCTCCTGTCGGCCCATGTCCGTTGCCGCAATTTGACCTGTACATTGCTTTCACGCGGTTCCTTTAACAATACGAACACGAACCCAATCAATATCAGCACCACCGCCGAATATATCCACGCGTACGCGCTGCCCAGGCCCAAGCCCGCTTGGGTTTCGTTTATGGCGTCGTGGATCATGGGGAGTACGGGGTTGAGGGTATACCCGGCAAGCTGTACCACGGTAAGGATAAAACCGACCAATATCGTGGGCTTTAAGATCGGTACGGTAATTTTCCAAAGGATTTGCCAATTGCTGGCCGAATCGATGCGAGCGGCTTCGAGTATGCCCGTGTCGATCTTTTGCAAGCCGCTGATGAACAGGATAATGGGGATACCCGTAAACCACAGCACCACGGAATAATTCTCAAACAAAAACACCAGCACGTTCGCCAGCCACGGCGCGAATTGGAACACCATGTAATACAAGGTCATCGTTTCGATGCCGACGGACGTGAGCCCGCCCGATGTCATGAGTTGATGCATGACCGGCCCGCTCATTACGATGACGGGCAGGAAAAAGAGCGCGCGGAAAACCCCGCGGCCTTTTATCTCGCGGTTCAATAACAACGCGAGCATGAACGAAATAACGATAATCGCGGGCGCGTAGGCCGCTTGCATAACGGCGAAGGCAATCAGGTTGGAAACGAAGTACGGGTTGCCGAGCAGCGCCGTGTTGTAGTTGCCGATCCCCGCGAAGGATTGCTCCCACCCCGCCGCCGTACGCTGTACGTTAAAGAAGCTCAAATAAAACGTATTAAAGAACGGCCACGCCGTAAGCAGCAAAAACCCGACGATCCACGGAGCCATAAACGCATAGCCCACAAGTGCGTGCCTTTTGGTTTGGTAGCCTCGTTTCTTTTTCATGGGAACAACCTCGCGCTTTGGGGCGGTACGTAAATACCCCTGTGTTCAAACGGCTGCTGTGTGTAGTTGATAACCACTTCCGAGCCCCGTTCATAAACGTTTAATATTACGCCGTTGGCAAGCACACGGCGGTCCAGCCATTCCAAGCCCATCGTATGGGAAAGGATCGACGACATTTGGTTGTATACGTCCAAAATGATATCGCGGTAGATGGCGTACTCCGTCGAATAGAAGTTAAGCGAATTGGTATTGCCCAGGTAGTGCGCGGGGCGGTACGTCACCACAAAGGAAGGGAACACGTTGTAGTCGATCATCCGCAGGATATCCGCCTGGGTATAAAATGAAAAGTTGGCGTACGGCGCGTACACTTCCATGGTGTTGTGCAATACAAGCTGCAAAAACGGCACCGTATCCGTGGAGATCATGAACTGCGTGTTGAACACCGGCGCCTGTAAGAAGCGGTGCGTATATTCCCACAAGTAAAGGTTGGGCGAATGAGCGTTGATGGGTACCGGGGAGCTTGCGAACGCGTTGCGTACCATTTCCATGGACTCGGTAAGGCCGGTCGCGTCCCGCCTTCCCCAATGGCTTACGAGGTTGTTCGTAATTCCATTGACCGTATGCGAAACCGCGCCCGTGTTCACGGCCGTTCGGGTTTGCCTCGCGAGCCAATCAACGCTCCTTGCGGGCCGCGCGAGGGAGATTTCGTTTACGGGGAGGAACGGTTCGAAGCTGTCCCACGCGCGCAGGCCCCAGCGGTTACGGTGGAAGGCTTGGTTACGCGGGAGGTTCATTTGCAAGCGGTTAATGTGCAGATAATCCTGCGCGAAACTGATGTCCGCGCCCAAGCCGTTCATTTCGTCGAAGA
This sequence comes from Defluviitaleaceae bacterium, assembly GCA_009780585.1. GTDB lineage: Bacteria > Bacillota > Clostridia > Lachnospirales > WQUN01 > WQRX01. The sequence goes on along the minus strand of WQZS01000006.1, from coordinate 93,493 downwards.
AATTCCTAAAATTGCGGCGCGTTCCGATATTCCGGTTAAAGCGGATCCTGCCGGGGTGGCCCGTGGTTACCCCGCCGTTTTGGAAACCCAGCAAGCCTCCGTTAAGGGAGCCGACGCCGCTTGTCATAACGTCCCGTATAATATGCTCCGCTTGATCGATTGTCGTGGTGATTACGTTGGTCGTACCCAATACGCTCCTGCGTACATCCGACATGATAAAGTCCATCCGCAAGGGCATCGTGCCGCTTTGTACGCTCGCGGGGGTAAGGATGCCTTCGCCGATGAGGTGCGCGCGGTACGCCCGCGCCATCCCCACATGGTTAGCGTCCCCGCCGTGCAGGAATTTGTAGGAAATGGAGATATCGTATTCACGCCGATCGGGGAACAATCGGAAGAACCCGTCCCCGCTGCGGTTATATACCTGGAAGATCCGCGCGTTCTTTACGAAGCGCGGGTACACGAAGTTGTAATGCGTCATGTTGCGCTCGGGGTACATGACGATTTCCATGTATTCGGCACCCTTGTCCGCCCACGCGACGAAGGCTTGCTGGTCGTGCCCCTGCGTTACGCCGAAGACGGGCATCAGCGGATGCGGGCGTTCGACGGCTCCCACTTCGTCGTTGGAGAAGAACATGGCGTCCGCCGGATTTTCACCGAACACATGCCCCGTATACAGGCTAAGCTGTACGGTATTCTCCTGGAAGCGCATCAGCGCGCCGCTGCCGTCGGGTACGAAGGCATAGCCAGGTACCATGTAATCCGGTTCGGGTTCGCCGAAGGTATTCGCTTCAAAGTCAAAGTGGCGGCGCATCCCCCCGCTCGCGCCGAGGAAAGGCGTGATCAAGATGGCGTTCATGCGGTCCACGCCCGTGCCCGTGATTTCGTGCGCGTAGATTTCGTAGGTGATGCCCGTGTCGCTTAAGAAGATATGCAAGGGGATGAAGATATCCGGCGCGGGCGCGGCGAATTGTACGTCCAAGCGGAAATGGTGCGGCGCAAGCTGCATCAAGGTCGATCGGCCGCTGTTGTCATGCGCCGCGCTCGAAGCCATGGTGGTTGTATATGTCAACTCAAAGTATTGGATCGTCAACAAGCTGTTGGCCATCGCCGTCCAAGTGGCGTTGAGCCTTTGCTGTATTGGCATGGCCGCCAGGCGCAGTTCTTCTTCCGTTTGCGCCCAAAAAACGGCATCCTCGATATCGCGGTTAAAGGGTACGTCTAACCCCGTACGCCAAACGAAACGGCCCAACGCGCAGCGTACCATAATAACGTCCCTGTCCGCGCGGTAATAATACCGCAAATCCCCAAACTGCCCCAAAAAGGCGTATTCATCCATGGGAATATCTTCAAACACCGCCACCGCGGGGGGCATACGGGTATCGCGGTTGGTGGGGATAAAATTGGCAAGCACAACCGCGGGTACCATCAAAAGAACGGCAACCACGGCGATAATAACGCCAAGTTTCGTCCTTATCCGCCCCGGATTCCGAATTTCGGATTCCGAACCCCGAATTTTATCAATACATCCCCGTAACATGCGCGTACACCTCCCGGGCAATGGATTCGATAAATCCCCTTACTTCGTTAAGCAATATCGAAAGGTTAAATAATACGACGATGGCGATCACCATAAAACACGCGGTGACAAAAAGGCTCAAAAACGTTTGCTTAAAGCCGTAATTATGTATTTCCTGGAAGCCCAGCCACAACACCGATACCGTGTAGGCGAATCCGAAAAATAACGTAAAGTTAAGTAAAAACAACTCGTTGTGCGTGATCACATGGGAAAGTGCCGTTACGCCAAAAAGCGTAATCGTCAGCGGGAACACCCCGTAGCTGACCAGCTTGAATATATCCGCGACGCTGCCTTCGCCGTCATAAATAGAAGTCACCAAATAATTGCTGAGGATAAACAGGATAAACAACCCGAAGAACCCGCCGATAACGACCATAAAGTCCATATCCACGACTTCCGTCATCTGCACCAAAAAGCCCCGCGAGGTTTGGAAGACCATATACGCGGCAAAAAACAGGACGAAATGGAAGACCGCGCCGCCCAACGATCCCTTTTCCTTCAACTTCATATAATAATAGCTGTCGATGGGGTGCCGCGCGACGCTAAACGCGAAAAACACAGGCTTAAGGAAGGGCGCGTTCATGACCTTCGCTTTCGCGCCGCCCCAAGCGCCCGCCACCACGCGCTTCCTGTCAAGGTGGCGCATTACGGAAAGCAAAAGGAACAGCCCCGCAACGGTCAGCAATACAACCGTTAGGTTATCCATCAGCCATTGGTTGCGTACCTCCCAATAAGCCGTGCTGTAATAGTCCCGATGCCCGCCCAAATAAAACGATGCCATGGCTTGCGTATGGTTGCCTTGGTGAAGCTGCGCGCGTCCCATACCCGTATGGGCGAGTACGCTCATTTGGTTGTGGCGCAGCACATCCTCCCATACGACGGCCGATTCCTCGTACAGCCCCGCGTTAAACAGCGTGATCGCTTCAAACACCGAGCGCGTGTATTCCGTGGGCCTAAAGCTCTGTAAAAAATTACTTTGGTCATCCAGTACCCAAATATCCCCGGCGGACGACACCGCAAGCGCCGTAACGCTGCGGAACAGCCCCGCGATATCCGTGTCCAGCAAATGCCCCGCGCCGAAGTAGAAGATCATCTCCCCGCGGTTGGTGAATACGTATATCCATCCGTCGGGGGATACCGTATAGATAAACCCGCCCGCGTCCACGCAAAGGTCAACATGCTGGAGTCCCCAAATGATCATGTCGTCGAAGGTATCGCGCCCGGCCATATCGTGCCGCTTGAGCCCGTCACCCGTAAAGTTACCCATGGGCAGTATCGAAACCGAATAAATAACACCGCGGTTATCCACCGTCACATTGGAGAACGTACCCGGCAAGCGGTCAATCCGCGCGTTGCGCTGGCGTTCGGTAAAGAAGATGTCCTGCAGCATTTGAATAAATGTGCGTGTGGTGCGGTTAGCGGCGAAGAAGCCGAGGAACTCGCCGCCGTTTGACAGTTGGATAACGCCGTCATATACCCCTTCGCCCACGATGAACATATTGCCGCGCAAGTCAACCGCGATCCGATTGGGCGAAAAGAGCGTGTCCGTGAAGGCCATCGACGTCGGTGTGTAATGGGAACGGATATGCTCACCCGTAAGCGCACACAGGATAAACACCGCGTTCGCCCGCGCGTCGGCGACATACAGCCAGTCCTCCGCCGTCACGAATACCCCGCGCGGCGATTGGAAGCCTTCGAATTCGAAAATATTATGTACTTCCTCCGTCTGCGTATCAAAAACGATAATACGGCGGTTACCCGTATCGGCTATGTAAAGCAAATCATGGTTGCCGAAAACCATGCCCGTAGGCTGGTTTAACCCCAAGGTCGTAATATTCCTGTAGGGCAAATAGGCGTCCTGCGTACGCACCACCCACCCGCGTCGGTTGAAAGCGAACGTCATGGTCGTGTTCGGCCCGACGGCAAGCAAGGTCATGGGTGAGCCGAACGCAAACAAAGCCGCTAAAATAAAGGCCAAAATCGCCTTTACCATTATCATCAAACCATTTCTTTCCATTTCCTCACCCGCTTTTTATTCCGAACTCATTTAATCCCCGAATGGCTCATCGTACTCATTACCCGCGACTGCATGGCGATAAAGATGATCAGGTTCGGCACAAACATAATTAGCCCCGCGGCCGCGCCTACGCCCGCCATAATCGGGTTGCCCCCGATGGCGAGATTACCTAAGTAAAATGCGAACGTACGCAGCGTATCGTCCTCGATAAACATCGTGGAGGATTCCATCGCGCCCCATACCGCTTGGAAGGTAAGGATCGTCACCGTCGCCAACGCGGGCTTGATCAACGGGAACACAATGCGCCACATGACCTTGATTTCCCCCGCGCCGTCCATCCGCGCGGCTTCGATCAGCTCGTCGGGCACTTGGTCCACGAATTGCTTGACCAGGAACAGCCCCACCGGCATCGCCAAAAACGGGATGATATGCGCAAGGAAATTATTGTTAAGCCCCGAACCTACGATCACCAAATACCGTGGTATGCTAACCGCGGCGGGTACGAACATGAGCGCGGCTTGGTTCAACTTCAATAAAGCGTTCTTGATTTTAAATTTCTTTTTGCTTAACCCGTACGCGGTCATGGCGGTGATCATAATCGTAAGGAAGCACGTAACCGCCGTGACGATGATCGTATTCACCAAAAATCGGCTCATGGGTACGCCCGTGCCGGACGCCACCCGCATGATATGCCTAAAGTTGGCCAGGGTCGGACGCTCCACGATAAACGTCGGCGGGAAGCGGAACAGTTCGTCGATGGGTTTAAACGCCTGGCTGATGATAAATACCACAGGCAATACCATAAACAGCGAAATCGGGATCAAAATCAAATAAAACTTCAACTGCGACCGATGGAAGCGCGAGGGGTTGATCTTCGTCCCTTGGAAGCCCGAATTCATCATAATCAATCACGCTCCCCAAAGAATTTGTACGCCAGCTTCGAAAACACCCACACCATACACAAAAGCACGACCGAAACGGCGGCGGCGTACCCCATTTCGTAACGGATAAACGCGAAATCGTCGATGTGGTTGGTGATCAATTGCCCCGCGTATTGGGGCGTGGGGTTGGCGCCGGAAAGCGCGACCCCGATACCACCCGCGTTAAACGCGCCCACGATGGCCATGACCGCGCCGAAGAGCATCTGCGGCTTAACCGACGGTATCGTAATGTAAATAATCTCCTGGAAACGGTTGCGTATGCCGTCGATGTAGGCGGCTTCGTACAATTCTTCATTGATATTCAATATCCCCGCCAGCATCGCCAGGAAGCCTAAGCCCATCGCGCTCCACAACGACACCAGCAACATAACCCACATGATATGGTCGGCGGATTGCAGGAACTGGATGGGCTGGTCGATCAAATCCCAATTCAACAGCATCGCGTTGACGAAGCCGTACTGGTTGCCCGAAAAGATCGTCACCCACAACGTACCCACAAACACGCCGGGCGCTAATGAAGGCATAAACAAGCATAAAGCGAAAATCGTACGCGGCGCCTTTTGTATCTGCGCGAGTATCCACGCCATGATGAACGAAATCACATACCCGCCCGGCCCTACGATAATCGCGAATTGCAAGGTATTGGGCAGTACGTTCCTAAAGAATATCCCGTCCTGCGTCAACAGCGCGATATAGTTGTTTAACCCCGCGAAGGTAGGTGTCTGCACCAAATCGAAATAGGTAAAGCTCAAAAAGATCGCGATCGCCGTGGGGATGGCGATAAACATCGAAAACAAGATTCCGTAAGGCATCAGCAGGAATAGCGCGTGCATCCCGTCGCCCATGGTACGGACGCGGTCACCCCACGTCTTTTGTGTCCTTATACGCGGTCTTTTCTCCATCATGGCCGCGCCCCCTCAATTTGCGCGATAACCCAGTCCAATTCCCGCACGACATAGGGCCGAATCTGATTACCGTTCGCGTCCAGGAAGCCGAACTCCGTCATCTTACGTGTAAACTCCCGATTGATTTCAATCACACGCAAATCGATGGCCGCTTGCGCGGGCGTGCCGTCCATTACCATGGTGTTCCATATATCGGAGAGCATCCGCTCCAGGATATATTGCCCCGGGCTCCGCGGTACGTCGCGCAGCCACTTCATGGATTCCAGCAGCACCTCGCGGTGATGGGATTCGATGGGAACCTCCGCCAACGCTTCCAGGTTGGCCGAAAGCCACAGGATATTATGGTTGGCGAACAGCGAAAAGGCGAGGTCGCGCTGGATCTCCGCCGATAAATACCATTTAATGAACTCCCACGCTTCGTCGGCCCTTTCGGTATTGTTAAAGATCATCGACCCGTTACCGTTGGCGATGAACCACCGCGCGATGCTTCCGTCATCTTGCAACGTGCCGGGGAACGGGGCGATGTTCCATTGGCCCAACAGCTCCGGCGCGGCGTTTATCAGGAGCATATAGGTAGCGGGGTCCAGGATCGCGACGGGGTTTTGACCGAACCGGAAAGCGTTGAACAGCGCGGGCACCTGCGCGTCCAACGCGAAGGTCGAAAACAAATCGCCCAGGAACGTAATCGCCCGCACCGCGTCGGGTTCGTTTATCGCCGTCGAAAGCCCGTCGGGGTTAAACAGCAAGCCCCCGTGCTGATAAATAAGCGGCGACGTTTGGAAGAACCATTTATATCCGATGCCCGAAGCCACGGGCTTGTAAAAGCTCATATCAAAGCGTTGCAATTCCGCTTGCATAGCGGCTACGTCCATCCACGTATCCGGCACGGGTATACCCAACGAATGTAGGATATCCGTGCGGTACACCGTAGCGGCGAAAGTGATCGTCTCGGGGATGGCAAAGACCGAATCGTTAAAGATATACGGCACCATCGCGCCCGGCACCAGGTTACCCATAAACCGCCAAAAATCATCGAACATCGTCAAATCGTGCAACGCGCCGCGCGCGCCCATTTCAAAGGGCATATGCGCGGGTACGCCCAACGCCACGTCGGGGTTGGTCCCCGCGGCGCGCGCCATGATTAATCGGTACACATCCGGCATCACGCTTAGGTTTACCTCAATGCCTGTGGCGGGCGTAAAGCGCGTGTCCACCATCCGTTGCAAGATATCCACATGCAGGTAGGAATAGTTGAGCCATACATTTAACGCGTCGTCGCGGTTGCGTACGAGGAACTTGTCGGAGGTGTACGTAGCCAAAAGATGCTGTACGCCCGCCCAAAGCGTTTCCCGCATGGGGGCGCGTTCGCGCGGCAGATCAAACGCGCGGCCTACGTAGATATGGTTGACCGAGGCACCCACGTCCACGAGGTTATCCATCGCCATACCCGCCAAGTGCAGGATCGAGGCTTCCACCTCCACGCCCGTCCCGTTAAGCGCGGAAAGGCGCAAGGGCAATTCGTCGGGGCGTTCCAAAAGCGTATCCAACAACGCAACGGCGCCGATCATATGGTTCGCCACGCCCGAATTATTACCGCGCGGGCTGTGCGTTGAAAGACGGCCGACCATGTCACGGAAAATCGTATGGTACGCCAGCAGGTAATCCTCGGTTTCGGGGATGTACCGCGTAAAGCGCCACGTACGGTTGCGGTCGATTTCGCGGCCCGTTACGCGCCGTATCTCCAGGCTGAAATGGTTGATGTGGTCGATCAGTAAGCGCATTTGGCGGAACTGCTCGGCGTAAGGGGCGAGCTCCGTACGTACGGAGATTTCGTTCGTACCCGCCGTCAAATAGAAATATAAGGGTTCGCCGCCGCCGTCGGTCAGCGTATGGTTGCGCCAGCGTTGGTCCCTGTAAGGCATAAGCGGAAACGACGCGGCTTCGGCGAAGGGGATTTCCCCGTTTACGCGGACGGTAATAAAGGTCGGCATGTCGTCGTGCTGCGTAACGGCGTGGAGTGTAAACGCGTAATACCCATCCTGCGGAACGTCCAGCGTAAAGAACACCTCGCTGCCCGCGTTCGATATATTAAGGTTATTTATGCGTCGGTCCACGGGGTGGAAGGGATACAGCGCAGCGTTGCGCGTACCCGCCAATTGCACGAAGGGCGAATTCTTGTGCGTATTGTCTATGGCGTTAAGGGTAATCAAGCCCGTATGGGCCGGCGAGGATGGGGGACGGTACGCGGGTAATACGCGCTCGGAACGGACGGTGAGTTCGTGGACCCATACCATACGGGAGGTCGCGTTATGTATGCCGATCGTGTTCTCCCCCGCTTGCAAACGGAAGAGCAGGGGTTGGTCGCTGATATAGGCCTTGTCGAACAGCTCCACCGAATGGCGCCCGTATTTTTGGACTTGGGGCGGCACGGTTTCGTCTCCGAAGCGGTTAAGCGGGAAATCCTTAGTTTCGTCCCGCCAAAAGACGGGCAGCACGACGGAGGAAGCCTCCTCAAACGGACGCTCACCGTTGACGGTCACTTCAACGATGATATCGTTAAACGTCTGCGGCAGCGAATAGGTAAGCACAAGATAATACAAGCCCTCGTGCGGCACATCGAAGGTGAAAGTTACCGTTTCGCCGCCATCCAATATCCGGTCTTCACTTACCGATTGGTTGAACGAAGGCGTTACGCCCCTCAAACCCGCGTGTTCATCTAAAAAATCCATGTAACCGAAGCGCGGGTTGGGCAGGGAATCGCGCAGCAACCGCATGGCGGCATCCACTTCGGCTTGTGTAGGCGGCGTTATATCCACGGGACTTTGGTACAGCAGGAAAAACGCCCCCGCCGCCGTAAGCAATCCCACAACCAAGACCTGTATGATCGTTTTAACCTTCATACGCCGCACCCTCTATGTATATGTAAAAAGGGGCGAAGGACATCATCCTCCGCCCCCCTTGGTTTAAATCATATTCCCACTTGTACCGATTTCCGGTACAAGTTATTTTTATTACCTGCCTCCGCGCACTTGTTCGGGATAGAAACGGTTCATCGCTACGTGGAAGGCTGCCCACGCATCGTTGAAGCGTTGGTTAAACGCCACATCCCATTCGGGCAAGCGCGCCAATACCATATCCAGCCAGTTGGGATCGGCTTCGCCCGCGCCCGTTACGTCGGCGGAATATTTGCGGTTCCATTCGTAGGTGATAGCGCGGCGCGCGCCTTCAAATTCGTAGTACCACGGCACGACCTTATCCGGGTTGAGTATGATATCGCCCCTGTTCCATACCTCCAGCGTATAGTGGAAGCCGGGCATAACGGCGGGGTCCCTGAAGCGGTCGCGGCCGCCTTGGTACCAATATTCCATTTGCTCGAAGAAAGCGGCACCCGTGACGTACGGGAAGGAGTCGTTCATGGCGGACGCCATCGTACCGCCGTCATTGAACATTTGCTGTGAACGGGCGCGCCAGGCGCGGGTGTCGCCGTTCATGAATTTCACGAATTCCCACGCGATGGCGAGGCGGTTATATTCCTCGGGGCTCAGGTTGGGGTTGCCGTCGTCCATGGCGTAGTTGCGGATGGCCATGGGGTCAAGCACCATACCCACATGCACGCCCATATTGGCCGTGGAGGGGCGGGGGTAGATGTCCCAATCGAATCCGACGTGGAACCAATGGTCGGGGTTGGGGTTGGCGAAGTCGCCCATAAACCACGGGTCACCCACATGCGCGAGCAAACGGCCCGTTTGGAACCAGCGCGGTCCCCACCACCAGTCCATAAACTCGTCGGCTACGTTGCCCAAGCCGAATTGCGGCCATACGGTGGACGCGACGGCACGGGGCATCATGGCCAGCAGGTCGCGCGTGGCTTGCGAGTTCAAGCGTACGTGCGGGTCATTGGCTTCGCGGTTAAGCAGCAGATAGTGGAAATCCCGCGTACCGGAGTCGGCGAAGAGCCACGGGGGTGAATCCGCGCCGTACCATTCGTTGGGGCTGTGGTTGCCGATAAAACGGAAGTATTCCTCAATCGTCCATTGGGGCGTGGGCATATCGAGGTTTTGCGCGTTGGCCAGGGAGCGGTTGACGAACACGCCCCACGGCACTAAGTATTGGGGTACGGCGAACTGACGCCCGCCGATGTTCATCATTTCCATGATCGCGGGGTTAAACGCGCGGTATACCGGGTCATCCGCGAAAATGGTGAGGTCAGCCACAAGGCCCCTTTCGATGTCCGACATGAGGTCATATACGGCGAAGACATCGGGGTAGTGCCCAAACTCCATCTCGAAGTTCAAACGGTATTGGTCCCAGGAAATATCGTTGTCGTTGGGGCCGTCGGCCCTTGCGTATACGTTGACGACGATATTGGGGTACAACTTGTTAAATTCGCGTGCCGTAGCGATTATGGCACCTTCGTTTTGGCCCATGATATCCTCGGGGGCGATGTGTACGCGGCCTACGTCGCGTAAAAACGCACCGCTGCCGGACCACATGAACACGGTGACTTCACCCGTCGTATCCGCGGGCAGGGACATGATGGCATCCGTACCCAACAGCGTAACGGGGTCTACAGGTTCTTCTTCGCGCCGCCCGCAAGCCGCAAGCGTAAGTGCCGCCGCAAGGATGACAAGCAGCAAGGCTTTCAATCGCATAATGGAACTCCTCCTTTAAATTACCCATCTTTTGGCGACATTACCATAAAAAAAAAAAAAACGCAATAGCGTTTGGTAAAAATGACGAAAAATATTCTCATTTAACTATATAAACGAATATGATATTATTTGACAAAACGGAGTCCGCCCATGAAAAAAGTTATTTTCATTTTCATTTTAATCTTGGCGGTTTCCGCTTGCGGGCGCGAACGTAACGGGGAGGCAACCGAAATGGAAAACGGTAACGGAACGACTTATGCCCAAATTGAGCCGCAAGCCGCGCCCCCGCCGAATCCCGCGTCAATACGCAGGCAAGCGGGCTACGCCCCGATAATGGCCAACGACAAGGTGCAAATCACTTCCCCCGTACGCGTATACATAACCACGGGTGACGAACGACTGCTGTTCGCCCAAGCGGAAAGCCCCGAGGTAAAGCGTACGTCGGATTTCGAATCCTCCCCCAACAACATCCGATTGGACTACGAGCAAGGCTTCCAAGTGATAGACGGCTTCGGCGGGTCGCTTACGGACTCGTCCGCGTATTTAATGAAGGAGTACCTTTCCGAAGAAGCGCTGGAGGAACTGATGCACCACCTGTTCTGCCGCGAACGGGGTATCGGCCTGTCCTATTTGCGCCAAGCCATCGGCGCAAGCGACTTCGCGCGGGAAATGTACTCCTATTCGATGAGTTACGACCCCACACTTGAAAATTTTTGCATCGCATACGACCGCGAACATATCATTCCCTTATTAAAGAAAGCCCTGGAGATTAATCCGGGGCTTTCCGTTATGGCGTCGCCGTGGAGCCCGCCCGCTTGGATGAAGACAAGCGGCTCAATGGTCGGCGGGCAATTACGCCACGAACGGTTCGACGATTATGCCCGCTATTTGATCCTGTTCCTGCAAGCCTACCACGACGAAGGCATCCCCATCCGCGCCATCACCCCGCAGAACGAACCGCTGCACGTACCGCCCGATTACCCCGGCTGCGGCATGAGCGCGGTATTCCAAGCGGAATTTATCAACCGCTCGCTGGGGCCCATGCTGCGCAAGCATTTCCCCAATATCAGCCTACTTGTATACGACCATAACTGGGACGAACCCGATTTCCCGCTGACGGTATTGGAACGCGCCGGGCAATGGGTGGACGGCGTGGCGTGGCACCACTACGGCGGCAACGTTTCCGCCCAGAGCCGCGTGTTTGACCGATTCCCCGTAGAGCAGCACTTCACCGAGGGCGCGGGCGGCGAATGGGTACCGGGCTTCGAAACGGCCTTCTTCGAATTCGTGCGCAACGGTATCGGTGTTCTCCGCAACCACGGAAAATCATATATCTTATGGAACGTGGCGCTGGACGAAAACAACGGCCCGTTCATCCCCGCGCCCGGGCGGCGCAGCACCGTACGCGGCATCGTGCAAATCGATACGCAAAGCGGTGACATAACATACAACCTGGAATATTACGCGCTGGCGCATTTTTCGAAGTTTATCGTGCCGGGAGCGGTCCGCATCCATTCAAACCAACACCAAGGCATCGAAAACGTAGCCGCCGTCAACCCCGACGGCACTACCACGGTGGTATTATGGAATTCCAACAGGCAAGACAGGGATATACAAATTACGGCGGGGGAGTCGGCTTTCCAATATACCCTCCCCGCAAGGAGCGCGGTGACTTTTATGTTTGAAACAAACGCGGTACATGACCATGGTAAAAACGATACCGGGCAATGGCGCTTGGTATGGAGCGACGAATTCGACGGTGACGCCTTGGACTTAGGCGTGTGGGAAGTAATGACCGGAACGGGTGCGCAGTTCGGCCTAACGGGCTGGGGCAACGACGAAGCGCAATACTACCACGCGGATAACGTAACCGTAGCGGACGGGATGCTGCGCATCGAAGCAAGGAGCGAAAACCGCTCAAGCCCGACAGAGGGCCGAAGGAGCTACACTTCGGGGCGCATCCGTTCCACGGGTACGCCGGGCATCGGCGAAGGTGTCTCCTTCCTATACGGGCGCGTGGAGGCACGCATCAAGCTACCCGCGGGCAACGGAATGTGGCCCGCGTTTTGGATGCTTCCCACCGATTCCCCCTACGGCGGCTGGCCGATGGGCGGCGAAATCGATATCATGGAAGCGATGGGGCGTTTCCCCGGACGCAGCTCCTCGGCGATCCACTTCGGCACGGAATGGCCGGGCAATACGTACACCCACAACGTTTATAACTTCCCCGAAGGGCAGTCCATCACCGACTTCAACGTTTACGCCGTGGAGTGGGAACCGGGGCGGATACGCTTCTATGTAAACGATACCCTGACATGGACGCAAACCGGGTGGTGGAGCCGCCACCCTGACGAAGAAGCCAATTTCCCCTTCCCCGCACCCTTCGACCAACCCTTCCATATCTTATTGAACCTTGCCGTGGGCGGCGGTTTCGACCCGCAGGGCTCACAAAACATGAATACCTTCGACTTCCCCGCTGCCATGTATGTGGACTATGTGCGGGTATATGAAGCGATACGCCCGCCGGATATGAATGATTAGTTAACCGGTCTCTTGTGTCGGAAAGGAAGGGTCTTGTATGAAACCGAATATGTCCGTAAATGAACATCACGACACGAATGAACCCCGTCTAAAAAATAGATTCGTCGTTTTCTCCGCCGCGCTGTTTTTAATAATCCTTATTGTGGGGAGCATAGCCTTCGTTTTTTCCATGCGGCAAATCGTAAGGGTCAACAAAACCATTGAGCTGCAGCAAATGCTCGATATCGAACGGCTGCAATTGGAAAGCGCGCTGGAAACGAATATCTCCATGATACGGAAAATAGCGGACTCACCGTTGATCATACGGCATTTCGAAAACCCCGGTGACGACGCGCTGCGGGAATTGGCAATGGATGAAATAAATTCTTTCCGCAGATTCTTTTACGAAGGGTACGAAATTTCCTGGGTTAATGATATAGACAGGTTAGTCTTCAGTACGGAATATGACGAACCCTATTGGCTTGACGCGGACAGTCCCGCGCATTATTGGTATTACGCGACCCTGTATGAAACGGAAGGCTATAGCCTAAACGTCAATTATAACCCCAACACAAAAGCCTTCAAGATGTGGGTGAACACACCGGTTATCAATAACGAACACAGGCCCGTGGGGATGGTGGCGCTGGCCCTTGAAGTGACCGAGTTTATCAACCGGTTCTTCCAGGATATCGAAGACGCGATTGAGATTTATCTGTTCAACTCCACGGGGGAGATAACCGGCGCCAAGGACATCGAATTGGTTATGGACAACGCCAATATCATGGACATATTGGGCGAATTGGATATCGATATAACAGCGAAAGCGATAGCCTTAAACCCCGGGGAAATCCAATCCTTCGCCGTCCCCCAAGGGACGCTGGCCATCGGGACGGTTCCCGCGCTGGGGTGGTACACCGCCGCGTTCAAGCCCTACAGCATAAGCGATTATTTCACCCATATGACCACGCTGTTTATTGTGATGATCGCGATCATTTCGTTGATATTTATTATATTCAATTTTTTTATCGCAAGGTTTATCAAGTCCATAAGCGAAGTAATGGAATCGCTGGCAAACGCCGGAAGCGAAGCAAAGAAACAGTTGCTGAGATTAAACCTGATGGTCAGAGCCACGAAAATCGGTTTGTGGGATATTAAATTCATTCATAACGGAGCGGACGCTCCCGTGGAATCCGTTTCCTGGTCGGATGAGTTCAGGCAGTTGCTGGGCTATACCGATACGACCGATTTTCCAAACACCATAAGCAACTGGTCCGACCGCATACACCCCGACGATAAAAGCAGGGTGGTTGAAAGTTTTAATAAACACATTACGGACACAAGCGGGAAAACGCCTTTCGACATTGAATACCGGATGGAAAAGAAAAACGGCGAATGGGCCCATTACCGTGACACCGGCGAAACGATTCGGGACGAAGACGGCAATCCCCTTCATATCGCGGGCGCGCTTTTGGATATAACGGACACAAAAAACCTCATAACCGAAATCGAGTGTCAGCGTGTAGCCGCGGAAACCGCAAACAAAGCCAAGAGCGCGTTCCTCAGTACGATGAGCCACGAAATACGTACCCCGATGAACGCCGTTTTGGGTATTACCGAAATACAACTCTATAAAGAGGAGCTTGACCCGGAATTACGGGAGGCGCTCGAAAAGGTCCATGCTTCGGGTGAAATGCTGCTCGGTATAATCAACGACATACTCGACTTGTCCAAAATCGAATCCGGTAAGCTGGAAATCCTGGCGGACAAATACGACATTGCCAGCCTTGTCAGCGACACGGCACAGCTCAATATGATGCGGATCGGCAGCAAGCGGATAAACTTTGAATTAAACATTGACGAAAACATGCCCTCACAATTATCGGGCGACGAGTTGCGCATAAAACAAATATTGAATAACCTGCTTTCCAACGCTTTTAAGTACACGGAAGCGGGAAGGGTGAGCCTGACCGTTACCGCGGAGGAAAGCGCGGAGAATGACGGCAAGGTAATGTTCACGGCTGCCGTAAGCGATACGGGACAAGGCATGACGAAGGAACAAGTGGAAAAACTGTTCGACGAATATTCCCGCTTCAACCAGGAAGCGAACAGGACCATCGAAGGTACGGGGCTGGGTATGAACATAACGCGGAACCTGGTCGAACTGATGGGTGGGAGCATCGCCGTCGAAAGCAAACCGAGCATAGGCACCACTTTTACCGTACAGCTTCCGCAGGACTCGGTCGGCGCCGACGTACTAAGCAAGGAAGTGGTTGAAAACCTCAAACAGTTCCGCACCTGCAGCAGGGCGCAGATGAGGAAGGTTAAGATAACGAGGGAACCGATGCCCTACGGCAAAATCCTGATCGTGGACGATGTGGAAACGAACATCTATGTAACCAAGGGGCTTTTGACACCTTACCGGCTCACGATGGATTCGGCCGACAGCGGGTTTGCCGCGATCGAAAAGATTAAAGACGGAAACGTTTACGATGTTGTGTTCATGGACCATATGATGCCGCAAATGGACGGCGTTGAAACCACGAAGCGTTTGCGCGCGATGGCTTACAAAGACCCCATTGTGGCATTGACCGCGAACGCTGTGGCGGGGCAAGCGGATATGTTCCTGGAAAACGGATTTGACGACTTTATTTCCAAGCCGATTGACTTAAGGCAAATAAATATTGTTCTCAATAAGTTTATACGCGACAAACAATCACCCGAAGTTATCGAAGCGGCAAGACAAGAGGCTTTGACGGAAAAAGCAAACGATCACGACAAGCCCTTACAACAGGTTGAAGACCCATGCGAACAATCCGCGGTAAACATAAAAATAGACGGGATGGATATAGCCAAGGGCCTCGAACGGTATGACGGCGACGAAAAAACATATTTAAAGATTCTCCGTTCCTATACGAAAAGCGTCCGCTCCATGCTCGAATCCATCGAAACCGTCACCGAAGACGGCATTACGGGCTACAAAATTAAGGTCCATGGCATCAAAGGGGCAAGTTATGACATCTACGCGGACCAAGTCGGAAAAGAAGCCGAAATCCTCGAACACGCCGCAAATGACGGTAACTTTGATTTAATACGGGAACGGAACCCGTCATTCCTCGCAGCCGCAAAGGAACTCCTTGATAATATCGAGGCCGCGCTCTCATCCGTCGAGGATGAAAACCAAAAACCCAAAAAGGATAAGCCGGACGACGAATTGCTCCAAAAACTCCTTGACGCGTGCGACGTCTACAGCATGAAAAACGCCGACATAGCCATGGCGGAAATCGAAAAATACCAATATACGGCGGATGATGGCCTTACCGCCTGGCTCCGTGAAAACGTCGATCTGATAAACTTCCGCGAAATCGTGGAAAGGCTTTCCAAATAAAATACGCCAAGTATAAAAAACCCTCCCATGAAGCAAATTATTGTCAATGACCATTTGCCTAACAGGAGGGTTTTTATGGACAACCATGCGAACGACCGATTGACCGAAGCCGCCGAGGAACTGTCCTGCATCAACGTAGCCGACTGCACCGGCGGGTGTAATGAAATCAAGGCCGCGGCGGGCGCGTGGCTGGACGATCGGGCTTCATCGGGCCGCCTGTATGTAGCCGCCAAGACCGCGCTTTCCAAGGACGAAGCCTGCGGCTGCCACAAGCGCGACGATTTGCTTAACTGCGTCGTTGAGGAATTATCGCCGCTTCATACGACTTGACCTTCGCCAGCCATTCCCCGTCACGCGCCGTACCTTGCCTGTCACAATACGCTGCCCACGCCTCGCCGAAGGGCAGCGTTTTTATTTCCTCTATGAGGACCATAAGCGCGGTAAAGTCCCCCGCTTCCTGCGCTTCCCTCAATCGGTCATGCGGCATGAGTAAGGCATACAGCAATGCCTTTTGCACATTTCGCGTACCCACAACCCACGCGGCGACGCGGTTAACCGACGCGTCAAAGAAGTCGAGGCCGATCAGCACCTTATCGATCGCGCCGTTGCGCACGATTTCCATGCACATCTCGCGCACCTCGTCGTCAAAAAGCGGCACATGGTCCGAATCCCACCGCACGGGACGGGTGATGTGCAAGGGGAGCTTATCGAAGAAGCATAGAAGCGCGGCGATCTTGTCCGCCGTGCCTTCGGTGGGGTGGAAGTGGCCGTTATCCAGGAGCGGGTAAACGCTCGGCTTTTGCGCGGCGTAGGAAATGTAGAATTCGTTGGA
Organism: Defluviitaleaceae bacterium; assembly: GCA_009780585.1. Taxonomy (GTDB): domain Bacteria; phylum Bacillota; class Clostridia; order Lachnospirales; family WQUN01; genus WQRX01. Next base: position 76,665 of record WQZS01000006.1, on the reverse strand, counting down.
CCCGACGGTGTAGCTTTCCAGGCCGATGCCGAAGACCTTGCTTTCCACGCAATCGATGACGCGGGGCAACGGTTCGGCGAAGATTGCGTCCAGCGAATCCTTCAAACGCAAACGGGGCGACATGCGGTCGGCGGGGATGTTTTTATAACCGTCGGGGATCCACAGGTTGCATAACACATCGTCGTTTAACGCCTCGCCGATTTCGCTTGCGATCTTGCGGCTTCGGATACAATGGTCGATCCAAAAGCGGTGGGTCGCTTCGTCGGGGCTTGACAGCGTTAGGCCATCCTTTACTTTTTCGTGGCCGAAGCAGGTGGGGTTAAAATCGATGCCGATGCCTTGCTCCCGCGCGAAGGTTACCCACGGCTTAAAATGACGGTATTCGACCGCGCCCCGGTCGGGTATTTCGCCTTCTTCGAATACCGCGTAGCTTGCGTGCAGGTTTATCCGCTTCCTGCCCGGTATGAAGGAGCAAGCCATCGCGAAGTCGGCGGTCAATTCTTCAAAGGTACGCGCTTTGCCCGGATAATTACCCGTAGCCTGTATGCCGCCCCCAAGCGCCGCCCCGCCGTAGTCGAAGCCCGTAACATCGTCCCCTTGCCAGCAATGGATGGAAATGGGGATTTGCGCGAGCGTTCCCATCGCGGCGTTAACGTTAACACCAATATTTTTATATGCCTTCATTTCGTTCCCTCCCGTATGGCGATTTCCTTATATACCGCTTCCAATTCCAACCCGAATACTTCCGCCGATAAGGGCTGCACCGCTGCGTAGGCGTTAAGCGCGGCACGGCGCGCCAGGGCCGTGTCGGTCAACACGCGGGCGATGATGTCCGCCGCTTCATCGTCGTGCTCGAAAATAAATCCCGTTTCCATGTGCTTAACCAATCCCCCAAGTGCCGGGGCTTTTTTGATCACCACGGGAATACGCGCGGCCATTGCTTCGGCGTAGGTCAGCCCTTGGGTTTCGGAAGTGGACGCCGTGGCGAATACATGGCCGAGCTGATAATACTTGGCGATTTCGGCCCAGGGCTTAAACCCCGCGAAGCGTACCGCGTGGGAAACGCCCAGCGCAACGGCCTGTTGCTCAAGCTCCGCGCGGGCGGGGCCGTCACCTACGATCAGCAGCTTCGCCGCGGGTACACGCAGCAATAATTTCGGCATCATGGCGATGAGGACGTGGATGCTTTTCTCCCGCGCCACGCGCCCGATAACGACTACGACCTTATCGCTCGGGGCGAGCCCCGCTTCCGCGCGCGCTTTCGCCATTTCCCTGGCGGAAAAATTCACCGGGTCAAACGGCGCGAAATCAATCCCCGTCGGTATCGTCCTGATCGGACGGCTAACGCCGATACCGCGCAGGTATTCGTGGGTAGCCGCCGACGGGGCGATCACGAAATCCGCCCCATTGCAAAAAAGGCGCGACAAGTACTGCGCTCCTTTTTTGCCGATAAATTGCCCGCCGGGGATATAATGCAGATAATCTTCATACATGGTGTGATAAGTATGCACCATGGGGATGTGAAAAAGCTGTGATATCAACTTACCGTAAAAGCCCAGGGAAAATTCCGTATAGGTATGCACCACGTCGAGCTTAAGCCTGCGAATCTTAAAGAACAGCTTCGGCGGGTAATAAACCGCCATGCGGTGGGTATCCTTGGCCAAAAAAAGGGGCACCGAAGGCAATCGGTACGTACGCGGCTCGAAGCGGTGCGCTTGCGGGTCCGACGTCGTAAAGATATATACCTTGTGCCCCAGTTGGGTCAGTTGTTTTTCCAGGATTTGCGCGCTCGTCACCACCCCGCTGATGCGCGGGTAATACATATCGGTGAACAAACCGATGTTCATCCGATTTACGCGCCCGCGGCTTCCTTCATATCCTTGGCCAGCCGCGCTAATTTCGCGTCACCGCCGCCGTTAACGCCGAAGTAGAGTTTGATCTTCGGTTCGGTGCCGGAGGGGCGGACGCACGTCCACGCGCCGTCTTCCATCGCGTAGTACAGCACGTCGGACGCGGGAAGGTTCGTTACCAGTACCGCGTTGTTGGCCGTATTAAGAACCACGCCGCTTTGGTAATCGCGTACTTCGATGACCTTCGCGCCGCCCAATTCGGCGGGCGGGGTTTTACGCAGGGAGGACATGATCCGTTTGATATCCTGCAAGCCCGCGACGCCCTTCATGGTGATGGATTCCACGGATTCGCGGTATTCGCCGTATTTTTCATATAATTTTTGCAACGCTTCGTACAGGTTAAACCCTTGCGTACGGTAATACGCCGCCGCTTCGCACGCCAGCAGCGTGGCCGCCACGGCATCCTTGTCGCGGGCGTAGGTACCTGTCAAGTAGCCGTAGCTTTCCTCGAAGCCTATGATATACGTGTGCGAGCCGCTTTCCTCAAACTCCTTGATCTTTTCCCCGATGTATTTGAACCCCGTAAGGACTTCCATGTATTCCGCGCCGTATTCCCTTGCGACGGCGCGGGTCATGTCCGTGGACACGATCGTGGAGATGATCGCGGCGTTGGGGGGCAGCGTACCCTTCGCTTTCATTTGCGAAAGGATGTATTCCGTTAGGATAACGCCCGTTTGGTTGCCCGTTAACAGGATATAATCGCCTTCATGCTTGACCGCCACGCCTACGCGGTCGCAGTCGGGGTCGGTGGCGACGACGATGTCGGCATCCTTTTGCTTCGCCAATTCTAGCGCGAGCGCGAAGGCTTTTTTGTCTTCGGGGTTGGGGTAGTCTACGGTGGGGAAATTGCCGTCGGGAGCTTCCTGTTCGGGCACGACGTAAACATGCTTAAAGCCCGTTTCCCTCAACGCCCGTTGGACGCTGATATTACCCGCGCCGTGCAGGGGGGTGAAGACGATTTTTATATCCGATTGGGGGATGAGCGCGGGGTTTTGACAGCAGGAAATGACATGGCCGATAAACGCGTCGTCCACTTCGGGCGGGGCGATACGATACAATCCGGCCGTTTCGGCTCCTTCCAGCGGCATCGTTTTTATCATGGAAAAGTCGGTGATTTTGTTTACCTCCGCGATAATGGCTTCATCCCGCGGATAGGGGCATTGCCCGCCGTCCGCCCAATATACCTTGTAGCCGTTATATTCCGGCGGATTGTGCGAAGCCGTGACCACGATACCCGCCTCGCACCCCAATTCCCGCACCGCGAAGCTGAGCAGCGGCGTGGGGCGGAGCGAATCGAATACGTAGGTCTTGATCCCGTTAGCGTTAAGCACCAACGCCGCCTCCTGTGAAAATTCCGGCGACATGCGGCGGCAGTCGTGCGCGATGACGACGCTCAATGACGCGGCTTTGCCGCGGACCATATCGGGCGTATAAACATCGGAGGCCAATATATAATTGGCCAAGCCTTGCGTGGCTTTGCGGATGGTATAGATATTCAAGCGGTTCGTCCCCGCGCCCAGCACGCCGCGCATCCCGCCCGTGCCGAATTCCAACTCCTTAAAGAAGCGATCCTGTATCTCCGCGTCGTTACCCGCGAGGGCTTCCAATTCCGCTTTGGTTGCGGCATCGATGACCGGATCGGCTAGCCATTTTTCATAAACGGTACGATAATCCATATTTACCTCCTAAACCGCGCAAGCAAACCCGACAACCCGCTTGAACTTACCGTTTTACCGCGGCTTGCGGCCAGCTCCGATTTCGTTTTCATGCCTTTCATGCCCACGATATAAATCCCCGCCATTTCGACCGTGACGTTTTTCTTCACGGGCAACGCGGGGAATACCTTATTATCGCACATCAAGGTCATGATGTCCTTGCCGACCTTGGCCTTGACCAGCGGCATTTTCATCATACGCCCCATGCGCGGTATTTGGCTCGCCATCGCCTTGGGTAAGTTGGCGTTGGTGACTTTGTCCTTCTTTTTATCGATGACATAGATCGTTACGGTTTGCTTGTGCTTTTCCACCATTTCGTTCTGCGTGGCCATCCTTTTACCCGCCCATCTATTTAGGAAATAGAGCGCGGCGACGATAACGACCAACACCACGGCGGCGATTATCGCCCAGTCCCAAATGCCCAAAGGGTAGTCCCTCCCGTATATATAATTTATGCAACCCGTATTATAAGTAGAATTCCTGTACAAGGCAAATGTTGCCACGCGGCATTATCCATGTGATAATATACGCGCGATCACATGAAAAGGAGCGAAACGCATGATTACGCTGCCTTCTTTCTTCAGCGACGGGATGGTTATCGGTAAACGCGCGCGTATTTGGGGGACAACCGAACCGGACAGCAAGGTCACGTTATTAATTTTGGGGGAATCCATCGAAATTATTTCCGACGAAAACGGGCGATTCGAGTTCAACCTCACCTTCAGCGAATACGGCGGGCCCCATACGATGCGGATAAACGACCACGTAATCAACGATGTTTACATCGGGCGGTTGTGGTTGTGCTGCGGGCAATCGAACATGGATTGGCCGCTCAGCTACGTAAAGCCGCTGCTCGGCGAGCATATAAAAGAAGACCCGCGCATCCGCGTATTCCAAGCGGAGCGGGGCATGAAGTTCGACGGTCCGGCACGAAGCGTAAACGGCCAATGGCACACCATGACGGGTGACGCCTTGCGCCATTCGTACGCCGTGCCTTATTTTTTTGCGCGGGGATTATTGGAAGACGGGGACGTTCCCGTCGGCTTATTTAATGTAGCGATGGGGGGTACGTCCGTTGAGGCGTGGCTTCCGGAGGAAATCGTGCGTAATTACCCCGACTTATATGAACGGCTGGAAACCGTCCGCGCCCCCGGGTACATCGAGCGGTTGCAAAAAAGCTACGAAGACAACGCCCGCGAATGGAACGAAAAACTTATTTTTGATGATAATGGTAAACCTTTTTCAAGCCGCGTATTACTTGACGATACGGGCTTAACCCACGGCGCGGCGGAATACCGCAAAACAATCCGCTTGGACACGCTCCCCCCTTCCCCCGTAACGCTGGATTTGGGGATGGCGGTCAACCGCGTGACCGCTTATATTAACGGTATTGAAATACAATCCGTCGATAACTCCGGCCAATACTTACCCGGTATGTGCGTATTGCCCGAGGGTACCCTGCGGGAAGGCGAAAACGAGATCCTCCTTCGCTTAATCGGAAACGCGCAAAAACCGAAGTTTATCCCGAACAAAAAATACGCCCTGTCATTCCCCGGCGGCAGCATTGATTTGAGCGGTTATTGGCAATGCCGCGCAAGCGAGGAAATGCCCCCGCTCGAAGGTTCGCCGTGGTTTTATACGCATCCTTGCTGTGTCTATAATTACATGCTGGCCCCCGTGCTGGGTATCCAACCCGACGGCGTGATCTTTTACCAAGGGGAATCCAACGTCGGCGCGCCGCATACGTACAAGGAGCTGTTCAGTCACTTCGTTGAGCTGTTACGCAAACGGTGCGGCGAAAACCTCCCCGTTATCTTTACTCAGCTCGCAAGTTATTTGGACGTAAATTGCTCCGTCGAGGTCAGCGAAATTTGGCCGAAATTACGCGAGGCGCAGCGGCAATGCCTTTCCATACCCAATACCGCCATGGCTGTAGCCATCGATTGCGGCGAGGAATACGACATCCATCCCCTAAACAAAAAAACCGTCGGGGAACGCCTCGCGCTGCACGCAAGGAAAATGGTGTACGGCAATGACATCCCCGCAAACGGTCCCGTCATTTCACGCGTTACGCAGGATGGCGACCGTTTTACGCTCCGTTTTGATAATGCGCAGGGCTTGTGGGCGAAAGGCGGCCGCCCGCTGATTGAATTGGTGTACTTCGACGGAGAAGCGCACCGTTTGTACGCGACCGTGGAGAGCCAAACGTTAGTGGCCGACGCGGCGGGTTCACGCGGCGCCGTTAAGGTGCCGCAAGTGGAGCGCGTCCGCTTCGGTTGGTCGGATTACCCTTCGGTAACGCTTTACAACGCGCATAACCTACCCGCGCCGCCCTTTGAAATGGAGGTAAGCCATGATTGACCAAAACCAAAAGTTCATCGACAAGCTGAAGGACATTTACGCCGTGTCCGAAAAGCTGGGGATCAAGACGTACATTTGGGGCGGTATTGCCGTTGACATCCTTAACGGCTCTTTCACGCGGGAGCACGGCGACCTCGACTGTTTTATCGAAAACCTGGACGAAAATATCACCGAACTCATCAACCGATACGAAACGCTGGGCTATCAAACGCAATACTTCCCCGACTTTTGGATGCTGACCATCAAAAAAGGCGACGCCCTCGCCACGTTCAATTCCGTACGGAACGTGGACGGCATCGCCCATTGGTACCACGCGGGGCCGCGCGGCACGGTATTTTTCCCCTTCGATTGGATGGATAAGGAGCCGCACGACTTCTACGGCGCCAAGGCTTACACTTTCGGCATCGAAATGGCGTACACGCTTAAGAACAACGTCCGCCTGATCAGCCCCGAGTGGAAAATGCGTGATAAGGACAAGGCTGACATCGCCATACTCGACCAAATCATCGCCGCCCGCGGGATCAACCGGGAAGAGCTGCTTAAAAACGTTTGGAGCCATAACCCCTATTGGTACGCGAAGGGTTACGGCGATTACTTTTTCCCGATTACGTTAAAATAGCGGCAAATCGGATCAGGAGCCGAACGCCGATTGGTTCATATTAGGGCTGGCGCGTTTTTCCAAGTCGGGGTAACGCCGCTCGAAGAACGCGCGGGAAATCTCGATGTTCTCATGTACTTCGTCGGGCAGGTGCGCACCCACGGTCACCATATCGCAATCGCGCAAAGTGGCCCACGCGAAGTTGAGGCCCACGTACGGCGTACAGCGGCCCGCCGCCATCGGTTTGATCGTCATCACGGGTTTTTTGGCGTTATGGATGATGGACGCGATCGTTTCGATTTCGATTTGCATAAGGAAACCCAGGCAGTTGTAAATTTGGATGTACGTTTCCACGTCGTAGCCGTTTTCGTCGGAATAAGTGACCAATTCGGGCATATGGGCGGACAAGCCGGGGAGCATACCGCAGTCGCGGATCATCTTCGTGTAATCGTCCAGCCGCTTGATTTTGCGGGCGTTCTTGTCCACCAGCTCCTCGACGCTGGAATGGTGTATCAGGCAGAACGTGGAATCGAGGGATTTGCTCCGCTTAAACGTAGCGAGGGCCTCGGCACGGGCTTCGGCGGAGTCGGAAACGTTGACGATGGGCGTATCGATGATGATGATCTTCTTACCCGTTTTGTCTTCGGCTTGCTTGACGGCCTTATCGATGGCGGGTACGCGGCCCATCGGCCCCATCAGCGCGTCGATGCCGTTGTCCAGGTAGACTTGCAACACGTCCACGATGCTCTTCGGCTCCGCGTGCAGGTTCTTGATCATTTTATCCGCCGCGGGGGAGCGGTGACTCCAGCCCGCCAGCCAGTTGGTACCGATCAACATACGGGGCAGCGAAACGCCCCCGACCGTTGTGCGTGGGAAAGACATATACATAGCTCCTTTATTTCGTGATAGATAAAGTGTACCATATTTACGGCGCGCTTAACAGCGCAACCCATTACGAAGCGTGGAGGGACGTATGTCCGCAAGGATATTGGTCGTAGGCAGTATAAACATGGATTTGCTCCTCCTTACCCCGCGCATCCCCTTGTCGGGCGAGACATTGGTTTCGGAGGAGTACCGCTTCGGGCCGGGGGGCAAAGGCGCGAACCAAGCCGTCGCCTGCGCGATGTTGGGCGGTGACGTGACCTTCGCGGGCAAGGTAGGCGCGGATGACTTCGGCCTGCAGCTTCGCCGCTCCCTGTTCAGCAAAAACGTGAATATCGACCATTTAACCGCGAGCAAGGAAAAACCGTCGGGTTTCGCGGTTATTTTATTGGAGGACGGAAACAATCGGATCATTTCGCACCTTGCCGCCAATTCGGAGCTGACCAAGACCGACATTGACCGCGCGTTTACGCGCCCGTACGACGGTATGGTCATCAATTTCGAATTGCCGCAGGAAATCGTCATCCATGCCTGTTGGCAAGCCCATACGCGCGGCATCCCCTACATCTTGGACGCGGGGCCCGCGATCGACTTTCCGCTGGAGAAAATCCCCGCGCCCTTAATCATCAGCCCCAACGAAACGGAAGCGGCTGTGATGACGGGTATCGAGCCTTCATTCCGTGAATCAAACCCGTACGCGCAATGCGCTTATATTTCCGAGGTTTTGCGAAAGCGTTCGGGTGCCGTACACGTTATATTGAAACTGGGCGAACACGGCGCGTACCATTACCACGACGGGCAGGGCGTCCACTACCCGCCGCACACCGTAAAGGCCATCGACCCCACCGCCGCCGGTGATGTGTTTACCGCGGCGATGGCAGTACAATATTTAAACCACGGCGATATACCCCGTGCCGTCCGCTACGCGAATATCGCGGGCGCGTTGACCGCAACCCGATCGGGCGCGCAGGGTTCCATACCGACGGCATCAATGATAGAGGAGTTGCTAAGATGAAATTACATCCCAGCATCATGTGCGCCGATTACGGCAACCTGGCGGAGGAGATCCGCCGGTTGGCCGCCGCCGACGCGGACTATTTCCACGTAGACGTGATGGACGGCCAATACGTACCCAATTTCGCGTGCGGGCCGGAGGTCTTCAAGTGCATTAAAAAATATTCGGACATCCCCATAGACGCGCACCTCATGATCGCCAATCCCGCACGGCACATCGAATTGTTTCACAAGCTGGGCGCGGACATCCTCACCATCCACCCCGAAACCGACCCCCACCCCGCAAGGACGCTTGATTTGATACGCGGCTTGGGTATGGTGCCGGGGATCGCGGTCAACCCGGGGACCTCCATCGAAACGGTAAAGGAATTGCTCCCCCTGTGCGGCCATGTGCTGGCGATGACCGTCAACCCCGGCTTCGCGGGGCAGGCATTTTTACCGCATGTCATGGACAAACTGCGGAGCTTGTCCCGGCTTGTTGAACAATACGGCGCAACCCTATGCGTGGACGGCGCGATGACGAAGGAACTGATCCATAAATTGCACGGCTTCGGCGTACACGCGTTTGTGCTGGGGACGAAAGCGTTGTTCTTCAAAGGGGAAGCCGTACGGGACTATGCCGCGAGCATAAACGATATAAGGGGGTCAATATGAAGCTCGCCATCGGCAACGACCATACCACGCCGGAAATGAAGGAACAAATCAAATCGCACTTGGAAGCCCGAGGGATCGAGGTTATCGACGTGAGCCCCAACACATCCCCCCCACCGCCCTACCCCGTAAGCGGGTACAAAGCAGGCAAATTGGTCGCCGAGGGCTCAGTTGACGGCGGCGTTTTGCTGTGCGGTACGGGCGTGGGTATGTCGCTTGCGGCGAACAAGATTAAAGGGGTACGCGCGTGCTTATGCTCGGAACCTTTTACCGCACGCCTTTCGAAGCAGCACAATAACGCGAATGTCATCACCTTCGGCGGGCGCGTAGTGGGTCTTGAAATGGCGAAGACCATCGTGGACGCGTGGCTGGACGCCGAGTACGAGGGCGGCCGCCACATCGAGCGCGTGGATATGATAACGGTGATAGAAAACGGCGGGGTTGTGGGTTAATTCGGAATAAAAGATAAAAATAAAAATAAAAAAGGAGAATGGTTATGCGGGAAGAGAATTTGATTTTGTTGGAATTGTACAAGGATTTTCGGGTTGCTGACGTACGCGACGGGATGGATTGGGTGGGGTACCATAATTTCGGCTCGCTTTCGCCCGAAGTGCGCCCGCTGTTCCGCACACGCGCGGTCGGTATCGCCCGCACGGCGCGTTACCTGCCCTTCGTAGGCCCCTACCCCGAAAAACGCGGCGATGATTATACCCCGTGGCAGGGCTGGTACTACGGCAACGTTTGCACCTACCCCTGGATGGACGAAATCGAACCCGGCGACTTTATGGCCATCGACGTAAGCGGCTGTAACGTGGGGTTAATGGGTTCGGAAAATACCCTGCGTGCCGTCCAGCGCGGCGTACGGGGCTTCGTTACCAACGGCTCGGGTATCCGCGACACCGACGAAACGATCTTGCAAAAAGTGCCCGTGTGGTCACATTTCGTGGCGCAGTCAATGGTACAATGCAAGATACAATTCGACCAAAAGAACGTACCCATCGCCATCGCGGGTACGACGGTCTGCCCCGGCGACGTGATCGTGGCCGACGGCGACGGCGTGATTTGCGTACCCCGCGCCATCGCGAAGGACGTAGCGAAATACGCGCAGCAAATCCTTTCCGACGATAAAGTGACGCGCCGCAAGCTATATAAGGCATTGAACAGGGAACTTGATAATACCGTGCAATAAAACGGCTGCCGCGGCGGCGGGGCGCATTTCCGCGGGATTTGCGCCCCGTCTTGGCGTTGGTAACGGGAGGCCGACATGACCCGCAAGCATTTATTAATTGCCGCCGTCATCCTCCTCTTCGGCGCGGGCGGTATTATTTACTTCTTACTTTTTAGCGGCTCCGCCCCGCGTGAAACCCCGCGGCAATCCCCCCACATCGACATCCCCATACGGCACATCGACCCGCCGCCCGATCCGATGCCCGTCAGTTCCGAATTGTTCGTATCCTTTTCCCGCGAGGCGGGCTTTTTTGCCGAGTCTTTTTATTTAGAGCTTTCCGCGCCCGAGGGTGCGGAAATTTTTTTCACGTTAGACGGTTCGTATCCCAACACAAACACCGCCCGCTACACCGCGCCTATATACGTGGATGCGCCCGCGCCGGGCCTCCCGATCGAAAACAGCCCCGCGTATTGGGACGCCGATGTACATACCCTTTCGCGGGTTACGTCCTTTACCGTCCGCGCCGTAGCGGTGATGGGCGAATGGGCGTCGGAAATCGCCACGCGCAGTTTTATCATGGGGACGGACGTATTTACGCGTTTTTGCGGGGATACGTTAATATTCGCGCTCACATCCGACCCATACGGGTTATTCGACCACCATGAAGGCATTTTGGTGGCGGGGATCGATCGGGAAAACTGGCGCAACGAGTTCTACCTGCGTTACGGCCGATGGCCCAACTACGGCTACGAAGGGCATAACGAAAACCCCGCTTCGCCCGCCAACTTTAACCGCCGCGGGCCCGAATCGGAACGCGCCGTGCATGTCGAAATGTTCGGCCCTACGGGTACGCTGCATCTTTCACAAAACGCGGGGATGCGCGTACGGGGCGGTTTCTCGCGGGCGGTGGAGCCGCAGAAGTCGCTGGAATTGTTCGCGCGGCGTGAATATGACGATTACAACCAATTCCGTTTCGCGTTCTTCGATGATGAATTTGCGCATGACGGTTCGTTGATCGACCGTTACAGACGCGTTCGGCTGCGTAACGGCGGCAGCGACCGCGATGCCGGTTTTATCCGCGACGAGTTAAGCCAATCGTTGTTCCGCCAGGCGGGTCATTCCACCACGCAAACGCACCGCCCGGCGGCGGTGTTCCTCAACGGCGAATATTACGGCGCGGCGTGGCTCAAATCCCCGCGCACGGCAAACCATTTGGCGCGTTTGTACGGCAATGACGAAACCCGAAGTGCTTCGGGCCTTGCCGAGTCGGAACGCTTCGAAGTCATTACCGGCGGTGACCGACGCAACGACGCGTGGTGGAGCGGCGAGGACCACGCCGTGCGGGATTTCCAAGAAATACACCGCATGGCGATGGCCGGCTTTACCGGGGCAACGGGCGAAGCGCAGTTCCATGATTTTATCCGGCGTATCGATTTGGAGGAATGGATCCGCTATTACGCAATGCAAATTTATATTAACAACCTCGATTGGCCCAACCACAACATGGAGCTGTGGCGGTATTTCCCCACCGCGGAGGAAAAGAACGACCCCTCGGTGCATCCCCATTTGCGTGACGGCAAGTGGCGCGTGTTCGCCCACGACATCGAAGCGGCATGGGCCATATGGGACAACTACGACCACCGCGCCCAAGAGGACACGCTGCGTCACATCCTTACGGGTACGGGCGACCGATGGAATTCCTCGCAGAGTTCGGCGTTTTTGCACGCGTTCGTGGATTACGACCCTACCCGCGCGATGCTGGCGAACGCGTTCGTGGATATCATCGAAGGCGCGTTCGCACCCGCAAACGTGCGGCGTACGCTGGACGTCCTCATCGCGCAAATCGAGCGCGAACACACCTACGCCTTGCAAACGGACGCGATCAACCCGGGCGAACCGTGGTGGCCGACGACCTACAGCGTGGCCGACAGCCGCGACGCCATCCGCCGCTTCGCCGAGGACCGCCCGTACGCGATCTTCGCCTCTATCCACACGAATTTGGGCTTCGACCCCAATGACCGATATGCCGTCACACTCACCACGAACGCGGGCGGCGGCGCGATGATGAACACCCGCATCCTAACAGAAGGCCAAACCGTAACGGGCAACTACTTCGAAGGCACGCAAATAAAAATCACCGCACAACCCCATGCGGGTTATGCGGTGGACTATTGGCTGATTAATGGCGCACGCCATGAGGGGACATACGTAACGGTCCATTACAACGCGGAAATCGTGTTATATTTTTGTATGGTTTAATTCACGGATTTACCTCCGCGTATTACCTTGAAAAACGTGAGCAATACTATAAAACATTCCCTTCCAGCCATTTGGCCACGCCGTCGTTGTCGTTGGTACCGCAGACGTACACGGCGGCTTTCTTGATTTCTTCAATCGCGTTACCCATCGCCACGCCTATGCCGCAATTTTCCAACATATCTTTGTCGTTATAATCGTCGCCGAAGGCCGCGATTTCCCGCGGGTGAATCCCCCAAAATTTTGCCAGCGCGAAAATCGCTTGGCTCTTTGTCGCCTCCCTGTGCATGATTTGCCCGAGCGTGCTGTTTCCGCCGTCGGAGGTAATAACAAAATATAAATCCTTCGGCAGCATTTCTTCGATAAATGCCTTGTCTTCCGCCGTGGGGTTGGGGGTGTAAATTTTTTCCGCGTCGATTTCGTGGCGGGAAAAGTCCGCCATTTCCCACTCCACATGAAACGACGGCCAACGTTCGGCAACGGAAAAATTGGCGTAATGCACGCTGCCGTTCTCCGAAGTGATTGCCATGCCGCGGTTATGGCAGGCGACAAGGATCGGGCGGGCAGTTTGCCACGGGATTAAACGCCGGTATATAACGGTATCGCCGTCTTCATCACTTGCCACCGAAGCGGTTGCCCCGTTAATCGTAATCATCCCGTCGAAGAAGTGATCCGGCGCGAACCGTGCAGCCGACGCGCCCCGTCCCGTAGCGTATACGACTTTAATGCCTTTCTCGCGGCATTTTTCCAACACGTTTTTCGTATAAGAAGAGATCGTTTTATCGGACGTTAATAACGTACCGTCCAAGTCGGTAACGACCATCCTAATCATCACGCAGTTTCACCTTCTTTAACCGCAGTACGTTCGCAATCAACGAAAGCGAACTCAAGCACATAGCCACCGCCGCGATCATGGGATTTAACAACGGCCCGCCGAAGATATACGGTATCCCCATCGCTATGGGTATGCCCATCACATTATAAGCCAACGCCCAAAAGAGGTTTTGCTTGATATTACGAATGGTCATCCTGCTTAACCGTATCGCCGCCGCAACACCCGTCAAATCGCCGCTCATCAGTACGATTTCGGCGGATTCGATGGCGACATCAGTGCCGGAGCCGATGGCGATACCCACGTCGGCTTGCGTGAGGGCCACCGCGTCGTTAATGCCGTCGCCGACCATGGCGACAACTCGTTCTTGCTGTAGCGTCGTTATCGCCTCAGCTTTTTCATGCGGCAAAACCTCCGCCAGCACGCGCGTTATCCCTGCTTGCCTTGCCATGGCTTCGGCGGTCGCGCGGTTGTCACCGGTGAGCATTACCACTTCCAAACCCATATCCCGTAATTTTTTCACCGCCGAAGCACTCGATGGCTTGATCGTGTCGGCCACGGCGATAATCCCCGCTAACGCGCCGTCGATTGCCGCGTACATGGGGGTCTTCCCTTCCCCCGCCAAACATGCTGCGTCTTGCAACGCGATATCAACCGCTATTTTTTGTCCGAGCATAAGTTTTTGATTGCCAACGATGACGGTATGGCCTTCGATTTCGGCGATGAGCCCTTGCCCCGGCACGGCGGTAAACGTACCCGTCGGGGAAAGGTCGCATCCCTGTTCGCGTGCATACCGCACGATGGCTTCGCCCAGCGGGTGTTCGGAGTGCATTTCGGCCAGCGCGGTAAGGCGCAAAGTAACTTCGGAACAATTTGTGCCGAAGTTAATAATATCCGTTACGGCGGGCTTGCCTTCGGTGAGCGTACCCGTTTTGTCGAGTACGACCGTGTTGATCTTATGCGCCGTTTCCAGCGCAACGCCGCTTTTGATTAAGATACCGTTTTCCGCGCCCTTGCCCGTACCCACCATGATAGCCGTGGGCGTGGCAAGCCCCAACGCGCACGGGCACGCGATGACCAACACCGAAATAAAGATGATCAGCGAAAACGCAAGCCCCGCGCCCGATATCAACCATACCGCACCCGCAACCAACGCGATCGCGATTACCGCGTGTACGAAATAACCGCTCACGATATCCGCCAGCCGCGCGATGGGAGCCTTGCTCGCCTGCGCGTTTTCCACCAATTTAATAATCTGCGCCAATACCGTATCTTCGCCGATTTTGGTCGCTTCGTACCGTATCGAGCCGTTTTTGTTAATCGACGCGCCGATGACCGCGTCGCCCTCTTTTTTATTCACGGGCATACTTTCGCCGGTCAGCATCGACTCGTCTACGGAAGTGCTGCCCGATCGGATAACGCCGTCCACGGGTATCTTTTCCCCCGGGCGTACCAGCACGATATCCCCTACCCGCACTTCCTCGATGGGGACTTCCATTTCCGTACCGTTCCGCATAATTTTCGCCGTCTTTGGCGCGAGGCCGATGAGTTTTTCGATGGCGGCGGATGTCCGCCCCTTCGCTTTCGCTTCCAAAAATTTACCTAACACGATCAGCGTTAAGATAACCGCCGATACTTCGTAGTACGGCATGTAATGCGTGTCGGCAAGGCGTTGGTGCTCAAGCCCGAACCCCCCAAGGGGATTCGCCATACCCGACGCTCCATGCGTGCCCGCAAACAGGCTCATACCCGTTATGTACAGGCTGTACAAAAACGCGACCGCCGTCCCCTTAGCGATCAGCGAATCCATATTGGGCCGTCCGCCAAACAGATTGCGGAAGCCGTCAAGGAATATACGGCGGTTAATAAACAGCACGGGTACCGTCAAAAGCATTTGCGTTACCGTATTAAACGCGGGGTAATGCATGGGGTTGACCGCGTCCGGCAACGGATAACCCAACCCCTCCATGAACATGGGCACCATCGCGAACAACGCCAGCGGCAACGTGAAAATGGCGGACAGGACAAACCGCCGTTTATAATCTTCGTTTTCCGCGGCCTTTCGTTCCGCCCGTTGTACGTTTTGCCGCGAAACATCCGATTCCGCTTTTATCAAGCCGAAGCCCCGCTTTACCACCGCAGCTTCGATCGCTTCGTAAGTTATAAGCGCTTCGTCGAATTCGATCGCCGCTTTTTCCGCCGCGAAGTTAACCGCACAGCTTTTTACGCCCGCCAACTTTTTAATCGTTTGCTCCACATTGGAAGCGCACGCCGCGCAATGCATCTTCGCGACGTCTACCGTTATTTGCGTCATTCTTCCGCACCTCGCCATTTTCCTTTATTCGCGAAAAATCCAAACCCCGCGCCGCACACGCCGCCCACGATATGGCTCAAATACGCGATATTATTATCCGCGTCCGCACCCACCGCGTAAACCACTTCGCGCCCGATATAAATGCCCAACACCAATAACAACGTCAGCGGTACGCGCCCTTTTTGCAAATTGGTGAACGAACTCAATAATATTAACATAAATACGATCCCGCTCGCGCCCAGCTTGGCTCCGTCGCTTACGACGATATGCAGCACCCCCGTGACGAACGCCGTCACCACCATCATGATCACCAGCCACTTACCGCCGTACCGCTCCTCAAGCAACGGCCCGATGAGCAAAATGATCATGAAGTTTCCGATGTAATGCGCGTAATTCGCATGACCCAGCGCGTGGGAGAACAGCCGCCAATACGTAAGCGGATCGGTCAGCGGCGCACGGTACACCATAAAAAACCGCTGGTACGTAATGGGCTCGATAATCATTGACAAGCCCAGCACAAGCAAGGATACAAGGGCGAAGGTAAGAATCACCGGCGCATTGTATTTGATACGTTTGAAAGGGTTCACCTTATGCCTCCCTATACATGAAAATCGTGGGGAGTATAGCATAAATGCAAACCGCGGCAAAACTTGCGTTCCATTCATCAATTTACTTCATTTATGTAACTTTTTACCACATCAACCACATAATCGATATCATTCCGGCTGATATTATTATGCGTAACAAAACGGTACATTCCATTATCGGCCCCATTGATTTTAATATTATTTTTGCGTAAGTGTTCGGCAAAACGGTCATGGTCAAAGTCCGGCTGCGTAACCTTGAAAAAGATAATATTAATATGCACCGCTTCCCTATCCAACGAAATATAAGGCAACGCCGCTAATTTATCCGCCAGGTATTGCGCGTTTTCGTGGTCGACATACAACCGTTTTGTCATCTTTTCCAAGCTGATAAGTCCGCACGCCGCAAGTATTCCGGCTTGGCGCATACCACCTCCTAATAGCTTCCTGTATTTACGCGCTTTTTTAATAAATACCGTATCCCCGCACAACATGGAACCTACGGGGGAGCAAAGCCCTTTGGATAAACAAAACATGGCCGAATCGCAGTAACGGGTGATTTCCTTCGGGGACACCTTCAAATATTCGGCGGCGTTGAATAAACGCGCCCCGTCTAAAAAGACAGGTAAGCCATGCCGCTTCGCCGCTGTATAGGCATCCTTCATTTTTTCAAGGGATACGACCGTGCCGTTGGACAACGCGTTTTCCAAGCAAAGCAGTCCCGTGTCGGGGTAATGGATGTCGGAAGCCCGCACAGCTTCCTCCACGTCCCGGCCGCTAATCGTATCGTCTGAATTCCTGACCGTCCGATAACTGACATTGGAAAGGATCGCCGCCGCGCCCACTTCGTGTACGGCTATGTGGGAATTGTAACCCAAAATGATTTCATCCCCGCGTTTGGTATGCGTCATAATGGCAAGCTGATTGGCCATTGTACCGGAAGGTACGAACAACGCGTCTTCAAAACCGGTTATCTCCGCCGCTTTTTCTTGCAACCGCGCGACGGTGGGGTCGTCTTCATATACGTCATCACCGACGACAGCCGAAGACATGGCTTGGCGCATTTCCTCCGTCGGTTGCGTAACCGTGTCCGAACGTAAATCGATCATTTTCATAACCGCCTCCGATTTTGATCATCAATGGCCATTATACACAAACCGCAAGGGATTATGGTAATATTGCAACAATCGGACATAGAAACGAACACAAGGAGGTTTCACATGAAAATCACGGAAAATACGGCTGTACTGTTCATCACCCGCGACGGCGTTAACGGTTTTAACTTGGTGCTTACATGGGACGATGAAAACCTCGTCCTTATCGATGCTTGCCTGCCGGGAATGGCGGACGACATCGTTAAGGCGATGGCGGACGCGGGATTTAAAGCCGAGGACTTGACCCACCTTATCATCACGCACCAGGATTGGGACCACGTCGGCAGCATCCGCGAGCTTGTCAAAATCGCGCCCAAAATGAAGGTCGTCGCGCACGAAGCCGAAGCCCCCTACATTGACGGACGCGAGCTTCCCATTAAATTAGTAAAGCGGTTGGAGCAATTTGATTCCTTATCACCGGAGATGCAAACCTCCGTCACGCAATATAAGGAAATGTACGAAAGCGCACCCATCACCGTACACGAGGAAGTGCGCGACAAACAAGTCCTACCCATCTGCGGCGGCATCGAAATCGTGCATACGCCCGGCCACACGCCGGGGCATATCGCCGTTTACTTGCAAAAAAGCCGCGTCATCGTGGTCGGTGACGCGGCTAATGTGGAAAACGGTCAAATTGTCGGGTTTAACCCCATCCATATCCATGACCCGGAACTGGCGGGCATATCCGTGGAAAAAATTAAGGGGTATGATTTAAACGGCGTGGTAGCTTACCACACGGGGTATCTACAGCTTTAACATTTTTGTTAGGCTTTCCTTTGCGGTGTCTATTTTTGGCCAATATTCCAAGCCGGCATAACCTGCGTAACCTTTTTCGGCGATGGCCTTAAATATTTCGGGATAATTGATTTCGCCGAAATACGGCTCGCCGCGCCCGGGGTTGCCCGCGATGTGGAAATGCCCGATTAAATCCAGGTTCTCGGTAATGTTCGTTATCAGGTTGCCCTCGGTGATTTGCTGGTGATAAATATCAAACAGCACCTTCACTTGAGGGTTATTTACTTTACGCACGATTTCGAAGGCTTCCGCGGATGTGGAAAGGTAATACCCCTTGTGGTTGACGAGGATGTTCAACGGCTCCAGGCACAGCGTCAAGCCCGTACCTTCGAGTACCTGCGCCGCTTCCGTTAAGCCCGCGACGATGGAGTCGTGCTGGGCTTGGCGCGGTACGTCGGGCAACTCCTGCCCCGTGGCGGCGATGAGGCACTTCGCGCCCAGCGTTTGGGCGTTGGCGATACATATTTTTAAGTTATCGAGGAACGTTTGCCGCGTGGAAGGGTCAACCAAGCCGGAACTGACGCCCATACACGCTACGGTCAAGCCCGCTTCGTCCAGGGCGGCTTTGTATTCGTTAACGTCGAAGCCCGTCCCTTCCCAAAATTCCACGGCGGTATAGCCCCATTGCCCCACTTGCCGCATGGCTTCCGTACGGGGCAGATTGCTTGTGACAGCGTTAAGGCACACGCATAAGTTCATATTAAAATCCCCATTTCTTCATTTACATACCTACAGGAAAACGACGTTGCCGCTTGCCATGGATTCGTTAGCCGCCGCCGCTAAACGGAGCGTTTCGTACGCGTCGGGGTACGGAGAGCGCACCGCGGCCGGGTCTCCGGCTTTTACCGCGTCCAGGAAGGTACGGGCATGGCGGTCGGATTGATCCATTTGGTTAATAATTTTTTCCTCGCGCCCCTCTTCGTAAATGGTTAAATTATTCCGCAGGGAATATTCGAGGGACTTGTCACGCCCGATAATCGTCAAGCCGCTGCGGATGGGGTTACCCTTACCGGTCACATAGCAACACGACATCAGGTTCGCCACAACGCCGCTCTTGAAGGTGATTGCCGCCGTCGAAAAATCGTCCGTATCGTAGGCGGGCAAGGTATCGGGGAATTCCTTCGGGTCGATTAACGTGCGCCCGCTGACAGCGTACACCTTTTCCGCTTCGCCGAAGAAATAGCGGAGCTGGTCCAGCAAGTGGATGTTTTGCTCGTACAACTGCCCGCCGCAGGTGGATTTCTTCATCCACCACCATACCTGCGGCACCCCGCCGAACCACGAACCGTACACCAAACCCACCTTCATGTCGGAAAGTTCCTTTTTGATGCGGTCGGTAATGGCTAAATAACGGTCTTGGAAGCCCACGGCGGTTACCAAGCCCTTCGCCTTAACCGCGCTTGTAATTTTTTTGGCTTGTTCCATGCACATCGTCATGGGCTTTTCCACCATAAAGGGCAGCCCGCGGGCGATACATTCCTCCTCGATGCCGTCGTGGGCGGTGGGTTCGACGGCGATATACACCGCGTCCAATTTATCTTCGCCCGCAAAGAATTCCTTGTGCGAGGCGTACGCTTTCGCCGCGCTCGTGCGTTTTTGCATCGCTTCCGCGCGTTCCGCCCGCGGGTCAGCCACGGCTGTGATTTGTACATCCTCAAACGCAAGCAAACGGCTTACGTGGTGGTTCATCATCCCGCCGCAGCCGATGATGCCGAGCTTTAACTTTTCCATTGTAATATCCCCTTCCTTTTTCCGATTTGGTATACTGTACCATAAATAATGCGGAATGAGGAATCAAAAACGGAGGGCTGTGTATGTTAAAAACGGATTGGTTTGAACAGGCGCGTTTTGGGATGTTTATCCATTGGGGGATTTACGCCATACCCGCGCGCGGGGAGTGGGTGCGCTCGCAGGAGCGGATCAGCGTTGAGGATTACCAAGCGCATTTCGATAACTTTGACCCGGTGGATTATGACCCGAAGGCTTGGGCGAAAGCGGCTAAAGATGCGGGGATGAAGTACGCGGTAATGACGGCTAAGCATCACGACGGCTTTTGCCTTTTTGATTCGAAATTAACGGACTATAAAGCGACGAACACGAAAGCGGGGCGCGATTTGATTAAGGAATACGTGGACGCCTTCCGCGCCGAAGGAATCAAAATCGGCTTTTATTACAGCGTCATCGACTGGCACCATCCGGATTATCCCCATTACGGCGACGCTTTCCACCCCATGCGCGAAAACGAGACGTATAAAGGAAAAACCCACGACTTCGCCAATTATTTGAAGTACATGCACGCGCAAGTAGAAGAACTTTGTACGAATTACGGCAAAATCGATATATTTTGGTTTGACTTTTCCTACGACGACATGAAGGGCGAAAAGTGGGAAGCCACGAAGCTGGTGCGTATGATACGCAGGTACTTCCCCGATGTTTTAATTGACAACCGCCTGGAGGGCAGCGGCAGCGAACAGGGTTCGCACCTTTCCGAGGAAAATCCCAGCGAATACGCGGGCGATTTTATCTGCCCCGAACATGCCATCCCCTTGGAAATCCCCCGCAACGCGAAGGGCAAGCCCGTCCTGTGGGAATCCTGCGTCACCATGAATAACAACTGGGGCTACCACGCCGAAGATAAAAATTACAAACCCGCGGATATGCTGATTAAAAAGCTGGTGGAATGTGTTTCCAAGGGCGGCAACTTGTTGTTGAACGTGGGACCCGACGCGAAGGGTTGTATCCCCGCGGAATCCTTGAAAATCTTAAATATAATCGCCGCCTGGATGAAACCAAACGGCGAATCTATTTACGGCTGTACTTATGCCGAAATTCCAAAGCCCGATTACGGGCGCGTCACCCGCAAGGGGAATATCCTGTATTATCATATTATGGAAAACCAAATCGGCGGCATCCCGCTAATAGGCGTCAAGCCGGAGCAAATCAAGCGGATATGGCACGTCGCTACCGGGGCGGAAATCAAGCCCTTCGAATCGTGGTTCCACCACCCCGATTACGTGAACATCCGCTTCGGCGAAAGCCCGCTGCTGCCCGACCCGACGGATACCGTCGTGGGTGTGGAGCTGTACGGTTAAGCCGGGGTTTTATTCTTCCCAGCCGCCCAGTTTTTCGTGGGCGGTTTTTAATTGCGCGGGGATGTCGATGTTGATGGGGCATTTCGTCACGCACACGCCGCAATCGGTACACTTATCCGCACCGCGCCCGCCGCGCCGCGCGAACATATAGGAACGGCGCACCTGGTCGAAGAATTCGAAGCGGTTGCCGTCGTTGTATAGGTTAAAGGCATTGGGGATGCCCACGTTCTGCGGGCAGGGCATACAATAATTGCATCCCGTGCAGGGAATCGTGACGATGGATTCGTATGCCTTACGCGCAGAAAAAATCAGCAGCTCCTCCTCGGCGGTCAAGTGGTGCGGGGTCATGTCGGGTTGGGAGAAAATCGCGAGGTTCTCTTTAAGCTGCTCCATCGACGACATGCCGCTGGTGATTGACGCAACACCCGGCATGTTGGCAAGGTAGCGGAACGCCCATTCCGTGGGCGTACGCTTTACGGGGAACGCGTCATACAACGCCGCTACGGGCTTGGGCGAGGTACACAAGCCGCCGCCGCGCAGGGGCTCCATGACCGTTACGGCGATGCCTTTTTCCGCGGCATACGCGATACCCTCCGCGGTCACCTCGCGCTTCACATCCAGCATATTGTGCATGGCAAGGCACAATTCCCACGGGTACCGGTCGCACACTTCCTTAAAATGCTCGAAGTTGCCGTGATACGAAAAACCGATATGCCGTATCAAGCCTTCCGTTTTAAATTTTTCAAAATCGCCCCAAATGTCCCACTTCTGTATATTTTCCCATACACCCGGTCCGATGCCGTGCATCAGATAGGTATCCAAATAATCCGTGCGCAGCTTTTTAAGCGTCGCTTCCAAGTTCTTGCGGATTTTTGCGGGTTCGCAGGGTTGCCAAAAGGGGTGCTTGGTGGTGATCCACACCTTTTCGCGCATGTTTTCGTAATCGAGGGCTTCGCCCAAGACCGCCTCCGAGTCCCCGTTGTGGTAACCCTGCGCGGTGTCGAAATAATTGACGCCGTTTTGCACGGCGTAACGGATCAGTTCGTACGCCTTTTCCCGTTCGACGCCTTTGGTTAAGTCCGTATTGTCAATATACGGCAACCGCATACAGCCCATACCCAACAGCGAAGCCTTAAAACCTGTCTTGCCCAACTCCCTGTACAGCATATTCCGTTTCCTCCTTGTTTGGATTCCGAATTCTTATTTTTTAATTAAAACAATCCACCGCCGCGCGCTCAATACGTAACGCCGCGGCGAAACGCTCCATAAATTTATCGAAGCCCCTTACGTCGTTTTCATCGGGTTCGATCGTAGTCCCGTCTTGGTTCTTAAATACATAATCGCTTAAAAATGCGTCAAGGGTTTTTACTTCATGACCCATATACGCGGCAAGGAGCGCGATGCCCCACGCGCCGCCCTCGCTTGCGGTATCCATGACGGTCACGGGTACGTTGAGCGCGCCCGCCAGCAGCTTCTGCGCCGCGCCGCGCACGGTGAACATACCGCCGTGCCCGTAGATTTTATCGATTTTAACCGCTTCCTTTACGGTGATGTTCTCCATGCCCAGCTTTAACGTGGCGAAAGCGGAATAAAAAAGCGTCCGCATCACGTTGGCAACGTTAAAGCGCCCGTCGGGCAAACGCACCAAAAGCGGCCGCCCCTCGTCGAAGCCCGTGTTATGCTCGCCCGAATGATAGGGTACCGCCGCCAGACCGCCGCCGTCGGCTTCGCCTTCCAAGGCCGACCTGTACAGGGCTTCGTAGACTTCCGATTTATCGGTAACCGCGGCGGGGACGATTCTTTGCGCCGCTTCCGACAGGAATTTTACCCACGCGTCAAGCTCGGTGGAGCAATTGTTGCAATGCACCATGGCGACGGGCTTGCCGTCGGGTGTGGTCACCATGTCAATCTCGGGGTATAACTTCGAAAGACTCTTTTCCAACACCAGCATGGCAAAAATCGATGTACCCGCCGAGATATTACCCGTACGGGCGGTAATCGAGTTCGTCGCGACCATGCCCGTACCCGCGTCGCCCTCCGGCGGGCAGAAGGGTATGCCCGGTTGCAAATTTCCGGTGGGGTCGAGGAGTGCCGCACCTTCGGGGGTGAGGACACCCGCTTGTTCGCCCGCGTTTAAGATAGCGGGAAGGATGTTTTCAAGTTTCCAATTTATGGTTGATGATAATGGTAAACCTTTTTCAAAAGCGTCAATCATGGATTTATTATATTCCGCGCCGCCGTCCTCCACGGGGAACACGCCCGAAGCGTCGCCCACGCCAAGCACCTTTTCGCCCGTTAATTTGTAATGCACATATCCGGCAAGCGAAGTGATGAACGCGATATCCTTAACATGCGCTTCGCCGTTAAGCATCGCTTGGTACAAATGCGCCACGCTCCACCGCAGGGGGATATTAAAGTTGAACTTTTCGCTCAATACCGCCGCCGCTTCACCCGTGTTTGTGTTGCGCCATGTACGGAAGGCGGTAAGCTCCCTCCCCTCCCCGTCCATGGGGATATAACCGTGCATCATGGCGGAAAGCCCGATACCCGCGAAGGTTGTAGGCTTTGTGCCGTATTTCGCTTCATATTGCGCGGCAAGGGATTGGTAGCAATCTTGCAAGCCCGCCCAAATATCCGCGTAGCTGTACGTCCAAAAACCGTTTTCGAATTGGTTCTCCCATGTGTGGCTGCCGATGGCGACGGGTTCGAACCCTTCGCCGATTAATACGGCCTTGATGCGCGTCGAGCCGAACTCGATGCCGAGGTACAGTTTTTTATCCATTTCATCGCTCCTTATGGGCGGCTTACCGCCATGCTTCCAGCCATTTTAGCCAATCGCTTATCAGTTCGTCTATGTCCGCGCCGTAAATATCATACATATGGTGGATATTCCTGTACGCGCGGAGCAAATCCTCCCGCGTACCCCGCTCCGTATACAGGTAAAACAGGAAAGACGCGGCGGAATGGTACGATTGCAACATACCCCATTCCGGGTGGAAGTTTCCGATGTCATCGGCTCCGAGAAACCAATCCGTAAACCATATAGCGTAGCGGTTGACATACCGCAGCGTATCGTCGAGGGTCATTCTGACCGCGTTTTGGTTGCCTGTTCTTTTTTGCGCCGTTTCCCGCGCGAAGCGTTCGTTTTGCGTTTCGATTTCAAACAAAAGCTCGATGAGGACGCACATCCCCTCTTCGAAGTGGGACTGGGACAGGGTAAAACCGGGGCCGAAATCAATCAGCGTCGGGGGGAAGTTCGTACGGATATTCGCCGCCGCAAGGACGGCGTGTACAGCTTCATGCGCCATCGACCACGGGGGGTCCGTGTGGTGTTGGAAGTTAGTAAGGATCCTGTTCCCGTATCCGCCGCCAATGACTTCATCTTCATGGATGAAATATACCGACCACCTTTGGGTAAGGGATACCCCCAACCACTCTTGTACAAAAGAAAGGGATTCTTCCCCGATAGCGGCGTAATGGCTTACCATGCCGTACGTCCACGCGGCTCGGGGTTCGCCGGCCCGATTGCCGAATAAATACCGCGCGGCGTCCCCCCATAAATGAAAATCTATTTCAAAAGGCGAACCGGGTGAACCTTCCACATGGTGGACAGCCCCTTGCTCGTATTGGAACACCCAACCTTCGTCGGCTATTCCGCTGAAGTCCGCCCGCAAAGCGGCGTACATTTCCTCCGCCGATATACGGCTTTCGCGGAGATAGGAAGCGACCAAGCCTTCCAACGCGCCCATTTCACTTATATACCAAACAAAAGCATATGCCTCGGACAATACCTGCCAAGGCGTTTCATCGGCTAACAAACCGGGGATAAACCAGGCTTCCCCGAAGTCGGGCAGCCAATCGCCTGTATCCATATTGCGGTCGATGCCGTCGGGTATGGGCATATCGTGCTTGTCCATCCAGTACAGCTCCAAGCCCGCGCACAGCCACATAGGTAATCGCCCGCCGCCCAAACCGAAGAATGTCCGTCCGATACCTTCCGTATCGGGAACATGTGTATGAAGGTCAACGCCTAGCGTAACATACCACGGTATTACGGGTTCGGCGGGTACGTACGATTCGGCAATAACGGGCATGGGGGTGCGTTCGGGCGCGGCGATGGGGATAAGCACGTATTCAAAAGGTGCGGATACCTCTGTTTCGTATCCGTTTTCGTTCCGTTCCGCCCCGCAAGCCCCAAGTAACGCCAAGAGAAGCACAAGCAAGGGAAGCAACAGCGTATACGTTGCCTTCATATCATCTCCCTTTTACGGTCATCATGGGGATAAGGCGGGAAAGGTTTATCCGCTCGCGCATGTAGGAATGGTATTTTACCCCCGTATCGGCAAGCGCGGGGTCGATGTCGATTTCCTCTATGGTTGTCGCCGCGCCCGCTTTTTGCATGAGCGCGAGCAAATCTTCATACGGCGGTAGTTCTTCTTTGATAATTTCCTTTATTTGCGGCCATTGTTCCGCTAAGACAGCGGGGTCGATATTGCTTGTAGGGGTCGGATCGTTCAACGTTTTTATATCGTCGACAAAATTTTTACCGTAGGCTTCATACACCGCGTCCCAATTTGTCGCGTCCGCGTGGAATCGTATGTCGCTCCGGGCGATTTTGTGGTACAGCTCCGCGGTCATCAGCGTTGCCACGCCTACCTTTTTGCCGTGGAAGTCGCTCGGTTTCCCTTGCTCCAACTTCTTGATTTCCCAAAAATGCGCCAAAACATGCTCCGCGCCGGACGCGGGGCGCGTAAGGTTGGTCAGAGTCATTGCCAAGCCCGTCAACACTAAGCCCTCCATAAGTGCGGCGGCGGCTTCGGGGCTTTCCTCTTGCACCTGCCCCGCCAGCGCCATTACTTTTTCCAGTCCCGCTTTGGTAATCGCCGCCACGCGCGGGCAATGGTATTCCCCGTCGGTCAGGTTCGCGATGCGCCAATCGGTTAACGCCACGTATTTGGCGATCATGTCGCCGAAGCCCGCAGCCTTAAGTAAGGCGGGGGAACGCGCCAAAATGCGCGTATCGCCGATGATGACCGTCGGCGCGTGGCATAGGATCGACTTTTTAAAATTGGCATATGTGATGGGTGCGGTGTTGGACGCGAAGCCGTCCATGGAGGGCGCGGTGGCGAAAATGGCGAAGGGCTTGCCCGCTTCGTAGGAGGCCAAACGGCAAATGTCATTGAGCGACCCCGTACCCACCGACAGCACACCGCCGCACCCGCGCGCGAGGGCCGCGATTAGTTCCACGTCTTCGCTGTTTGCGGTACGCATGTCATCGTAGCATTTGAGCGTACAAGAAAAGCCGCTTTCCGCAAGGATTTCCATAATCCCTTCGGAAGCGGCCAATGTATTCCGGTCGGCAACGACCAGTAGTTCACGGGGGAAATCCCCCAACAGTTCGCTCGTCTTTTCCAACAGGTTCGGGCCTATCTCCACACGCATCCCCGGCGCGGTATGTTCCCGCCCGCAGGGGCAATCCTTTAAGTCGGCGATGATTCGGCTAATATCCATATACGGCATCCTCGCTTCAAATAATAAGGGCTGCTTTATTTTAACATAAGCAGCCCTTGGTTTGCGTTTAATCCGTTACTTTTTTTTCTTTTTTATCAATGACGCGACCGGGACTGCCGCCGCCGCTATTACGCCGCCGATGATGATAACGATGATGACCCACGTATCCAAGCCGCCGCCGTCATCGTTGGCGGGTGCTTCGGGGGTTGCGGGGGCTTCCGCGGGGGTTTCCATCGCGATATTCAAACGGTTCGATAATGCCTGTACTTGCAGCATGTTATTCGCGCGGTTGATATAGGGGACGATTTCCTGTAGGTAAGCGTCCAATTCGCCCGTCGCGCGCGCGGCGTTTTGTACGGCGATAAATTCTGCGAGCGCACCCACGAAGGGCAGCCAGTTGGTATTCAAATGCGCCACACGCCCGTCCACCTGCCATTCGGCGAGGCCCTCAAGGTTCATCAAGGCATTGGCGTCGTTGCGCGCTTCTTCCCAGCGGGGGCCGAGCGTGGTGAAGCCGTGCCCCGTCAACGTATCAAGGGAGGTAAGCCGTGCCAGCATGTCGATAAGCGGCTGTACGGAAACCTCGACGGGTTCGGGTGCTTCCCCCGCTTCGCCGGCTTCGAATACCATACCCATCAATGCAGCCACGCCTTCGGGTGACAGCGCGTGGTTGAAGATCACCAAGTCGTCGATCGCGCCCGCGAACACCGGATCGGGGAAATAGTTAAGCCCCAGGAAGAAGTGCCCCGGCAAGCCGTATTCGGAATTGGGTGAAAACAAATCACGCAGGGGATAGGGTACGTTTTCCGCCGCCATAGCCGCGGGTACGCCGTTGAGGTATATCCGCGTGCCTCCGGGGCGCATCACAAACGCGATATGCTGCCATTGCCCGGGAATTAGGTGACCGTCAGAGATATTATCGCTCCAGCGTCCGCCGCCCGCGCCCGACCATACAACCACATTGCCGTCACCGCCCAAGTTGGACGCGGGATGCAACGAAACCCAGTTGTCATCCGCCACCGCGCCGTAGAACAGCGAACCGAAGGAATTATGCAGCGGATCGTCGGGGTTTACCCACATGGCCACGGTATATTCGGCGGAGTTAATCAAACCTTCACCTAAATATAACCCGACCTCGCCGTTTAAATGCACGGCACCGTTCGCGTTGCCGAAGCGGTCCGCCACAAAGCGCGGCGTGTTGACCGTGCCGCCGTAAGGCGTAGCCGATGGGAAGGGCCCGATTTGTGTCGGTATCGCTCCGCCGAAATCATTATTAAACGTAAACACATGCGCAAGCGCAACATCGGGCAAGTGCATCAACGCATGTACATCACCCGATGACAGCGCACGGTTAAAGATGTGCAAGTCATCGATCGCGCCCGCGAATACCGGATCGGGGAAGTAATTAAGCCCGAGGAAGAAATGCCCCGGCAAACCGTATTCGGAATTGGGTGAAAATAAATCACGTAAGGGATAAGGTACGTTTTCGGCCGCCATTGCCGCGGGTACGCCGTTGAGGTATATCTGCGTGCCTCCGGGACGCATCACAAACGCGATATGCTGCCATTGCCCGGGGGTAAGGTTCGCGTCGGAGATATTATCGCTCCAGCGCCCGCCGCCCGCGCCCGACCATACGACCACGTTGCCGTCACCGCCCAAATTGGACGCGGGATGCAGCGAAATCCAGTTATCATCCGCCAGCGCGCCGTAGAACAATGAACCGAAGGAATTATGCAGCGGGTCGTCGGGGTTCACCCACATGGCTACGGTATATTCGGCGGAGTTAATTAACCCCTGTCCCAAATATAAACCCACCTCGCCGTTTAAGTGTACAGCGGCGTTGGAATTACCGTGCCTGTCGGTGACGAAGCGCGGCGTGTTAACCGTGCCGCCGTAGGGCGTCGCCGCGGGGAAAGGCCCGATTTGCGTGGGGATAGCCCCGTCAAATGAATTGTTAAACGTAAACGAAATCGCGTCCGCTGCGTCGGGCAGGTACAAATCGAGGATTTCCGCCGAGCTTAACGCGCGGTTGTAAATGTATAAATCGTCGATCGCGCCCGCGAACACCGGATCGGGGAAGTAATTAAGCCCCAGGAAGAAGTGCCCCGGCAAACCGTATTCGGAATTGGGTGAAAACAAATCACGCAGGGGATAGGGTACGTTTTCCGCTGTCATAGCCGCGGGTGCGCCGTTCAAGTAAATTTGCACCGCGCCCGGGCGCATCACAAACGCGACATGCTGCCATTGCCCGGGGATAAGGTTCGCGTCGGAAATATTATCGCTCCAACGCCCGCCGCCCGCGCCCGACCATACGACCACATTGCCGTCGCCGCCCAAATTGGACGCGGGATGCAGCGAAATCCAGTTGTCATCCGCCACCGCGCCGTAGAACAGCGAACCGAAGGAATTATACAGCGGGTCGTCGGGGTTGACCCACATGGCCACGGTATATTCGGCGGAATTAATAATCCCTTCGCCCAAATATAATCCGACCTCACCGTTCAAATGTACCGCGCCGTTGGGATTGCCGTGCCTGTCGGTCACGAATGTGGGCGCGTTAGCCGTACCGCCGTAAGGCGTACCCGCGGGGAAGGGACCTATCTGCGTAGGTATCGCCCCGTCGTAGCTGCCGTCAAACCGCCATACCCGTGCCGCGCCCGCGGGGGCGGCTTCAACGGTTACGGGTATCACAACCGCGGGTATCATCAGGGCAAGCGCAAGCACCAAAGCGGCTACCGAGGACAGCCCGCGTTTCATTTTATACTTCATATCCTACCTCCATTTTTAATGGATTATGAATTCAATATGTTTTTAATTTTCAATACTTAATTCCTCGGCGGCCCCATCCACATCCTAAATTCCGCCATCATCGAATCGTAGAACGGGCGGAAGCTGGCCTCCAAGTCGGCGGCGAAGTCGTGCGCGTCCGCCAGCCCGTCGAATACGGCGGCTTCGATGCCGATTACGCCGTTAAACTCGCCGTTATGGTAGATTTCATGCACCCATTGGTCGAAGCCGGGCAGTACGCGCCCGCCCCATGTCACAGGCTCCGTCGAAAGGCGCAGGAACGCCCTCCAGGCTTCCTCCATGAAGGTATCGCCCGGGGCGATGGGTAGAATCCCGAAGAACGCCTCCATTACATCGGGGCAATTGGTGGTGGGTACGTGGTTGGGCATTAGGTAATAAGGCTCGCCGTCTTCCCTGATGCGCACGGGGAAGTCCTGTATGCGGTACATCCACGCTTGCGGCAGGAAGCTCATCCACTTCAATACTTCATAGGCTTCGCGCGGGTGACGCGTACCCGCCGAAATGGCGGCGAAGTCCAGCCACGCGATCTTGTTGTTGTTGGGTGCGCCTTCGCTGGTGGGCATGGTATAGGGGATCATGTCCAGCCCGCGTTCGATGCGGTAATGGTCACGCAGGTAGATGTTCGACATCGTCCAAAAAGCGTCCAACTGCATGGCGACACGGCCCGACGTACCCGGCCACA
The DNA here is from genome assembly GCA_009780585.1 of Defluviitaleaceae bacterium. Classification (GTDB taxonomy): domain Bacteria; phylum Bacillota; class Clostridia; order Lachnospirales; family WQUN01; genus WQRX01. The sequence goes on along the minus strand of WQZS01000006.1, from coordinate 46,338 downwards.
TGAACGCGTCACCCGTCAGGGCTTCCCATTCCGCGCTGCCGTATTGGGCTTCCCAGCCCAGGCGGCGGGCGTTGGCCATCCAATTGAGCGCGTCCGCCCACGGGCCGCGCATGTTCAGGTTATTTCCGTCCCAACCGAATTCGGCGTAGCCGCCGATCTTGGCGATGGGGGCGATTGTTACGGGCGCGACGAAGAAGTTATACCCGAAGATACCCATATCGGGGCGGGTCATATGCTCGATGAGGGAGAGCATTTCCTCGTACGTCCAATCGAAGCGGGGCATGGGTACGTTAAGGCGGTTAAATACGGCCCTGTCCACGTACACGACGGCGGGCAAATGCTCCGTCACCACCATGATGGCGCGGCCGTCGATTACGCCCTGCGGACGAAGGTGTTCAAGGTAATGCTCCACGTCCGGATCGTTAAACCAAAAATCCGAAAAGTCGTAGAACCAACCATTGACGATGGGTGTGGAGATTTCCAGCTTGCCCCATAAGTCGGGCATGTTGCCCGCCGCGGCTTCGGCCAGCAGGTTGGAATGATACACGCCCGTACCCCCGAAATGCTCCACGCTGATGGTGATGTTGGGATGGTGGTCGGTGAAGCGGTCCGCCAGCCATTGGTTGTGGTCGATGTCGTCCCACATGGCGAAGCGCAGGTGTATCGGGGCCGTGGTTAGGGGGGGTAAGGCTTCCAATACCCTGCCGTCCCCGTCTTGACCTTGTGCGGCTTCGTTACCGCCGCTTCCACCGCCGCAAGCCACCAGCGCGGCGAAGAGCGCAAGCGTAACCACGGCCAATAAGATTTTCTTCATTTTTATTCTCCTCCTTTTATGTGACGCGGGCATTACGAATCCGAAGGATTCGCATCATTCGCCCGTAATGCCTGCTTTGTCAACGCTTTGCACAAACTGCCGTTGTAAAATCAGATACATCACGATCAGCGGCAGGATCGCCACCATCGTACCCGCCATGCGCAACGCTTCGTTGTTGGGGTCGGGCGGCCCTCCCGCCACGGTGGATACCGCCGCACCGAAGGACGTTTGGAAGCGTTGCAATTCCAATAATATCGTGGTCAGCCCCGTGTGGCGCGTATTACCCGGGCCGAGGAACAAATTGACCCAAAAAACATCGTTCCAATACCACACAAAGGAGAACAGCGTCGTTACCACCAGCGCGGGTACAGCCAGCGGCATGGATATACGGAAGAAGCTGCTGACATGTCCCGCGCCGTCTATTTCCGCCGCTTCGATAAGCGAGCGCGGCACCTGCCGATGGAAGTTATAGAAAATCAGGATAAAAATCGCGCTTTGGAAGCCCTGCCCCAACAAGGAAGGTACGATAAACGCCCATATGCCGCCGATCAGGTTAAGGTCGCTGTATAAAACGTAGGTGGGGATCATCGTGATCTGCGGGGGGATGACGAAGGAGAACAGTAAGACCCCCAGCCACAATTTTTTTAGGGGGAAGTCATACCGTGCGAAGGCGTAGCCTGCCATGGAGGTCGTAATGATTTGCAATATCGTGGGGAAGAGCGCGACCTGCAGGTTCTTCCACAGACTGTTCCAATAATCCATAACCATGACCGCGCTGCGGTAGTTGGAAAAATGCAATGTGGACGGTATCCAGCGTACACCCGAGTCGAGGATGTCTTCCGGCCGCATAAAACTGGTCGCCAGCATATGGAGGATGGGGTACAGGTATACGAACCCGATGGAAATGAGCAGCGTGTACACGACCACATTTATTATAAGGCCGTTACGTTCGCGGCTGCCGAACATCAGCTTACGGAGTTTGAGGCGCGTCATCTCTTGTCCACCCCGATTCCCTCCATGTCCGATTTGCGTAATTTGCGTACGATTTCCCGCCTCTTGGGCAGGTAACTTTTTTGCTCCAGGCGTTTCGTCTCCGGCTTATCCTTGTCTTTGCGTTCGTGCAACACCACCCAGCACAAGCCGATGATCAACAGCACCACAATCGAATACACCCATGCCATCGCCGACGCGTGGCCGTAACCGCCGGGCATACCCCCCGGGCCTAATACTCCCGCAATCATACGGATGTGCAGCATATTAATGATGGGGTTTTGGTCGGAATTGGCCAGCCACACGACGGTATAGATGACGTTGAGGAAAAGCATGGGGCGCAACGCGGGGGAGGTAATCTTCCAAAAGCATTCCCAGCCGGATGCCCCGTCCATTTTGGCGGCCTCGTATTGCTCGGGGTTGATCTTTTGCAACGCCGCAAGGAAGATGAGGATTTGCACGCCTGAATTCCAAAGGATCATGATCAATTGCGTAAACAAGCCCACGATCGGTTCCAGCACCATCGGGGGCAGGAAGTCCATCGCGTTGGCGATCGCCGATAGGTTGACCGCGGGTACGGTCGCCACGCCTTCGTTGATCAACTCGCTCATTACGGGCCCCGTGGCGATAATGACGGGGAGGAAGAATACCGCGCGGAACAATCCCCGCGCCTTGATCCTACCGTTTAACAGCATGGAGATGATCAACGCGAAGGATACGATAATCGCCATCTGCGGGATCAGTTGCAATGTAAAACTGACCAAGCCCGTCATAAAGACCGTGTCAAGCGCGAAGATGTTCGTATAGTTCTCCCAGCCGACGGGGAACTGCACCAGCCCCGTGGGCGGGAAGCGCACCTGTGAGCGGCTGAAGGAGAAGGAGGTATACAAGGGGTATATCAATAGCAGGAATACGCCGATCAACCACGGCATGAGGAACGCGTACGCATAGAACCAATTGCGCCGCGTGCGTCCGGAAATGCGCATGGATTTACGTAAACCCTTGATCTTATTGGCCAATTTCACGCATTTCATTCGAAATGTGTTCGCATGGATCACCTTTTCCATTATCATCAACCCTCTAGCAGTACATAGGACATGGGCCCGACTGATACCCCGTTTATTTCCGCGGGGAAACGCCCGTAATTGATATATATCCGCACGTCGTTGGAATAGTATACGCGTACTTCGCTGTCATCGGAGTAATGCCTGACGATGGAGGCATCGCCGATACGGGCGTGTACGGCGGAAAGTTCACGGTGGTAACGGATAATTTGATCGCGGTACAGCCCAAATTCCGACGTGTATACGCTGCGGCGGTTGGTCAGGCGCAAATCCGCCGCGTCCCCGTGGGTGACGAGGAACATCGGGCGTGCGCCCGTTTCCACCAAATTAAGGAAGAAACGCGAGCGGTTGGGCTGGAAATTCACGTATTCCATATAAAAGGGTATCCGCCCCGAGGTCGCGATCGACAGGAAGGGGATGTCCTTATATACATATAAATATCCCGACCCGCGGGAGGGCATGTTGGTTAACGCACGGGCATGGTGCCATGTGTTGGCGGAAGGCCGCGACAGCGACGGCGCATCATGATGGCTGAGGGAACGGTCATACATAACGGCGCAGTCCGTACGGCAAAAGAACACGCCGCTTTCCGAATACGACGTTAGCGTACTCGGGAGGCACATGATATCCGCACGGAAGCCGTGCCGCGCGAAGGCCGCGCCCGTTTGCTCCGATATCGCCAGCGTACGCGAGGGCGTGGTGCGGCGCATATTCCCGCCCGAAAAATCCGCCGTGCGTCCCGTTACGCGGCGCAGGGCGTTGATCGATTCAAAGGGGCGTGCCGAAGTCAGCATACAGATTGGGTCGATAATCAGCGTCAGTTCGCCGCCTAAGCCCTGCACCGTATCGCGCAGGTTTATCAAGCCGCTTCGCCCGCCGATATTACCCGCGGGGTTGAATCCCCTGTTGGGCCAACCCCCCGTCGCGCCGCCGCGCATCCATCCTTCAAAGCGGACGAACGAGCCCGTTACGCCCGCGTCCGCCAGTTCGTTAAGCATATCCTGCGCTTGTCGGAAAGTGGTCATGTTCACATTCAATTGAAATAATGCCCAGTCGCGTTTTTCGAAGCCGAGGAAGGTAATCCCCACGTTAAAATCATCCGCCGCCGCGTTCGCGAACGCCCCGGCATTATCAAGGTAGCCGCGGTACGCCACAGCCAGCCCCGCGTAATTGGCGTCCTCGCCCGTTACGAACAGGAAGGTGAGCTTCGCGTCCACCCGGTTGGGGCGCGGCGTACGGGCATCAATCGTCCCCGACGCGAGCCCAAGCGGCTGCATGAAGATGTGCCTGTACAAAAAACGCGCCGTTATCCAGTCGAAGGCCGTACTCGCGCCGTTGGGCCACGCTTCAAGCATCGCGTTCTCCGCGCCGGATGAAATAACGCCCAGGAAGCCGATCCCGCGTTCGGTATGCACCATGCCGAATACGGGCATTAATATCTGCTCGGGGTAGTCCGCGAAGTCGTACCCCGAAAATTGGTTAAAGATCATTTCCACTTCCAGCCCGATGTTGCGCCCGAATACAAGCTCGGCGTAACCCGTGGCGAAGCGGCGGTCGTTATCCTGTAATTTGATCAGCGCGCCCTGCCCGTCGGGGATGAACATATAACCCTCGTCCGCACCCAGGCGGGTATGGCCCAGGAAGGGGTAGATATACAGCGAGCCGATCACTTGGTTGGGGTCGTTTTCGATGATCGACGCTTGCGGAACCTCCGCGGTGAAGCCGCTTTCGGTCAGCTCCACGATCAACGTCAAGCCGATTTGCGGGCCGGGGAAGAATATCTCCGCCGCGAAGCCGTTTGCGTTGTAAAAAATATTTAAGCGGTGCGGGTTGTTCACCGGGTTTACACGGGTGGGGTTAACGTTGGTGCCGACCTGTACGTCTATGGTTAGGCCGCTCATGTACAAGCCTTGCCATAGGGGATTATCCGCCGGGTCGGGCTCGGCCACGGTGGAGCGCATGTAGGTACCCGTATGCACGTCCTGCATAATGATGCCGAGGGTGGTTTCGCATAAGTACATCGCCCAATGGGCGTTTTCCGCCACCAAAATATGCCCGTGCAAAATTTTGGGGGATTCCCCCAAAATTATCGGACGCGCAGCTCCCGTGACGGGTATCCAATCGGGTATATGCCCCGCGGGCGGGTCCACGGCAACGCCGTCAGAGGCGCACGCCGTCAAAAAAACCAAGGAAAACAATAAAAGCATTGTTGTAACCGTTGTTATAACCGCGGACGAGTGGCTTCCCATCCGCGTCCTTTTTATTCCGTTATCGCCTAACAAGCCTGAACACCGCCTCCCGGGTAAAGCCCGTGCCGAAATCCGCTACTTGCATCACCAATACATAGATAATGAATATAAGCATCGCCGTTATCAGCGTGACGAACAACGCCATGATCAGCGTTTTAATCGTTTTACCAAAGGTATAGTCGTTTAAATTCTTGATCGCGAGGAAAATGAGCAACGCCGTCCACACGTACGCGACGAAATTGGTGAAGGTGATGAAGAACGCTTCGTTTAGGGTAAGCACGTTCGTCATGATAACGACGACGGGCTTTAATACGAACAAGGGCGCGAAAGCATAGATAATGCCCACGAAAAGTTGCTTAAACGTCGCTTCCCCGTCGGTGATGGCGGTCACCAAATAGCAGCAGATAATCGGCAGCAGTACCGCCGCCAGTAGGACCGCCGCGTCGGTAAGCAAATCGTATTGCCCTTCCTCCACGGTGCGGAACAAAAAGCCCGAAAAATACCGCTCCAGTATGAACAAAACATAAAAGATAAACAACAGGATAAACGCGGCTTTGTAGCTGCCCTTGCCGTCGTATTTAATCCCTTCCGCGGCGGCGGCGGGGTTGGTTATGTTGCGCAGCGAAAACGCGCATTGCGAAAATAACGTAAAGCCTTTTATTTTATCCCTTGCCTTGCGCAGGGGCATAAGCACGGGTATGTACTTCCTGTCCGCAAATTTTAGCGTTTGCCACAATACGATCAATATAAAGGCGGCGACGATAAACGTCCCGAGGTTCGCTTGCATCCAATTCGAGCGCAGCTCCCAAAACGCGTCGGAATAACCTTCAACATCGTACCCCCGCCTAAAGAAGCGCAGCGCGTTCGAAAAATCCCCCACGCGGAAGTACGCTTCACCCAACCCCACGCCCGCGTAGGCGAACATGGCGTTCATGCGGATGATCTCGCGCCAGGGTTCCATGCTTTCGACGTACATACCCGCGTTGAATAAATCGAACGCCGTATGCACGTTCTGCGCGAATTCCGTGCGCGTCATTACCTGGACAATGCTCAGCATATCGTCCACAACGTACATCCTGCCTTCGTGCATGGCGACGGCGGATATCGATTGGAACAAACCCGCCCGTTGCCGCAAGCCCAGCCCGCTGCCGCCGAAGACGAACAGCAAATCCCCTTCGGGGGTGTATTCGTAAATCCATTGGTGCGTGGCGGCTACGATATTGCCGTTTTCCGCCGCCGCAACCGCCACAAAAGCGGGTGAGTTCCAGCCCGGCTCGATGTTAAGGATGTCCGTCCCCGCCATGTTGAGCCGTTTTAAACCGTCCGCGTCGCCCGAGCTTACGGAGTGCACCAACCCGCGGCTGTCCACCGCAATGTTCGTGACGGTAATCGGGTTAATGCCCGTCAGCCGCACCATTTGTTCTTCGGTGTAAAACCAACGGCGGAACGCTGTAAACCACGTTACGTTGGTAGTGTTTGCGCCGAAATAGCCCAAAAATTCGTGCGTGCCGCCCGCAAGCTGGATAATACCGTTAAAGTTACCCTGCGAAATGATATAGGCATTGCCGCGCAAGTCGGCCACGACTTTCATGGGGAAGAACGGCGCGGTACGGCCGAATAACGGATGCACGGGGCGCGTGATGGTTTGCAACAGCTCGTTATCATCGTTAAACACGAACACAGCCTGCGCGCCTTGGTCGGCCACGTATATACGCCCGTAGTCCGCGCGGAACACGCCGCGCGGCGTTTGTAAAATCCCCTCGCCGATCGTACGCACCCATTCGCCTTCGAGGGTCGCCACCAAGATACGCGCGTTGCCCGTGTCGGCGATGTACATTAACCCGTCCGAACCGATACGCAAATCCGACGGCGTATTCAACGCGTAAGGCCCGATGTGCGAAAGCGTAAAATAAGGCTCGTACGCCGTCTGCGTCATCACAAACGTATTGCCCGAACGCGTCCACGTATGGTAAGGCACGGCATAAACCCACGAAGCAAAGGCAATCGTCATCAGAAGGGCGATAGCAATGCCGATTATTATTTTATAAAAATTTTTCACACGAACGCCCTCCCTTCCTTACGTTTTAACAGTCCGACTTCTGTTTTTACTTAAGCCCCGAATGTGCCATCGTATTCATAACCCTGCTTTGCATCACGATAAACAGCAGCAGATTTGGAACGAACATAAACAACCCCGCCGCCGCCGCCATCCCCTGCCCCGCGATGCCTCCTGTAGCCGCCAGCGTACTCATGTAAAACGCCAGCGTCCGTACGCTTTCGGAAGTAGTGAAGAGCTGGCTGGTTTCCAGGTTGTTCCACACCAGTTGGAACGACAGGATCGCACCCGTCGCTATGGCGGGCCGGATCATCGGGAGTACGACACCCCGGTAAATCCCCCACGGGGTGGCGCCGTCCACATGCGCGGCCTCAATCAATTCGTTGGGGACTTGGTTATCCATGTTTTGCTTTACCAGGAACAAAACCACGGGCGTAGCCATCAGCGGCAAAATATGCGCGAAGTACGTATTGTCGATGCCGATGCCCGTAATCGTCATGTAGCGCGGTATCGTCACCGCCGTCGGCACAAACATTAGCGCGAGGTTATTGATCGTGAACAGCACGCCCGCGTATTTCCAGCGCATCTTCGAAAGCGCGAACGCCGCCATCGACGAAAACATGACCGTGCCCATCACCGCCGTAAAGGTAACCACCACGGAGTTGAACACATAACGCGACAACGGCACCGTAGCCCCCGCCGCCATGCGGAACAGGTTCGTAAAGTTATCCAGCGTCGGGCGCGAAACCAAAAAGCGCGGCGGATGCGCGAACAATTCGTCCATCGGCTTAAAGGCATGGAACACGATAAACACGATGGGTGCGGCCATAAAAACAGCCAGCGGTATCAAGTATAAATACAGCGGGATTTGGTCCTTGGAGAAACGCTTCGGGTTCGTCCTGTTCATCCCCTAATCCTCCTTGAATACCCTGCGCGACATGCTTGAAAAGCCAAATATTATTCCCAACAGCACGATCGAAACGGCGGAAGCGTAGCCCATTTCATATCGGATAAAACCGTAGTCGTCGATGTGGTTGACCATGAGCTGCCCCGCGTAGTGCGGCGTGGGGTTGGCCCCCGTCAACGCCACACCGATCGCGCCCGCTTGGAACGCCCCAACGATGCTCATTACCGCGCCGAAGAGCATCTGCGGCTTCATGGAGGGGATCGTGATGTAAAAAACCTCTTGCAAGCGCGACTTAACGCCGTCGATGGCGGCGGCTTCGTAAAGCTCGGGGTTTACGTTAAGCACCCCCGCCAGCATCGCGAGGAAACCCACGCCCATGCTGCTCCATAACGAAACCACAATGATGATCGGCAAAATATAATCCGCGTTTACCATAAAGTTAATGGGTTCGGTGATGATGCCCCAATTTATTAACAATCCGTTTAAGTACCCCTGCGGGTTGCCGAGGAATATGATTTGCCACAACACCGCGATCGCCACGCCCGCCGTCATGGAGGGTGTATACATGCACAACGCCAAAACCGTACGCGGCCCCTTGTTGACTTGCGCCAGCGACCACGCGATAAAAAACGCCAGCGCGTACCCGCCCGGCCCCACGATAACGGCAAACAAGATCGCGTTGGGCAGCACGAATTGGAGGAAAATTAAATCCTGCGTAAACAGGTTGGTAAAATTCAATAACCCGATAAATTGCGGGCGTTGTATCGCGTCGAAGTTGGTGAACGACAAAGCCATCGCCATAACGACGGGCACAATGATGAATACCGTAAACAAAACCACATACGGCGCGACAAAGAGCAGGGGTGCGGATTTTTTATACATCCATGTGCCTCCATGTAGAGACATTTTTTAATCCGGCGTTCTTAATTCCGAGTGCCATCTAAGGGCGTTGCAATACATTAACATGCGGGGTGACAAAGGGCCGTACCTGTTCGCCGTTCTGCGTAAAGCCGAACTCCTCCAGCTTTCGGAACACCTCGCGGTCGATGCGCTTGATCGCGATATCCATCGCGCGGCGCACATTCAAACCGTTAACGATAACCGCGTTGTAGGCGTTCGATAGTTCGCGCTCCACCATATAGGTGCCGGGCACCCAGGGGACTTCTACCATGTGTTCGGTTTGCTGCAAAATCACGTCGCGGTGGTTGCCGGGGATGGGTAACTGCGCGAACGCCGCGCGGTTAGCCGAGCTCCACATAAACGTACCCCCGTACAGCGACACCAGCGACACGCTGAAGTCGGCCTGTACTTGGTCGGACGTCCACCAATCGAGGAATTTCCACGCGTTTTCCTGTTGCCGCGATTGCGAAAAGATGATCGCCGATGTGTCGCCGCCCGTGGTGTGGCGGTTGACCGTGCCGTCCTCTTGCAACAACCCCGGGAAGGGCGCGATGTTCCAATGGCCTTCCAATTCAGGCGCGGCGTTTGTAAGCAACAGGTAAGTGCCCAAGTCCGATACGCCGATGGGCATCGTCCCCGCGCGGAAGGCTTGGTAGAAGCCGGGCGCGGGTACTTCGATGGGCAGGTTATATACCGTAAACAGGTCTGTTAGGATTTGGAAGCCTGCCAGACTTTCCGGTGTATCGAGGTAGGACGCGCCGATGGTTTCGCCGAAGAACGCCCCGCCGTTTTGTAAGATGAACGGAATCGTGCCGGGGAAGACCTTCAAACCAATCATCCCCGCCGTGGGGTAGAAGAAGTTCATAGCCCGCCGCTGCAATTCCGGCAATATCATCAAAACTTCACCCAAATGGTCGGGTACGGGTATTTGCAATTGTTCGAAGATATCCGAACGGTAGTACATCACCCAAAAGTTGATCGTCTCCGGCAGGGCGAACACGCCGCCTTCCACGATACTCGGCACAAAAAGCCCCGGCGGGAAACGCTCCGCTATATCGTAAAAACGGTCGAATTGCTTCAAATCGGCCAACGCGCCGCGGATATTCAAATAGGAAGGCACGACATACGGCACACTCAAACCCACATCGGGCGCGTTACCCGCGGCGGCGGCCAGCGCATACCGCCCCACATCGGGCATGATCGATATATCCACGCGGATGCCCGTTGCGGGGGTAAATTCCGCGTCCGCCATGTTTTGCAACAGCTCTACGAAAGGACGCGGACGCGACATCCATACCTGCAATACTTCTTCCTCGTGGTTGCGTCCGGCCTCAAATTCTCGCCGCGTAAACGAAAGGAAGAAACGGCGCACGGCTTCCCAAAAACGGCGGAACAACCCCGTCGTTTCCGGCAGCTCCGCTTCGCTTTGGAACACAAATATCCGATCGATGCTTACCGCGTTGTTGTCCATATCTTGCAACGCTTGCGCCAAAAAGCGGGAAATGCTGTACGGCGCGCCCGACAGTTCGTTGATGCGGCGGGGTACGTCCACGGGACGTTCGGCCAGCGATAAAAGATTGCTTTCCGCTACCTGCAAGCCCGCGAAGGTACTTGACACCCGCCCGCCGGAGATTTGCGTCGTGAGGTCTAAAGCCGCGCGTGATCGCCGTGCCCAATCCGTAAGCGTGCCGCCTACGTCGGGCATAAATTCGTCCAGGCGGAAATCGCGGTGACGGTCGGTGGTCACGCCGCCCGTTAAGCGCGTGAGCTCGGTACGGAACTCGGTCATTTCCCTTAAAATATCGTGTATTTCCTCGTATACAAACGCGATGGGCTCGGCGCGGATCACCAGCGATACCGTGTTAACACCCGCCGTAAGATAAAAGGTTTGGTCGTTACCGTCCGGTGTTTGCGCTGTCATATCCCTAAAGCGGTTGCCCGTCCAATCAAAGGGTACGGACATGGCCGCTTGGGTGGGGATTTCCCCGTTGATCAAGATATCGATGAACACGGGGAAGTCCGTCTTTGCCGTTTGCCTGTAACGGAAGCCGATGTGGTACCAACCGTCGGCGGGTACGGTGACTTGGTAGTCCACGCGGTCGCCCGCGCCCGAAAACGAGCCGCCGTCCAGGATATTCAACAAACGGCGGGACGCGTCGTAGGGGTTCAGCACGGGCGAATATTCACCCGCGGCGCGTATCGAAGGGGAATTGGCCGAAACAAACCCTTCGCCTTCAACGGTATAAATAAAATTACCCGCGGCGTTCCCCGGCGTATAAGGGGGGATCACGCGCGGGCGGCGCAGTTCGATATCGTAAATCGTTATCTCACCGTCGGTTACGGTAAATTCCAGTACATATTCACTTCGTGTCAAATTGAAACGAAGTGGCGCGGACATCAATTGGGTGGAGTCCTCCAGCGGACGGGTTTGCAAATCTTGGCAAGCGCGGGGGATGGCGGGGACTTCGTTGCCGTAACGGTCCGTATTGGGCTCAAGCGCCAGCCAGCGCGAAGGGAAGTGCAAACGGCGGAGCTGCGGCATCGGCACTTCGCCGTTGACGGTCATCGACAAAGTGGGCGCGAGCATACGCCCGGGGTTGTTTCTGTATGTAAGCCATATTTCGTACTCGCCCGCCGCGGGTACGGTAATATCAAAAGAAACGCGGTCACCGGACTGTACGAACGTTTCCGCCGTCAAGCGCATCGCGGAGGCGATTATTAATAAGGCAGCAACCATCAAAACCTTGCGAATCTTTACAATCGCGTACATGCGGGACGCCCCTTGCAAAAGATTACAATTCCGAATCGCAGAATAGCATTTTCCTATGTAGGTTTTCACAAGTATAATGGTGCGCATGGGGTGCGTAAATTGATAAATAACAGATAAGGTGTAAAAATTAAAGAAATTTTTGTAGGATACACCACATCAAATTTAATTATTACACCTTTTCTGCGGTTTGTATGATTTACCGCGCGCGAACGCCTCACTATACTTTACGCGGTAAATATATTTCGGGAGGATTTTAAATATGAAGGCGAAAATGACCGTCAACAAAACGTTTAAGATCGACAAGGTTGATCCGCGCATTTACGGTTCGTTTGTGGAGCATTTGGGCCGCTGCGTGTACACGGGCATTTACGAGCCCGGCCATCCCACAGCGGATGCGCAAGGCTTCCGCGAGGACGTAAAAGCGTTGGTGAAAGAATTGAACGTACCTTTCATCCGCTACCCCGGCGGCAACTTCGTGTCGGGTTACAACTGGGAGGACGGCATCGGCCCGAAGGAAAGCCGCCCCAAGCGCCTCGACCTCGCGTGGAAAACGGTGGAATCCAACGAAGTGGGCATCCACGAATTTATGGAGTGGGTCAATTCCGTGGGCGCGGAATGTAACATGGCCGTCAACCTCGGCACCCGCGGCATCGACGAAGCGCGTAACATACTCGAATATTGCAACCATAAGGGAAGTTCCTACTGGAGCGACTTGCGCAAGCAAAACGGCTCCGAGGAGCCTTTTAACATTAAGACATGGTGCCTGGGCAATGAAATGGACGGCCCTTGGCAAATGGGCCACAAGACCGCCGCCGAATACGGCCGCCTCGCCCAGGAAACCGCCAAAATCATGAAAATGTACGACAATACGATCGAGCTGGTGGTATGCGGCTCGTCCAACAATATGATGCCCACCTACGGCGCGTGGGAAGCCGAAGTCCTCGACTACACTTACAACGATGTGGATTATTTGAGCCTGCATTGCTACTACGGCAACCAAAAAAACGACCTGCCGGGCTACCTGGCGAAGTCGTTGGAAATGGACGAGTTCATCAAAAGCGTAGCCGCCATCTGCGATTACGTAAAGGCGAAGAAGCGCAGTAAAAAGACTATGTACCTCTCCTTCGACGAATGGAACGTGTGGTACCATTCCCACGCCGCCGACTCGAAGAGCGAACCGTGGCAGCAAGCCCCGCCCATCCTCGAAGACGTATACAACTTCGAAGACGCGTTGCTTGTCGGCTGTTTGCTGATTACCCTGCTTAAGAATTGTGACCGCGTAAAGATCGCCTGTATGGCGCAGCTCGTAAACGTGATCGCGCCCATCATGACGCAGCCCGGCGGTGAAGCGTGGCGGCAGACGATCTTTTGGCCGTACGCGCACGCGGCCAACCACGGGTTGGGTACGGTGCTCACCCCCATCGTCGAATGTCCGACCTACGAAGCCGACGGCAGGCAAGTCCCTTATATCGAATCCCTCGCCATCCACAACGAGGATAAGAACGAAATGGTCGTGTTCGCGGTCAACCGCTCGTTGGATACCGCGCTCGATTTCGGCGTGGAGTTCCAAGGCTTTAGCTTAGGGGATGTAATCGAGTACAAGGAGATGAGCGGTCACAATATCAAGAAGACGAACACGCGGCAGGACGGCTCGGTCAAACCGAAGGACGCAACCGCTGCGATCGACGGCGCAAACGTAAATGCAAAACTCGCTCCGCTTTCGTGGAACATGATCCGCGTGGCGTTAAAGTGACCCCTCCAAAAGCACCTCACATCGTGCCCGTGCAACCCCGGTGGATGCTGCCTTTAGCATCCCCCGGGGGCGGCTTCGATTTTAATGACCCGCTTCCGCCGGATTTTACCGAGGTTTCGGTTCATGACCCCTCCGTTTTCAAGTCCGGCGAATATTTTTACATAATCGGCTCGCACATGGCGATGGCACGCAGCAAGGATTTGATCGCGTGGGAGCAAATCGCTACATACGTGCAGCCGGACAACCCGTTGATCGACCCAAACGACTTCGCCGACGCGTTTTCGTGGTCGCAATCGAACACCTTTTGGGCGGGGGATATACAACCCATGCCCGGCAAGCGCACGGCGGACGGGCGTTTCCTTTTATATTATTGCAATTGCGAAGGCTCGAAGCCCTTGGGGGATATCGGCTTGGCGGTTGCGGACAGCCCGACGGGTATTTATAAAAACCAAGGCATGTTCCTTAAATCGGGAATGGAAGGGATAAGCGAGGACGGCACACCTTACGACGCTACCATCCACCCCAATTGCATAGACCCGCATTGCTTCTTCGATAACGACGGCGTGTATTGGATGCTGTACGGCTCCTTTTCCGGCGGCATTTTTATCATGCGGATGGACCCCGAAACGGGTCTTCCCCTACCGGGGCAAGGCTACGGTAAAAAGCTGACCGGCGGCAACCACGCCCGCATCGAAGGGCCGTACATGCTCTACAGCCCCGAAACACAGTATTATTATTTGTTCCTTTCCTTCGGCGGATTAGGCCCCACGGAAGGGTATAACATCCGCGTCGCGCGAAGCCGCAGCGTTGACGGGCCGTTCCTCGACGCGCGGGGCCAAGATATGATAAACGCCAAGGGCGCGGAAGGGTCGATGTTCGACGACCGCTCCATCGAACCCTTCGGCACAAAACTCATGGGCGGTTATTGGTTCATGCAGGAGCAGGGCGAGCCGGGGCGCAACACCACGGGGCATTTGTCGCCGGGGCACAACAGCGCACTCTTTTGCCCCGATACGGGCCGTTATTTCCTCATCTTCCACCAGCGCTTCGCCCACGCGCGGCGCATACACCAAGTACGTGTGCATGAAATGTTCCTCACCGAAGACGGATGGTTCGCGGTTTCGCCCTTCCGTTACGACGGCGGTACGCGGCGTACGTTCGAAGCGGCGCATGTAGTCGGCTCTTGGAAGCTGATCAACCACGGACAGGATATCAACTACACCTGCACCCAATCGGAAACGGTAAATTTCCAAGCCGACGGCACGATCCACGGACGCGGTGTCAAAGGGAGTTGGTCGCTTGACGCGGACGACCAATTGATACATATTGTTATTGATAATATGGGGAACTGCGATTTTACCCGCCAATACAGCGGAAAGTTGCTCAGATGCCATAACGCCGACGCGGGCAAATGGGTGATGGCTTTTACGGCGATGTCCCACGACGGGATAGCGTTGTGGGGGGCCGGATTAGCCGACGGTAAATAATTTCGATGGATTCCACCGGAATAAAATTAAGGAGCAAACGACCATGATCATGCCTTACCTGCACTTCGACGGAAATTGCGAGGAAGCGTTCAACTTCTACGCGAAATGCTTCGAAGGGAGCGCTGTGCATATTTCAAGGATGCACAACGACCCCAGCAACAATGTCATGCACGCCGAACTCAGACTTGCCGAAGGCGGCGGCATCGCGGGCAACGATTGGAGGTATTCGGACGAAAAAGCGGGCATACAAATCCTCGTCCTCCTCCCCTCACGCGAACGCGCCGAAAAGGTCATATCGCTTTTATCCGAAGGCGGTACGGTCGTAAAAGCGTTCGCCCCGCACCCCCCGCCCGATGATGGCGGCGGCGGGTCGGAAGTCTTGGATAAATACGGGTATACGTGGTTCATATGCGCGTGAAGGGGATGTACCTAACTACGATTTTGCTGTTGGGTATATTTATTTTATCTGCGTACGCAAACCGCGACGGCGACCCCGAACCTTCCGCCGAACCGATCCCGAGTTCCGAATCTCCGATTCCGAATCCCCCTTTCCCTGACCCGCTGACCCTTTCCTCCCCCGGCGCGGGCTTCGACTTTAACGACCCGCCCAACCCGCAGTTCCGCGAGGTTTCGGTACACGACCCCTCCGTGTTCCGCGTGGGTGATACGTTCTACATCATCGGTTCGCATATGGCAATGGCGCGTTCGACGGATTTGATCGCGTGGGATTTGGTCGCCGCGTACGTAAATGACAATAACCCCCTGATCTATAATTTGGAAGACTTCGCCGAAGCCTTCGCGTGGGCGCGGACGGATACCTTTTGGGCGGGCGACGTACAACCCATGCCCTGCGGGCGTTTCTTTATGTATTATTGCAACTGCGAAGGCTCGATGCCGCTGGGCAATATCGGCTTGGCCATCGCCGACCACCCCGAAGGCCCGTACATGAATCAAGGCATTTTCCTGCGTTCGGGGATGCACGGTGTAAGCGAGGACGGCACAACCTACAACGCCAACCGCCACCCAAACGCCATCGACCCGCACGTATTTTTTGATTCGCAAGGCGAATTTTGGATGGTGTACGGCTCATTCTCGGGCGGGATATTCATCATGCGGATGGACGCGGAAACGGGCTTCCCCCTACCCGACCAAGGCTACGGAACGCGGCTGATGGGCAACAACCATTCCCGCATCGAAGGCCCGTACATCATCTACAGCCCCGAAACCGAATATTATTACCTGTTCGTCACTTTCGGCGGGTTGGGCCGCGAAGACGGCTACAACCTGCGCGTGGCGCGTAGCCGTAACGTGGACGGGCCCTATTTCGATGCAAGGGATAACCCGATGATCAACGTCCACGGCAGGCCCGGTTCCTTCTTCGATGACCGCGCCATCGAACCCTACGGCACGAAGATAATGGGCGGCTATTCCTTCCGGCGCGAACCCGGCGAACCGCGCGCAACCACGCGTTACCTCTCCCCCGGGCACAACAGCGTCTACCGCTGCGAAGAAAGCGGACGGTATTTCAATATCTTCCACACACGCTTCTTCCACACGCACGAACACCAAGTGCGCGTGCATGAAATGTTGCTCAACGACGACGGCTGGTTCGTCGTATCACCCTTCCGCTACGACGGCGCACCGCCGCGAACCTTCGCACCCGAACACGTACCCGGCTCATGGAAAATCATCAACCACGGGCAGGAAATTAACTACACGTCCACTCTATCCGTAACGGTAAACTTCAACACCGACGGCACCATCGAAGGCCCGCATACGGGTACGTGGCAGTTGGAAGCCGATGGGGTAACATTTAACGTCACATTGGACGGCGTAGCTTACAACGGACGGTTGCTGCGCAGCTTTATCAACGACTTCGGACGTTGGGGGATGTCGTTTACGGTTATGTCGGCAGAAGGGATCGCGCTGTGGGGTGCGGGGTTTACACCGGCGTAGTTGGAATGAGGGGTATCAATATTTTCGGAGGTTCGTTATGGAAAACAGACTTGAAATATTACGTATTGAAATTGATAGATTGATTTTTGAAAAGCAACCGGAAAAAATTCGTTTTTTTATTGAGCATTTATATAGTGTAGCGCGTTATTGTTCGTTATTAGCATTAAAGCGAAACTTAAACCAAGAAATTGCTATGGTTTCTGGAATGTTACACGATATATACCGTGTTACAAATAATACAACTATTAATCATGATAAAATGGGCGCAAAAAAAGCAATGAAAATATTGAAAACAGTAAATTTATACAACGATGAAGAAATAGCAATAATCACTACTGCAATATCAAGGCATTGTGATAAATCATCAATCCATGAACCGTATGATGAAATATTAAAAGACGCTGATGTATTAAGTCATTGCTTTTATAACCCCGATTTTCTTGTTGAGGAATGGGAAGTTGAACGTTATAAAAACTTGCTTGTTGAACTGGGTTGTAATACCGTAGTATAACCATTATTAAATAAAGATAAAGGTGTGGTTAAAATGTTTAAAGATTTTTTATCGTACACTATTGGCGAGTTAAATAAGTTGCTTGCGGAAGCAAAAACGCGTGAGGAAATACTTTTTTACCAACGCCTTATTTCATTGAAATTAGGATTGGCGCAAGAAAAGGTTGTTGGCAAGGAGTTACTATGAAATACACGATAATTGCCGGAATTAACGGGGTAGGAAAGTCTACCATTTATTCATCGTTGCCTGCTGCCGATGTTAAGGCACTCGGCAAACGAATAAACGTAGATGAAATTGTTTCCGGAATTGGCGATTGGCGCGATACAAATGCCCAATTTCAAGCAGGTAAACAAGCGGTAAATGAAATCAGAACGTGCTTGCGTTTAAAAATTGATTTTCATCAAGAAACAACCTTATCAGGGCAATCGATTCTTCAAACGGTCAAAACAGCAAAAACATTAGGCTATGATATTCACCTGATGTATATTTTTGTTACCGATATAGAAATCGCAAAACAAAGAGTCAAAGAAAGAGTGGCATTAGGGGGTCACGGCATACCCGAAGATATTATTGAACGCAGAAGTGTAACTTCGCTCAAAACGTTGAAAAATCTTGTCCCCCTATGTGATGAGATATGGTTGTATGACAATACAACAGCGTACAACCTAGCAGCAAAAGTTATTGACGGAACAATAATTATCATGGACAAAAGATTTCCGCAAGAAATCTTAGATTGCGTCAAATAATTTACGTAAAAAAAGTCATTATCCATGTCCGCAACACCGTACAACATTTTTAAATTAGGAGGATTTCCATGGCACGTCTATTCATCAACACCAACGAAAAAAAGAGCACCATCAACCGCAACATCTACGGCCACTTCGCCGAACACCTGGGCCGTTGCATCTACAACGGCATTTACGTGGGCGAGGATTCCCACATCCCCAACGAAAAAGGGATGCGCAAGGACGTTGTCGAAGCCCTGCGCAATATCAAAATCCCCGTACTCCGCTGGCCTGGGGGGTGCTTCGCGGATGAATACCATTGGAAGGACGGCATCGGCCCCAAGGAAAACCGCAAAAAAATGGTCAACACCCATTGGGGCGGCGTGGTGGAGGACAATTCCTTCGGCACACACGAATTTATGGAATTGTGCCGCCAACTGGACTGCGAGCCGTACATCAACGGCAACGTGGGTTCGGGTACCGTGCAGGAAATGAGCGAGTGGGTGGAATATTTGACCTTCGACGGCGTATCCCCCATGGCGCAGCTTCGCAAGGACAACGGGCAAGAGAAGGCATGGCGCGTCAAATATTGGGGCGTGGGTAACGAAAATTGGGGCTGCGGCGGTAATATGCGGCCGGAATACTACGCCGATTTGTACCGCCGATTCGCCACATATGTACGCAACTACGGCGAAAATAAAATCTACAAAATCGCGTGCGGCGCGCCCGATTGGAATTATGACTGGACGGAAAAAGTCATGCGCGGTGCCGTACACCAAATGGACGCGATTACGCTGCATTACTACTGCCTGCCCAACGACAACTGGCACGACAAAATGAGCGCGACGGAATTTACCGACGAAATCTATTACAAAACGCTCCACAAGGCATTAAAAATGGACGAACTCATCGCCAACCACACGCATATCATGAACCGCTTCGACCCCGCGCACCGCGTGGGTCTGATCGTGGACGAATGGGGTACGTGGTTCCTGGTGGAACCGGGGACCAACCCGGGCTTTTTGTTCCAGCAGAACACCATGCGCGACGCGATGGTGGCGGGGATGACGTTGAATATCTTTAACAAACATTCCGACCGCGTGGTGATGGCGAACCTGGCGCAAACGGTCAACGTCTTGCAAGCCGTCGTGTTAACCGAAGGCGACCAAATGGTATTGACGCCCACGTACCACGTATTCGACCTGTTCAAGCACCACCACGACGCGCGGCTCGTGCATACCTTCGCCGAAACGGAAACGATCGGGACGGAAAAATTCACCGTACCGCACCTTAACGCCTCCGCGTCGGTCAACGGTGAAGGTACATTGACCGTCACAATGGTTAACCCCTCGGCGGACAAGGAACTCCCCGTGGAAATCCTCTTTACGGACATGGGCGCGAAGACCGCGAAGGGGCGTATCCTCACGGGCGGCACGCACGACTTCAACGACTTCGATTCCCCCGAGAAGGTAAAAATCACCGGCTTCGACGAAATTAATTTGGTCCCCGGCATGGTATCGCTTATCCTTCCCCCGTGCTGCGTGATGGAGCTGCGCATTTCTTAATGAAGCGATGCCCCCGCTGTTTGTTAAGCGAAACCAACCAAGCCGAGCTTTACGCGACGATACAAGACTATATAAAAAACATTCCTCCGGAGGCGCGGTCGTCTCCGGAGGAATATAATAAGCGGTTAGGCATATGTAAGGAATGTCGCCACTTGCTGGACGGCATGTGCGTGCTGTGCGGGTGCTACGTGGAGCTGCGCGCCGCCAAGGACAACCAACGGTGCGTGGAATCGGCCGAAAAGTGGTATGCGGGTAAACCGAACCGTTAAGCCTGTACCTCCACCCCGTCTACTGCTTATTTTGGAACTTTCGGTAAAACGCGTTGCGGAATTTGCTCGGTGTCGTACCTTCCAAGCGGTTGAAGACCTTCATAAAATATTTATCGTCGGAAAACCCCAGCTTGGCGGCGATGTGCTTCACGGGTTCGCCGGAGGAAAGCAGCATTTCCTTCGCGGCGTTGATTTTCGTCCGATTGATGAAATCCAGCAGCGACATACCCGTGTGTTTCTTAAAGACGCTGGAGATATAACCGGGGTGGTAGTTGAATTCCGCCGCCACTTTGGAGACGCTTAACGGCTCGGTATGGTGCTGGCGCACCCAATCCATGACCTTGGTTATATATTTGTACGTGGCGGATATCGTTCCCAAATCATAATTCAATACAAAGTGCGTGGTGATCTCCATCCCCAGCAAACTGAGCGCGTAATGCACCAAATAACCGGAATAGAACTCCTGCCGCGCGGCGTCCAGTAATTGGCGGAATTGCAGGATCACCCGCTCGGGATGCACCAAGCGGCCCGTTTCGGGGATGATGTACTGGTCGTGGGCGATTTCCGGGTTTGATTTGATAAAATGCAATTGGCGGTTGATTTCCTCTTCGCCAACCAGGCGATGCTCGTACCCCCACACGGTAAAGTGGCACCAATAATAGGACAGCTCCCCCTCCGAAGGCTTGTACCCCTTATGCTCGACGCCGGGGAACAGGAGGATGTATTGGTTGGGCTTGATGTCGTGCCGTTTGCCGCCCTGCTCGATGTGGAGCGTACCCTTGGTACATAAAATCAGCACAAATTCGTCGGGGATGGTACGCTGTGCGTGGAGGAAGCCGTCCGCGTTAACCAAGTGGCCGCCGCCCACCAGCAGCAAAGGATGCACGCATGTAGCGGTGAAGTAAAGCATGGGGACCTCCTTTTGAATTCGGAATGCGGATTGCGGAATTCGAAATGCGCTGTGCGATGTTCGGTGTTCATTATAAAGAACGGGGTGCAGTTTATGAAAAAGTATATCATATTCGTTGCGCTCCCGTTTATAACTGTTTGTGCCGTTATAACCGTTTGGTTATTTATCACCAAGCCCGTCGGTGAAGCGATACATAACGACGGCATCGCCCCGCCCGTATTCTCCCATGCGTCGGGTTTTTATACCGAGGCTTTTTATTTGACGCTCGGCGGCGCGCCCGAAGGCGGGATCATCCGCTTTACGCTGGACGGGAGCGAACCGACGCCGCGTTCCCGGATATATAACGCGCCCATCCGCGTCCTGTCACCCGCCGTAACGCTGCACGGCAGCCCCTTGACCGCCGCTATCCGCCGCGATTCCGTCCCCCGCCCGTATTACAACGGCATGGTAGTGCGCGCGCGTATTTTTATTGAAGGGAACGAAGCCTCCCCCGTCGTGACGCGCTCCTATTTCGTGCGCGAAGCGTTTGACGTGCGCGTGGTTTCGGTAACGGTTGAGCCTTCGGATTTCGTTTCCTCCGGCGGCATGTACACGAATTATAACGATGACATCCGCGGTATGGCGTACGTGGAGGTTTTTTATCCCGACGGAACGCCGATGCTTTCGCAATACGCGCGGTTGCAAGTGGCGGGTAAATGGTCGCGGCGGGAGCGTAAAAAATCCCTGCGCCTTAACTTCAACGCGGGATGCGGTATTTTCCTCCACGCGGATTTGATCCCCGACGCGGCGCACGGCACTTTCCGCAACGTGAACCTGCGCACATCGGATTTGCATTTTACCACCATAAAAGAAGCGCTGACCGCCCGCGTGTCGGAACCGCTCCGCCCGGACATCCACCATTCCACACCCGCGGCGGTTTTTATCAACGGCGAGTTTTGGGGCATGTATTGCCTGCGCGAACACCGTAGCCGTACGCAAATCGCGGCACGCCACCCGCACATTAACGAACGCGATGTCGTGATGATGGAATTCGCCTGGAATATCCGCAACGACGGGGTGTACGACTTCGACGGGCCGTTTGGGCTGTGGCTGGACGCGGACGGGCGTTTACCCCGATCGCACCCGCTTTACCGCGTGGATGTGGAGGAAGGCGACGAGGCGTACGCGCTCGCTTCATGGATGCGGATGTACGACGCGATCGTCGGCGGGGATATGAGCCGCCTCGAGGATTATAGCGCGGCGGCGGCCTATGTGTGCATGGATAACCTAATCGATTGGTTCATCGTTTATTACCACTTTGATAATTGGGATTTCCCGGGGAATAACTTCGTCACATGGAAGGAAACGGGCGGTAAATGGAAGTTCATCGTCCACGATTTCGACGAAGCGATGTGGCAACCCCGCCGCAATTCCATGAACCTGTTCACCACACCCTATATCAACAATCCCCTGTACCACGATAACCAGCCGTTATGGGCGACGGAACTTTTCCGCAATTTGCTGGAAAGTGAAGCCTTTCGGAATACCCTCGCCGCGCGGTACGCTACGTATGTGAGCACGGTCTTCCATCCCGATCGGGTAATACGTATCATCGACGAGCTGGAAGCGGAGCGGGCGGCGGACATCGGGCGCAGCTTCTTCCGTTGGAACAAGCACGGCGGTGATTTGACCGAAAGCGTGGCACATTGGCGCAACGCCGTGGATACCCTGCGCGGTTTCGCACGGGTACGGGGGGATTACGGCATCCGCCACATGAGGGGTTATTTTAACCGTACGGACAGGCCGCATTTGGATTTGGGGTTATCGGGCAGTATGCTGGAAATCGATTACCACATAAATCCGTCGGAGGGCTACCTCGACATCGCGGGGGCAATCATTACGCCGGATTTATTCACGCGCGGCGGCGGGTTTACGGCGTCGTATATATGGGGTTTGCCGATTGGCATCACCGCCGTACCCTTTGAGGGCTACGCGTTTTCGCATTTTGAGATACAAAGCACGATGGGGGATATCCAATTGTTTGAAAACCCCTTGACCATCGATTTGTCGGACATTTCACCGCCGCCGGGTACGAGCGCGATTACCCTAACGGCGGTTTTTATTTATAAAGGAGGAAATTAACATGAACCTACAGGCAACCCCCCTCGGCATTGGGGAATCCAAGATAACCGGGGCGTTTTGGCACGGTTTTACGGAGAAGGCGCGGACGCAGGTCATCCCCTACCAATGGAAGGCCCTCAACGACCAAATCCCCGACGCCGAACCCAGCCGCGCGCTGCGTAATTTCCGCATCGCCGCGGGCTTGGAGCAGGGCGAATTCTACGGTTTCGTCTTCCAGGATTCGGACGTTGCAAAATGGCTGGAAGCCGTAGCCTACAGCCTGATGACCCACCCCGACGCGGAACTGGAAAACACCTCGGACGGCGTAATCGACCTCGTAGTATCCGCCCAACAGCCCGACGGGTATTTGAACACGCATTTCATCATCAAAGGCTTGGACAAACGTTTTAAGAACCTTCGCGACGACCATGAGCTGTATTGCCTCGGGCACTTCCTGGAAGCGGCGGTGGCATACAAGCAAGCGACGGGTAAAGACAAATTACTTAACGCCATGATTAAATATGTGGATTTGGTTGATTCGACTTTCGGTACGGAGGAAGGCAAACTGCGCGGCTACCCCGGCCACCAGGAAATCGAACTGGCGCTGGTTAAGCTGTACGGCGTAACGAAGGACGAAAAGCACCTTCGCTTGGCGCAATATTTCATTGACGAACGCGGGAACCGGCCCTTCTACTTTAACGGCGAACACCCGAAAGGCACGACAAACCACCGCTACCACCAATCCCACGCGCCCGTGCGCGACCAAAAAACCGCCACGGGTCATTCGGTACGGGCGTTGTACATGTACGCGGGCATGGCGGACGTGGCGCGCGAAACGGGGGACGAATCCCTCCTTTCCGCGTGCCGTACCTTGTGGGAGGACGTGACCCGCAAGCAAATGTACATTACGGGCGGCGTGGGCCAAACCCACCACGGCGAAGCCTTTACGTACGGATACGATTTACCCAACGATACGGTCTACGCGGAAACCTGCGCGTCGATTGCGTTGGTCTTCTTCGCGCAGCGTATGTTCAATATCGAACCGAAGGGCGAATACGCCGACGTGATGGAACGGGCTTTGTACAACGGCACCATCAGCGGCATGTCGGCGGACGGGGAAGCCTTCTTTTACGTGAACCCGCTGGAAGTCGTACCCGAGGCGTGCGAAAAGGATTGGGGGCGCAAGCACGTAAAGGCGCAAAGGCAAAAATGGTTCGGCTGCTCGTGCTGCCCGCCGAATTTGGCGAGGATGCTTACGTCGCTGGGTTCTTACGCGTACTCGAAGCGCGGGGATACGCTGTATGTAAACGTATACGCGGGCGGATCGGTGGATACGCAACTCGCAAGCGGTACGCTGGGGTTGGACATCGCCACAAATTACCCGCACGAAGGCAGCGCGGAAATAAAAATCCGCCAAGCGGATAAGAACGCCGTCCTCGCCCTCCGCATACCCGGCTGGTGCGAAAAATATGATATAAAACGCAACAGCGGAATTTTTTACGGCGACGAAGCGGACGGGTATGTCTTTATATCCGACTTACGCGCAAACGATACTATCGTATTAACGATGGATATGCCCGTAACCATGATACAAGCCAACCCCAAGGTGCGCGAAAACACGGGCAAAGCCGCCGTCACGCGCGGACCCGTGGTGTATTGTTTGGAAGAAGCCGACAACGGAAAAAACTTACACCGCGTAAACTTGCCGTTTGACGCAAATTTTATTGCGTCATATGACAAGTTATTCTTCGGCGGCGCGGTAAGGTTGCAATCGGAGGGTAAGCGCATGGTATGCGAGGACGGTGACGCGCTGTACAGTAAAGCGGCGCCCGCTTCTTATGAGGACATTACCCTGTATTGGGTCCCCTATTATCTGTGGGCCAACCGAGGCGCGGGGGAAATGACTTGCTGGGTACGGTGCAATAATGCTATCATACAAAAAAAGGAAAAATAAGGAGCGATAAAATGGAAAAGAACATGCTCAACACGCAAACCGTCGTGCAAATCGGTATCCTGGTACATGACATCGAAAAATCCGCCCAAGTTTACGCCGATTTCCTGGGTGTGGACAACCCGGGCTGGTCATGGACGGGTACGCTGGCGGAAGCGGAAACCGAATTCCGCGGAAACCCTTCAGAAGCGCGTTCAAAACTGGCGTTCTTTAAAATCGGCGAAACGTTGCAGCTCGAACTTATCGAACCCGACCATCACCCCTCCACTTGGCGCGAGGATTTGGACGCCAACGGCGAAGGCGTACACCATATCGCCTTCAACGTAAAAGGTATGAAGGAAATTACGATGAAATTGGAAAAGAACGGCATCCCCTTGATCCAAAAAGGCGAATACACAGGCGGCCGTTACGCGTACTTCGATTCGAAGGAGCAATTAAAGACCGTATTGGAATTATTGGAAAACGACTAGCCACCACCCACTTACGTACGAGGGGCGTTTCGTATGCCTGCACAAAAAACGCTATTCATTTGCAACCAATGCGGTTACGAAACGGCGAAATGGCTGGGGCGTTGCACGGCCTGCAACCGATTCAATACATTGGAAGAAAAAGCGGTCAGAACAACCCCCGCCAAAATCGGGGGTGCTTCTGCCGCTTTTTCACATTCCAAGGACGCCTCCGCCCCTACCCTCTTACGCGATATCAACTTGTCCCCTACTAGGGGACAAGTTCGTAAATCCACGGGCATCGCGGAACTTGACCGTGTACTGGGCGGCGGCCTCGTAGGGGGGAGTTTGCTGTTATTGGGCGGTGACCCGGGCATCGGCAAATCCACACTGCTTTTGCAAATCTGCCGCCATATGGCAAGCGAAGCCTTCCCTATCCTGTACATATCCGGCGAAGAAAGCGCGCCACAAATCAAGCTCCGCGCGAAACGCCTGGACGTAGACCCGCCGGGGCTTTATTTTCTCGCGGAGACCGACATCCACGCCATACAGGACGCGGTTAAAAAAATAAAACCCGCGCTCTTGCTCATTGATTCCATCCAAACCATGCGGCTTAACGAATTAGCTTCCTTGCCCGGCTCCGTTACGCAGGTGCGCGAATGTACGGCGTTTTTTACGCAATTAGCCAAGGCGCACCACACGGCGGTGCTGCTCGTGGGGCACGTCACCAAGGAAGGCGCGATCGCGGGCCCGCGGGTGCTTGAACATATGGTGGATTGCGTACTGTACTTCGAAGGCGAAGGGCGCGACAGTTACCGCGTCATCCGCGCCGTAAAGAACCGCTTCGGCTCCACCCACGAAATCGGCGTGTTTGAAATGGGTGAAAAGGGCTTGACGGTCATCGCCGACCCATCGGCGTATATGCTGGCGGGGCGGCCCGTAGGCGTACCCGGTTCGGCGGTGACGTGCAGCCTTGAAGGCAGCCGACCGCTGTTATTGGAAGTGCAAGGGCTCGTCAGCCACACGCACTTCGGTACGCCGCGCCGCACGGCCAACGGCATGGATTACAACCGCATGGTTATGCTCATGGCGGTGCTGGAAAAACGCGCGGGGTATAAACTGGCCACCTACGACAGCTACGTTAACGTAGCGGGCGGCCTGCGCATCGAGGAACCCGCCGCAGATGCCGCCATCCTCGCGGCCATCGCGTCCTGCTACAGGAATAAAGCCATCGACCCCGCGTATCTTATCTTAGGTGAAGTGGGGCTCGCCGGGGAGCTGCGAGCCATCAACCAGCCCGAACGGCGTATCACCGAAGCCGCGCGGCAAGGCTTTACCGCGTGCGTGGTGCCGCAGGCAAACAAAAAGAATATAAAACCGCCGCAAGGGGTACGCATATTCGGCGCGGCGCATATTGGTGAACTATTGGGGTTGTTGCTATGATTGGGGTTACTGTTATGAACGGATTATTCAGCGCGTATTCGGTTATCGATCTCGTGATCCTCGCCGTAATCGTGTTCTTCACGCTGCGGGGGTTCTTCAAGGGTTTGATCATGGCAATCGCGGGCGCGGTTACGGTGACCGCCGCCATCATCGGCGCGTACTTCGCGGCGAGTATGTTTTCGCACCATATCGAAGGCGTCATCGAATCACCCGTTAGCCGCTGGGTGGAGAACCGCATGGAAAACATCGGCCCCAACGCCGCAAGCCAGGCGGTACCTTCAGCGGATTCCCAGCTTTTTGACCTGCTTCACCGGTTCGGGCTCAACGATAATTTGATCCCCTTCGTTTCCGATTCGATCAACAGCCAAATCGACCGCGCGACTTATACCTTCCAAGCCGCCATTACCTCGGTGCTGGTATCGGCCGCCGCGCACATACTCACGTACATCATCGCGTTCATATTGATTTATATCGCGCTGTCGCTCGCCGCGCGCCTTTTGGACACCGTCGCCAAGCTGCCGATCTTAAACACGGCGAACAAAATCGGCGGGCTTGTCGGCGGCCTTTTGCAAGGGGTATTGCTCGTGTGGCTGGCGGTATATGTGCTTAAATTCGTGGGCGTGCTGGGGGAAAGCGCGTTTGAAGGGACCTATTTATTGCGTTTGTTCGGATAAAGTATACGAATCGCCAAACCGTCCATACTATACGTATGATAATCCGATTTGTAATTTACGGCGCGCTCGGCTGCCTGATGGAAGTTTTATGGACGGGATTGGGTACCTTCCTTAAGAAGGACTACACCCTGCGCTCCACCACGTCCTTGTGGATGTTCTTCATTTACGGCATGGTCGTACTTTTGGAGCCGGTGTTCAGGCTGGTATCGGCGTGGCCGTTTTTCCTGAGGGGAATACTTTACGCCGTATGTATATTGGGCGGTGAGTTCCTGACGGGCAGTTTGCTAAAGAAAGCCGCGTTGTGCCCGTGGGATTATACGGGCTCACGCTACCATGTGATGGGCATCATACGATGGGATTACGCGCCCGCTTGGGCGGCCGCGGGTTTATTCTTCGAACAAATATATCTTTATATTACGCGGTAATCCCTTCGCCTCCGCTTAGGGATTACGCCCGGGAGGCTATTATTATGACGGAACTGTTCAACACGGGATGGTCGTTTCAAATGGAAGGCGAAGAAACGTGGCGCGAGGTCGGAATCCCGCACGACTGGCTGATCAAAGACACGAAAAACCTATACGCTTCGGGCGTGGGACGATACAGGAAAATCCACGACTTCCATGCGCTTATACCGGGCAAAAAAGTCCTGCTGCGCTTCGACGGCGTGTACATGGACTCGACATTATACATAAACGGACAGCCGGCGGGGGAATGGAAAAACGGCTACACAGCCTTTACGCACGACATCACGCCCTATTTGATCCCCGGGGAAAACGAAATCCTTATGACCGTCAACCACCGATCGCCCAATTCGCGCTGGTATTCGGGCGCGGGGATTTACCGCGATTGTTGGCTGACCATAAAAGACGCTTCGCACCTCGTACCGGACGGGATTTATATCACACCGAAAAGGGACGGCGATTATTGGCGCATCGAAATCAAAACAGAAGTGGAATCGACGGTCAAAAATTACGAAATCCGCCACACCATCCCCACATTAACCTACGAGGACCAGCTCGAAAGCACGAACGTGGCATACGGGAAGGAACCGGGCGCGCACCACGCTTATATGACGGTATTCAAACCCAAGATATGGGACATCGACCTCCCGCATTGTTATATGTTGACCACCGAGCTGTTTATCGACGGCCAATTGCAAGATACCGCGGAAACGCGCTTCGGCTTCCGCGAAATCGCCTTCACCCCTAACAACGGTTTTATGCTCAACGGGCGGCGCGTTATCATAAACGGCGTTTGCCAGCATCATGATTTGGGCGGCTTGGGCGCGGCGGTTGACATGGACGCGCTGTGCCGTCAGTTCGTGCTGTTGCGGCAAATGGGCGTAAACGCTATCCGTACGGCGCACAATCCCCCCGCGGCCGTTTTCATGGAATTGGCCGATAAAATGGGCTTTATCGTACAATCGGAATTCTCCGACGTATGGATGCGCCGAAAAACGGATTACGACTACGCCCGCTTCTTCGAAGAATGGGTGGAGCGCGACGTGGCTTCATGGGTACGGCGCGACCGCAATTGCCCGTCGCTCGTCATGTGGAGCTTGGGCAACGAAATACACGACACGCATATCTCCTTTGAAGAAGGCGCCAAAACCATGGCGCGGCTCGCGGATAACGTAGCGAAGCACGACCCCGATCGCCACGCCTTCCCTACTCTGTGTTCCAATTATATGCCGTGGGAAAACACGCAAAAATGCGCTGACATCATCAAGCTCATCGGTTACAACTACGCCGAATACCTCTACCATGACCACCACGCGAAACACCCGGATTGGATCATCTACGGCGGCGAAACGGCTTCCACCGTGCAAAGCCGCGGGGTGTACCGCTTCCCGCTTGAAAAATCCATCCTGTCGGACGACGACATGCAATGCTCCGCCCTTGGCAACTCCACCACCAGTTGGGGCGCGAAAAGCACCGAGGCGTGCATCATTGACCATCGGGACGCGCCGTTCACATTGGGGCAATTCCTATGGACGGGCTTCGACTACATCGGCGAACCGACGCCGTACCATACGAAAAATTCCTACTTCGGCCAAATCGACACGGCGGGCTTCCCCAAGGATTCGTTCTATATCTACCAATCCGCGTGGACGGACTTCGAAACGCATCCCATGGTCCACCTCTTCCCCCATTGGGATTGGAACCCCGGTCAACCCATCGACGTACGCATCGCCTCCAACGCCCCGAAGGTCGAATTATTCCTTAACGGCAAATCGCTGGGCGCGAAGAGGATCGACCACGCCAAGGGCAAAAAGCTGACGGCGGATTATACCGTCCCTTACGAACCGGGCGAAATCAAGGCTGTTGCGTATGACAGGAAAGGCGCGGTCGCCTGCGAAACCGTACGCCGCGGTTTCGGCGACGCGGTACGGACGGTTATGAAGCACAGCGCGTACGGCGAATTGATTTTTACGGAAATCAACGCGCTTGACGCCGACGGCAACCCCGTCGAAAACGCGAACAACCGCGTACGGGTTTCCGTTTCCGATGGCATCTTATTAGCGCTCGATAACGGTGATTCCACCGATTACGACCAATACCAACCCCCCGACCCGACAACGCACAGTCGTAAAATGTTCGGCGGCAAGCTACTAGCCATCGTAAAACGCAACGGCGTAAAAACGCCGACGGTCCAAGCGGAACTCGACGATACCGACATCCCCGTGCGCAAAATCGAAATCACCAAAAGTGAAGGGCAGCAGGATGGAGAAATAACCTTTACCGCCCGCGTCCTCCCCGAAAACGCCGCCGATAAAAACCTGCATTGGCGGCTCACCGACGCGGGAGGCATCGACTCCCCCCTCGGCATACTCAAATCGGATACGTCATCCGCCGTTAAGGTCATCCCCAAGGGTGACGGCACGCTCTATGTCCGCTGTATGGCGCACAACGGAAAACCGCATCCCGACTTCATCTCCGTATTACCCACTACGCTTACGGGTTACGGCAAGCCCTTCCTCGACCCGTACGGCTTTGTCACGGGCGGTTTGTACAACCGTTCAAACGCGCCCATGGGCAACGGCAACGAACGCGGCGTGGCAACCCTGCGCGACCGTGAAAGCCACGTCGGTTACGCCGACCTCGACTTCGGCCCGCACGGTTCGGATGAAATTACACTTTGGATCTTCGCCATGGAAGGCACCCCATTCGATTTCGACATCTATTTAGGCATGGCCGAAGAAGGCCGCCGCCTCTACACCGCGTACTATAATAAAGGCTCCGTTTGGAACAAATACATCCCCGCGACGTATAAATTGCCCGAACGCCTAACCGGCGTACAAACGCTGTGCTTCGTATTTAACCGCAAAGTACACATCAAGGGTTTTTCCTTTACACCGCCGAACCGTTCCCGCGAAAGGCTTTCCTTCGCCGCGCACGACCATATCTACGGCGATTCCTTCACCGTAAAGGCGGACACCGTGGAAAAGATCGGCAACAACGTAAGCATTTCGTTCGAAGATATGACCTTCGATGAAGCCGCTCCCGCCAAACAAATCGAAATCGCCTGGCGGGCCGCGCGGGACAATACGGTCCGCATGGTGTTTTCGCCGGGAGAAGATCCAAAAACAAATAATTCCGCTGCGAATCATAGCGAAATAATCAACCAACTTACCCTGCCCGCCCAAGCGGATTACGCACCCACGCTTTTACCCCTTGAAACACCCCTCATCGGCAAAGGAACGCTGCGCTTCCTCTTCCTACCGGGTACGGAGGTTGACTTGGCGTGGTTCCGCTTGGTATGAAAGGAAAAATAAATTATGAACGAAGTCATTTATACCGACGCGCCAATTGAAATAGATGAAGCATTGGATCACAGTAAAATGCTTGATATTTTTATTGATGACCTTATAAATAAAAAAGAGCGATTATTAAAATCCCAATAATTCGCTCTTTTTGTTATTTGCCTTTTAATAAGTTATCGTTTTATCCGCGTATAAATACTGTCCACGGTCCGCCCCTGCCGGAACCGGGGGTGGCGAGTGTTCGTTGGCTGTTGACAAACAGGAAATCGACACCGCCGATGGTGCGGATTTCATAACCCCTGCCGCCGATAGAACCGTCCGTCCAGGTGTTGCCGAACCCGGTCACACTCGTTGCGGTGATTCTTCTGTTATTATTAAAAATGAGGCGCTGGTGCCTGTTGCCCCTTTGCCGTAGGATGTCCTGCGCCCAGTTATTCACGTTGCGTTCATTACGCTCTGTGAAGGAATCAAGGGATTGTTGGGTGCCGAGCCTTTCCCATGTACCGAGAAGCTCCTCGTCGGAATAAAAAGTGGACGGGTCGAAGGTTACCCGTAACCAACGGTGCCATTGCCGTTCAAATTCGGCGCGGGTGAGGCCGAAAATATTTTCACAATAACCCATTTGCCGATTCATTTCAATTACATAGTCAAACCCCCAATTTTCAACTACAAATCGAATTATTGTATATCCCCACGGCCTGTATAAAATCAATTCCCCTTCCCAAGGTTCTGCTTCCGTTCCGCTTATGTCATCTAAAGATGGAATGGTATCGTTTTTCACACGATCATATGGCAACAACCCCAAATGCTTCATCCATCCATAAAAGTCTTGTTCAAAGTAATGTGCGGTACCTTCCATCAGCCATCGTTGTACATCCCATGTTATGCCCCCGGCTGGCCGATTAGTAATTACTCGTTGTTGGAATATATGGACTGTTTCATGCACAAGTGTATCTAAGAAACCTCCATCTATAGGATTTTTATTAATAGGATTCCACATCCACTCTGGATTCCAAGCAATCTTAAATGTATTATGTTCCCATCCCCAAAATGCGGTTGCACCGTAACGTGCTTCTCCCGTACCAGAATTAAATATTTCATATTCTAATATACCGTATTCAATAGGGTTAAAAATGATGATGGATATTAATATATCTAATGGTCCACCAAAGGCTTTTATGATTTCGGGCAAGCGGTCTTCTAATGCAATTGCCATATATGGGAGATATTGGCTATTATTATCATTGGAATACCAATAAAAGTTATCGCTGGTATATTGCCGTGACATGTTGAATGTAGATAACGCCCAATCAATTTGCTCCCTTTGTTCTGCGTTGAAATCAGACATTTGTACCATTGTGCGATTAAAATCAATCATTTCTTGGGGGTTTAATTCAACATTTATTCGGACAGCGTGATATGCCCTAATCCAATCGTAATCCCCATCCGGATGTGACCCAATGTCAACCAGCAACCATTGTTGCCCGCTGTGGTGCGTTGCAATTTTTACATCCCCGGTTTCGGTCCCCCATATCCCACCAAAAGGAGCATATGGAAAATCGTCATTTCTCGTGAACCGACGGATGTTTAACGGTTGGTTTATTTCAAGTATTTGCCACCGAACGATTTCACCTTCATACCACGCCCATAATGGTTTGTTAAATTCGGTTGGTGATATCGTATAATCCACCCCCAATATTTCCCTGATGGGGTCACGGTTCGAGGAGGCTTGAACACTCACTCCAAAACCTAAGCATATTACCGCGATGATGATTGCACATAATAATTTTTTCATTTTGTTTTCCTCCCCGGACTATTCTAAAGTCCTTACGTTAATTATACACTTTATGGTAATTAAATTGATTCTGCCGGCAGCATAATGTTTAATAACATCAAAAAAAGAGCCTTCATAAAATAATAACGGCTGTATCAACCCCATTACTGCATAAATAACTCCTGTATCGAAATCAACCGCACCCTTTCGCTTTCCAATGCCGACAAATCCTTGGTAAATCCACTTTTGGAAAATAGGTAATAATACCTGTCCGCATCATTGTTATAAATCGGTTTTTCCTTCAAAGCATTAAACTCACCCATATCGAAGGGACTGTTCTTATACTTACATTCGCCGATAAGGATTTTATTTTTATCCTTCGAATTAGCTACGATGTCGATTTCCACATTGCCGTCAAAGAAACGCCCCATTTTATTAAAACGAAACGGAAGGCCGCCGGAAATATTTAACTTGCGGATATATTGGCGGCAGATGCCTTCAAACTTATGGGAAGCATATAAAGAAAGCTCCGGCTCTACGGTATGTTTATAAACACCCTCCGCGTCCCCAGCTTCCAATTCGGAAATGTTACCGAAAACGAAATGATACCAAAAACTAAAGAAGTTATCGGTGACGCTGTACAAGCCGCGGTGGGAAATGGCTTGTTCCTTGATGCCCGTAGTTACGGAAAACTCCCTTTGGATAATTTCAAGGGAGATAAGGTTCTTGATATATACCGACAGCTTCGACTTTTCGATACCGGTCTTGGTAAATATATCATTCAACTTTGTATTGCCCAACGCTATCGCTTCGATGATGGTGTTATACAGCGTCGTTTCACGGAATTCCTGACGCATGAGGAACTCAACCTCGCTGTATAAAATACTGCCGCGGGTTAAGATATGATTTTTGATATTACACCCAACAGATTCGCTGTCATCGAATTGCTTGAGGTAATGGGGAACGCCCCCCAAAATCGAATAAGCAAGGATTTTATCCTCATGACTGTAGTTAGGGAAAAATTGGATTGCGTCATAAAACCCCATTTCAAACATTTTAAGGATTCCCGTAGCCCTTCCGTAAAGGGGGTTCTTTTCGGCAAGGACTTCATTTTCTATGAAGCTCATCGCGCTCCCGCACAATACGAGCATGATGTCTTCGTTCTTTAGTTTCTCGTCCCAAAGGTTTTGAATGATGGAAGGAATACTTTTATTATTCCTCGCCATATAGGGGAACTCGTCTATGACCAACAGCTTTTTCCCGTTACCGGGCAACTCCGATATAGCAAAAAATGCCTGTGTCCAATCCTTAAAGGTATTAAGGTATTTGGAAACAGGCATTTCGGGTTTAATCATCCTTTGGGAAAAGGATTTCAATTGTTCCTCATCGGCGCACTCCCGGCAGGAATAGAAGACATGCTCTTTATCCTTGCAAAATTCGCGGAGCGTTTCGGTCTTCCCCACACGCCTGCGACCGTATAGGACGACAAGCTGCCCGCCTTTGGTTTTATATTTATTCTCTAAGAAATCCAGTTCGGCTTGCCTTCCGATAAACATAAATGATGCCTCCCATCTAATCGTGATTATTATAATCGTGATTAGATGGGAGCGCAAGTATTCCAACTATACATTATGACCTGCTGTAAACGCGTTATTCCGCCCCGGCGGAACCCGGTTTATCACTCGGCACAAACTTGAATATAATCGCCGCCGCGATGAACAATATCGATATCCCCGCGATGCCGTAGTGCGTTTGTTCCGTTATCAGCGCGACGGTGGCCATGATCGCCGTACCCAGCACCGACGCGAAGCGGCTGCACACGTTGTAGAAGCCGAAATATTCGTTGGATTTGTCCTTGGGGATGATACGGCCGAAGTACGAACGGGAGAGCGCCTGTATGCCGCCCTGTGCCGTACCGACCAGCATCGCCAGCGCCCAAAACATGATCGTTAGGGTTTGGTCCGAGCGTGAGGGGTTCATGAAAAGGGCGATCGAGCAAACGATACAGTACGTGAAGATCGCGACGTAGATCATGGTCTTCGCGCCGTATTTTTGCGACAGCTTGCCGTAGATGATCGCGCACGGCATGGCGACGAACTGCGTCACCAACAGCACGATGATCAGCGTCATGTCGGTGATGCCGATGGATACGCCGTACGCGATCGCCATGCGGATGATCGACCCCACGCCGTCGGAATATAGGAAGAACGCCGCCAGGAATAACAGCAAATGCTTTTGCTTTGATATCTCCTTACCGATCGTCCATATCCGCACGAAGCTCTTGCGCACGTATTGCGGTTCCGGTTCGCCGCCGTATTTTTGGTGCACGTTCTTCATAAACGGCCCCATAAACGCGATCCACCACACGACCGCGATGATAAACGCGATGCGGTACGCCAGCATAATATCCATATCGATGGCGCCCAATTGCACCAATATTACCAAGGGTATGCTTAATATAAACGGCAGCGCGCCCCCTATGTACCCGAAGGCGAAGCCCAGACTCGATACCCAGTTCATGCGCTTGTTGTCGGTCACGTCTATCAAAAAGGTGTCGTACACCTTCGTATTGCCTGCGTATCCCACGGAAGAAATAACGAACACGACCAAGATCACGAACCACCATTGTTCGGGGATGAACGCCAGCGCAAACGTGCTGACCAACCCCATCCCCGCGAAGAACGTGAATATGAATTTCTTCTTGCCCTTGTAACCCGACAGCGTACCGATAATCGGCGCGAGTAAGCCCGCGATGATCATGCTGATGGTGTTCGACAAGCCGTAATAGCCCGTGGCGGCCGCTTCGCTTACACCCGCGACATCCACCGCCGCCCGCATGAAGAACAACGAGAAAATGACCGTCATCACGATCATTACATAGGACTGGCTGGACCAGTCATACAGCACCCAACTGAATTCTTCTTTGGTCAGGTCATTTTTGAAGGGGATCCATGACCGCTTCTTCGTTTCCGCAGCTTCCATACAGTACGCGCTCCTTTTTTGTATTAATCTGTCCGCAGTATAGCATACAATCCCGCATACGGCGCATACTAGGAAAGACATAAAAAAAGGCGAACGGTTTCGTTTAACCGGTCGCCCCTTATACGGAGGTATGTATGGACATCAACTGCACGCACATGTGTTTTTACCAGCAAGACGGCAAATGCCATTTGCGGGAGCTGCCCGCCTTTACAAGCAATACCCACGCGCACGACGTGGATTGCCCTTATTTTTCGGAAACATTCACAAGCAGGACAACCCTGCCGCCCACCGCATAATTTTACTTTTTAATTTCTTATTTTTTATCTCCCGATGATCCCGTGCGTTTCCAGTATCGCGTTGTAGAGTCCGTACGCGATCTGCCATTGGTACGCACCCGTCGCCAGTCTCGCGGCTTCGGCGGCGTTTGAAATAAAACCCATTTCGGAAATGACCGCGGGAATCCCCGCTTCCCTTATCACGACGAACGCGGGTGTATTAAACAAACCGCGGCTGTGCGTTCCCGTTTGCGCGATCTTGTTCCGCTGTACGACCTGCGCGAAATC
This sequence comes from Defluviitaleaceae bacterium, assembly GCA_009780585.1. Taxonomy (GTDB): domain Bacteria; phylum Bacillota; class Clostridia; order Lachnospirales; family WQUN01; genus WQRX01. The sequence continues at coordinate 9,716 of WQZS01000006.1, read as the reverse complement.
GCGGCTGTTAAACACCAAACCCGCTTCCGCGGAGCTGATGGCGAAGTGCGTTTCGATGCCGTGTATGGCGGTATTGGTGAACCCGTTGACGTGGACGCTCAGCATAACATCCGCAAACGCCCCCGCGAACTCCGCCCGCCAAAATATGCAGGGGTTCGTATCTTCCTGCCGCGTCATGTATACCCCGATGTAAGGGTGTTGGCTCAATAAGCCCGCGACCTTATTGGAAACGGTCATAGCCAAGTCCTTTTCCCGGATGCCGTTGCGTACGACGCCCGGGTCGTTTCCGCCGTGGCCGGGGTCGATGACCACCACCAGCGAATATACCTCACGCGGCAAGCGCGCCATTACATAATAGGCTTCCTCGGTTTCGTACACCTCGAAGGTCAGCGTTTGCGCCGTATCGATGATCAATTGTATGTTGCCGTTAACGTCCCGCGCAAGCATAAACGAATTGATAAAACCGTCGCCCACGGGCACGATCCCTTGCCCTGCCGTATCGGCTTCGGGGGGCAAGACCAGGGTATACCGATTGCGCAGGTACTCGTCGAAGTGTTGTATTTTCGCGGTATCCATCATAAGGCCGTCGGCGCGGCACAAGCGTATCGCACGCAAAGCGGGCTCATACGACACGCCCATGATAGAGGCGTAAAGCATAATCCGGATCGTGCGCGCGTCATGGTGTATGATCGCCGCTTCGGGTAATTCGATGTCGTCTTTAAAATACGCGTGTACGTACGCCGAACCGTCTTCCCGCTGCCCTATCGTCATGTGCGAAATAAAGACCGCGTCAGGGGTAGCAATTGCTTCCAATAAAGAAGGATTTAAAGCGGCGTTATCGATATCCACGGTTAACCGCCGGTTTAGTGCATCCACGGTATACCGCGCCGCGGGCAGCGCATCCCCTTGGATCAGCAGCGAATCCGTACCCGCTTCCGTCATAACGTCAACGCCGCTAATACGGTTTTCGCCGAAGGCGACCGTTAGCGTCCGCCTGTCCGCCGACAGGGATATATTGTATTCCGCCGCGCCCACGATATCAAAGACCAACCGCGTGATATTGGGCGAGCGGGAAAACTGCGACGATCGTATGCCGCTGATGGGCAGCGCGGGGTAAATGTAATACGGCCCTTCGATGGCGGAAAGCGAATTGTGGATATCGATGACCAGCCTGTTATCGGGCAGCATAAAATACGTAACGTCAGTTATCGCGGAAAAGGCTTGCACCGCGTACGCGGGTAAACCCGTTTGCGCGGGTGTCAGCAAATGCGTTATCGTCGTTTGGGGGTGGTTTTCGGGCAGGATTTCCGATGTGGAGGCGTCGATGGCGAGGTAATCGGAATTCGGAATGAGGGGTTCGGAATTCGGGATCGGGGTTGGTTCGGGCGTTGGGGTTGGCTCCGGTGCGGAAGTGGGAATGGGGGTGGGTTCCGGGGAGGGTGAAGGTATCGCCGAGGAGTTTAAAACAGCCGCCGTCCTCGTACCGCACCACGTTATGTTAAATCCGAATATTTCCGCTAAAAAACGTACGGGTGCCATCATGCGCTCGTCGATTGCGAAAGGCGCGTAATCCGAAACGACACGCCGCCCGTTTAAGTTGGCCGCGGTCAAACCCATCGTTAATACGAGAACGTCATCCTTATAAAAAAGCGAGGCTTGCTGATTGGCTGAATGCCAACCCATCTGCCCGCCGATTTGCTCGGTAAATTCCCGCACGGGTACAAAGACACGCCCGTTTTGCTGTATCGGCTGTACGAATTTCCAATTTAATACGGTCCCGTCAACGATGATTTGTACGGGCCGCGCGGCGGCACTAAGCACCGGTGCATTAAAAAACGGCAATACCGCAAGCACGAGTATGACCGTTATGATTTTATGTATGAATTTTTTCACGAGAAGCCCCCGTTCCGAGACAAATGATGAATTTTGTCGTTTCACGGGGGATAGTAGCGCAAGCGGGGCCAACGCGCAACAAAACAAACGCAAAAGCAATGGAAATGTAACATTCGGCATAAAAAAACCGCTGCACCAATGTATGCAACGGAAATTTTATGTTTTAACTTTTGTTTTGCCCGGGCTATTTATTTACCGCGTCACGCAATTTTTTGCCGACTTTGAAGCGGGGTGCCTTGGAGGCTGCGATCTTCATCTTCGCGCCCGTTTGGGGGTTGCGGCCATCGCGTTCGGCCCTTTCGGCCACGTCGAACGTGCCGAAGCCTACGAGTTGAATCTTCTTGCCGGCTACGAGGGCTTCGGTTACCGTACATTCGAATGCGGAAAGAGCCTTTTCGGCGTCCTTCTTGGTTAAGTCGGATTTTGCCGCGATCGCCGCGATGAATTCCGTCTTGTTCATTTCAATTTCCTCCTTAGATATAAACCGCGAAAACCATCGCCGGTTTCGCTTAATTGAGGTAGTTATAATCGCTTCTTTCTGATTTGTCAAGGAAAATCAACAATTTTTTACCGCAGGCGTTTATTTGCCTCCCAAATACGCAGGGCTTCCTCCGGTGTGCTTGCTTTTTCGTCCCCAAAAACGTGCGTATGGCGGCGTATCAGCTTGCCGCGTAACCCCCGGATCACATCGTCCATGTTGAATATACCCGCGCGTTCCGCCAGCTTCGCGTGGAAGACGACTTGCAACAGCACATCCCCAAGCTCCTCACACAACGCCGCCATATCCTCTTTACCAATCGCTTCGATAGCTTCGTTGCTTTCTTCCAATAAATTAGGGATCAAACTCTCATGCGTTTGCGCCCTGTCCCACGGGCAACCATTTTCGCCCAGCAGCGTATCCAATATCCCGTTCAACTCATCCATTTTCATTCCCCCATTAAGCATATCCAAATTTTCCCTTCACACAGGCCCAAAACAAAACCGCGCATTGCGCGGTTCATTATCGTTCGTTATGCTTTTTATTTACTGCTCCATTTGCTTACCCAGGAAACCCGCCGCCGTTAACGCCAGTTTGCCTTCCACTTCGCCCATCTTCTTGTCCGGCGAAAGGAAGACGATCGCGCCCAACACGTCGCCTTCGGCGATAATGGGGGCGATAAACTGGTTGTTGTACATGGACGGGTCGTCTTCCTCCAATATCGGCACGAAATTGTTGTCGTTACGGTTGGCGGAGAGTACGGACCGTTGGTTGATGGTGCGCTCGAGCGCGGGCGAAATATTCTTGTCCAGGAATTCCTTCCTCGCGCCTCCGCTGACGGCGATGATTTGGTCCTTGTCCACGATGCAGGTAATATGCCCCGAAGAATGGGCGAGGCTTTCGGCGTATTCCTTGGCGAAATTGCCCAACTCCCCGATAGGTGAATATTTTTTAAGGATGATTTCCCCTTCCCTATCGGTAAAGATTTCCAAAGGGTCACCTTCGCGGATGCGCAGTGTCCTTCGTATTTCCTTGGGGATGACGACCCTACCCAAATCGTCGATCCTTCTCACGATACCCGTAGCTTTCAATGTATTTCCTCCTCGAATATGAACTTATATTTTCCCATTAGTTCATATTATTTGTATAAAAATGAGGATTTATACACCCGAGGCTGCCTTTGCCAATTTTGAAAACGCCGCCGTATCGTTTACGGCCAATTCGGCCAGCATTTTGCGGTTGATATCGATGCCCGCCTGCTTGAGCCCGTGCATGAATTGGCTGTAGCTCAAATCATGCCGGCGAGCCGCGGCGTTTATGCGCGTGATCCACAAACGGCGGTATTCGCGCTTGGTTTGCTTACGGCCCACGAACATGGCCGCCATCGCACGCATTACGGCTTGCTTGGCGGTGCGGTATTGCTTGCTGCGCGAACCCACATAGCCCTTGGCCAACTTGAGCGTACGCTTATGCTTCTTCTTCGCGCCTAACGCGCCTTTTATCCTTGCCATATTATGTCCTCCTTAGATTCCCGCGCCGTAATTTATGCGTAGGGCATCATTTGCTTTACAGCCGCTTCGTTGGTTTTGTCCACCATACCCATTTTACGAAGGGTCATTTTGCGTTTGGGACTTTTCTTACCAAGGATATGCTGTTTATTTGCTTTGGGGTGCTTGAACTTACCCGTACCCGTCACCTTAAAACGCTTGGCGGCGGCTTTCTTTGTCTTTAACTTTGGCATAGCAAACTACTCCTTCTGGTCCTTTTGATTGGGTTTGGGCGCAAGGAACATCGCCATGGAGCGTCCCTCCATTTTCGGCGGCTTTTCAATGTTCGACAGTTCCGCGAGCTTACCCGCGAAGTCGTTCATGATTACATAGCCGCCTTCGGTACGGCCCAACTCGCGGCCGCGGAAGCGTATCGTCACCTTTACCTTGTCCCCGTCCTTAAGGAACTCGATGGCTTTCTTCATCTTAACCTCCACATCGTGCTTGTCGATGTTGGGGGAAAGGCGAACTTCCTTGATGTCGATGGTCCGCTGCTTCTTACGCGCTTCCTTTTCCTTTTTGGATTGCTCGAAGCGGAACTTCGAATAGTCCATGATCTTGCAGACCGGCGGCACCGCCGTCGGGGAAATCTTCACCAGGTCCAATCGCTTTTCGTCGGCTATACGCTGGGCATCCTTACCGGGAACGATACCCAACTGCGCGCCGTCCGCGTCGATAAGGCGCACTTCCTTGTCCCTGATCTGCTCATTGATCATATAGTCGGTAATGCGGGGTTCCTCCTTCCATTCACAACGGGGTGCTTGACCCACAACATAAAAATAAGCGGGCATCGGCCCACTTCATGTACACGCACGTCTTCCTAATTATATATTGCATAGGAAGTTATCTGTTACGCGTTTACGACCCGTAAGCACTCATATGAGGCATGGGGTGAGAAGTGGCTCTTCTGCTTGGCGCGGAGTATAGCACGATGTATAAACCGTGTCAAATTAAGTTACAATTATATTACAAACAAACGTTCATTACATAAACATATTGACATGATACACCTATTGGGTATAATCGCTTTAAGCCGAGGCCATCTTATTGACGGACGGCATCCATACGACCCTGACTGCACACGGTCATCCCGATTTCTGCGTACAATCGTCCCTGATGCTCATGCTCCCGATTTTCAACTTCGTCGAGGCTTACAATCGACTCATAAAAGGCTGCGCAGCCGAGTCACAGGTATGCATGTAATGGATATCCGCCTGACCTTTTCTACGACATAGCAAAAACGGAAAAAGAGTAAAAATGAATAAGAACGCCTCCCCGGTGACGTCGGGATGCGGGTGAAAACCCTGTGCGGGAGTATTTACGTACTCACGCGCAGGGTTTTTTATATTACAAGCATGATGTGTTGTCCGTAAATTCACCGCTCCCTCTTGATATACTTTGTGTTTTTTCCTACCCCGACTTTTTCAACCGCTTTGTTTCTGACCATCGCGGCGAGGGCAGCCTCCACGGTTGTTGGGCTGACATCGGGTAAGACGTAGCAAACTTCCTGTTTCGAGATGGGCAAAAGGCTGTTAAGCACGGTCGCTTCCACCCGTTCCCGCTTATTATCTGATATAAAAGCGGCATATCAAGAAAAGGTAGTGCACAGGATTGGCACAGCTCAGATTTACTACGTTCTCAAACGACACGACTGGCGCAAAGTCAAGCCACGAAGCCGTCACCCGAAGAAGGCGAGCCCGGAGGTCATAGAAGCCTCAAAAAAATTAACGCCCGAATCAATAAGTTGAAATGCTAAAATATAACAGGCAAGGTACGGTTGATGTTTGAGGATGAAGCCGGATTCGGTCGAATCAACAAGCCGTGATATTGTTGGTGCCGGAAAGGGGTACGCCCCAGCGTACCTTGCCACCATATCCGGGAATACCGTTATGCCTACGGAGCGGTCGAACCGTTGACGGGTGAGCATTTCTTTTTGGTTCTGCCTTATTGTAACAGCAACTGCATGAACGTGTTTTTACATGAATTGGCGGCATATTATCCTAATGATTACACTTTATTAGTGGCAGACGGCGCAACATGGCATAGGCCAAAGGAATTGGAAATCCCATCAAACATCGAACTTTTTCTGCTTCTTTGAAGCTGTTATCACGGAAAGCGTACCTTTATAAGTCATTCAGGATGCCCTAATTATCAAGGCTTTTTATATATGTTCTTAATTTATTATTTGCACCTCCTTCATTTTTGTCAACAAGTATAAAATTATTTTTTATATCACATGGAACTAAAGCAAGGTATGCTGAAAATAAAATTATTTTCTTCATTAATGCTGGGTATTTATTATTTATATAATGTTTAATATAATATAACGATGGTGAATAGTCCTTTTTTTCATCATATTGTTTTCCCCATACAGGCATTTTGTGCGCAGGAACTTTTAAATCAAAAACTAAAGCAACAAAATCCTCTGCACCTTTATTATCAAGCCAACGTTCAACAACTTTCCAATCGTATGATTCAGTTAATACATTATATCCATCTGACCTGATTAACTCAGGTAAAACAGAAATTACTGCATTATCATCTTCGAATAGCAAAACGTTTGTTTTCATTTTCATTCTCCTTAATAAAAGGTATAGTTATAATAAACTTTGTTTCAAAAGTCATCTCTTGGATTTGCTCAAAGATAGTTAAACTTTCCATATTTTCAAGAATTGACATGTCACCTTGTTTTTTTTCATTTACTACTTTTGAAAATTTCCCCGACTTTATTAATTCATTATATTCTTTGCTAATAGCATCATAAGAAACGTCTAACCCCTCATGTTTTTCAGCCATCTCGTCCCAAAACTCTTTAAACAATGGTTTTCCTCTGTATCTTTCTAAAAATAGATTAATAAGTGCTATATTATAATTTGATACAAATTTGCATTTATGATAAATTTCGCAATTCATGGATTTTAATAAATTATGACATAAGTATAATCCGATTCCTTTCCCATCTACAGATTTATCCCTCCCACTTGTATGTTCTTTATTAACATTATTATGAAATAATAAAGACTTGTGCAAGTTACGCTTACCTCTTTCATAAATTTGTTTATTGTTTGGTTCTAAATAATCTCCGTAATTTGTTATAATAATGCTGTTTCCTTCATTAGTTTTAACAAGTTCTGCATAAATACAAGTATTAATTTTAGCATATTTTATTGCGTTTACTATCACATTATATGTTGCATGTTCAAGAAAAACAGGGTCTGCTTTTATCTTTCTTTCGCTTGCTTCATCAGAAAAAATAATTTCATTCCATTTACGCATGGGTCGACACAAATAATTGAAAGCTCTTTTCCATTTTTCTAAAAAAGCATCAGCTACATCAAAAGGTTTAACATCTGGTATTAATTTATCATTGTGAAAATATGAAACCATTTTTATACGTAAAAAAAGTCCCAAGACATCAGATTCAAAATGTTCACTATCCCTAATAGACAATGAGTTCAAATCTTCAATTAATAACATTATTTCATTTGATTTAACATGACTTGACGACAATACAAGATAAGCTTTTAATTTTTCTGTAATGTTTTCAAAAATTTTTCCCCAATTTTTACGTCTTATTTCAAACAACTCTGTAAATCCTTCCATTGCCCTATACATGTTTCCAAATTCATGTTCTAAAGTTAATTTTCCTTCCATTAATGCGTCAGATTGTTTATGTTTTTCCCAAGCGAGTAAAACGTTACGTGCAAATATTGCAAATTTTGGAAGTACTGCATCAATCCAATCTGTTTCGCGTTTATCTATGTTTATGTCGTGATTAAATTTTCCCAAATAATAATCGCGTCCTAATTTGCCATTTTTATATTTAATTCCAATTATTATTGGAGGAAGTTCTCTTTTTATTCCTGCATCATCTACATAAATTGAATTTTCATAAATACAAATCGTCCATCCATTATCTGAAGGTATATAATCAGTTGGAGCAAGATTTTTTAAATGCAATTTTCTTTTAGGTGGAGGCGAGTTAAAACCGTGAAATAAATCAATCACGCCATTAACACCATTAAATTCATCAAATCTATTTTTTCGCTCTCCATATTTCCCATACTTATCTCGCAACCAACGTTGATAAAATACCCCTGCTTCATTAACTTCTGTTTTTAAATTGTCATCAAAATATATATATATATGCTCTACACCAAATAAATTTTCTAAATAAACTAATTCAGACCTAAAAAACTTTATTATCTTATTTTTTATTTCTATGTTCCTTGATATTAATGCACTTGTACCCATTTGGAATTTACTGTTTCCATAAAGTGAAAATCTTTTTTGAGTTTTTGTCAATCTGTTTAATGCTTCATCTAAAATTCTTTTTCGCGCGCCTTCAATTTGTTGCGAATATAACAATAAAATACTTTCAACCTCTTTAGAAACATTTTTGATTGTTTCATTTATATTTTCTATTTTTTCTTTTATTACATCTTCAAACCTCATATTTTTTTTTGAAAAAATATTTAAAATATCTTTATTAGGCTTTATTAAGTTAATTAATTTATCATAATTTTCATTTATTACAATTTGGCCCACCATAACAAGCGCTATTGCTATTCCTTCAAAAATGACAGGAAAAATTAATTCAATTAAAGGTAAGTATGGACACGTATACATAAAACAAACAATTTTTTCATCATTTCGTTTTATATTAATATCAACATTATATTCTATAATAGGTATAACATCGTTTTTTTCATTTTTATCTATGTAATTAAAAATGCGTTTTACAACAGTTTCATCTAATGTGTCACAATTCTTTCTAAAACCCTCTATATTTTTTTTACAATTAAAACAAATAGGAGATAAATCAGGGTAAAATTTTTCTGTTTCAATCTTATTTAAAAACATGCCATTATTAAAATCATCATTACAATACCCTATATATTTTTTTGTCCAAATTAAAGCAGGGTGATTGGCAACTTCTGATATGCTCATAGACCAACCTTTTATATGTTCCTTTGATAACCCAACATTAGCACCCCATTCTACCTTATTTGTATTAGAATCGTCTTGGATTTGCAAACTAAAAGGAACAATTGGCCATTCTTTTGAGTTTGTATAAAAATTTCTATCCAATATTGCTTTCATAAATAATCCTCCAAGCAAACTGGAATTGGTTATTCTCATTACGCATAACCTCGCCTTTTCATATATTAATACACAATATATGATATAAACGCACGAAGTATTTGTAATATATTGTAATTTTACAATATATAATGTTAAATGTCTAGCATGGATTCAATCCGTAAAAAATACGATGGAAATAGGGTTGTCTTATAAGTCCTCAAAGAACGGGGCTGTCTTATGAGCCCCCAAAGAAAAACGAAAATCGGCGGCAAGACAGCCCCTTTTTTAGTATAATAAAGCCGATTTTACCGCCGCTTTCTTCGGCTCGGCTTTCGGCAAATGGCTCACAGGAACGAACACGCTTTTAGCTATATCCTCGGAGCGATGGGTTTCGTAAAACTCATTAACGGTATCAAATGCTTTCTGCGCTTTGCGCTTTGCTCCGAACCCTGTCGCTTTTTTAAACGTGGTACAGTGTTGTGATGGTTGTGAAGGAAGAAAAAAAGTAACCTGTCCCCCATTGGAGGACAAGTTAAAAGGCTGTTTATAACTTCTGTCCTACTAGGTCAGAAGTTGGGTTGGATATACCAAAAAAACGGGATGCCAACACACCGGATACCAGTGGGGCGGGGGCGGGCGGATGTTCCATAAGCAGCGCCTACGCAATCGGACGATTAACGGCGAACGGGCGCGTTACGTGGTTGGCATCGGGT